>NZ_BAFX01000075.1 GCF_000308815.1 Nocardia concava NBRC 100430
GGCTCACCGACGCGGGCCACGCTCTTCACCCAGCGGCGAGACTCGGGAAACGTTGCCGTGCCGTCGAGGACGCCGCGATGCACGTAGGTGAACAACAGCATGCTGCCCGCACCGCCGATACCGCGCAGTGCGGCGAGCGTGGCGTCCATGGCCTGCGCGGTGAGGTAGTTGGTGACGCCCTCCCACACGAAGACGACCGGCTCACCGCACCCGACACCGGCCCCGCGCAATGCGGTTGTCAGATCATCGGTTTCGAAGTCCACCGGCACGAACCGCACATGATCGACGCTCTCACCCGCCGCGCGCACGGCAGCCGCCTTCGCCGTCTGCGTATTGGGTCGATCGACCTCCACCACCCGGGTCGCGCGCAACTGCGGCAGTCGCCAGGCCCGGCTGTCGAAGCCCGCGCCGAGGATCACGATGTGCCCCACGCCTGCTCGGACGAGATCGACGACGGTGTCATCGATGAGCCGTGTGCGGGCCACCGCGGACGGGCGCGGGCCGGGAAAGGCGAGGTCGTAGAGCCGCGGGACGGCCCCGCCCAGCACCGGCAGGCGCGCCAGATCCGCGAGCGCGCGCAGCGGCCGGGGCAGGAACGCGTCGGTCAAAGGATCGGTGAAAAGCCGGGATTCGGCCGAACGGGCGGATTCGAATGCTCGTTGCAGCGCCATGGTGCGCGCGGTGAAACTCACTCCCACAAACGGAATATAGATTCTGTTTGTCGCCGAGTCCAGAGCCTTGACCTCAACCGTGCTCGAGCTTCTACGGTGGGTGTCATGCCTTTCACCGACGCCGAACGGGCCTACCTCGCAACGCAATCGCTGGCCCGGCTGGCCACCGTCACCAAGCGCAATCACCCCAACCAGGTCGCCGTCGGGTTCCGGCTCAACGCCGACGGCACCATCGACATCGGCGGGCCGAACCCCAACGCTCAGCGCTACCGCAATGTCCGCGGCAACGAACACGTCAGCATCGTCATCGACGACATGACCCCCAACGACCCGGGCGAGGTGAAACCCGGGTGGGGGCGCGGTGTCGAAATCCGCGGTGTCGCAGAGATTCTCACCGTCGAGGACATCCCCGTGGCCCCGGACTGGTTCTCCCACGAAATCATCCGCATCCACCCGCGCCGCATCCACAGCTGGCACATCGACCCCGCCGATCCCGACGGCGGAGCCCGCAACGTCGCCTGAGCGAGCTCTCAACCCCGTTGCGTGCGGTAGGCGCCCGGCGCGATCCCGTACTCGCGCTTGAAGGCCTTCGCGAACGCGAATTCCGAGCGGTAACCCACCGCTCGGGCGACGGCGGCCAGGGGAGCGCGGTCGCGGCGGAGCAGGCGGGCCGCAGTGATCATCCGCCAACGGGTGAGATAGGTCAGCGGCGGCTCGCCGACCAAACGGGTGAACCGGCGGATGAAAGTCGCTCGTGCCACACCGATCTCGGCGGCCAGGCGGTCCACCGTCCACGGTTCGGCGGGGTCGGAGTGCATGCGGTGCAGGGTGTGCCCGATCGCCTGGTCGGCCATCGCAGCGGTCCAGCCCGTGGCATTGCCGTCGTGCCAGGCGCGCAGGATATAGATCAGCAACGCGTCCACCAGTGCGGTGACGATGGCATCGCCGCCGGGATCGCGTGCCTCGATCTCGGCGGCGAGCAACTCGACCGCCGCACCCAGCCGATCCTGGCGGGGCCCGGGCAGATGCACCACGTCGGGTAGCCCCGCGAGCAGCGGGTGCCGCAGGCCCGCCTCGATCCGGTAAGCGCCCGACACCACAACGGTTTCCGCGCCTTCACCTCCTACCGTGACGCGTTCGACGCGCCGGTCCACGACCAGCTCGACGGGTTCGGACGCCACCGAATCCGCGAGCGCGTGCACCGCCCCGCCGGGCATCAACACCACATCCCCGGCGCGCAACACCATCGGTCGCGCACCCTCGCGCAGCAGCAGGCACTCACCGTGCACGACGACATGGAAGCCGAAGCCGCGCCGCCCGCCGAACCTCAGACCCCAGGGCGTGCGCGTGCGCAGCTGTACCGACAGGGCCGGCGCCACCGTCAAAGCGGCGACCGCATCACTCAAGACATCGATCTCCATCCCACCCACTGATCCGATCGAGCATGTTCCGGGCACATTCAGCCATGGTTCGGATCATTCTCGCCCCATAACGTCAGTGGGGCAACGCAATACGGATCATCCGAAGGAGATCGCCTTGTCCGAGAACCCCACCGTCATCGTCACCGGCGCCGCCCGAGGCATCGGCCGCGCCATCGCCGAACGCCTCGGCGCACACGGAGCCCGCGTCATCGTCAACTACCGCTCCGACGCCGCCGCGGCCGACACCGTCGTCACCACCATCCGCACCGCAGGCGGCGAAGCCACCGCCGTCCCCGCCGATGTCGCTGTCCCCGAACAGGTTCAACACCTCTTCGACACCGCCCGCCACCACTACGACGCCCCCGCCGTCGTCGTCCACACCGCGGCCGTCACCCACTTCACCCCGCTCGCCCAGGCCACCGACGCCGACTACGACCACGTCTTCGACGCCAACACCCGAGCCACCTTCACCACCCTGCGCGCCGCCGCCCAACACGTCACCGACCACGGCCGCATCATCGTCATCTCCAGCGGCGCCGCGGTGCTTCCCCGTCCGAACGCAGGCCTCTACGCCGCCAGCAAAGCCGCGGGCGACCAACTGGTCCGAGTCCTGGCAACGGAACTGGCCCCGCGCGGAATCACCGTGAACAGCGTGCTCCCGGGCCCCACCCGCACCGAAACGGTCGCAGCCACAGTCCCCGAAGCCCAACTCTCCGCCATCGCCGCCGACATCCCCCTCGGCCGCCTCGCCGACCCCACCGACATCGCCGACATCGTCGCCTTCCTAGCCTCCGACGCCGCCCGCTGGATCACCGGCCAAACCCTCCACGCCGGCGGCGGCATGTTCTGACCGGCACGACCTGGAATCCGTGCGGTGCGGGAGTCGTCGAAAATGGCCGTGTCAGTTCTATGTTGATCACATGAGCACGCTGCATACCGAGGCGTCGGTCGGTCCGGCTGGACGACGCTCACTGTCGTACCGGATGTACGCCGTTGTCGTCATCGCTTATCTGGCCATCATTCAGGGCGGTGGGATCTGGATGAAGCAGGTCAGTGGCGAGAGTGACTTTCGTTCTACCCGTGCGGTGTTCTACGGGATGATCATTCCCCTCGGGGTGGCGCTGATCTTCACCTATGGCGTGATTGCCTACCTTGGCTGGTTGCGGCCGGTGCTGCGCGACGAGCGGCCTGTGCAGTCGTGGGTGCGGGTGGTGCCGATCGTGTTTCTGGTGGCCATTGCCGGTGGTATCGCCTATCACGCGCTCTCGGAGAAGGGCTGGCTGTTCGTTGTCGTGTTGCTGATCGCGACGCAGTTCGTCGGGTGGGGCGAGGAAGGCATGTTTCGCGGCATCGGGGTTGTGGTTTTGCGCGACCACGGTCTCACCGAAGGACGGGTCGCGCTGTGGTCGAGCCTGGTGTTCGGTGCGGTGCACCTGGCCAACGGCATCACCCACGGAGCCTCCGCGATCTTCCAGGCCATCGTCGTCAGCGCGGCCGGCTACTTCTTCTACCTGATCCGCCGCGTCACCCGCGGCAATATCGCCAACTCGATCATCCACGGCCTGTTCGACTTCACCCTGCTCACGGGCACCGCGATTCTCGTCGACCAAACCCTCTACCCGGGCACCCTGCTCCCGATCCTGGTCTACCCCCTTCTGACGATCATCCTCCTGCTCAAACGCCACAGCATCGAACCCGCTGCCACACCGGCTCGGTGAAATCAGCTGCCTGAAGCCTGAAGCTTGAGGTTCACGCTGCGTGAATGTTTAGCGTCGAGGTGCCGGATGGACCGGCGGGGTTCGGTGTGATGAGGAGTCGGTCGTGTCGTGGTCGATTGTGGAGGTTGCCCGGATGTCCGGGGTGACGACGCGGACGCTTCGGCACTACGACGAGATCGGGCTGCTGCCGCCTGCGGGGGTACGCAGCAACGGATATCGCTTCTACCAGCAGGCGCAATTGTTGCGGCTGCAGCAGATTCTGGTGTTGCGGGAGCTGGATCTCGGGCTCGACGAGGTGGCGGCGATCCTCGATCGGCAGACCGATCGCTTGGTCGCGTTGCGGGAACACTACGCGAGATTGCTGCGCGAGCGCGACCGCCTCGATCGGGTGCTGCACACGGTCGCTCGCACCATCGACGGACTCCAGGCGCAGGAAGGAACCACGGCCGTGCCCGAGATCAACAGGCCGGAGAATCTTTTCGAGGGATTCGACCCGGAGCCATACGAGGCCGACGTACTGGAGCGCTGGCCTGATCAGGCCGAAGCGCTCGAGCGCTCGAAGGCCAGGAGCGGCGAGCTGCCGGATGCGGAGATTACGCGAATGCAGCGGGAAACGACCGCCGCGATGATCCGCATGGCTGAGCTGATGACTGCGGGGAAACCCGTCAGCGACGCGGCCGTGCAGTCGGAGATCGACGCGGCGTACCAACTTGTCAGTGCCACCTGGACCCCGGACGCGCAGATGTTCAAAGACCTGGCCCAGACCTACCTCGACGACCCCACCGCCACCGCCAGTTTCGATGAAATCGCCGCTGGACTGGCCACCTACTACCGTGACGCGATGGTGGTTTTCGCCGACACCCGGCTCACGTAGCCGACGGCGTGAAGGTGGTGGTGGCACACCCACCATAAATACGCACTGTTTGCTCGTCGCGGGGGTCGGCAGGGTGAAGGTATGACACAGAACGGGATTCGGTTTCAGGACAAGGTTGCGCTGATCACCGGGGGGAGCAGTGGGATGGGGTTGGCTACTGCGCGGCGGTTGGTGGCGGAGGGGGCTCGGGTGATTGTTACCGGGCGGGACAAGCAGCGGCTGGATGCGGCGGTGGCGGAGTTGGGGGAGCGGGCGGTGGGGGTGGCCGGGGATGCCACGGAGCAGGCCGATCTCGAGGAGTTGGTGCGGGTGGTGGGGGAGCGGTTCGGGCGGTTGGATGTGGTGTTCGTCAATGCGGGAATCGGTGCGTTCCAACCGATTTCTGCGGTGACCGAGGAGGAGTTCGATCGAGTTGTCGGGATCAACTTCAAGGCTGCGTTCTTCACCGTGCAGCATGCGTTGCCGCTGGTGGTTGATGGCGGGGTGATCATTATCAACGCGTCCTTCGCGCTCTATCGCGGTGCACCGAGCGCGGCGCTGTACTCGGCGACCAAGGCGGCGGTGCAGAATCTGGCGCGGACACTGGCATCGGAGTTGGCGCCCAGGGGAATTCGCGTCAACTCGGTCAGCCCCGGATACGTCGACACCCCGGCATTCCGGGCCGAGGCCTCACCCGAAGCGCAAGCCGGGGCGGCATCGTTGGTCGCGCTCGGGCGCGTCGGGCGCAGCGAGGATATCGCCGGCGCGGTGGCGTTCCTGGCCTCCGAGGACGCCGCCTACATCACCGGCCAGGACCTCTTGGTCGACGGCGGGCTCACCACCGTCATCCCCGCCGCCATCGTCTGAACCCGGTCAGGAGGCGCGCAGGTCGGCCGCGGGGTCGGCGGTGATGCGGCCGGAATCGGTGTCGTAGTCGTAGAGTTCGGCATAGCGGCCCCAGTCGATGGCCAACTCCAGCTGACGGCGGGCGTCCTCATCGGAGAAGCCGCGCTTCAAAAGATCCAGGATGAAATCGGCGCGCACCGTCTCCTCGGGATTGCCCACCAACGCCGAACAGATCGTGCGCACCAAAGGAGCTCGGCGGCGGGCCTGGTTGGCGAAGATCGACTTACTCGCCTGGATATCGGCATTGGTGAAGTTCGCGCCGACATTGGTGAGGATGACGTCACCGGATTCCACCAGCAGAAAGCCCAGCAGCGCGGCGGCGTCGACCAGGGGCATCAGGTCATCGAGCTCGAAGTTGAGCTCATCGGCCACCACCGGGAGGTCGGCGCGGCCGCTGTTGCCGTACACCAGCTCCAGCAGACCGGCGATACCGCCGACCGAGGCATCGGGCAGCGGGACCGCGAACGGGGTCGAGGTATCGGCCGGGGCCGCAGCGATTTCGGTGTCGCGCCCGGTGAGCAGACCGTAGATCTGATCGACCAGCGCCGCGAAGCCGGGTGCGCGCCGGTTGCGCGGGCGCGGCTGATCGACGGCGACCTCGGCGATGATCCGCCCCGGATTCGAACTCAACACCAGCACACGATCCGCGAGCTGCACCGCCTCCTCGATATTGTGGGTGACGATACAGACACACTTGGTCGGAAAGTCCTTGGTGGACCACAGATTCACCAGCTCGGTACGCAGGTTCTCCGCGGTCAGCACATCCAGCGCCGAGAACGGCTCATCCATCAGCAACAGGTCCGGCTCGAGCACCAGGGCCCGCGCGAAACCGACGCGCTGGCGCATACCGCCGGAAAGCTCCTTCGGATACGCGGTTTCGAACCCGTCCAACCCGATCCGGTCGATCGCCTCCAACGCGGCCTGCCGCCGCGGCCCCGGCGCCACCCCGCGCGCCGCCAACCCGAGCTCCACATTGTCCTGCACGGTCAGCCACGGCATCAACGCGAACGACTGGAACACCAGCGCCGCACCGGGATTGGACCCCCGCAACGGCTCCTCGCGATAGAGCACCTCACCGCTGGTCGGGGCCAGCAGCCCCGCGATCAACCGCAGCAGCGTCGACTTGCCCGAGCCCGACCGGCCCAGCAACGCCACGATCTCGCCCTCGCGCAGTTGCAGATTCACCTGATCGAGCACATTGAGCCGCTCGCCCGAGGCCCCGGTGAAGGACATGTCCACATCACGCAGGTCGATCAGGACCTCGCCGGTGGTGACAGTGGTGGTCATTAGAGGCTCCTCCGATCAGAGCGAGTAGCGGCGTTGGGCCAGCGCGTAGAGCCGGCGCCAGAACAACCGGTTGATACCGACGACATAGGCGCTCATCACCAGCACGCCGATGAGAATGCGCGGACCATCCCCGTCACGGGTGGCATCGGCGATATAGGCGCCCAGGCCCGTCGCGGACAAGGTGGTGTCACCGAACTTCACGATCTCGGCCACGATGGAGGCGTTCCACGCGCCACCGGCGGCCGTGATCGCACCGGTCACGAAACTCGGGAAGATGGCGGGCAGAATCAGCTTGCGCCACCACAACATTCGCGGCAGCCGCAGATTCGCCGCCGCCTCGCGCAGATCATTGGGCACCGCCGAAGCGCCCGCGATCACGTTGAACAGGATGTACCACTGCGCGCCCAACGCCATGAGCAGGATCGAGGCCCACTGCAGGCTCGCGCCCGTGGCCACCAGCACCGCGGTGACCAGCGGGAACAGGAAGTTCGCCGGAAAACTGGCCAGCACCTGCACGATCGGCTGCGCCAGCCGCGACACCCTGGGATTCAACCCGATCCACACCCCGATCGGCACCCACACCAGGGTTGCGAAGATCAGCAGCACGATCACCCGCAACAGCGTGATCGACCCCAGCCAGGCCGCATGCCCGACCTCCCCGAACCCCGCGGTCTCGGCGATATAGCGGCCCATGAACACCACGCCCACCGCCAGCGCCGCACCCACCACGAGATTGAACGCGATATCGGCGGCGCGGCGCCGCGCCGGCGCCACATACAGCGGATACTCCGCCAGCCCGAACACCCGCAGCGCCCGATCCATCGGATACACCAGCGGCCCGAACCCCCGCCCCAGCAGTCCCGGAATATGACTGCGGCGCAACAGATCCAGGATCAGCGAGCGCGGCGCATCCGCGGATTCGCTGTCCTCCACCCGGAATCGCTCCGCCCACACCGTGAGCGGCCGCCAGAACAGCACATTCAGCCCGATCACCAGCACCACCATGGCGACGATCGCCAGCATCACCTTGCCGGTGTCGGAGTCCGCGGTCGCGCTCGCGACATAGGAGCCGATGCCCGGCAACGCGTAGGAGTGGTTGTTGACGCTGATCGCCTCGGCCGCGGTCAGAAAGAACCAGCCGCCACCGAAGCTCATCATGGCGTTCCACACCAGCGGGAACATCCCCGAGGGCACATCCACCCGCCAGAACCGCTGCCAGCGCGACAAACGCAGATTGCGCGAGGCCTCGTCCAGTTCCCGCGGCTGCGAGATCAGGCTGTGGTGGAAGGCGAAGGTCATGTTCCACGCCTGCGAGGTGAAGATCGCGAAGATCGACGCGCACTCCAACCCCAGCGACGACCCCGGGAACAACGCGATGAACCCGGTCACCGTCACCGACAGGAAACCCAGGATCGGCACCGACTGCAGAATGTCCAGCGCCGGCAGCATGACCTTCTCCGCGCGCGGCAACCGCGCCGCCGCCGTCGCGTAGACGAAGGTGAACACAATCGAGAGCCCCAACGCCAGAAACATGCGCAGCAGCGACCGCGCCGCGTAATACGGCAGCTGGCTCGGATCGGTGGAAATCGTTGTGGGCGCGGTGTTCTCGTCGAAGGGCACATGCATGCCCGCAGACACCTTCACCACGATCCAGATCAGCACCGCCGCGCCCGCGAACACCGCGATATCCGCCCACCGCGACCTCGGCCGATCCAGCGCACCCCGCGAGGGATAGGACCGCAAGCTCGCGCTCACTGCTCGGCCTCCACCGCCGCGGGCACCGTGCGCCAGCCGACACTGGTCACCGACGGCTCCAGGCTCAACCGGCTCACCGCCGCCTCCATCTGCCGGTCATCGCGCCGATCCCCGGTCAGCTCCGCGCGCACCTGCACCCGGCCCGCCGAGGTGTCATGGCTCGAGATGGAATTCAGCCGGAAATCGGTGCGCGTCAACGACTGCACCAGCAACGCCCGCACATGCGCCTCGTGCGCGTCATCGGTGTCGGCGGTGAACGCGTAGAGTGCCTCCTGCGCCTCGGGCCCGTCGGCGATCGGCCGATCCACCGTGCGCGCCACCGACCGCAACGCGGTGTTCACCACGACCACCACCACACAGCCCGCCGCCGCGGTCGAATACATGCCCGCCCCCGCGAGCGCCCCGACCGCCGCTGAACACCACAGCGTCGCCGCGGTGTTCAGCCCGCGGATATTGAACCCGTCGCGCAGGATCACACCCGCGCCCAGAAAGCCGATACCCGAAACAATCTGCGCCGCAACACGAGTCGGATCGGCGGAGGCGCCATTGAAGCCGTGCGCGGACAACAGCACGAACAATGTCGCCCCGGCGGCGACGAGCGCATTGGTGCGCAATCCGGCCATGCGCGCCCGGAACTGACGCTCGAACCCGATCACCGCACCCAACCCGACACCGGTGCCGAGCCGCAGCAGCATTTCCCACGTGGTCATTTGCGATCTCCCGAAAACAGGGGATGACGGCGCACTCCGAACCGGACGCTACAGGCACAGCGGTAGCGCACGGATGATTGCGGCAGTGTCGCCGAGTGAACGATTGGCTAACGGAACTCGATCCGATCCGTCGGGCACGACCACCACCTCCTCCGAACACCGCGCAACGCCATGCCGGGAGGGTGGGACCGGCGGAAATCGCCGGAACGGGCACCACCCCTCGTAAGACCTTCAGCACTCCACGGCGTAAACCCACCTCGGAAGGCGGGAGCCGGTCGGGGCGGCCCCTTAACTCGGGGCAACCTGTCCTGATCCGGGGCGTCTCTCGACGTTCGGGATCGCCGGCCTGTATCCATGAAGGAGCCTCAGCTAACGAACGGCACCTTGCGGGGGCCAGTAAACACCGGGTTTCGGCGATCGGCAACCCGATGTGATCGCCGTCGCTCGCTCGCCCCACCTGCGTGGAGTTACTTTCCCGGGCCGGAGACGGTCGGTATCGGCATGAAATTCAGCCTCTATCTCCCCACCGGACTCGGGCACAACTTCGCCGGGTACACCGATCCGGTCGCGGCCTTCGAAACCATCACCGACCTGGCGTGCGCCGCCGACGAATCCGGGTATGAGACGGTGTGGGTCGCCGATCATTTCGTGCCGTTCCCGCCCGCGCCGGATTACATCTTCGAAAGCTGGACCACCCTGACCGCGCTGGCCCGTGACACCCGGCGTATCCGGATCGGGCAGATGGTGACCGGCAACAACTATCGCACTCCCGCCCTGCAGGCCAAGATGGCCTCCACGCTCGATGTCGTCTCCCGCGGCAGGCTCACCTTCGGGATCGGCGCGGGCTGGTACGAGGACGAATACCGGGCTTACGGTTACCGATTCGATGACGCGCCCACCCGGCTGCGGCAACTCGACGAGGCCGCCCACATCATCCGGTCGCTGTGAACCCCGGCCGACCACCACCTTCGAAGGCGAGTTCTATCGGGTGCACGAGGCGTTCAACGAATCCAAAGGCGTTCAGCAACCTCACATTCCGCTGCTGAACGCGGGCGCGGGGGGAGGAGGTCGCCGGGTCAGAGCGCGCTCGGTAGATCATGGAAGTTTTTGTCGGTGGGTGCCGATAGATTGCGTCTTGTGCAGCTGCGCTACCAGTACCGCGCGTATCCGACCCCGGGGCAGCAGGAATCTCTGGCGCGGGCATTCGGCTGCGCACGTGTGGTGTTCAACGACGCGCTGGCAGCGCGGCGGGCCGCATTCGAGGCCAAGCGTCCCTATATCTCGAACGGCGAGTTGTCCAAGCGGTTGACCGCCGCCAAGGCGACCCCGGAGCGGGAATGGTTGGGCGAGGTGTCAGCGGTGGTGTTGCAGCAGGCCCTGGCGGACTTGAATACCGCTTACCGCAACTTCTTTCAGTCGGTAACCGGCAAACGCAAGGGCCCGAAGGTGGCGGCGCCGCGGTTCCGGTCCCGCAAGGACAACCGGCAGTCGGTCCGGTTCACCCGCAACGCCCGGTTCGCGATCACCGAAGGCAGGAAACTGCGCCTGCCGAAGATCGGGGACGTGAAGATCGCGTGGTCGCGGGAGTTGCCGTCGGATCCGTCGTCGGTGACTGTAATCAAGGACGCGGCTGGTAGGTATTTCGTGTCGTTCGTCGTCGAGGTGGATGCTTCGCCGCTGCCGGTGGTCGACGCCGAGGTGGGCATCGACCTCGGCCTGACCACGTTCGCGGTTCTGTCCGACGGTAAGCGGATCGAGTCTCCGAGGTTTCTGCGTCAAGCAGAGCGGAAGCTCCGTCGTGCGCAGAGGAGTCTTTCGCGTAAGCAGAAGGGTTCTGCGAACCGCGCCAAAGCCCGCGTGAAGGTGGCGGCGGCGCATGCGAAAGTGGCTGACATACGTCGAGATTGGGCACACAAGCAGTCCACGGCGATCGTTCGCGAAAATCAAGCGATCTATGTCGAGGACTTGTGTGTGAAGGGCTTGGTCCGCACCCGGCTGGCGAAGTCGGTGCACGACGCGGGCTGGGCGATATTCACCAACATGCTGGAGGAGAAGGCCGCCCGGCGAGGGCGGCATTTCGCCAAGGTGGACAGGTTCTTTCCGTCGTCGCAGATCTGCTCGCCGTGCGGACACCGTGACGGTCCCAAGCCGTTGCATGTTCGGATGTGGACTTGTCCGGCGTGTGGGGCGGTGCTGGATCGTGATCTCAATGCTTCGAACAATATTCTCGCCGCCGGACGGGCGGAGAGGCTAAACGCCTGCGGAGAGACCGTAAGCCCTGCCGCTTAGCGGTCGGCAAGTCTCAGCGAAACAGGAACCCACCGAGAGCGCCCGAAATGGCGCTGGCAGGCATCCCGGCGTATCACGCCGGGGAGGACGTCAAATCGCGGCCTTCGAACACGCGCGCGTGCGGGCGGCGCGCGGTGACGGAAGGCGCTCGGATTCGCTAACGCTTTCGCGCCGCGCCCAGGCGGATGCGCACCGCCAGCACGACCAGGCACGCGGCCGCGACCACACCGGCGAAAACCTGCACGGCGGTGAGCAATCCGGTCACGCCGGTCAGCAGGCCGACTCCGATCACCGGGCCGCCGGTGCCGCAGTAACCCATGACGTAATAGGTCGAAACCACATCGGCGTGCCGGTCGGCGGGCGCGGCGGCATTGATCGCGGTCAGCCCGCTCAGGAAGACCAGCCCGTGCCCCGCCCCGGCCAGCACCGTCGCGCCCAGCAGCAGCGGCAACGAGGACACCGTACCCGCGATCGCCAGCAGCACCAGACCGATCGCCAACAGCGGCAGGCCCGTAACCTCCAGCGGCCGTTCGGGTTTGCGGTAGGCCAGCAGCTGCGCCACCGCCCAGCCGATCGGCAGCAGCGCCGCCGCGCCACTGCCGATCACCAGATTGGCGCTGCCGGACAGGGTGGCCGCATACGTGGGGACCAAGGTCAGGAACACGCCGACTACCGCGAAACCGAGGAAGGTCGCGGTCCCCGCGGTCGCGAAGATCCCGCCCATCCCGGCGGGAATACTCGGCCGACGCGGCCGCCAACGCCCGCGCACACCGGTCACGGGCAGCGCCGCGATCGCGACCGCCGCCGGGATCAACAGCACCAATACCACCGCGAACGGCGTCACGTAAGGATGCGGAAGATATTGCGCCACAACCGCACCCAGCAGCGGACCCAACGCCATCCCGCCCGCCGAGGCCACTCCCGCGACCAGCGACGCGCGCCGGCGGTCACCGCTCGGCTCGAGTTGGGCCAGCGCCGCGGTCAACGCTCCCGAAGCCGCCCCCAACGCCAAGCCCTGCAGGATGCGCGCGGCGAGCAGCCACACGACGTCGGTGGACAGCGCGAAGCCGAGCGTACCCAACGCGGCGACCGCCAATGCGGGCAACAGGATCCGGCGCCGGCCCAGCGCATCCGAGGCCGGTCCGGTGATGAGCAGCGACGGGATCAGCGCCGCGACATAGACCGCGAACACGACGGTCAGCATCAACGACGAGAAGCCGAACCGCTGCGCGTAACCGTGGTAGAGCGGCGTGGGCACATTGGTGGCGGTGAACAGGATCAACATGCTGTAGGCCGCACCCCGGAAAGGCCATCGGCCACGAGTCGCGGCGAGCGATGAATCAGCTTGTGCGGCATCCGGATCCGTATCGGTGGCGCGAAGCTCGGACGTCATGGTTCCCCTTCCAGCGCAAACATGTTCGGAAGATTCGAACATAACAGCATGTTCGGAATTTGTGAACATATCGATTACGCTGGCACCCATGGCAAGTCGAACCGCGACCGAACTGGTGCATCCCGACCGCGAGCAACTGCGGTTCACCACCGTGCTGGCCGCGCTCAGCGACCCCATCCGGTTGACCATCGTGACCCGGCTGGCCGCAGCGCAGGGCCGGGAGCTGGCATGCGCCACCTTCGACCTGCCGGTCAGCAAATCCACCCAGAGCGGCCATTTCAAGACCCTGCGCGAGGCCGGGATCATCCATCAGCGCGACGAGGGCACCCGTCGCCTCAACACCCTGCGTACCGAAGACCTCGAAGCCCGCTTCCCGGGACTGCTGGACATGGCGATCGCCCACGGCCGCAACGCCACCGTGGGGTAGTCAGCCGCGGTAGACCCCGCGGTAGGCGTCGATGGTCTGCACCAGGTGATCGACGATCTGCTCGCGCGTGGCGCGCAGCGTGCCGTTGAGCCAGGCCGAGAACATGCCCGCATTGCCCGAGGCCATGGTGACCGCGGCCAGGCGGCGCTGGACCGGATCGGCGATGTGGGCGAACAGGTGGTCCTGGATCAGGCGGGTGAAGGCGGGCATGACCGCGATGGTCGTCTGGCCCAGTCCCGTCGAGGAATACGGCTCCACCAGGAACAGCCGCGACTTGCGCGGATCCTCGAGCACCTTGTCCACCAGTGCTTCAGAGAGCGCGCGATCGCGGCGGGGGTCGTCGCCGACCGCGAAGGCGGTCATCGGCGCCAGGAACTCGTCGGCGATCTGGCGGTAGAGCACATCCAGGAGTTCGTCTCGGCTGGCGAAGGATTCGTAGAAGTAGCGGTCGGTCAGGTTGGCGCGCCGGCACACCGCGCGCATGGTGACCGCGCCCGCCCCGGACTCGCCGATCAGATCCAGTGCGGCCTCGAGCAGTGCGGCGCGGCGGGCCTCCCGGCGTTCGGTGAGGGTCGTGCCACCCCAGATGCGGGGCTCGGCGTCGGAGGGCGGTTGCTCGGTCTGCACCGGGTCAAGAGTAATGCCCGGTGCCGGGCTGGCATGCACACCCGGCACCAGACCGATCAGTATCGATAGAAACGGTGGGTAGCGATCAGCGGTGGGCTCAGCCCGTGACCACGCAGGCGCTGCCCAGATTGATGCCGTTCTTCACCGTCACCACGGCCCACTGCGACCCGTTGTAGCTCCAGGCCTGCACGAAGTGCACACCCGTCGAGGTCGGGGTCCAGCTGGAGGTGGCGCTGCCGCCGCTGCCCAGGCTGAACTGCTGCGGATTGAAGCCGGCCGAAAGGTTGTCGTAGAGCCAGACATACTCGTTCGGACTGCCGTTCACGGTGACCGTGTACGAGCAATTGGTGCCGTATCCGCCGCCGATGGTCGTGCCGGTGGCGATATTGACGCTACTGACGTAGGCCGCCGCGTCGGGCGCGGCCACTATGAGTGCCGCGGTGGCGGCGGCGAAGGTGGTGCATGCGGTGAGGGCCGACTTCCGTGACCGGATCATCGTCGATCATCTCCCCAGATTTAGGGCGAATGAGAATTGCGACGCCATTGGCGCATATAGGCAGTGTCTGCGTTCAGGGGTCCCGACACGCGCGGATCGGACTACTCATTCCGGACCTTTCGAACCCGCGACCCGACCCATGATCGCCCGCAACCGCTCGGCTCCGGCAAGTTGAAGCGAAAACCCCACAGCCCCTATCGATCCCCTAATTTCCCCGTTCGATTCGCCGGATAGCTACCGTCTCGCTAACGTTCTGATTGTCCGAATCAGCGAGGGGCGCAAATGCGCAGACGCCCCCGTCGACCGGCGCCGCGAGTCCGCTTCCCCGAGGCTCGCATCCGCGTCCCACCCCGCACCGGGTGCCGCGAAAACCGGCGTCGCCGAACCGGTCCCGATCCCGGTTCGGCGACGCCACCCGCTGGCGTCCACGCGACAGGACACGGCATTGGCGTGTTTGTGAACGACCACTATTCCGCCGCAAAGTCTTCGCGAAACCGACCGCGCTGGAATGATCACGGCTGATCGATACAGTCAGTGCAAGGAAGCGTCGCGAGCATTATGGCCAAAAGCCAGTACGTCAATTCCCCGGCCGCCGAGGCCATCCCCGAACCCTCGCCGTGGGGGCGGCATCTGGGGGTCAGCGAGGACATCGCCGACGGGCTCTACTCTGATCAGCTCGGTGCGCTGATCTTCGTGCGCAAGCTGGTGCGGTGCGGGTACCTGTTCAATCTGTTCGTCGCCCTGCTGGTGTGGGGCGGAATCGCGGTGTGGGGCCGGTATTCCGGGCCGCGGACCTTTCACGAGTGCACCTCGGTGCCGGGGCTCAGCGCGGGATGCGACCCGAATCTGGCGTCGTGGATTCTGGGTGTGGCGAGCGGATTCGTGGTCGCGGCGGCGGTTTTCGTGGTGATGTCGCTGCCGTGCCTGGTGGTCGGGTACGCGGTGCGCTGGTCGGCCAAGGCCATGGCCGACCGGAACTAGAACTACTGGCGCGCCCGATCCTCGGGGGCGGTGGCGCCGGCGAGGATCTCCTGCAGAGCCGCGATGTGCCCCTCGAAGGCGACACGGCCGGCCGGGGTGAGCCGGGCCCGGACCTTGCGGCGCTTGCCGTCGAGACGGCGCTCGGTGGCGACGTAGCCCGCTTCCTCCAGTGTCGCAAGCTGTTTCGACAGCGCCGAATCCGACAGGTTCAGTCGGTCCCTGAGGAAGGCGAACTCCGCCCAGTCCGCCGCGGCCAGGGTCGCCACCAGGCTCAGCCGGGTGCTGGGATGGATCAGTTCGTCGAAGCGGGCGTCGGTCATGCGCGCGCCCAACCGCGTAGCACCCGCAGGATCTCCGGCCCGCCGAAGCCGATGATCGCGGCGATCAGAATCGCCGACCAGGTGCTCGAATGTCCGACGCCGTCGGCGTCGAGGGCCAGCGCCGCCACGATGGTCAAACCGACCAGCCCCAGCAGCATTCCGATCACCACCAGCGGTGTGCGCCGACCCGCGACCGCCCGGCTGACCTGCACCTGCCCGGTACGCCGCCGCCCGTCGAGCCAGCGCGACGCCACGGTCGAATGCGCCGCGCCGAACAGCAAGGTCGCCACCGCGACGAGCCAGGCGGGCGTGAAGTCGCCGAGCAACCCCAAAGCGACCCAGCCGCAAGCCATTCCCCACCAGTACCAGCGCGGCAACCCGACCTCCTCGGCCACCTGCCGCTGGGCGCGCCGAGCCGCCTCGAGTGCGGCGCGGGCCTGATCCGGAGCGATGCCGTCCACGATTCCTCCCTTACTTTCCTGCCTGGAAAGTAAGAGTCCACTTTCCTGGCAGGAAAGTCAAGCGCCGCCGGTCGTAGCGTTATCCGAGCAGTTCGTCGAGGTAGCACCAGCGCCAGGACTCGCCCGGCTCGACGCTGCGCATGACCGGGTGGCCGGTGCTGTCGAAATGCTTGGTGGCGTGGTTGCCCGGCGAGGAATCGCAGCAGGCGACGTGACCGCACTCCAGGCACATGCGCAGATGCACCCACACCAGACCCTCGTCGAGACATTCGCCGCAGGCGTCCGGGGTGTCGGGCACGCGCACGCACGGGGCCTCGCGCAGGTGCTCGCAGGCGCCCGCGGTGACGGGGGACTGCAGCGGCGTGCCGTCGTCGCCGTCGGCCTCGGCGATGCGGTCGATGGTGGATTCCTCGATATCGAGGGTGGCCATGACCGCCTGCAGCACCTCCTGATCGACCTGCCCGGCGTCGCGGATGCGCAGCACGGTCTCGCGTTCGGCGGTCAGCATGGCCAGGCGCAGGCGGCGATACTCACCGCTGGGGGTCACGCGCTGGGATTCGGAGCGGCCCAGCAACTCCCAGGCCGCCTGGGCGCGCACCACCACGCGATTGCGCAGCGCGTCGACGACATCGGGCGGGGTCTCGGGGGCGATGTTCTCCTCGAGGGCCTTCAATCCCGCGGCGGTGGCCTGCTGCAACAGATTCGCCTCCTGCAGCAGATCCTCGGCCTGGCTGGGGCCGCGCAGGCGCAGCACCCGCACCAGCGCGGGCAGTGAGAGTCCTTGCAGCAGCAGGGTTCCGCCCACCACCACGACCGCCAGCAGCTGCAGGGTCGCCAATTCCGGTGTGTCACCGGGCAGCAGCAGCGCCGCGGCCAGCGTCACCACCCCGCGCATGCCCGCCCACGACACCACCGCCGATCCGGTCCACAGCGGCTTGGGTTTGCCCTGGCGTCTGCCCTCGACCTGCCAGGTCAGATAGTTCGTCGGAAACACCCAGAGCGGCCGCACCACGATGACCGTCACCAGCACCGCCGCACAGGTGAGCAGCAGCGTCGAATGCGGCAGGTCGCTGTGCCAGGCGGCCTCCACGAGGTGACGCACCTGCAGGCCGATCAGCAGGAACACCGCACTCTCGAGCAGGAACGCGATGGTGCGCCAATTGGTGTGCTCGGCGATGCGCGAGGCGGCGCTCTGCCATTGCGGCGCACCGTGCCCCAGGATCAGCCCACAGGTGACCACCGCGATCACGCCCGAGGCGTGCACGCCTTCGGCGGGCAGGTAGGCGATCCAGGGGGCGAGCAGCGAGACACTGGTGTCGAGCACCGGGTCGGTGATGCGTCGTCGCAGGAACGCCAGCACCATCGCCGCGATCACTCCGATGAGCGCGCCGCCGCCGGCCGCGCCGATGAAGTCCGCGCCCGCCTCCCACATGGTCACACTGCCCGCCATGGCCGCCACCGCGGTCCGCAGGGTCACCAGCGCGGTCGCGTCGTTGAACAGCGACTCACCCTCGAGCACGGTCACGATGCGCCGGGGCATCCCCACCCGCCGTGCCACCGCGGTCGCCGCGACCGCATCGGGCGGCGCCACGATCGCGCCGATCGCCACCGCCGCCGAGAACGGAACCGGCAGTAGCCAATACACCACCCCGCCCACCGCGAACGCGGTGAACAGCACCAACCCCACCGACAGCAGCGTGATCGAGGTCTTCTTCGGCCGGAAATCCACCAGCGAAGTCCGAATCGCGGTCGTGTACAACAGCGGCGGCAGCAACCCCAGCAACACCAGCTCGGGCTCGATATCGAACTCCGGCACGAACGGCAGATACGACGCGATCACCCCGGCCACGGTGAGCACGAACGGCTCACCGAGACCCAGTCGCCGCGCTCCCGCGGCCAAAGCCACCGCCCCCGACACCAGAACGACCAGTCCGAACGCCCACTCCACCCGACCATCGTGCCAGTCCCGGACCCGGTTTCCCGCACCGGCTCGCCCGAGCCGGACAGCGCTCCCTACTCGGCGTGTCCGGTGCGCGACCGCGAAATCGCGAACACCCCGATCCGCGCCACCAGCGTCCCGACCCACAAACCCACGCCGATCACCTGCAGCCCGGTCCCCGCCCCGGTGTAAACCCCGGCGAGGATGGCCACCACCCCCGCCGCGAAACACACGCCCGCTACGGCGTTGCAAACGTTCCGAGTGATGTGCAGGCCCGCGGGCAACCCCGCGGTTCGCTCGATGCTGATGGTGAATCTCCCTGCCAGACTGCTGAACTCGACCCTGCGCACCTTAGCGCTACTCACCCCGAATCGCCCTGTCGAGGCCGATACGGACAATCCGGCACCGCCGGTTCGGCATCGAGATCATGGAGTTATCAGTGCGGTGAATCGGGCGAAATTTCGCGGTGACAGCTCCCTGATCTTGGTGAATATGGACGTGAGGGATGTCGGGTAGGCGTCCTACCATCGGCTGGTGAGGTTCGGGGTGGGGCGGCGCGGGTATCCCGTGTGGCTCAGTTGGGTGTTGGCGTTGATGCCGGTGTGGTCGTGCGGGTTGCTGACGACGCCGGTGTTCGTCCTGCTCGCGCTGCGGGCGCGGTCGGGGCGGCTGGCGCTGGCGGCGCTGGGGTACACGGTGGTGCGCGGGGTGGCGCACTGGTCGAAGGACACGCATCCGGTGTTGTTCTTCCTCGCCTGGACGGTGCTGTGTGTGGTCGGCGGGGTGCACTCGATTCGGTTGCGGCCGTTGTGGACCCAGCCCGCAGGGCGAGCACGGGTGCCGGAACCGACTTCGCCGGTGAGCATTTCGCATCTGCCACTGGAGGCGACACCGGAGCCCGACAGCACGATCCCGGCTGCGCGGGATGACTACGGGCGGGTGCTCGACGACATCGATGAGCTGGTCGAGGACAGCATGCGCGAGGGCGAACCACGCGTCGGCTATAGCTATGGCGATCCGACCTTTCCCGAGTGCCCCAACCCGTACTGCGAGGAGCCGTGGCACGGGCTGGCCATCACCGCGCGGATGCGGTGGATGCGCTGGCGCGGCGTGGTGGATGTGGACTACGCCTACCGTGCCGATGACAGTCCGGTGCTGTGTCCGGGATCGCTGCATACCGGTGAATGGCCGCTGCCGCCATCGGAATTCGATGAGCTCGACGACGAATACGAAGACTACGAGGAAGAGGACTTCGAACCGGCGGAACCGGTCGATCCGCGACTACAACGCGCCGAGCAGATGTGGGCGGCGGTCACCCATCCGATGACGTGTGTGTGGAGCGCGTCCATCGGGCTCGGCCTGGTGTCGATCTTCGCGAGCCCGCTCTGGTGGCGTTGGCTCACCCCGGCGATCGGCGTCGCGTCCCTGTTCGGGCTGTGGTGGCTGTACGCCTACCAACGTCGCGCCCTGCCGCCGGGAGAGCTGCGCCGTAGACTCCGGGCCCGACCGGAAGCGGTTGCGGCACTGGTGCTCATGACGATCGCGGCGTGGCTGCCCGCGGTCTGGGTGTGGCGGACGCCGATGCGTGATCGGCACGATGCCCTGGTCGCCTTCCAGATGGTCCTGGTGACCTGCGCGGTGGCGGCGGTGCTGCACGCCGTCGTGCATCTGGGCCGGATCCGCCCGACGTGGCGTGATGTTCTCGATGGCGAACCGCCGGTGGATCTTTCGAAGCACGCGGTGAATCTGTTCGTCTTCGGCTTCTTCTGGGCGGTATTGGGCATCGCGCCGATGCTGCTGGTGGCCGCGGCGGTGGACCGGCTGGGCGGGCATCAAGCGGCCGTGTGGCTGGTGTTCGCCGCAATCCTGATCGCGAGCCTGACCTATCTGGTCGAAGCGCTGCTCGTGGCGTTGTGGACGCGCGAACTCGGGGAGGTACTGCTGTATTCGCTGTTCGTGCTCGCGGGTGGGGCAGCGCTGTGGTGGATGCTGGACCTGCTCGCGGGCGCGCCGTTGCGACTCTGAGCGGAAGTCAGTCGGGGCGCGGCGCGGATTCCATGGGTTTGCCCGCATCCCGCCACGCCGTGATACCGCCCGCGAGGCTGAGCGCGTCGTAGCCGGAGCGGCGGGCCAGCGCGGCGAAACGCAGGGAGATCTCGCCGACCGGGCAGACGAAAACCACGGGCCGCGAACGGGAGAACGGGATGCCCTGGACGAGCACGTCGTCGAGCTGGTCGTCGCGGATGTTCAAAGCGCCGGGGATGTGGGCGATGCGGTAGGCCATGGCGCCCCGGGTGTCGACGATCGTCGGACGTGAGGTCAGGTCCAGGGATTCGAGGGCGTCGGGGGACAGGGTCGGGGTGGCCGACAATTCGTCCGGCGTCGGTGCCGGCGCGCGGCCGGGTTTGCCGAAGAGTTCGGGGCGGCGTTTGCGGATGTAGGACAGGTACGGTTCGAGCCGGTCGCAGACGATGAACACCGCCACCAGCGGATCGGATTGGGGCGCCAGGGTTTTCAGGTGGTCCAGCGCGGCGGCATAGGTGGCCCCGCTGGTGGGGCCCGCGAGGACGCCGTGGGCGGTGGCCAGTTGCATGGTCGCGTCGACCGCGCGCGTGGATTCGATGGGGATGATGCGGTCGTAGAAGTCGGGCTGGAACAACCCCACATCCCACATCTCGGTTTCGGACCGGATGCCGGGAATGAAGTCGCTGCGTTCGGAGACCACGGCGATGGTCTTCAGCTCCGGATTGTGTTTGCGCAGAAAGGTTGCCGTGCCCCGGGTGGAGCCGGTGGTGCCCAGGCCGCCGATCAGGTAGTCGACCCGGGTGATGCCGTCGCGGGCAAGGTCCTCGTGGATCTCGCGACCGGTGCCCTGATAGTGGGCCTCGATGTTCTTCTCGCTGGTGTACTGCGAGGGGTGATACCAGGCGCCGGGCGTGCGGGCCATGGTGGATTCGATGACCGAATAGACGTCATTGGGCGCGGTCGGATCCGGGCATTCGGACAGCCCGGGCAGCTCCTCGATATCGGTGCCCAACAGCTGCAACAGCTCTCGCACCTCGGCGACCTTGATGCGATTGGTGACCGCCCGCAACCCGATCCCGTGCATGGCCGCCAGAATCCGCAGCGCCTTGGCGGTATTGCCGCTCGACGCCTCGATGAACGTCTGCTTGCGGGCGAGGATGTCATCGAGATCGTCGCGGATCATGCCCCACGCCACCCGGTCCTTGACCGACCCGAACGGGTTGCAGGACTCGAGTTTCGCGTAGAGCTCCACATGCGCGAGCCCGTGCACGGCCGGATCCAGCCGCAGCAGGGGAGTATTGCCGATCAGTTCGGTGATGTGGTCGTAGCGCATCAGGCCACCTCGTGCCGGTAGTCGAGGTCGCGGCACACCCGGAACGTCCCGGACCGTTGCGCCACCGCGAGTTTGGGCGGCACCGCGTGCATGGACGCACGCGCTGCCGATAAATCCATGTGATAGGCGGCGGTATTGGGGAACACGATGAAATCCCCCGGCGCGGGGCATTGCGGCAGCCACACCTTGTGATTGGTGACCAGATCCCGCTCCAGGCACAGCCGCCCGGCCAGGAACACCCCCACCGCACCGGAATTCGTGACCGGACCGGCGGGCACCAGGATCGGATCCACCATCACCTCCTGATCGGCCGGGGTCACCGTGTCACGGCTGAGATCCAGATTGACCAGCGTGCTGCCATCGGCGGTCTCCTTCACGAATTCCACCCGGGCCAAGGTGATTCCGGCATGATCCACCAGCGCCTTGCCCGGCTCCAGCCAGATGTCCAGGAGGTTCTCCCCGGCGATCTGCGCGATGGTGCGACCCCCGTGTGACTCCAGCCCGGTATCGAGCAGGTCGGCCAGCATCCGCTCGGCATCCACAGTGTTAGCGTATTTGTGAAAAACCGGTGTCCCGTGCACGGCGCCATCCTCGAGATGGAACCCGAATGTGTTGCCGCCCCAGGTCATCGGCTCCCCACGCCCCAAAAGCGATTCGCGCAGCGCGTGCACATACGCATCGAACGCATCGGCGTCGGCGGTGAAGACCTGCCGGAATCCGCCCCCGATATTCAGCACCGACGGCGTCAATCCGGCCGCGTACGCCCGCTCGGTCAACACCAGGCAACTCTCCACCGCCCGCACCCGCTCGGCGGGCTCACCCGAATCCAGATGAAACGCGAACCCCCGGAACTCGATCCGCTCCCGCTCGGCCGCCAGCACCTTCAACACCGCCTCCACCCGATGCACCGGCACCCCGAACCGGCTCACCGGCGTGCCCGCGAACCCACTGACCCGCACCAGCACCGGCACCCGCGCCTCCGGCCGCGCCAGGGCCGCAATGCGTTCGAGCTCCCACAGATTGTCGACATTGATCGTCACCCCGCTGCCCACCAGCTCCCGCACGAACCCCTCACCCTTGGGCCCGGTCACCTCGATCCGCCCCGGCCCGAACCCCGCCCCCACCGCACTGGCCAGCTCCGCCTCCGAGGCCACATCGATCCCCACCCCCGCCGCCTCGGCCGTCGCCACGAACGCCCGCGACTGATTCACCTTGTGCGCGTAGCAGATCCGATACCCGCTCACCCGTCCCGCCAGCTGCGCCCGCAACCGCTCCAGGTTCTCGGCGAACACCTGCGGAAACACCAGATGTGCCGGCGACCCGAACTCGACGACGGCCGCCGCCACCGCGCCCGGTTCGGCCAGGAAAGCCCGCACCAGTGCATGCATCTTCGCCGGGAGTCCCGGCGCCGCGGCAGTGCTCATACTGCCGTTTCGCTGGCCGCCGGCGCGGGTGTGGCCAGGGTCGGGTTGTAGCCGCTGTCGCGCAGCGCCTCGAAGGCGCGGTGGCGATTGCGGGGGCTGCGGAATTCGGCGATCACACGCTTGCTGATCAGATCGATCTCGGCCACGCCAATGCTCATCGACTCCAGGACGCCGGTGACGGTGCGGATGCAGTGCTTGCAGGTCATGTCGGGCACGTAGAACACGCGGTCCTCGGCGCTCAGTTCGGCTGTCTCCGAACCGGTGTCGGCGGGCACCTCGGCGACGGTGACCCGGTCCACGATGCGCGTGAACGCATCGGTGAACTTGTCGATGACCAGCGGCAGGATGCTGTAATGCTCCCCGTCGAGCTGATGCGGCATGGCCGCCAGGCACGCGGGCCGCGTCCCCGGCGGCAGCAGCGCGTACTGGCGCGAGATCACATCGAGGTCCTCGTGATACTTCGCGATCGCCTCGGCCACGCTCAATCCCTCGACGTGGGTGGCGCGGCGCATGACCCGGTGCGCGTCCTCGATGGTCATGTCCTTCATGGCGCGCAGCGTGGCCACCGTCTCCGCCGAATACCGCACGGTCCCATCGGGTTGGGTTGCCAGGGTGACCGCGATCATGCCGCGCCGGTAGCTCGAGGCCTGCAGCTCCCAGAACCAGCGGGTCGCCACCGCACCGTAGATCCCCGAATCCCGCATCCCCACCGCGAATTCGGCCGGGGTCCGATACGGCGTCCACCGCGCCAGCAGCGCGTGCTGGGCCAGCGCGCGCCCGGCCGCCTCGATGCCGACCCGGAAGATCTCGAACGGTTCATGGTCGGTGGTGGTGCCCGCGAGCACCGCCTCGTCGCGCGGGCTCAGCTCCGTCATGCGCTGGGCCAGCGCGGTATCGGCCTCCAGCGCGTGCCACAGCGTCAGCACGGTCTCGCGCATGGCGATCGGCACGATCGGGCCCAGACCGCCGGTGTGGAAGTGCCCGGTATTGGGGATGCCATCGGAATCGGTCCAGGCGATGCGGTGGGTCGCACTGGTCACCTGCTCGGCGCGGCACGGCCGCATGAACCGCTCCAGATACAGCCGCTGCGACAGCGTCAGATGCGATCCCGGCTCCGGCTGCAGTGGCGCGCAACTGTATTCGATGCGCCGCACCGGCGGTAGCACCACGGGCGCGCCCAGCCCGGGCCGGGCCAGCGCCGCCAGCACCCGGGAGGCGGCGCGCCGGTCGTAGCGGGGTTCGGGGCCATTCGTTGTCAAGAGACCTCCTCGGCAATCGTGGCGACACACTCGGTGAACCGGTCGATCTCGTCGAAGGTGTTGTAGACGTGGGTCGAGACGCGCACCGAATCCTCGTCCATCGGCACATCATCGGCGGGCACACAGTGCGCTCCGGTGCGCACCAGGAACCCGAGCTCGCTCAGGACGAACCCCAGATCGGTGGCGGTGATCCCGTCCAGGGTGAAAGACACGATCCCGTAGCCGGTTTCGCACGGCGCATAGGCCGGACCGGGCAGGAACTCCACGCCCGGGACCTCGCGCAGGCCGGTGATCAACCGCTGCGTCAAGGCGCGATTGTGCTCGGTGATCGCGTCCAGCCCGAGCTCCTCGAGCACATCCAGCGCAGCCCCGAGCGCGAGAATGCCCGGAAGATTGTGGGTGCCGCCCTCGAGCAGCTGTGGCATCGACCCGGCCAGCAGCCCCGAATCACCCAGCGCCACCGCGGAATTGCCGCCGGGCAGGAACGGCGTCAGCTCGGCATGCCGCCGTCGCCGGCAGTAGAGCACGCCGGTGCCGGGCGCGCCGAACATCTTGTGCGCGGAGAACACCGCGAAATCCGCATCCAATTCCTCGACCCGGACCGGCAGATGCCCACCGGACTGGCTGCAGTCGAAGCACAGCGCGATATCCGGATCGATCTCCCCGCGCAACTCTTCGAGCGTGGTGAGGGCTCCGAACACGTGATGCAGATGGCCCACGGTGATCAGCCGGGTGCGCGGGCTGATGCGCGCGGCGACATCCTCGATATCGGCCTCACCGAGCTGGTTGGTCCGATACGGCACCAACCGGATGGTTCGCCCGAATCCGCCGAGTAATCGCCGCAGATGGTGCCACGGATACACATTCGAGGCGTGATCGCGTGGGCTGTAGAGGATCTCGTCCCCGTCGCGCAGATTGGTCAGCGCCCACGACAGCGCCACCGCGTTCAATCCGGCCGTGGACCCGCCGGTGAACACCACCTCATCGGGTGCGGCCCCGATGAATTCGGCCATCCGCTCGCGCACCTCCTCGAGGCGGCGGGTCAGGCTCGTCGCCCATGGATAGGTGCCGCGCCCGGCATTGGCGGTGCGCTCACTGTGATACCGGTGCACCGCGCGGATCACCGGCAGCGGCTTCTGGGTGGTCGAGGCCGAATCCAAGTAGATATCGGACGTTTCGCCCAGGGCGGGAAAGAGTCGGCGCACCGGGGGACGCGCCGGTTCCCGGGCGGCGGGCGGCGTGGGTGTAGAGGTCGCGGGTGCGGAGGCGCGCACCGGTGCCCTCCCTCCCAGGAGTTCGCGCTGGACCCTCCCCAACGCTGGACCTTTTCAACGATACGCACAAAAACGCGAGCGCTCGAAGGTTCTCGCGGGCAAGCGGTTTCGTCGGTACGGCTTCGTTACCACGCCGAAGGAAAGGCTCTACGCGGCAGCGCGAACGTTCAGCGCTCGGGGCCGCCAGGATTGCACATCGCCGACACCGTCGCGTCGTAGCCGACCGCGGGCCGCCACGGTTCGAGATTCCAGCTGGTCTTGTCGGGCGCGACCACCCGCGCCCACTCCCAGTGGCAGCGGAACTGATCGAACATGCCGGGCGTATCGCCGTCGGGCGCGGCGGCCAGCACTTCCTGCCAGGCCCGGTCCAATGCGGCAGGGAAGGTGTCCTTGCGTCCGGCCTGGGTCGGATAGACCCGCAGCCGGCGGCCGTCGATCTCGTCGGTCCACTCGGTGTGATCGATGAGCGCTTGATCGGGGTACGGATCCGCGGTCGGCAGTCCCGCTGCGGCCTGTGCGGTCGGCGACGGCGCCGCGATGGGCGCGGCCGATCCGGTGGGCTGCGGCAGTGTGGTCGTCGGGCGCGGTTCCAGCGTCAGCGAACTCACCACCACCGGAGCCGACTCCTCGGCCGCGCCACAACCGGTCAGTACCAGTGCCAGTCCGAGCGCAGCCGGGCCACTCGCGAGTTTCCAGCGCCGCCGCATGGCCATCGACCCTATCCTCCGATCCGTCCCGCCCGGATCCGACGCTACCAGCGGCGATCAGGTGCGCACCGAATGCGCAGGGTAATAGGAACTTCAGCGTTCCGGGTTTGCCCCGAGCTGGTGCATTGGCCCAGACAGCCCCTACGATGGCACGCGCAGGGCGGTTCGTGAAAGAGGGGACCGTCCGGCACCCTTGGTACCGGATGGTTGCTGACTGGTAGGGGCTCATGAACGCCGCGAACGTGAAACTGCTTGTGTGGGAGTGCGACAACACCCTGTGGGACGGGGTGGTGTCCGACTCGAGCGCCGGTGCGCTGCGCGCCGACGCCGCGCGCTCGCTGCGCATCCTCAACGAGCGCGGTGTCATGCACGCCATCGCCTCGCGCGGTGAATGGGCCTGGACGGTAGAGCAATTGCGCCGCCACGGGGTGGCCGAGCGCTTCGCCGCCGTCGAGGTCGGCTGGGGCCGCAAGTCCGCGGCCATCAGCCGCATCGCCGAAACCCTGGGCGTGGGCCTGGACCAGGTCGGCTACATCGATGCCGAACCGCTCGAGCGCAGCGAGGTCGCCCACGCGCTGCCGCAGGTGCGCTGCTACGCCGCCCGCCACGTGGATGTGCTTGCCGCCCTGCAGGAATTCCGCGCGCCCATCGGTGACGTGCCGCCCCCGACCTCCCCGATGGCCCACATCCACGCCCGCTGACACGACGCACGCTCGGTATCTCATTGAACGAAAAAGGTCCGCCGATCCGATGATCGGCGGACCTTCTGTGTTTGTGCTGGTCAGGCGGGCGTGGATTCGGCCCCGCCGCTCCGGATTTCGACGATCGGCAGCACCAGCGCCGCCGGAGCGCTCGCGGGCACCATCGGCCGCAAAGGTGCAACGGGTGCAATTCGCGCATACCCCGCGCCCTGCGCCGGGCGGGTATCGACCTCACCCTTGTTGGGCCACATGGCCGCCGCGCGCTCGGCCTGCGCGGTGATCGTCAGCGACGGGTTCACACCCAGATTCGCCGACACCGCCGCACCGTCGACCACGCTGAGCGTCGGGTACCCGTAGACGCGGTGGTAGGCGTCGATGACACCGTGCTCGGCGTCCGATCCGATCGCCGCACCACCCAGGAAGTGCGCGGTGAGCGGGATATTGAACACCTCGCCCCAGGAGCCGCCCGCGACTCCGCCGATCTTGTCGGCCACCGCGCGGGTGACCTGGTTGCCCGCGGGGATCCAGGTCGGATTCGGTTCGCCGTGGCCCTGTTTGGAGGTCAGCTTGCGACCGAACAGTCCGCGCTTGGTGTAGGTGGTGATCGAATTGTCCAGATGCTGCATGACCAGGGAGATGATGGTCCGCTCGCTCCAGTTCTTCACCGACATGAACTGCAGCAGCGTCAGCGGATGCAGCAGCACCGTCCACAGGAACCGCAGCCAGCGCGGAATCCTGCCGCCGCCGTCGACCATGAGTGTCTGCAGCAGGCCCATCGAGTTGGAGCCCTTGCCGTAGCGAACCGGCTCGATGTGGGTGTCGGGGGTCGGGTGGATCGAGGAGGTGATGGCGACACCGCGGGTGAAGTCCACCTCCGGATTCACCTTGCGGGTGGCCGCGCCCACGATGGATTCGGAGTTGGTGCGGGTCAGCACGCCCAGCCGCGCGGACAGCTTCGGCAGCACGCCCTTGTCGCGCATGGCGAACAACAGCTGCTGGGTGCCGCGCGTGCCCGCGGCGAGCACCACGTGCTTGGCCGTGTAGGTCTTGGGCTGCTTGCGGAACCAGGCGCCGGTGCGTTCGGTCTCCACATCCCAGGTGCCGTCGGGCAGCGGGCGCACGGTGGTGACCGTGGTCATCGGAATCACCTGCGTGCCACCGGCTTCGGCCAGATACAGGTAGTTCTTGACGAGCGTGTTCTTGGCATTGTGGCGGCAGCCGGTCATGCACTCGCCGCATTCGATGCAGCCCGTGCGCTCCGGGCCCGCGCCGCCGAAGTACGGGTCGGGCACGGTCTTGCCCGGCTCGCCGAAGAACACGCCGACCGGGGTCTGCACGAAGGTGTCACCACAGCCCATGTCGTCGGCGACCTGCTTGAAGACCTCGTCCGCGGGAGTCATGTGCGGATTGGTGACCACGCCGAGCATCTTGCGGGCCTGCTCGTAGTAGGGCATGAGTTCGTCGTGCCAGTCGGTGATGTCGCGCCACTGCGGGTCCTCGAAGAACGGCGTCGGCGGCACGTAGAGGGTGTTGGCGTAGTTCAGCGACCCGCCGCCCACGCCCGCGCCCGCGAGAATCAGCACGTCACGCAGCGGATGAATGCGCTGAATACCGAAGCAGCCCAGCTTCGGCGCCCACAGGAAGTTCTTCAGATCCCAGCTGGTGTCGGGCAGCTGGTCGTCGGTGAAACGCTGACCGGCCTCGAGCACCCCGACCTTGTAACCCTTCTCGGTCAGGCGCAGTGCGCTCACACTGCCGCCGAAACCCGATCCGACGATGAGTACGTCGAAATCGGTGTCGCGTTGGGTCATCAGAACTCCCTTGTCGTCGTCGACAGTGTGGCGGCGGTTACGCTAACGCGGACAGTTGTGGCTGTCAACGTTCGCCGATAACGGTATCTATGCTGTTCGCGTGGATCGATACAGCCGCCTGCAACTCGCCGAACTCAGCGGTGTGGCCGCCCGCACCATCCGCTACTACCACTCGGTCGGCGTGCTGCCCAAGCCCGGGCGGGCCGGCAAGGAAGCGGTCTACGGGCCCGACCACTTGGAACGACTGCGCGCGATCACCGCGATGCAGGCGCGCGGGCTGCGCCTGGACGCGATCCGGGAGGTGTTCGAGGCCGAGGTGCCCGGCGACGGCGACTGGCGCGAGGTCTTCGATCCGCGCTACAGCGGCGACCCCGAGGCCGGGACGGTGCTCGACGACGAGGGCCTGACCGCCTTGCTCGGTGACCGCCGCCCGGAGATCCTCGACGATCTGATCGCGGTCGGCTACCTCGAACGCGAAGGCGAGCGCTGGCGGGTGCCCGAACCGGCCATGCTCTCGGGTGCGCTGATCCTCTACGACGTGGGCACCGATATCGCGCTGTCGGGCGTGCTGCGCAAGCTGATTCGCACCCATATCGCGGCGCTGGCCGACGAGATGATCCGCGCGGTCCGCGAGGCCTCGGGCGCGGAGTACTCCGGTGAGGGCGTGGGTTACGACCTCGATCGCTTCCGCGACCGGTTCCGCGCCGCGGCCCACGAGGTCGGCGGGGCCACGCTGGTCGAGGAGATCGAACGCGCGGTGCGCGAACTCGACCTCTGAATCACGGTGTGTCGCAGAGCATCACGGTGTCTCGCGGAGCCGATCGCGTTCGGCGGTGAGCGCGGCATTGGAATGGCGCAGTTCGGTATTGGCATCCTCGAGGTCGAGGATCCGCGCGATCGCCGCGAGGTTGATCCCTTGGCCCGCCAACTCGGCGATGCGCGCCAACCGGGCGAGGTCGTCATCGCTGTAGCGGCGGGTCCCGCCCGCGCTGCGGGCCGGGGTGACCAGCCCGTGCTGCTCGTACAAGCGCAGTGAATGCGCACCCATCCCGGCCAGTTCGGCGGCTACCGAGATCCCGTACACCGCCTGCCCCGGGCCCGGCCGGTGACCACTGCCGCCGCTGGTCAGAGGGTCGTGTCGATCCGGCATCCCGCTCCTTCTTTCTCGATGTCAACAGATTACCTCAGCAGGAGGCTTGCACTCGATTGTCGTGAGTGCTAAAACAAATCTAAGCCAGATGGCAGAGGTTATCTACACCACCTAGAGAGAATGGAGTGAGTGGAGGTGGCGACCATGCTGATGCGCACCGATCCGTTCCGGGATCTGGATCGCCTGACCCAGCAGATGTTCGGCACATCGGCCCGTCCGGCGGCCATGCCGATGGACGCCTGGCGCGAGGGCGATGACTTCTACGTCGAACTCGACCTGCCCGGCGTCGACGCCGAATCCCTGGACGTGGATATCGAACGCAATGTGGTGACCGTGAAAGCGTCACGCCCGCAACTGGATCCGGACCGCTCGATGATCGCCGCGGAACGCACCCGCGGGGTGTTCTCCCGCCAGCTGTTCCTGGGCGAGGACCTCGACACCGACGCCATTCGCGCGGACTACCGCGACGGCGTGCTGCGTCTGGTGATCCCGGTCGCGGAGAAGGCCAAGCCCCGCAAGATCGAGATCAGCCATCAGAACGGCGAGCCTCAGGCCATCAACGCCTGAGTCCGTTCGGATTCCGTCCGTCGACGGGTGGGCCCGGTCTGCTGTGGTTCTTGCGGGCTCACCCGGCCCTTCACCGCATCGAACACCATCGACACAAGAGGAGGGAGAACCATGAGCAGCACCGCGATCTTCGCCCCGGCGGGCAGCGACTTCGACCGTGCCGAACAGAACCTTCTCGTCCGCGACAGCGACCACGAGGCCGGACTGGATCCGACCGCGCTGGTGCCGCCGCCGGAAATCGTGCGTGGCGCATTCGAGCACGCCGCACTCACCGACCGTATCGACCAAGCCTGGATCACCCCACTGGACTGCGATGACGACTACGACCACGATGCCGACTGACAGCCCGATCCACGCCGCCTCCCGGTGCGAGCCGCATGCCCACGACGCGGGGGAACTGCCGCACTGGGAGCACGGCCACGTCGCCTGGTTCAACACCGAGAAGGGCTTCGGGTTCCTGACACCCGATGCCGGTCCCGCGGTGTTCGTCGACTACCGGGTGATCGAGGTCCCCGGACTCAAGACCCTCAGTGCCGGGCAGCTGGTGGTGTTCACCGCCACCGACACCGATCGCGGCCCCGAGGCCACCCGCGTCGTCCCCTACACCCGCACCACCAATGCCCTGCCCATACCCGCGGCGGGCAGCGGCCGATCGCCGCGAACCCGGGCCGATCGGCCGTACCGGGCCCGCTGCAGGGCGCGCGCCGCGTGAGCCGGATCCCTACGGGCGGTGGGCGATCCGCCATCGCCCGTAGGGACCGCTCGCCCGGAACGCGACCGCATCACAGATCCTGACCAGCACAACCAAACTCCGGTGATCGCTATGAGTTCCACACATCCGCCCCAGACGAGCGGCCACGCGCGCCCTCGCAACCCCGCGCGCCGGATACCCGCCGCCGCAATCGATCCCGACGACTCGTCAGTGGTGTACTGGCCCGACCCCAGCCCGCTGCACCCTTGGTGGGACACGATCATGCAGCCCGTCATGCCCGCCGATCCGGCTGCCCCGCGATCACCCGACCCCCGTCATCCGCACGCTCGCAGCCCTTACGTGCGCCGCTCTCGACCGGCCGCACGGCCAGTAACCGCTCACTGACCAATGATTCGGGCCGCCCGTAATCGGGCGGCCCGAATTACTGGTTCCCGCGATCAGCGCCCGGACGCCGTCACGGGGCGGGGGTCGCGGTGGGAACGGTGACGGGGGAGTCGCAGCTGGCGGGCGGATCGACCAGCTGGCAGTCGGAGGGGAAACGCACCGGTTCGTAGCCCTTGGGCACACCGTTGGCGGTGATGATCTGCCGATAGGTGTCCACCGCGTCGGTGGGCTTGCGGGCCAGGCTCGGATCGGTGAGCACATCGACGGTATAGAGGCCGAAACGCGGTGTGTAGGAACCCCACTCGTAGTTGTCGGTAAGACTCCAGTAGTTGTAGCCCACCAGGTTCATGCCGTCGGCCTTGGCGCGCTGCAGCCAGTAGACGGTGTCGCGCAGGTGGTCCGAGCGGGTGTAGCCGTCGGCGCGGGGCCTGCCGTCCTCGGTGGGCATGCCGTTCTCGACCACCCACAGCGGCTTGCCCGGGAACTGGCGCGAATAGTGCTGCAGCGCATAGTAGATGCCCTCGGGCCGGATCGGCAGCTCCCACATGCCCGCCGGCGGCGCGGCCGAACCGTCGGGCAGATTCACGGTATTGGACTTGGGCGGCTCGTAGCCGAAGTAGTAGTCCACCCCGATGAAATCCAGCTTGTCGCCGATGCGCTCCATGAGCGGTCCGTTGACCTGCGACTCCGCGCCCGCCACATAGCCGACATTGCTGGTGACCAGCGCCTTGGGCTGCACCTGGTGGATGTAGTCGTAGATCTGGTTGTGCACCTCGGCGACCTTGTCGAGCATGGCGTCGGCGTCGGTGTCGTTCTGGCGCACCTCGTGCATGATGTAGGCGACCGGCTCGTTCACGGTGACCCACACCGGATTTCGCGAGGTGTAGCGGTCGACGACCTTGCGGGCATTGGCCAGCCAGTCCTCCACCATGCCCGGATTGCGCCAGCCGCCGCGGTCGGCCTCCCAGCCCGGATACACCCAGTGGTCCAGCGTCAGCATGGGTTCCATGCCATTGGCCACGATATCGTCGACGACCTGGTCGTAGAAGGCGAACCCGTCCTCGTCCCAGACGCCCGGCTCGGGTTGCAGGCGCGCCCATTCGATGCCGATGCGGAACACCTTCGAGCCCAGGCTCGCAGCCAGGGCGATGTCGTTCTGGAAGCGGGAACGGAAGTCGATGGAATTGCGGTAGCGGTCCCAGCCGCGATTGCCGTCGATGTAGTGCATCCAGTTGCTGTCGGGCGCATGGCCCTCGGACTGGAAGCCGGAGGCGGCCACACCCCACAGGAAGTCCGGACCCAGCCCACCGTGGGAGCCCGGTGCGGCGGGGGGAACGGCCGGGGTGGCCTGTGCGACACCCGCGACCGGCAGCAGCGTCGCGGCCGCGGCGAGTCCGGCCAGGACGAGGGCGTGCAGGGGTCTGCGCATCGGGTGTCCTCCTCCGGGACGGATGGTCGGAATGTCCCAATTCGGAGCGTAGCTGTCAGTTAGCTGAATTCCGGGTCGGTGGAGGGCGTGTCGCGCTGTCCGGTTCGTCCGGTCAGCCGCCGGTCATGGCCCGGATTTCCGGTCCGGAAAACCGGCGCGACGCCCTCACCAGCCGCTTTGCGCCACCATTCGCGACCGGCAGTGTCGCTGTGTGCTCCGCCACGCCTACCTTTCGAGGGGTACCGGCCTGTGGCCCAAGCAGTTTCAGGAGGGGGAGTCACAGTCCGGTGCAACCAGCCAGAGAAGGAACACGCATGCCCAGCATCTACGATCGCATCGGCGGCACGCCCGCCCTCACCACGGTGGTCGACGACCTCTATCGGCGCGTGTGCGCCGACGCCGAGCTGACCGAGTTCTTCGTCGGCGTCGACCTCGACCGCGTCAAACAGCACCAGATCGACTACTACTCGACCGTGCTCGGCGGGCCCGCCGTCTACGGCGGCGCCCCGATCCGCCAGATCCATCAGGGGCTGGGGATCACCCGCCGCCACTTCGACCGGGTGGTGGGCCATCTCGCCGCCGCCCTCGCCGCGGCCGGGGTGGCGACCGATGTCGCGTACCGCATCCTCGAGGCCACCACCGCGCTCGCCGACGACATCGTCACCCCGCGGCCCCGGCGCAGCGCACCGCGGCGCAACGGATCACGAATCTGGGTGTGGTCGAGCACCTTCGGCGCTACCTCGGGACGGTGACCGGGTCCGCGCAGCTGTCGAGGGCGTCGACCAGCGAGCAGGTCGCCGGCGGCCGGGTGGGCAGGTACCCGGCCGGGACACCGGCGTCGTGGGTGATGGCGCGGTAGGCGTCCACGGCGTCGGTGGGGCGGCGGGTCAGGCTCGGGTCGGTGCGCACGTCGACGGTGTAGAGGCCGAAACGCGGTGTGTAGGAACCCCACTCGTAGTTGTCGGTGAGGCTCCAGTAGTTGTAGCCGATGACGTTCATGCCGTCGGCCTTGGCGCGCTGCAGCCAGTAGACGGTGTCGCGCAGGTCGTCGGCGCGGGTGTAGCCGTCGGCGCGGGGCGCACCGTTGTCGGTGGGCATGCCGTTCTCCACGATGTAGAGCGGCTTGCCCGGGAAGCGATCGGCGAAGTGGCGCAACGTGTAATAGAGGCCGTCGGCCTGCAACGGCAGCTTCCACAGCTCGTTGGCGGCGAAGGCGGTGTACCGGGCGGCGGTGTCGGGGGACAGGCCGTAGTAGTAGTCGATGCCGACGAAATCGAGCTTGCCGGCGATCAGATCGAGCATGCCGCCGTTGACGATCGGGTCCGCGGCGGGCACGTAGGCGACATTGCTGGTCACCATCGCGCCGGGCTGGCGGGCGTGGATGTAGTCGTAGATGCCGTTGTGCGCCTGGGCGAGCCGCGCCTGCATGGTCAGGATGTCCGCGGCGGGCAGCCCGCCGTTGCGGACCTCGTTCATGATGTAGGCGAAGGGCTCGTTGATGGTCACCCACATCGGGTCCGCCGCCGCGTAGCGGTCCACCACCGTGCGCATATTGGTCAGCCAGTCCTCTACCATGCCCGCGCGGGCCCAGCCACCCTGATCGGCCTCCCAGCCCGGGTACACCCAGTGGTCGAGAGTGATCATCGGGCGCATGCCCGCCGCCCGGATCGCGGCGATCACCTTGTCGTAGAAGGCGAATCCGGCCTCGTCCCAGGTTCCCGGCCGCGGCTGCACGCGCGCCCACTCGATGCTGAGCCGGTAGGTGTTGACGCCCAAGTTCTCGGCCAGGGCGAGGTCGGAGGCGTAGCGGTCGTAGAAGTCGACGCTCTCGCCGTAGGGGTCGTAGTCCGGGTGGGTGGCCACATACCGCCGCCAATTGCTGTCCGGCGCATGGCCTTCGTTCTGGAATCCGGCCGCGGCCACGCCCCAGGAGAAGTCCGGGCCGAGTCCGGGCAGGCTCGCCGGAGGCGTCGCGGAGGCCGGGGTGGTGCTCGCGAGCAGGGCGGTCGCGGTGGCGGCCAGGGCGGCGACGGCATGGCGGCGGGTGTACGAGCGCATGGCACTCCTCGTCCGGCGGACTACGAATTGGGCAGGCGTCCGGCATTATCGCCGACCCGCGCCCACACCAGCCGCGGTTCCAGCGAATCGGACCGGTCGGGCGCGTCGGCCAGATAGCGGGCGGCCAGGGCACTCCCGTCCAGCTCTTCCAGGACCGACCAGCCCGACCCGCGCAGCAGGCGGTCGATGCGGCCCGCCTGCTCCGGCACGATGTCGAAGACGATCTCCGTACCCGCCGAACCTGCCCGCAGCAGACGCAATCTCGCATCGAGTGCCATCACCGAACCGCCGAGATGAACGGCGAAGGTGACCGACCGGGCGTCGAATCCCGGTGCCTGCAGGGCGATCTCGGTCGATGCGGCGGCGACGCGGTGCACTCGCACATCGCGGTAGGGATTATGCGAGGCGAAAGTGTCCAGCGCGCTGCCGAACAGCACCAACTGGCGGGTACCCGACGACACCGCATCGGCGAGGCGATCCTCGGCGTAGCGACAGCGCGCCACCGCGAGCAACCGCCGGCGCGCTCGATCGCAGCGAGCCCGCGCGGTCTCGGCGCCGGACACGGTCGCCACTCTCATTCGCCGGGCTCGTCGTACGGATCCCGCTCCCCGCGGTGGCCCTCGGGTCCATGGTGCGGATGTCCGTGCGGCCCACCGGGCGGGCGGTGGCCGTGGCGCTCGTGCCCGCCGAACGGCCAGCCCGGAATCTTCCCCATGCCCGGAATCTTGCCCATACCAGGCAGTTTCGACCAGTCCGGCATCTCCGGCATGGGAGGCATCTCGGGCATGGGTGGAATCTCCGGGATCGGGATCGGCGGAATCTGGAACCCGCCGCCGCTCGCGCCGCCGAAGCGCTGGAAGGCGGCTTGCCGTGAGGTGCCGAAGATCTCGCCGATCTCGGCCCAGGTGCGGCCCTCGTCGCGGGCCTGGCGCACCAGCGAGCGCAGCACATCGTCGACGACCCCGTCGAGACTGCGCGCCGCCCGCAGCGCCGCCATCACCGACGGCGCGGGCCTACCCTCGGCGGGACGCAGCACCTCGGTGACGAATTCGGCATTGGTGGACAACAGTTTTGCCAGGATCGCGCGCTCATCAGCGGGATCTCTGTGCTGGGCATCACTCATGTGTCAAGGATGCGTTTACATCAAACAGCCTGTCAAGGAACGATTTACACACTGGCGAATACTGGCCATTAGCTGAAAGAGGGGCACCATGTTTGCCACCGCTATAACGTGTTCGTCAGCGATCAGGAGGTGCAGGGTGAGGACGCCTACAATATGACCGATCCCGAGAGATATCCGGTCGACCATGAGCTGTTCGAGCTGGTTCGGAAGGCCGGATTCGAGGGGCCCGCCTGGAAACTGTTGGCGGACAGGCTGGTTCGCCACGGGTTGGCGGTACTGGGGCCGTGGGTCCGCAGCGGGTGGGTTTTCACGGTGGCGGAGCAGAAGCGGATGCCGTTGCGGCCCACCCCACAGGAGCGGCTGCTGGTGGAGACCCGCTTCGCCGAGGACTTCGTGCAGGAGACCGTCACCCGGGCGCTGGAACGCTTCCGGCGCAACGCGATCGACGGCGACGGCTGGGATCCGGATCTGGGCAGCAGCCTGGCCAGCTATTTCATCGGCGCGTGCGTGATGGCGTTCGTGGAGCAGTTCCGCCGCAGCCGCCGTACCGGGGACCTGTACCAGTTCCAGAGCGCGGCCTCGGTGGCCATCGTGACCGAGGACGGCCCGGATCTGATGGACGTGCTGGCCTCCACCGAGGACGTGGCCGGTTCGGTGGTGGACCGGCTGGCCTTCCGCAGTCGCCTCGCAGGCCTGTGCGACCGCGACCGTGGCTTGGTCTGGGGCAAGGCGATGGGATTGCGCGGCAGCGAAATCCAGCACCTGTTCGGCTTCCCGTCGGTCAAGGCCGTCGAAGCGCGCTGGGCCCGCCTGAGACAAGACCACGGCTGGATGACCGGCCTCGACGGCAAGGAGACGGACCGATGAGCCACGACCATGCCCCCGACCTGGTGGCGCGCGTCGCCGAACTACTCGATCAATCCTCGCTCAACGAGCCCGCCCTGCAGCGGCTCTACGCCCGCATCCCGCGCCGCGCCGCCGAACTGCACACCCCCCGCACCCCCGCGCCGCCGGTGCTGCCGAATTTCGCGGCGCGCCTGAATTCCCTGTTCGCCACCGTGCGCGCCCCCGGCGAGCGGGTGCACACCAATGGCGAAGTGGCCGCGCAACTCACGGCCTGGGGCCACCCCATCTCCAAGCCCTACCTCAGCCAGTTGCGCTCGGGCCTGCGCACCGATCCGTCGGTCGAAACCGTCGCCGCCCTGGCCCGCTACTTCCGCGTCGGCCCCGGCTACTTCGCCGACGACCACGTGCTCTCCGCCGCCGAGGCCGACTACGCCCTGCTGTCCCGCCTGCAGTTCCACAGCCTGCGCGAGCTCTCGACCCGCGCCTTCGACCTGAGCGAGGAGTCGCAGAACCTGCTGGCCGTCATGGCCGACCGCTTGCGCATCACCGAGGGCCTGCCGGAGGTGGGCACCGGCGGCACCGAATGACCGCCTGCGACAGCGCGGAACCGACCGAATGTATTTGATATATTCTGCCGTCGCGTGGTCCGGTAAAAGGCCTGGTCTGGCACTGTAATCGGGTGCCAAACCATGAACTTCCGGTGATCGATGCCGTCCGTGAGCAGAGCGCGCCCGAGGGCGCCGGGATGTCACTGGCGCGGCGGTCGGTGGCCGAGTTCGCCGGGACCGCCGCGCTCTCCGCGGTCGTGATCGGGTCCGGTATCGCCGCCGAGCAGATGTCGCCCGGTGATCTCGGGTTGCGGCTGCTGGAGAACTCCACCGCCAGCGCCTTCGGGCTGGCGGTGCTGATCCTCGCGTTCGGGCCGATCTCGGGCGCGCACTTCAATCCGGTGGTGTCGCTGGCCGATTGGCTGGGCGGGCGCCGCCGCGGAACCGGGCTGAGCACCCGCGAACTGGGCGCCTACATCGCGGCACAGTGCGCCGGCGGGATCTTCGGTGCGCTGCTGGCCAATGCCATGTTCGATCGCGCCGCGCTGCAGATCGCGACCCAGCACCGCGTCACCGGCGGACACCTGATCGGCGAGATCCTCGCCGCCGCCGGACTCATCACCGTCGGATTCGCCGCGGCCCGCCACGGTCGCGGCGTCACCGCGATCGCCGTGGCCACCTACATCGGCTCGGCCATCTGGTTCACCAGCTCCGGCTCCTTCGCCAATCCGGCTCTCACCCTGGGCCGCATGCTGTCGGACTCCTTCACCGGCATCGCCCCGGCCTCGGTCCCCGCGTTCATCGCGGCCCAAATCCTCGGCGGCCTGGCCGGTCTCAGCCTGATGACCCTGCTGTACCGGCCCGCCGCCGACCGCTAGTCGCCGCCGCGGCTGGTCGTCGGGACCGCGAAGGAGGTGCGGTCGCCGGACCAGCCGTCGGCCGGGACCAGCTTCTCGAGTTCGGTCAGATCCTCGGCGCTGAGCTCGATCGCCGCGGCCGCCGCGTTCTCCAGAATGCGCGTCGCGCGGCGGCTGCCGGGGATCGGGACCACATCCTGGCCCTGGGCCAGCAGCCAGGCCAGGGCGAGCTGCCCGGCCGAAATGCCCAGGCGGGCGGCCAGTTCCCGCAGCGCGGCGACCTGGGCCAGGTTCTCGTCGAGATGTTCGCCCTGGAAGCGCGGGTCGTTGCGGCGGAAATCGCTGGTCGCCACGGTCGTGGAATCGAGTGTGGCGGTGAGCAAGCCGCGGCCGAGGGGGCTGTAGGGGACCAGGCCGATGCCGAGTTCGCGGGCCACCGGCACGATATCGCGCTCGGGTTCGCGCCACAGCATCGACCATTCGAACTGCACCGCGGCGATCGGGTGCACGGCCGCCGCCTCGCGCAGCTGGGCGGGGGTCGCCTCGGAAATGCCCAGGTGGCGTACCTTCCCGGCCGCCACCAATTCGGCCATCGCGCCGACGGTTTCGGCCACCGGCACCTCCGGATCGATCCGGTGCAGGTAGTACAGGTCGATCACCTCGCGCCCGAGCCGCTCCAGCGAGGCGTCGCAGTATCCGGCCACGTGCTCGGGCTTGCCGTCGAGCCCGACCCCGGTCTCGGTCCGGACGATCCCGAACTTCGTCGCGACTGCGACATCCAGACCGGCCAGCGCTTGGCCGACCAGACGCTCGTTGTGCCCGCGCCCATAGCTCATCGCCGTATCGAACAGGGTGATCCCCGCCTCGACACCGGCCCGGATCGCCGCGGTCGATTCCGCGTCGTCGGCCTCCCCGTACCCCTGGGAGAATCCCATGCACCCCAATCCGATCCCCGCCACCGACAAACCATCCCCGAGCCGCTGTTCACGCATACCGCCCATGCTGTCAGCCCCCGGCGAACCCGACCAATCGGAATTCCGATCAATTCCATTGATTCCCAAATGGATCGCGATCGCGCGCGACCCGTGTGAGCTGGGAGATTGCTGACGGGCGGGGTGCGGTGCAGCGGGCGGGCCGTTGCTGGGCAGGGTCGGGCGACGGCCTGATGGTCACATGACCAGGTGTCCCCGCGTGGACCTCGGCTTCGATCCGACCGGTCGCCTGGGTTCTTCCGCAGCGAGGATTCGCACTGAAATGCGATGAGCTGCACGGGGTCCGGGTTGCGGTTTGCTCGGAGATACCGAAAGGTAAGGGGAGACAGAGGATTCTGCTATGGTGGCTCCGCCGATTTCAGGATCGGCCGGACGACAAGAGAATTGATGAATCAAGACAACGCCGTGCTGCTTTCCTGGGTTCTCGCCGCCGTGCTACTGGTGGCCATGGTCGGGCTGCTGTTGCTGTGGCGGGCTGTTCGCATCGAACGCGGACGGATTGCCGCACTGCGCGCCGACCAGGCCGAACGCGACGCCGCGGTCGAGGAGATGATCGCCAACCTCACCGACAATGTGGTGCCCGCCATCGGTGCGGCCGTGCGCCGCTCGGACCCGGACAATCCCACCGTGGATCTGCCCGTGGTCCTCGAGCAATCGCGCATCGCTGAGCTGGTGTGGCAGTGGACCGCCCGTTGCGGCGAGGAGTTGATGAAGGTTGCCGCCGAGACCCGTGACCGGGTTCGGCGCGAGGCCGAGTCCGAGACTCAGCTCGCGGTGGCGCAGATCGAATCCGAGCGGCAGACCGCGGTCGCGCAGGCCGAGGAACGGGCGAACCGGGCCGAGGAGCTGGCCCAGCGCGCCGAGGAAACCGCGCAGGTGGCCATCGCCCAGGCCGAGGAGGCCTCCCGGGTCGCGGTGGCGCAGGCCGTCGAGTCCTCGCGGGTCGCCGTGGCCGAGGCCGCCGACGCGGCCCGCGCGCAGGTGGAAGCCTCGGCGCGCGATGCCACCTCGGCCGCGGTGCGCGCCTTCGGCGCCTCGGTGGTGAGCCTGGGTGCGGACGTGAGCCAGGTGGTCAGCGCCGCGCTGCGCCGCCACCGCAATGACGAGACCTTCGAAACCCTCACCCGCATCGACCATTCCGTGCAGCAGATGATCCGTCAGGCGCAGTCCTATGTGATCGTCTGTGGCGGTTTGCCCGGCCGCCGCTGGCCGCAGCAGACCCTCACCGATGTGGTGGGCGGCGCGACCGGCCGCGTGCGCGACTACACCCGCGTGCGGGCCACCGAGCTGGAGCGCCCGGTGGTGAGCCGCGTGGTCGAGCCGCTGGTGCACACCGTCGCGACCCTGCTCGACAACGCGCTGCGCTACTCGCCGCCGACCTCCTACGTGGACATCGGTTTCCAGGAAGGACACCACGGCGTCACGGTGATCATCGACGACGCCGGTGTCCGGATGAACCCGGAGCAGCTGGAGGAGACCCGCCGGGTGCTCGCCGGCGACCAGGTCGTCGACATCCACGCGCTGGGACCGACCCCGCGCGTCGGCTTCCCCGGTGTGGCCGCGCTGGCTCGCCGCTACGGCTTCTCCGTCTACATCGACGGACCCAATATGTACGGCGGCATGCGCGCCATGGTCTTCATTCCGGAGACCCTGCTGGCCGCGCCGGCGCCGATCGCGGTGGCCACCCCGGCCCCCGTGCCCGCACCCGCTCCGGTCCCCGCGCCGGAGCCGGAACCCACACTGGTAGCCATGGATTCGGTGCCTTCCGACCTCACCCCCGGCGGCCTGCCCAAGCGGCGCCGCCGCTCCGCGACGGTGTCCGTGGCGGCCACCGTCCGCGCGGTCACGACGGAATCCGGTTCCGCGCGACCCGATATCGCCGCTGCCTGGTACAGCGGCTCCCAACGTGGCCGAGCGGCCGCGTTCGAGCACTCCGAAGGGATGACATCGTGACCGGTACGCCCGCGACGGCCGTGAGTGAAACCAACCGGCTTGCTTGGTTGCTCGATGATCTCGAAGCGCCCGGGGTCCGGTTCGCGGTCCTGCTATCCGAGGACGGTCTGCGCATCGCCCACACCGGCGGGGTCAGCATCGACGACGCCGAACGCTTCGCCGCGGCCGCGTCGGGCCTGCGCGCCCTGGGCAAGGCGCTCGCGGAATTCTGCGGCGGCACCGCCGATAACGCGGTGCGCCAGAACATGACCGAGTACGCCGACGGCATGATCTTCATCACCGCCGCCGGAGCCGGTGCGCTGCTGGGGGTTTCGACCACCCAGGACGTGGACGTCAGCCTGGTCGCGCACCGCATGAACGAACTGGCCGTGCGAGTCGGGCGCGAACTCGGCAGTATGTCGCGGACCAGGGCCGACCTGCCCCGCGCATGAGCCGGCCGCGGCGCGACCCCGATCTGGTCCGGGCGTATGTGCGCACCGGCGGCCGATCCCGTCCCACGCGGGCGCTGGATCTGGTCAGTCTGGTTGTCGCGGTGGCCGATCCGGCCCCCGGCGCGTCCCCCGACGCCCGCCGCATCCTCGGGCTCGCCCGGCGCGGCGTCCTGACGCTCGCCGAATTGGCGGCGCATCTGGATATGCCGCCCTCGGTGGTGAAGATCCTGGTCGCCGACCTGCTCGACAGCGGGCACCTCAGCATCCCGACCCCGGCGCAGGAACTGCCGGGACAAGCTCTTCTGGAGGAGGTACTCCATGGACTCCGCGCTCTCTCCGCATGAGCGCGTCGTCGACTATGTGCCGCAGACCGTCACCCGCACCGTAAAACTGCTGGTGGCCGGGAACTTCGGCGTCGGGAAGACCACGTTCGTCGGCAGCGTCTCCGAGATCAGGCCGCTGCGCACCGAGGAGACCATCACCGAGGCCAGCGTCGGCGTCGACGATATGGCCGGACTGCCGGGCAAGACCACCACCACGGTCGCCATGGACTTCGGCCGCATCACCTTGAATCCGCGCCTGGCCCTGTACCTTTTCGGCACGCCCGGCCAGCGCCGCTTCGTTCCCATCTGGGAAGACCTGGCCGTCGGTGCGCTGGGCGCGCTGGTGCTGGTGGACACCCGCCGCCTCGAGAAGGCCGACGAATCGCTATCCATCCTCGAGGAACGCGGCGTCCCCTACGCGGTGGCCGTCAACGACTTCGAGGGTGCGCCACGCTACCCCCTCGACGAAGTCCGCGACGCCCTAGACCTGGACCCCGGCACCCCCCTCATGCGCCTCGACGCCCGAGACCGCGCCCCCTGCCTGGAATCGCTCATCACCCTGGTCGAGCACCTGATCGACCCACGCTGACCACTTGCCGTCGGCAATCGCGCGCATTGTAGGCTCACCGATGGCGGCGGAAAGCCGTGTGGCGCAGATGTCTTGGGGTGGGTCGTGGCGTTGGTGTTGTCGGGGAAGATCGTTCAGCTGACCGAGCTGTCGGTGGAGGATGTGCCGTTCTTGGCGGCCGGTGCGGTGGAATCACGTGAGTCCTACGCGTTCGCGCACCTGCCTGCCGACGAGGACGGCATGCGTCGGCTGGTCGAACAGCAACTCGCCGCCCGGGACGCCAACCGGCAACTGCCCCTGGTGATGCGGTGGGCCGGCACCGGTAAAGTGATCGGCAGCAGCAGTTTTCATCTCGAGCAGTGGCCGTGGCACTCCGAGCCCCCGGCGACCCCGGATGCCGTCGAGATCGGCTCCACCTGGCTGGCGCACTCCGCGCAGCGCACCGGCGCGAATCGCGAGGCCAAGCTGCTCATGCTCGACCACGCCTTCACCACCTGGCAGGTGCACCGGGTCCGCTTCCGTACTGACGTCCGAAACGAGCGCTCCCGCCGCGCGATCGAACGCCTCGGCGCCCAATTCGACGGCATCCTGCGGGGCGATTTCGCCGGAGCCGATGGCACCGTCCGCAATTCCGCCTACTACTCCATCCTCGCCGCCGAATGGGGTGCGGTGCGTTCGGTTCTCGCGGACTCGCTGGCTCTGCGCTGACGTGTGGCGGCTTCGATCGGGGCATCAGCCGCGGCCATCGAAGGATCCACACCTCCTCGATCGGTGACATCAAGTCCTCTCATCCCTGGTTCAGGTCTCTACCGCCGGATCTCGGCCCCGTCGGTTCGGTTGCGCGGTGGGGGCGGACAGCAACGTGACGAGCAGCTCGGCCGCCTCGCGGTAGCGGGCGGTGAGCGCGGCGAGGCGCGGGGTCGCGGCGGGGGTGAGGCGCATTTCGAACTCCAATGCCTCGAGCCGGGTGCGTAGCGCGTCGGCCTGCTCGGCCGCGGCGGCGGTGTCGAGTCCGCGCAGCTGGGCGATGAACTCGGCGAAGCGCTGTTCCAGGCTGGACATCGGCGGATCCTCCTGTCTGAGCCGATGGGTCGGGTGAGCCCGCAAGCCTGCCCGCTGAACGGGCCCACCCGTCGCCGGAAGAGGTCTGATGTCACTGTGCAATCGGTCTGCAGATAATCTATGTCATCTGACAGAGATATTGTTTAGCACTCTCGTCATCTGAGTGCAAGATCTGGGCAGAGGTAATGTGGAGCAACCGCGACCAGGCGGTGACGACGAGAACGGGAGCACCGGATGCCGGTGAGCGATCAAGGCCATCTGCCGCTGTCGGGACAGGCGGTGTACGCGATCTCGGTGGCCGCCGAGCTGTCCGGGGTCGGGGTGCAGACCCTGCGCCTGTACGAGCAGCACGGCCTGATCACTCCGACCCGCAGCAGCGGAGGCACCCGCCGGTACAGCGGCGACGATCTCGCGCGGCTGGCGCGCATCATCGCCCTCGCCGGTCAGGGGATCAACCTGGTCGGGATCGGGCGCATCCTCGACCTCGAGGACGCCAATACGGTACTGCGCGAGTCGAATACGGCGCTCACCGCCGAGCGCGACCGCCTGCGAGACGCGCCCGCGTCGTAGCCGCCGTCAGCGCTCGAGGTCAGCGGGACCGGGGGCGCCAGCCCGGTGGCGGGTCCTCGCCGACGCGGCCGTCGACGGATTCGCGCAGCAGGTCGGCGTGGCCGGTGTGACGGCCGTATTCCTCGATGAGGTCGCAGAGCAGGCGGCGAAGGCTGAGGTGGCGGCCGCCGGGCCAGGAGAGGTGGACCAGCTGATCGAGGCCGCCATCTGCCAAGGCGGCGTTGAGTTTCGACCGGGAGCGGTCGACCGTGGTGTCCCACAGGCGGTAGAGATCGGCGGGCGAGTCGGCGGCGGCCGAGGTGAAATCCCATTCGGGGTCGGCGCGCCAGTCGACGGTGTCCCACGGCGGGCTGGGCGGGGAACCGGAGAGCTTGGCCGTGAACATCTCGTCCTCGGCGCGGGCGAGATGCTTGAGCAGGCCGCCGAGGGTCAGGGCCGACGCGCCGATACGGGTGTCGAGGCCGACCGCATCCAGGTCATCGCATTTCCAGCGAAAGGTGGTGCGAAGGCGTTCGAGCGCGCCGATGAGGTGCTCGACCTCGGTGCCCGCCAGGGGCGGCTCCCACGGCGTCTCGCTATCGGTCATTCCGCCACGGTAGATCACCGCGCGGCGCCTGCGGGCATAGATCATCGCGGTGGATTACTGTGGCGGCGTGAGCCTTACCGATTTCAGTCCCGGCGATGTCGTGTACTTCCCGGAGGGGCCGTTCACCGGCGTGTGCGGGGTGGTGCAATCCGTCGATCCCCGCCGCGAAGAGCTGCGGATCGACTTCACGGAGGGCTCGGTCCATCGCGAGGGCAATGTCTTGCGCGAACGCCGCCACAGCTTCACCGTCGGATTCCACGAAGTCGAATTGGGCTGACCTTCCGATGCAGTCGGAGGTGGCGGAGATCATCGCCATTCTCGAACGGGTGCGCGCGATCGTGCGGGCCACACCGCAGATCCTGGATTGGCAACGGCGCTACGACGAGGTCGACGAGCTGGTGAGCGATCTCGATCAGCATGCCGCGCGGCTGCGACAGGGAGATCCGAGTGGGCTGCGAGAGCTGGGCTACCTGTTCGCGCCGACCGGCAGTTTCTGCGAAATCGCGGCCAGCAGTGGGTGGCTCGACGAATACACCGAGCTGGGCAACCGGTTCGATCGTCTGCACGCGCGACTGAAGGGGTGATCGTGGGCGGTCGTTGTTGATCTTGGCGCGCGCGATCGGACCCGGGGACCTAGGCTTTCGCGCGTGTCAGATTCTGTACGACTTCTCATCATGATCACGACCCAGCCCGGGCGCGGGCAGGAGCAGGTGGCGGCCTTCGAACGGCTCGCGCCGATCGTCCGCGCCGAGCAGGGCTGCCTGCAGTACGACCTGCATCGGGTGAGCGGCGACGCGGATCGCTTTGTGCTGCTGGAGGAGTGGGCCTCCAAGGAAGCACTCGCCGCCCACGACGTCACTCCCCACATGATCGAGGCCGATGCGGCAAGTCCGGCGTTCCGCGCCGGCCCCGCCCAGGTCATCGAGTTGGCCGCGGAACCGGTGGCCTGACAGCCGTAGTCGGTCGGCGGTTCCGCGCTATGGCCAGCGCGCGGTCCCGCCCTCGTTTTCGGCGCCGAGTGCGGTGATCTGCTCCCGCAGCGACGCCGTCAGCTCCGGCGGGATCCGCCGTAGGTCGGTTTCGGTCGCGAGCACCGCGGACAATGCCTGGGGGAGCAGTTCTCGTCCCACCGGGTGCGCCTTCGGGAACGTTTCGTCGATGGTGCGCAGGATCAGTTCGACCGCGTCGAGGCGGCCCCACAGGTAGTCGTTCTCCCGGTCGGGTGCGTGGGCGAACGCGCCGAAATGGTGCAGCGCAACGCCTTTGAGTTTGCCCTCGCCGTCAGGCGGTTTGAGCGCCGTGGCCCGCAGGGGGCTGAACTGGACCAGCGGGATCGGGGTGAACTGCGGCAGTTCCGACAGCGAGATCGTGGGGAACAGCAGCCCGTCCCAGAGCGCGAAGCCCAGGTAGCGACTGGCCAGCAGGATCCGATCGCGCTTGGTCCAATTCGGCGTGGTGTCCGCGAACGGCTTCCACAGTCGCTGTCCGGCGTTCTCGAGAGTGTCGCGCAGGTGGGCGCTGTAGGCCTTGAACAGGTCGTTGAACTGCGCGGACGCCTTGTGCGCGAAATCCTCCGGCGCGGTGAACCGCTCGCCCTGGAAAGTGCCTTGTTGCAACTGAACCGGGTTCAGGAAGGCGAGCAGACCGTGCTCTTTCATCCCTGCGACCGCCTCACGGGGCGCCTTGGCGATCTTCTCCAATTGCTCCCAGGCCTGGCCTTTGAGGTTGTTGATGTCCTCGCGCGGCGGCCCGCCGTCGACCGTATACAGCTGGTTGAGACCGGCCACGATGAACAACAGCCGGCGGTGCCGGTAGGGCGTGTCGATTCCCTGCAGCAAATCCGACAGATCCTTGGAATTCGCCGCGCTCCAATAGGGTTGGCCGCGCAGCCAGGACGCGATGGCGCAGCGAATGAACACCGCGGTCCCCGACTCGCCGGGCAGGGCGAACTCCGCCACGATCGCGTCGGCGAGGCAGCGGGCGGCGGTATCGGCCTTCAGTCGCTGATAGGTGTTCCAGGTCGAGCCCAGCGCGGTGACAGCCTGCTCGTGCATGCGGGTGAACACCTCGCGGAACTCGGCCTCGGAGTGGAAGAAGTCCGGCTCCGGCGCCGCGTCGATCGCCTCGGTCAGACCGTATGAGCCCGAACGCGGCGTCGGCCGTTCCTGACCCCGCATCGATGTGAGGGCCGCGGTGATGTGGTCGAGCACCTCGACCTCCTGCTGCGTACTGATGGCCCCGACCTCGGCGATCCGTTCGTTCATGTCCCGCAGCCGGATCAGATCCGGGATCAACGACCGGCTGCCCCTGATTCCGGTGAGAATCTTGCGGAGCTCCTTGGCCCAATTGGGCTGTGCGGCACCGTCGTTCGTGCCCGCGGGTGGGGCCGTGAGCGCACAGCCGGGATCCGGCTCGAGATAGACCAACCGGCGATACACCTGCGTCGCCGCCCGCCGGCGGGCGATCGCGTCGACGACCAGATCGAAGGGTGCGTTGTCCAGCACGCCGCCATCGGCGAACCAGGTGCGCTCCGCCTCCAGCCCGAGTTCCGGGTAGCTGTAACGGAATCGGCGGATATCGATGGTGGTACCCGGCGGGCACTCCGCCTCCGTCGGAAAGGTTTCGGTATTGACCGGTTCGAATGCGCCGGGAAATGCGGAGGTCGCCCGCGCGGCGAAGGACAGTGTGGGCGTCGCGTCCGGCCCGAACGCCGTCGTATTGTCGTCGTCGCGGAGGAATTGGAGCACCTGCGCATGCTGGCGGTCACGTTGTCCGACACCGCCATTGCTCGACGCCACGGCGACATCGAACCCTTTCAGATCCGTCGTGGTCACGAACAACGACAGCTCCCCGCCCGGCGGAATCAATGTATCGGCCACTGGCCCCGACGAATTCGCCGCCCACCCAACCGGTTTCTTCGCATCCATATCCGCCAGCGCCCGATACAACAGCCGCGACATCAGCCCGCCATTGAGCACCGCCCGCTCCGACCAGAACGTCACGATCTTGACCGTGGCCGCCAGCGCGATCCGAAACCGCAGCGTGCCGCCGATCCGCCACCGCAGCAGCTCCCGCAGATCGGCATGCTCGATCCACAACTTCTTCAACTGCCCCTGATCGGCATTCTGCGCGATCGCCTTACTCAACACCACCCCGTTGATCCCCCCGGCAGACGTCCCCGCAATGATGTCGATCCCCACCGACAATGCCCGCCCTTCCCGGTTCAACCGCGAAAGCAGCTCGAAGTAAACCCCTTCCGTATCAACAGCCGCCCCCGTGTTATCAACAAACGGATTAACAGCCTCCGAATTACCCGCACCCCTCTCATCGAACGCCCGAGACGCCCGAACAAGCTTGTGCAGTTCCTTAGTTATGCCATGCATATAAATAGCCAGCGACACGCCCCCATAACAAACAAGCGCAATCCGCAGTTCAGCATTCTGAGCCATCGAGCCCCCCTCGCAGAGCCACCAACAGGTGATATCACCACCCTAATCCTCGACAGCAACAAACACCTGCGTATCGCACTACTCCTTCGACGAGACCTGCCGCTACTTGGTGGTGAGTGGGGTGGTTCGGGGGGTGCCGTTGTCGGTTACGGTCAGGGCGATGGTGGTGCTGCCGGTATCCCAGGCGTCGAAGTCGAGGGCTGCGGTGCCGCCCGCGGGTACAGCGATGGTTGATTTGTCGAAGGTGCGTTCGGAGTGGTCGTCGGTGCGTTCGAGGTGGATGCCGATGTCGGACTTGGTGCCGGATTTGGTGGCGTCGACGGTGAAGACGTTGCGGTCCAGGGGGAGGGTGACGGTTACCGTGCCGTTGGGGGCGACTGCTGCGTGTTGGGCGGTGAAGGTGTAGTCGGCTTGTTCGTAGTTTTCGCCGATCTCGATGTCGGGGGACTGGGCGTCGGTGGAGGAATAGGTGATGCGGTCGCCGTCGATGGACATGTCGATGGTTGATTTCGCGCCGGGGGCGAGTTTGATGCCGGTTACCGCTACCTCGAAGGCGTCGCCGAGGATGACGACGTCGGTCGGGTCGGATTTCTTCATGCCGGTGCCGTCGACGGTGATCGTGAAGTGGATGCCGGAGGGGATTTCGTAGTCAGGTTCGGTGGCGTAGGTGGAATTGTTGGACTTGTTCTCGAGGAAGCGGGCGCCGGGAATCTCGTTGACGCGCTTGCCGTTCACGAAACCGATGCGGCGGCCCGTGTCATCGGTGATGAGCAGGTGGCCGTGGTCCTTCGGGTCGCCGTCGAGGTAGACGAGGGTGGGGACGCCGCTTTGCGCGGATCCCTTGCCGCCCTTGGCTTCATCGCCGGTGTAGGGGAAGGCGACGACGTGCTGGGCCGGGCTGGTGGGGTCGAGTTCGAGGGAGCCGGTGGTGGCGTCACCTTCGTACGGTTCGCTGGGCTCGGCGGGGTTCGAGGCGGTTTCGTAAGTCCAGGTATTGGCTTTCCGGTCCACGTCGATATGGCGGGTGATGCCGGGGTAATTGTTGTCGTAGATCAGGATGGCGGCCTTGTCGGCGCCCTTGTCCTCGATCGCGTACGGGGTGACCTCGTGGCCGCCGGTCATATCGCGTTTGTAGAAGCCGATCGAATAGGTTTCCGGCGCCCCGGGTTTGAGCACCTCGACGAGTTTGTCGACGATCTGCGACGGCGTGCCCTTGATCTGGCCTGCCTTGACCTCCGCGAAGTTCTGTCCGACGAACTGTTTCGCGATGAATTCCTGCAATTTCTGATTGTTGGCGAGCCCGAGTTCGGGCGTGCTGGCCGCGCCGAAGGTGGACGGCGTCAGCGCCTGGGAGTGCAGCAGCAGGCTGGCCACCGACATGCCGTAGCAGTGGCCGCCGCCCATGCCCTTGTTCTGCTGCTCCATCCAGGCCTCGGCCTGCGGGATGAGGGCGCACGCGCCGTCGAGGACATTGGCGCACACCGCGTCACCGAAGAGGGTGCGCATGGTGGCGGGGGTCAGGTTGGCCGGATTCTCGTCGTTGCCGTAGTTCTGGAAGCCGAAACCATTGACGGCGGGCCGGAATCCGGAATCGGCCAGCAGCGCACCGGTCGGCGTGTAGTCCGGCTCGGTGCCGGTCGTGCCCGTGCCCTTCGACGACTTCGTGGGGGCCGCGGCCGGGGACCCGGTATCGCCGCCGCAGCCGGCCAGCGTCAGCCCGAGGAGCAAGGTGGCGGCGGCCGCGGTCGGCTTGAGAAGAGATCGCATGCCGACAGAATCGGTCAAGCAGCGGAAACGGTGATCACATGTGCGTCATTTCCGCATCACGGACCGATCCCTCCCCAGCCGCTCTATAGGCCGAGTTTGGTTACGGCGTTGTCTTCCAAGGGGTTCGCGGTGCGGATGTAGCCGTGGACGGTGCGGGGGTTGGACCAGCGGCCCTGGCGCATGATCTCGCGGTCGCTGGCTCCACCCAGGGCGGCCTGGGTGGCGAAGCCGGCGCGCAGGGAGTGGCCGGAGAAGAGGGCGGGGTCCAGGCCTGCTCGCGCGGCATAGCGTTTGACGAGCTCGGCCACCGCGCGGCCCGACATCGCGGTGGAGGCGATGCCGCCGTGACGGGAGATCGAGGGGAAGAGGGGGAGATCCGGGTCGGTGAGGGTGGTTCCGGTGAAGCCGTGGCAGCGGTGGATGTGGGGATCTGGGGGCGGGCTGGTGGTTAGCCAGCTGCGGAGGTCGGCGTCGGTGTGGATTTCACGCAGGCGGGTCCAGTCCGCGAAGGCGCAGACCGGGCAGGTGCGGGGACGTTGACCGCGCGGGAGCGCCACGCGTTGTTCGTTCACGCCCGTGGGGTCGGTCTTGGTGGTCGGAAGTTGGATCAACAGCAGCGGTTCACCGGTGGTGTGGTCGGTCGTCACCATGACGTCGGTGACCCGTAGCGCGGCGATTTCGCTGCGCCGCAACGCACCCGCGAAGCCGACCAGCAGCAGCAAGGTGTCGCGCCGTCGCGCCGGTTCGGTGGGCCACCCCGGCGGAGGCAGTTCGGCAAGCAGTTGGTCCAGGGTGTGCAGCAGCACCGGACGCTTGCGCTTGGGCTGGCTGCGCCGGGTGCGGCGGATACCGCGCAAGGTCAGCCGCACCACATCGGCGCGGGTGGGCGACGGCAGCCCGTTCGCGGCGTGAACGGCGGCCAGCGCGGCCGCCTTACGCTCCAAAGTGGCAGCGCTGAAGGCCCATTCGCTGTTCTCCCGGCGCGCGTCGGCGGCCGCGGCCAGATACACCGCCACATCGAGCGGATCGGCGGGCAGCGCCTGCCGCGATTCCGCCGCACACCACGCCGCCCACGCGATCCAATCGGTTCGATAGGCGCGCAACGTATTCGCCGACTGCGACGCCTCCAGATACCGCCGCAGCGACCCGGCCTGCACCTCGTCGAACCGGTCCCGCACCAGCCGCAATGCTGCCGCATCGACCAGCACACTGCGCACTCCGCGCCGCAGCTCCCCGCGCACCTCCTCGGGCACCGCGATCACCGCGCCCCGCTCCTCCGGCGACTCCGGGCTGACCTGCGTCGGATCTGGCATGCCCCCGACCCTAGATTGAAGAGGTGTTCCCGTTGCAGCAGACCCCGATTCGCGTGTCCGACTCAACACTCGACGACCTCCGCCACCGCCTCGCCCTGACCCGCTGGTACGACGACGACGGCAACGCCGACGGCTTCTACGGCGTACCCACCGCCTACCTGCGTGAACTGGTCGACTACTGGCGCAACGAGTTCGATTGGCGCGCACAGGAAAAGGCGATGAACGCCTACGAGCACTACCGGGTCGAGATCGACGGCGTCCCGATCCATTTCCTGCGCAGACCCGGCACCGGCGACAACCCGACCCCGCTGATCCTCACCCACGGCTGGCCCTGGACCTTCTGGCACTGGTCGAAGGTCATCGACCCGCTCGCCGACCCGGCGGCCCACGGCGGCGACCCCGCCGACGCCTTCGACGTCATCGTCCCCTCACTGCCGGGTTTCGGCTTCTCCACCCCGATCCCGCAGCGCCCGGACCTGAACTACTGGAAGATCGCCGACCTCTGGCACACCCTCATGACCGAGGTGCTGGGCCACCGCAGATACGCCGCCGCGGGATGCGATGTCGGTGCGCTCGTGACCGGTCAGCTCGGCCACAAATACGCCGACTCCCTGTATGGCATCCACATCGGTTCGGGCCAGCGCCTGGACCTGTTCAATGGCGAGCGCGCCTGGGACATCACCGGCGGCCGCCCCATCCCCGAAGGCCTGCCAGCCGACGTCCACGCGCGAATCATCGAGCTGGAGAAGCGCTTTGCCGTGCACCTCACCGCCCAGATGCTCGCCCCCGCGACGCTGGCCCACGGCCTGTCGGACTCACCGGCGGGCATGCTGGCCTGGATCCTCGAGCGCTGGATGCACTGGAGCGACAACGACGGCGACGTGGAAGCCGTGTTCTCCAAGGACGAACTGCTCACCCACGCGACCATCTACTGGGCGACCAACACTATCGGCACCTCGATGCGCCTGTACGCCAACCACAATCGCTATCCCTGGACTCCGTCGCACGACCGCTGGCCGGTCGTCGAGGCGCCCACCGGGCTCACCTTCGTCGCACACGAGAACCCGCCCGGCGTCACCACCGCCCAACGCGCCCAGCACTTCCGCGACAGCGACCGCGGCCAGTGGTACAACCTCGTGAACGTCACCGCCCACGATCATGGCGGCCACTTCATCCCGTGGGAGATCCCGGCGGAATGGACCGAGGATCTCCGCCGGACCTTCCGTGGCCGTCGCTGACAAGGTGGCCGTCGCTGACAACAAGAGTGTGCCGACGCCGGCGACAAATCGTGTCAGGGGCCTTTGCGCCGCCGCACCGGCAATCGGGGCAATCAGGCCGGATCGGACGTGCGAGTCAGGGCGAGGACGGGGATCTCCCGATCGACTTTCGCCTGGAAATCGGCCAGGAACGGGGACACCACAAGCTGGCGTTCCCAGAACAGGTTCCGCTCGTCCCCGGTCAGCACGGTGGCGGTGACCCGCCAGGATTCGGTCCCCACCTCGACCGTCGCGGCCGGATTGGCCATCAGGTTGTGGTACCAGCCGGGTCGATGCGCCCGTCCGCCGTTGGCGGCGAACACCACCACGCGCTCACCATCGCGCTGATACGCCAGCGGCCAGGTCCGCTCTTCGCCGCTTCGGGCCCCGACGGTGGTGAGCAGCAGCAACGGTGTGTCGGCGAACTGCCCGCCGACCCGCCCGCCGCCCTCGCGGAATTGCTGGATTATGTCCTCGTTCAGCCGCTGACGGGCAATGTCGGTCACGCGCGCTTCAACTGCCCTGGCGCGCCGCGTATTCCGCTACGCGGGCGCACCACGACTCAGTGTTGCAATCGCCATGCGGCGTCCGGCTTCGGAAGAGGCCAGTCCCAGCCGTATTTGGTGCGCAGATCCAGTAGCTGCTGCCGCCGCCCGCACGACTGCTCGCTATCGCCGTCGCCCTCGATGCAATTGCGGTGGATCCACATCATGGCCTCGACGGTGCCCGAGAGGCGCATGGCGTCGTGCTCGGGCATACGATGATGCTCGAGCACAGACGGCGTGTCCGACATGGCCCAATCATCCCCCAGAAGGGCCGGACTGTCGTGCAGTCCGAGTAGCTTCGCCTCTTGCGTGAGGAGACGTTCATGTGCCGACTGTTCGGATTGTCAGCCGCGCCGGAGCGGGTGCGCGCGACGTTCTGGTTGCTGGACGCGCCCGACAGTCTGTCCGAGCAAAGTCACCGCGAACCGGACGGAGTCGGGCTCGGTACATTCACCGCCGAGGGTGCGCCGTTGGTGGAGAAGCAACCGATCGCGGCTTATTCGGATCGGTTGTTCGCGCAGGAGGCACGCGAGCGGGAATCGGCGACATTCGTGGCGCATGTGCGATTCGCCTCCACCGGTGGGCTCAGCACCAGGAACACGCATCCGTTCGAGCAGCGTGGGCGCTTGTTCGCCCATAACGGGGTGCTGCAGGGACTCGAGGAACTCGAGACCGAACTCGGTGACTATCGCCGACTTGTCCACGGCGACACCGATTCCGAGCGATTCTTCGCGCTCATCACCAAACGCGTCGACCACCACTCCGGCGATGTCACCGCCGGAATCACCGATGCGGTCCGATGGATAGCCGACCGGCTACCGGTCTACGCGCTCAATCTGATCCTCACCACCGCCACCGGCCTGTGGGCGCTGCGCTACCCGGACACCCACGAGCTGTACGTTCTGCGGCGCGCGGCCGGTGGCGCACAAGGAGATCAGCATCTCGACCATCGCGGCGGTCCTGGCATCCGCACCCACAGCGGCACCCTCGCCGATTACCCCGCCGTCGTCATCGCCAGCGAGCCCATGGACCAGGATCCGGGCTGGCGGGCGATGGCTCCCGGCGAACTGCTCCACGTGACGGGGCGACTCGAGGTGCGGTCGAGCATCATCGTGGATTCCCCGCCCCGGCATCTGCTTTCCCTCGCGCACCTGGACGCGAACGTCGCCGCCTCGCAGAGCGCGCGCTGATCTCGCGGGTCAGTCCTCGCGTGAGGCGCGCGCCAAATCGACCGTCGCCGCACGCAATTCTGCGATCGAATCGATCGGTGCGAGATACCCGATACGCGTCACGGCGATCCCGCGCGGCGTGGTGACCCGCAGATCGAGCCCGTAGCGGTCGGCGCGCTCGCAGACCGCGGCGGTGGCGTCCGGGTAACCGCCACGCGCCCGCGCCATGTCCAGCAGCGCATCGGCGTGGTCGTCATTGAGGTGGGCGACGGCGCGGGCCGCGGCCGGAATGATCGGATCCGCGGTGGCGGCGGCATACTCCTCGGCGGTGGCCGAATCCATGCGCCCGTAACCGCCGACCCAGCGGGCGCGCTGCACGCGCAGCACCCACACGGTGAAATCGCTGAAGTCGATATAGGTCTTGGCGGAGGGAACCGCGGCCAGATGCGCCTCGCGCGCCGCGACCGCCTCCTCGCCGGTGGGCCGTTCCGCGATGCCCGCCAAGGTCAATCGCGTCCCCGCCAGCGGATCCGAGGGCAGGTCCGGCGCGACGATCGAGACGCTCGCGCGCGGATCGGCGGCCAGATTGCGGCCGTGCTCGGCCAGCCGCGAGACACACAGCACCGGCTGGCCCGCGAGCAGTCCGTAGGTGACGAAGCTGGCCCACGGTCCGCCATCGGTGGTCAGCGTCGCCAAGGTGGCCGTATTCGTCGCCGCCGCAACCGTTCTGGCCTCGTCGGCGGGGGTCGGGCGGGTGGTGATCGCGATCGGTGTCAGCGGTGGGGGAGCCGAGGGCGCGTCACCCGGGTCGCCGTGGTCGAGGGCCATGGGGGACAGGCTACGCCGCTCAATCGGGAAGAATTGGGACGGAAAGCCCTTCGCCCCGGCGCAGCAGTGCCGCGCGGGTGACGGTGCCCGCGCCGAAACGGTCCCGCAGCGCGTCCAGGGTCGAATCCAAGGTCGATTCCGCCCGCGCCTCGAACGGCAGGGACAGCTGCATGGTGTCGGCATTGTCGAGATTCGTCAGCGACAGCCCGATCAGCGTGAGACCCCCGCGCTCGTGAATCAGCGGCTGCGCGGTCTCGAGCAGGGTGCGCGCCGCGCTCAGGATCACCGCCCCGCGATCGGTCGCCTCGGGCAGGGTGTGCGAGCGGGTGGCGCGCCCGAAATCATCGAAACGCATGCGCAGCACCACCGTTCGGCAGACCCGCCGCGCCGTGCGCAACCGGTGCCCGAGCCGATCGGCCAAACCGTGCAGATACGCCTCGATCTCCTCATCGCTGCGATGCCGGCGCCCGAGCGCGCGTTGCGCACCGATCGAGCGCCGCCGCCGACCGGTATCCACCCGCCGCGGGTCCCGCGCCCACGACAGCGCGTGCAAATGCCTGCCGACCGCCGGTCCGAGCACCGCGGCCAGCGGCCCCTCACCCAACTCGGCGAGCTGACCCACCCGCGTGATGCCGCGTTCGTGCAGCTCCCGCGCGGTCACCTCGCCCACACCCCACAGCCGCTCCACCGGCAGCGGATGCAGGAATTCCAGCTCTTTGTCCGGCGGAACCTCCAGCAGCCCATCGGGTTTGGACACCGCGCTGGCCACCTTGGCGAGGAACTTGGTGCGCGCCACCCCGACCGAGATCGGCAACCCGACCTCCGCCCGCACCCGGGCCCGCAGCCGCTGCGCGATATCCACCGGCGCCCCGGCGATCCGCCACAGTCCGGCCACATCGAGGAACGCCTCGTCGATCGAAATACCCTCGACCTCCGGGGTGGTGTCCCGGAAGATCTCGAAAACCTGCTTGCTGGCTTGCGAATACGCCGACATCCGGGGCGGCACCACGATAGCGTGCGGACATAGATTCATCGCCTGCCGCAGATTCATGGGCGTCCGAACCCCGAAGGCCTTCGCCTCATAGCTGGCGGCCAGCACGACTCCGCCGCCGACGAGGACGGGCCGGCCGCGCAGGCGCGGATTGTCACGCTGTTCCACCGAGGCATAGAAGGAGTCCAGGTCAGCATGCAGAATGGCCGCCCGCTCGGGGCGGTCGCTGGGGCTCACCACGGGACCGGACACGAACATATGTTCGCATACCCATCGGTCTGATGTGTTGAGGTCCCTGGATCGGGCGCAGAGGTTCGACATTTTCGGCAGCAGTGCGCGGTCGTGTGAGATGGTGAGGTTTCACTCGTGAATTCGGTGCCGCCGGTACCGGTTCCGGGTGGTCGACACAATCCGGATGGAGGAGTGGCCTTGGTGGAAGCGGCGTTCGATGTGTTGGGTCTCGTGGGTCATCGCTATCGGACGGACGACTACTACGAGGTCGGGAGGGAGAAGATCCGCGAGTACGCGCGCGCCGTGCAGGACTTCCATCCCGCGCACTGGAGCGAGGACGCGGCCCGCGAGTTCGGCTACACCGGCCTGATCGCGCCGACCACCTTCATCTCCACCGCCGCCATGCTGGCCAACCGCAGGCTGCTGGAAACCGTGCTGACCGGCTACGACGTGGTCGTGCAGACCGATCAGGTCTTCGAGATGTACAAGCCGATCGTGACCGGCGACCGATTGGTCAGCGATGTCGAACTGACCACGGTCCGGCGCATCGCGGGCAAGGATCTGCTCACCATCACCAACACCTTCACCGATCAGACCGGCGACATCGTGCAGATCATGCACACCACGGTCGTCGGGCTCACCAGTGAAGACGTCAATGCCGATATCAGCGCCACGATCGAACGCGTCATGATGAGCGGCCTCGATACGTCCCGAACCACGGACGCCGACCCGGACGGGCCTTCGGAACCGAATTCGGGAACCGCTCCGCGTCTTTCGACGATTTCACGGACCCGGGTGCCGCGCAGCGCCTTCCGCTTCGAGGATCTCAGCGTCGGCGCCGAGCTCCCCGTCCGATCCGTCCGCCTGACCCGCGGCGACCTGGTGAACTACGCCGGGGTCTCCGGCGACGCCAACCCCATCCACTGGCACGATGAGGTCGCCGCCCTTGCCGGTCTCCCGGACGTGATCGCCCACGGCATGCTCACCATGGGCCTGGGCGCCGGCTTCGTCACCGAATGGCTAGGCGACCCAGGCGCATTGACCCGCTACAGCGTCCGGCTGTCGAACTACACGATCATCGAATCGGGTGCCCCCGGCGCGGTGGAGTTCACCGGCCGCATCAAGTCCCTTGACTTCGACGCCCGCACCGCCGTAGTCGTCATCGTCGCGAAATCGGCCGGCCGCAAGGTCTTCGGCCTGGCCACCGCCGAAGTCCGCCTGCCCTGACGTCACGAATCCGGCCCCTTCCCCGGGGCCGGATTCGTCGTTGTCCGTCCTGACGGCTACGTCGTCGAGACGTGCGATGCGCCTTTGGCGGCAGGACCCTCCGAAACGCTCGTCGAATCCGCGGCGGATCCGTACCGAGGCAGGGACTCGGTGGCCTTGGGGGACATGATGCGTTCCATGCCGGCCATCGATTCGAGCAGCGGCAGCCGGGTGATGGTGTTGCGCACCACCATGCCCAGCCGGGACTTCGGCACCATCAGTCGCAGGTTGGGGCCGACCTGTTGTTTGCGGTCGATCAGGGGCCGGTGGCCCTGTTCGTAGCGCTGGAAGGCGATGCGGTGATCGCCCGCGGCCGCGGCCAGTTCACCGGCCAGGCGATAGGCGCCGATCAAGGCGATTTCGGCGCCCGCGCCCGAGACCGGGGAGGCGCAATAGGCGGCGTCGCCGACCAGCGCGATCCGGCCCGTGGACCAGGAATCCATCCGGACCTGGCCGAGAGCATCGATGTAGGCGTCCGGGTCGGCGATCACGCTGGCCAGCAATTCGGGTACGTGCCAGGCCTTTTCGCCGCCGAACTCCTCCGACAGCAGCGCGCGGGCCGCCTGCTGGTCGCGCAGGTCTACCTCACGCTGCGGGCTGCGGAAGATGAGGTACGCCTTGGCCTGCGGGTGGTTGCCCGAGCGGTAGACGCCCGACATCCGGCCGGGGGTGTTGTGCACCGTGACCCACCGGTCGGGGCCCAGCGCCGCGTCGGCATTCCCGAAGGCGAAGTAGTGGTCCATGAAGCGCACGTAATCCGATTCCGGGCCGAAGGCCAGCCGCCGGACCGCGGAGTGCAGACCGTCCGCGCCGATCACCAGATCGAAGCGCCGTGACGAGCCCTTCGCGAAGGTGACGGTGACACCGTCGTCATCCTGATCGAGGGCCTGGATGGAGTCGTCGAAGAGGTATTCGACAGTGTCCGTGGTGATCTCGTGCAGAATCCGCACCAGGTCGCCGCGCATGATCTCCACTTCGGCGCTCTCGTTCTTCTCCTTGATGCCTCCGATATCGATGCGGGCAATCTCGTCGCCGTCGGCACGCACGAACCGCATACCGGCCACATCGGCGGCGAGCGCCCGCGCCCGGTCCATGATGCCCATGCGCTCGGCCACCTCGATCGCCTGATCGCGAATGTCCACGCCCTGGCCGCCGGTCCGCAGCCCGGGCGCCCGCTCCACGATGGTTGGCTGGAAGCCATGGTGGGCAAGCCAATACGCCAGCGTCTGCCCCGCGATACCGGCGCCGGAAATCAGGATCTTCTGGTTCAACATGACGAACTCCCTATCTCAAAAATGCTGACCGTTGGTCAGTGATTCGAAGATAAGTCACTGACCAACGGTCAGTCAAGGGGTAGGATCGGATCTCATGACCGACGACTCGCGTGCCCGAATCCTGCGGACCGCGCTCACCCTGTTCGCCGAGCGCGGGTTCCATGACGTCTCGGTGCGGGAGATCGCCGAGCGGGTGGGGCTGACCAAAACCGCTGTGCTCTATCACTTCCCGAGCAAGAGCGACATTGTCGTGGCGCTGGTCGAGCCGTTGCTGGTCGAGACCGAGGCGCTGCTGGAGTCGATCCGGCCGATGACGGATGTGGACGCGCGGCGCTGGGCGGTGGTGGAGGGGCTGCTCGATACGTGGCTGCGGCATACCCGATTGCTGCGGATGCACATGCAGGATCAGGCGCTATCGGCCGACGACGGGACCTATGCGCGACTGCGTGACATCGCGCTGTCGGCACAGGAGCTGATCGCCGGACCGGACGCCGACCTTGCCGCGCGGGTGCGTGCCGCGCAGGTGTATGCCGCGCTCAGTGATCCGGTGGTGATCTTCGCGGACCAGCCCGAGGGCGAGGTGCGAGCCGCGATTCTCGAGGGCGCGCAACGACTCCTGGGCTCGCGACCTCGACGCGGCGGGACACGGGCCGAGGTCGCGAAGGAGACTGCGCATCGTCGGCCCGGCCGCGGCCGTCCGGGGGCGATGACCTCGGCAATGGTGGAATCCGCTCGTCGCATGCGCGACACCGGTGACTTCACCGTCGATGAGATCGCGTCCGAGCTGGGCGTATCCCGGGCGACCGTCTACCGGCATCTCACGATGGCCGACGATTAGTCTCATAAATACGAGATATTTATGAGACGGCTTCGCTCGAGTCGGTCAGCGCGGTTCGGCGGTCAGGTCGTAAACGGCCAGGTCACCGAATTTCTGGGTGGCGGTGTAGTGGGCGGTCACCCAGTCGAGGATTTCCTTGTTGCCCGCGGGACGCCAAATGCCCTGCTGGGGAGTCGATTGTGCGGGAGCCGACGGGTCGACGCGCCACGAGTCGGGGAGTTTCACCTCGGGGACCAGGTAGTAGGTGATCTCGTGGTCACGGACCATGTCCTGGAATTGCGGCAGGGTCGGGACCGGGTCGGCGGAGGTGAAGCCGCCGATGGCCAGGACCGGTGTGCGGCTGGCCAGTTCGAGACCGGCGGCGGGAGAGGACCGGTCGACGGCTGCGGACCAGCGGGTATGGGTGCTCTGCAGGAGAGCGACCAGGTTCGGGTCGGCCTCGCCGCCGGAGAGCATCGCCAGCTGGCGGCGGAACGGATCGGCTGGTCCGGCCTTCTTCGGGCGCGGCGGGCCGACGACCGGACTGCCGCCGGTGTGGGACTGCGGCAGGGTCGCGGCGGCATAGGCGGTCGAACCGGCCAGGCCCGCAATGACACCGACCACGAGCAGCACGGTCGTCGCGCGGGCCCGGAGACGATTCCAGCGCGCGGCAGGCGGCAACGCCAGGGCGATGAGTCCGAGCGCCGCGATCACGACGACGGCCAGGATCGTCCAGCGCAGCCACGGCTGCCACCCGGAATTGCGTTGCAGCAGCACGAAACCCCACACGCCCGCCGCCAGGATCAGCGCCGCGCCGCCGACCCGGCCGAACGCCTCGCCCCGACGCCGCCACAGCTCGTGCACGCCGAGCGCGAAGCAACCGGCGATCGCCGGTGCGATGGCCAGCGTGTAGTAGGCGTGCATGCCCGCCTTCATCGCCGCGAACAGCACCCCGTCGATGACCAGCCACAGGCCGAACACCAGTGTCGCGCCACGCATCAGATCGGTGCGCGGCCGCCGTCCGCGCGACACCAGCACCAGCACGAACGCCAGCAGCGCTGCGGGCAGCAGCCACGAGATCTCGAATCCGATCTCCCCGGTGAACAATCGGTCCGGGCCACTGCCGAATCCGCCGGGACCGAATCCGCCCTGCTTCAGCGCCTCCGGAATCTGGTAGCCCTCGGGCATCTCGAAGGGGTTTCTGCCGCTGCCGCCCGCATGGTTCTTGCCCAGGTAGCGGGCGAAACCGTTGTAGCCCAGCACCAGATCCATGAAGGTGTTGTCCTTGGATCCGGCCAGGTACGGCCGTGAGTCGGCGGGCCACAGGATGGTCAGCACCACGAACCAGCCGGAGGACACGATCAGCGCCGCGAGCGCCGCCAGCGAATGCAGCAGCCGCGTACGCAGCGTCGTCGGCGCGACGATCAGATACGCGAGCCCGAGCGCGGGCAGCACCATCAGCCCCTCGAGCATCTTGGCCAGAAACGCGAATCCCAATGCGACACCGGCCAGCACGATCCACCTCAGGCTCGCCTTGGGCAGCGCCCGCACCGTGCAATAGGCCGCCGCCGTCATGAGCAGCACCATCACCGCGTCCGGATTGTTGAACCGGAACATCAACGCCACCACGGGAGTCACCGCGAGCACCAGCCCCGCCAGCAACCCCGCCCCACGACTGAGCGTCACCCGCGTGACCGCCCCATACATCAGCGCGACCGCGCCCACCGCCATAATTGCCTGCGGTGCAAGCATGCTCGCACCGCTGAATCCGAAGAGCTGCCCCGACAGCCCCATCACCCACTGCGAAACCGGCGGCTTGTCGACGGTGATGAAGTTGCCCGGATCCAGCGACCCGAACAGCAGCGCCTTCCAATCCTGCGAGCCCGACCAGACCGCCGCCGCGTAGAAGCTGTTCCCCATCCCGTTGACGGTGATGTTCCACAGATACGCGACACCGGTGCCGATCAGCAGCAGTGCCAACGCCACCCGCTCCCAGCAGCGGGCCGGTGCGAGGTCAACAGATGTCTCTGTCGCGGGGGCGGTCGGTTCGGACGGGGCCAACTCGGCAGTGGTCACGGTCACCGCGAGAGTCTGTCCGACCAGGCGGTGAGGAGTCTGGCTCCTCGCTGGGAGAATCCTGTGAAGCAAGATCTCTTTATGCTGGTCGAATGACCGCAGGTATGACAGCGCTGGTGCGGATCGACCCGGACCTCGACGCGGTGACCACCCTCGGACCCGAATCCGATCCGGCCGACGCGGGTCTCACGCGCGGCGATATCGACGCGATCTGGCAGTCGGTGCAGGACTGGTATCGGATGGGCACGACCCCGGCCATCCAGGTGTGCGTGCGACATCGGGGACACATCGTGCTGAACCGGGCCATCGGATACGGGTGGGGCAATGCGCCCAAGGATGCACCCGATGCCGAGAAGCGCCTGGTGACACCCGATTCACCGTTCTGCGGATTCTCCACGGCCAAGGGTGTTGCCGCGGCGTTGATGTTCATGCTCATCGAGCAGGGCGCGTTCGCGCTCGACGATCCCGTGTGCGCATACGTCCCGGAGTTCTCGAGTCACGGCAAGGACCGGATCACGATCGGCGATGTGCTGTCGCATTCCGCGGGTGTCCCGTTCATCACCGCGCCCTATCGCGGGGCGGACATGGTTCTCGATGAGGAGCTCGCCGTGCGCGGCCTGGCCGATCTGGTCCCCAGCTGGAAGCCCGGCCGCTTCCGCGTCTACCACGCCATGACCGGCGGACTCATCCAGCGGCTGCTGGTCCGGCGCGCCACCGGCAAGTCGATGCGCGACCATCTCCGCGAACAGGTGCTCGATCCACTCGGCTTCCGCTGGAACAACTTCGGCGTCCGACCCGAAGACGTCGACCTGGTGGTCCCCAGCGTCAGGGTCGGCCCCGGGCCCAACAAGATCTGGCGGCACCTCGCCGGTCGGGCTCTCGGCGGCGGCCTGTCCGGCCCAACCGACGAAGCCGCCGCCCGCGCCTTCCTCACCGCCGAACTCCCCTCCGGCAACCTCGTCACCACCGCCACCGAACTGTCCCGCTTCTACGAGATCCTCACCCGCGGCGGCGAACTCGACGGCATCCGCATCATGAACCCCGAAACCCTGGCCGCGGCAACGCGCCCCGCCCCCTGGCTCCCCGGCGTAGCGGGCCGAGTCTCCGTAGCGGGCTACGAACTCGGCGCCCGCCGCTCCAAATTCGGCCGCCACACCGAATCCCATTTCGGCCGCAGCGGCCTCACCACCCAATACGCCTGGTCCGACCCCGCCCGCTCCCTCTCCGCCGCCATCCTCACCAACGGCAAAGCCCAAGCCGACCTCCCCCGCCCAACCCAACTGGTCACCCAGATCTCCGCGACGATGCACCCCACTCGCTGAGGCCACCCCGAACCGGTAGTTCCAAAGGTAGTCTCGTACTGTGGCGATCGAGTGGTATTGGGCACTGGCGCAGATGTTGGCCAAGACCGGCGTGAACATCGATGACGTATTCGACCTGGTCAACGCCTGGCAGACCGGCAAGCGGCGAGTTCGGCTGGAACTAGCCCACTCGCCGTCGACAGGGCTGCGCACGCTCGTCATCTGGGGCCGAACCGATACCGGCGACGCCTTGGCCGTGTTCGCTCGCCATACCGGGCGCGACATCTATATCTTCGACGCGACCCGTCTCACCGACGAGCAAACCGCGGAGTTCGAAAGTTGGGAGGCGACCCACAATGACTGACAATTTTGACGACATGAGCCCCGCCGAGGTTGCCGCGATCAAGGACAGCCTTGTGTACAGCGGTGAAACGGTCACCGAGGCCGATCTGGGGATGGCCATCGGGCCCGACGCCGAGCAGGTAGTTGTTCCGAGGTCCATCAAGATGCCCTACGACCTCGATCTCGCGTGCAAGGCGAGGGCGTCGGCGTTGGGACTATCTCAATCGGCCTACATTCGGTCGCTGATCGAACGCGACATCGCTACCGCAGGCACGGGGGAGCCGCGGCCCGCGTGGGTGCGCGAAATCCTCGCTGTCATCGCCCATCACGAGAACGACGACCACCGTAAAGCGTCCTGACCTCGATCCGCCGGTTTCGGCTCGCCAACTGGTCGCCCAGATCTCCACGACGGTTCGGCGCGCTGCTGGCGGCCGGGATGCAGAGCGTCTTCAGGATGTCCAGCCAGACGTCCGACTACCGGCGCACACCTTCGAATTCGAGGGTGTGCGGCTGTACAAGCGCATGACCCTCATCATCCGGGACGGCGTGATCGAGCACGTCTTCTACCCGATCTTCCCTCCGGACCAACACGTGGCGGAATTGCTGCGCTGGCTACACGAGAAGGCTGATTCCCTATGAGCGATATCGCTTCCGTCTCCGACGACACCTTCGAGACTCAGGTCCTGGGACACGAGGGATCCGTGCTGGTCGATGTCTGGGCCGAATGGTGCCCGCCGTGCCGCATGATCAATCCGGTGCTGGCCGAGATCGCGGTCGAGCGGTCGGACAGCTTGACCATCTACAAGCTGGATTCCGACCGAAACCTCGGTGTTGTCAGGGAGTACAAGGTCATGTCCCAGCCGACGTTGCTGCTGTTCCATGATGGCCGCCTCGTCCGGACCCTCGTCGGCGCCCGCTCGAAGAAGAGGCTGCTATCCGAACTGGATGCCGCGTTGTCCGAGGCTGCGGTCAGTTAGGGCGATCGGGTCAATTCGCCTGTGCGAGGAACCGTTCGAGGCCGTCGAGGACGGTTTGCCAGACCTTCTCGGATTCCGCGATTTCGCTCTCGTTCTTATTGTTGCCCTGCCGGATGGTCACTGTGGTTCCGCCGGGCGCGGGTTCCAGCGTCCAGGTGACGGTGTGGTAGTTCTCGGGGACATCGGGCAGCCCGGTGAGGGGGCTGTAGTGGCTCACCTTCAATCGTTTCCCCGGCTCGAACTCGAGGACCTGGCCGTGATCCTCGTACGTCTTGCCCTGCCACTCGCCGCGCCACACGATGTCACCGCCCACCTGCCAATCGGTCACCACGTGGGTGCCGAGGAAGTACTCGGTGATCTCGGCGGGGTCGGTGAGCGCCTGCCAGACGCGTTCGGGTGGGTGCGGCACAGTGGTGGTGGCAACCGCATCGGGAATGTCCGTCATGATGGTCCGCCTCTCACATTGATGTTGATTCCACGCTAGGCCGACTCGGCGACCTGCGATTGGATAAACGCGACAGTCGCTGACCCGGGCTTGGGGGAGTACCCCCACCCGGATTTCGGGGTGTTTGCCGGATCCGCCGCGTTGGTTCATGAAACTAGCGTTCAGGCAATGAGTTCGACTTCGCGCAAGCGTCTCGCCATTGCCCTCTGTGTCGGCGCGGTACTGGCCGCCGGCATTGTTGCCGCTGTCGTCGAGACCGACGATTCGGCGTCCGGAGGACAGCTACGCCAGGATGTCGAGGCGATTCACGCGCTCGGGATCAGCGGGGTGCAGGCTCGGGCGATCGCGGCCGACGGTCGCGAAACGGTCGCTACCAGTGGTGTCGCCGATCTGAACACCGGCGACCCGGTCTCGGCCGACGGCTATTTCCGCATGGCCAGCACCTCCAAGACGCTGGTCGCCACCGTGATCCTCCAATTGGAGGCCGAGGGCAAACTGGGGCTGGACGACACCGTGGAGCGCTGGCTGCCCGGAGTGATGCAGGGCAATGGCAACGACGGTGGCCGGATCAGCCTGCGGCAATTGCTGCAGCAGACCAGTGGAATCCACGACGACCTGCCCGGATACACCACCGCGGACGAGTACTACCAGCAGCGCCACGATTTCTACACCTCCGAGCAGCTGGTCGCACGCGCCATGGCCCACGCGCCGGACTTCGCGCCCGGCGAGGGTTGGGCGTACGCCAACACGAACTACATCCTGCTCGGCATGATCACCCAGAAGGTGACCGGTCGGCCCGTCCATAAGGAGATCGAGGACCGCATCGTGCGACCCCTCGGCCTCGACGGAACCCGTTGGCTCGGAACGGCATCCACACTTCCCGACCCGCACGCCAAGGCCTACCAGTTCTTCAGCGCCGATTCCCGGGTGGATGTCACCGAGCAGATTCCGATCGACCCCGAAGACCTGTCCTGGGTCACCACCACCCGCGACGAGAACACTTTCTTCCTCGCACTGCTCGGGGGTCGCCTGCTCCCCGCCCGCCAACTGGCCGCGATGAAGCAGACCGTTCCCGTGAGCGCGGAGTTCGAACAGATGTGGCCGGGCGGCCGATACGGACTCGGCCTGGCGCAGCGCCCGCTGTCGTGCGGCGGCACCTACTGGAGTCACGAGGGCGGCGACGGCGGATACATCACCCTCAATGGCGTCACCGACGATGGCACGCGCAGCGTCGTCGTCTCGATGTCCGAGGCTCTGGGCGACACCCCCGAACGCATTCTGGCGCAAGAGAAGACGGCCGGAGCACTGATCGATCACGCTCTGTGCTGACAGACGCGCCAACCCTTGCCCAGGTTGCGACCGGTCAAGCGAGCGCACGCAAGGCGTGGAGTTCGGCCGCCCCTTCGAGCAGAGCCAATGCGCGTGATTCGATACTCGCGTCGCGGACTTCGAGCCGGGTCAGGACATCGCTCCAGCGCCGGGCGTCCCGGAATTCGGTCATGAGGATGCGCAGAGCGGGGATGCCGTAACCCGCGCGGCGGAGCTGATGGACGATGCGGGCGTCGCGGACATCGGAGGGCGCGTAGGTGCGGGCGTCGCGGGTCGGCGCGCGGCCCGGGCACACCAATCCCGCTGTGTCCCAATGCCGCAGGGTCGAGGTGCGCAGGCCGAGGGCATCGGCCAGTTCGGAGATGGTCATCGCATCCGCACCGCGGACATCGGCGATCGGCTCCTCGCTGATGTGCCGCACCGCGGCCCGCGTGGCGGCGAGGTCGCGGCGTTCGGTGGCGAGACCGGCATGCACCGAGTCGAGTAGGCCGAGCATGGTCGCGGGGGAGTCGTCGTGCGCCGCGCGCACTATCGTCTTGGCTTCGACCGGTCCCGCTCCGGCGGCGAGAGCGCGATAGGCGCGAGCAGACACCACATGGATGTCGTCATATACCCGGTATCCACTCGGCGTACGCGTCGCGGGTGGCAGCACCCCGTCCCGTTCGAGATTGCGGATCTGCTGCACCGAGTACCCCGACAGCCGCGCCACCTCCGCGGTACGAAAAACCGTCGAGTTGCGACTTCGACCCACCCGACCTCCGGTTTCTGCGCCCAAGTCTCCACAAGCACTTCAAGTTCACGATAGAACTCATAGATATCGACGAGATCACCGAGTTCATCGAGAACCTGGGCGGAGTCCTCACCCTCGCCCCTGGACCCGGCAGCACCTTCCCGGAGCTCGCCTGGGGCGACAAGTTCTTCTACTACGCCCCCGACGGCCAGATCCCCACCCGAACCCAGCCCTTCGCCACCATCGTGACCAAGGACTACCCCGACGACACAGCCTCGGACCTCAACCGCCCCGGCGCCTTCCGCCTCAACATCAGCGCGGGCAAGGCAGCGTTCATCGACACCCTCGGCTACGCCCCACGCGAGACCGCCCAGCACCCTGCCGACGCCGGCCGAGCCGACACCTGGATCCCACACCCGATGTACTCGAGCGCCGCCTGGCTATCGGTCGTGAATCCCTCGACCGGCACCGAGACCGCTGTCGAGAAGCTCCTGACCACCGCCCATGAGCGTGCCCGTGTCGCTTTCGACCGCCGCGCGGATTCCCTCGATACGGATTCCGTCGAGAGCTAGGCGGAACCGCGACCGTTCAGTTCCTTCTGAACGGTCGCTACCCACGCCTGGGTGCCGACCAGTCCGGCCTCGATGTCCTTGCGAGCACCGTTGAATCCGTACAGATTTCCGGCGAAGCGGGTCAGCACCGACCCCTCGTACTCCTCGAGCTCCTCCAGCATCGCGGTATCGCCCAGCAGATACGCGACACCGGCGAGGTCGCCGCTCGACCATTCGGACCGGTAGGCGTCCCACCCATTGCGCCGAACCTCCAGGGCCCGGTCGACCCACTCCGTGCGCAGTGCGTCACGATCGGCATCGGTGGGCCGCCGCGTCTTCAGACGATCCCAGCTGATCGGTTCCTCGGACACCTCGGACTCCGTCCTTCCGCATTGACCCAGCGCAACCGCATGACCTACCCAGGTTAGTCGCATCGGTCGACGACCCTGCCGCCCGTGTCGCCTGGCCCGCAGTGTGGCTGGCCCCACCCGGAATCCGGGGGCTCACACCGCTGATCGCACCGACCCGGCCTGCTGGGATTGGGTCATGACCTTGGTTGCGCGCAAGTGCGGGACGGTTGTCGCCAATCCCCGTGGGGTGGGGGCCTTTCTACTGATCGCCTTCGGCGCCTCATGGCTGTGGCAGTTGTTCGCAGTGGTGGGTCTCGGACTCTCGATCATCAATCCGGTGGTGCAGCTGCCCATGGGAGTGGCTCCGGCCGTCGCGGCGGTGATCGTCCGACGCTGGGTCACCCGTGAGGGATTCGCCGATGCCGGTCTGGCCCTGCGATTGCGGGCGAACAAGCGTTGGTACCTGGCCGCCTGGCTCGGCCCGCTGGGACTGGCCGCGGCGACTGTCGCGCTGGCCGTGGTTACCGGACTGTGGTGGCCGGATTCCGGTGCGCCCGGCTCGGATACGGGAGCGTCGCTGGCGGTGGAAGTACCCCTGCTGCTGGGCCTCGTGGTGGTGCTCATGCCGATCTACTGGGGCGAGGAATTCGGCTGGACCGGCTATCTACGTCCGCGGCTGTTCCCTGGGAACCCGTTGAAGTCGGTGCTGGCCACCGGGCTGATCTGGGCGATCTGGCACTACCCGCTGGCGTTCGTCGGCTATATCAACTTCACCAATGTGGCGCTGGGCCTGGCCATCTGGACCGTTTCCTTCCTGTTCCAGGAGACCATCCTGACCTGGCTGTACCAGCGCAGCCGCAGCATCTGGACCGCCAGCCTGGCCCATGCCGGAAACAATATGGTGCTGTCGCTGCTCGCCGGTCAGCTGCTGGCGGCGAAGTTGGGCGATATGGTCCTCACCGCGATCGTCGCCGTACCCCTGGGCGTAGTTGCCGCCTGGAGAGTGTTGACCGGTCGGCTCAAAAGTCTTGATACACACGGAAACGCGGTCGGTGCGGCTTCCGAGAGCCACACCGACCGCGTCTGATCAGGTCCGCATGCGCGGATCAGCCGAGGATCAGGGCTTGGGCGCGCAGTTGGCGGGCGGGACGAAGCCCTGGTTCGCCACGTTGTCGCCGAGCAGGACCGTCTCCTTCGCGAAGACCGGAGTCTGACCCGGGGCCGTGATCTTGATGGTGAAGGACTCGGTCTTCTCCGTCGCGGTCGCGGTGCACAGGGCGGTCCAGGCGATCTTCTGGCCGTTGTCGATGATCGACGCTCCGACATAACCCTTCTTGGGCTCGGTGCTGGTCACCAGCTCGATCTTCGGGGTGACCCCGGCCGGGGCATCGACCAGTTCGGCGATGGGCGTCTCGGCGCGACCCGCGGTGTTCACCGAGGCGCGATCTTCCTTGGCGACCATCTTCGCGGCCTGTCCGGTGCCGGCGGTGGTGGTCACCAGCGTGTTGGACTGCGAGTTGGTGTCGAACGCACCGTTCGGCGCGAAGCCCTTGACCACCGCCTGGCTGGCGATATTGGTCTTGTCGGGGGTCTGGGTGGCGACCATGACGGTCATGGTGGCGGACCCGCTCTTGGTCTTGGTGACCTCACCCAGGTTGAACACCACCTTGTTGCCCTGGCGGGTGCCGCCGGACTGATAGACGGTGCTGTCCGGAATCGTCACCTCGGCAACGATATTGCTGAACGCGTCGTTCCCGGCGGTGCTCACCGTCAGAGTGCACGCGACCTCATCGCCGGGGAACAGCTTCCCGGGAGTCTGCACGTCACGGCACTCGTACTTGGTCGTCGGTCCCGCGACGGCATAGGCCGGGGCAGCCGCGATCTGCAGCGCGCCGGCGCCGAGTGCGAACGCCGACGCGACCATTACGGCACGTTTCACCACGGGCTTGGGGGCACTGGTCATGGTCTTCTCACCTTCCTGGTGGCTTGTTCCTGCACCGAGGATCGGCGGCGAGACTCTGCATCCACCAACGAACGACTAACGAGGCTTTCTGGTACTGGCGTACAACCGAGCACAGTTTTTCGTGAGATTCGCTGCTATTTAGTAGCGTTGGCTGCGACCAAACGCAAACGTATTGTTGGCGAGGTCAAAACGGGGGAGCGGGAATCCTGACCCCCGATAACGTTCACTTATCGGCGGTCAGAACGGAATCAGTTGATTTGAGTCCCTTGGGGTTTCGTTTCGTGTTGTTCCGTTGGATTTGACGAAACCAACGCTACGATTCCCTTGTGTCGAGCATCTGCAACTACCCGGGCTGCGCTAAACCGATCACTCGCGCCGGAGGGCCGGGAAGGCCGTCGGAATACTGTGAGCACCCCGACCACACGCGGTGGCGGGCCTGGCGGGAACGGCAGCGACGGCAACAAGCGAAGGGGGAAACCCCGGGCACGAACGTCACTGTGACGCAACAGGGTCCGGTGACCGTGGCCCGTCTTCGCGCCGATGAGCTGCTCGGACAGTTCCGCACGTTGGCCGATCAGCTGGGCACCACGCTGACCGCGGCCGTGGCCGAATTGTCCACGCTCGCAGATCCTGCCGTGGCAGAGGCGCAGGTCCAGGCGGTGCAGGCGGATGCGGCCCGGCGGATTGCCGAGGCGGAGATGGCGACGGTGGCCGCCGAGCAGAAGCGGCGGGAGGCCGAGGAGGAAAGGGCGGCAGCCGAATCGGCGGCCGAGGATGCGGCGCTGGCGGCGGAAGAGGCCGAAGCGCGGATCAACGAGGCGATCGCCGCCCGCGATGACGCGCTGAAGGAGGTCGAGCGGGTCACCAAGCAGGCGGCCGATGACGTGTTCGCCGCGCGCGCCGAGGCGGAGGCCGAAATCCGCACCATCCGACGTGAAGCCGCCGAGGACGTCGAGCGGGCCCGGCAGCAGGCGAACGAGGATATCGAGCTGGCGCGCTCCAAGGCGGCCGCCGAGATCGAGCAGGTCCGCCGCGACAGCGGCCAGCGCATCACCGCCGCCGGCGCGGAGCGCGACCTCGCCGTCCAGCGTGCCGCTGATGCCGAGCGCGCCATCGAACGCGCCGAAGCCGCGGTGGCCGAACGCAATCAGGTCGTCGCCGAGACCAAGGACGAGCTCAAGCAGGCACGCGGCGGACTGGACCGGCTGCGCACCGAGCTCGCCGAGGTGCGCCGCCAGGCCGCCGAGGACGTGACCGCCATCCGCAAGGAATCGGCCGCCGCCGTAGTGAAGGCCCGCCAGGAAGCCGCCGAACGTCTTGCCGCCCTGGACGATGCGCGCACCCAGATCCTCGCCCGTGCCGAACGGGCGGAAAAGCAACTCGACGCCCTGCTCGCGCAGCGCACACCGGCCTCGATCGATAAATGAAACGCCGCAATCGATAAATCCCCCACAGAAGTAGGGGCATCGAGCCCGATTCCCTCCGCCAACCCGAGCCCATAGGGTCGATCCGGGGGTGTCGATACCCCTTGGTTCGTATTGGCCGGTTCGATGTGCGGACCGGTGAAAGTTGTTCTGGTGCAGCGGATGAGTCGGGGCTGGGGCTGCGCCCTCAGGAGGATTTGATGTCCGCTTTGGCGGGGTGGAACGGTCGGTCGCGCGTGCGGATGGTGACGCGAATCGCGGTGCTCGCGGTGACGCCGGTGGTGGCGTTGGTGGCGGGTTGCTCGAGCGATTCGGGAAAGTCGTCGGCGACGGGGACCTCGGTGAAAACGTCGGTGACACTGACGAGTTCGGTACCGGCATCGACGAGTCCCGGCGCAGCTCCGGGTGCTCCCGCGGGCCAGCCGGGCGGCGGGAATCCGGGACAGCAGTCCCCTCAGGGCGGCAACGGGCAACCGCCGCAGGCGAATTCGCCCGCCCAGCCGGGCACCGATCCGGCAACCGATCAGCCCGGCCCGGCCCCGTACGTCAAGTGCACGGACCAGATCAACTACGCCGGCGACCCGCGCAGCAACGCCGAAATCAATATCCTCGGTGAGCAACTCGGCCACTGCCCGGATCCGGTCGTCGTCATCACCTCGGTTACCACCGTGCCCGCGACCACGACCACCGAAGCGGCCGCGACAACCCCCGCGACCACCACCGCGGCACCGGTGACGACCACGGCCCCGGCCACCACGGCAGCCCCCACGACCACCGCCGACCTACCGACCACCCCGGCCGCCGCGACCACCACGAAATAGACCCGTTCCGCCGCGCGCGGACAACTGGCGACAGTTGCGTGGATGCCGCAGGATTACCTGGTGGATAGCGGTATCGTCGGTGGGGAAAGAGGGGTGTGAAGGTTGAACATCAATGCCATGCGAGCGCGGCAATCTCGGCCGAGCGTGGCACGCGTATACAGCTACGTGCTCGGCGGGCGCGACAACTACGGTGTCGACAAGGATCTCGGTGACTACTTCATCGAGGACCTACCGGGATCGGAGCAATTGGCCATCACCAACCGGCAGGCGATCCTGCGGGCCGCGAAGGTGATGGCCGAGGCGGGCATCCGCCAGTTCATCGATATGGGCTGCGGTCTGCCCGCCGCACAGAATGTGCACGAGATCGTGCGTCAGGTGCAGCCCGACGCCCACGTCGTGTACATCGACGACGACCCGTTCGTGGTCGCGCACGGCCGGGCCCTGCTGGCCGTCGACGAGGGAATCGTGGTGCTGGAGGCCGACATTCGCGATCCCGGTGGGATCGAGAAGCACGTCGAGGTCCAGCGGCTGATCAACTTCGACGAGCCGGTCGCCCTGCTGTTCGGTATCACCCTCAGTTTCGTCAATGACGAAGAGGATCCGACGGGCATCGTCCAGTACTGGACCGACCGCATCGCCTCGGGCAGCCGAATCTACGCCTCCCAGTTCAGATCCGGCACCACCCGCGAGGCCGTCGCCACCGCGAACAAGATCCTGGAAGCCTTCGGCCGCGGCCGTTTCCGCACCGACCAGGAAATCCTGTCCTGCTTCGGCACCCTCACTATCGACGAGGACGGCCTCCGCCCCTGCGCCCGATGGCGCCCCGACCCCGCCGACCCCGATTCCCCCCGCCCCGACCTAACTATCTGGGAATCCCTAGTAGTCGGCGCCATGGCCCGCAAACCGTAATACCCGGTGAGAATGCGCTGGTGGACACAAACGCCGAGAGGCGATGTCCACCAGCGCATTCTCGTTCAGCGGGGATTGCGCCACATGGACCAGAGCGGTGGGCCGCCGGCGGTGGCGTCGAGGGTGGCGGTGACTTCGAAGCCGAAGCGTTCGTAGTAGGGGACGTTGCTGGGTTTGCTGGATTCGAGGTAGGCGGGGATGCCTTCCGCGTCGCAGCGGTCGAGGCGGGAGTTGAGGAGGGCTTGGCCGTAGCCCTGGCCTCGGACGCCGGGGAGGGTGCCGAGGACGCCGAGGTACCAGTGCGGTTCGCGCGGGTGGGCGGCCATCATTCTGTCGGCCATGCGGCCCGCGGCGGGCAGGCGGTGGCGGAAGGCGCGGAGCAGGCTGGGGAGCTGGCGCATCGTGGCCGCGTCCTCGACGTGCCAGTGGCCGGGTGGGGCCCAGAGTGCCGCGCCGACTACGGAATTCGCGTCATTGCACGCCACCTCCACCCCGCCGAGCGGGATGAAGTGGTGGCGGGCCTGGGCCGCGAACAGGATCGAGGTGCGGCGGGCGCGGGTGGCGTCGTCGCGAATCAGCCATTCGATGAGTGGATCGTCGGAGAACGCGATGCCCAGCACACGCGACAACTCGGGAATATCGGACAGTTGCGCCGGGCGCACGGTGATCCCCATGCCATCACGGTAGCGGTTCGGCGGCCTCCTGATACTGCGTGGTCAAATGCTGTGCGGCAGCGTGGTCATGGGTGGGGACAACTTTCACCAGTCGCTGGGCCAGGTGCAGTCGATGCAGGGTCTTGAAGGTGAGATCGCGGTCCACGTCGACGAAAATGCCCGGGAACCCGGACTTCTGGCGAATCTTCTCGACCTGCATCGCATGCCAGGCCGCATCGCCTGCCAAGAGCACCCAGCCGCGCGCGGTGTGCGCGAGCGCGCCGACGCTGCCCGGCGTATGCCCGGCGAGGTCGACCAGCACGACGCTGCCGTCGCCGAACAGGTCACGGCTGCGGGCGAAGGTCAGCACCGGCGGACCGTCCAGCTCGTACTCGACCATGGGCCGGTCGAGCAGTCCGTCGCGGACACCGCCGACGGGGGCCACGGGTCCGGTGGTGATCCAGTCCTTCTCGACGCTGTGCATGTGGACCGGAAGTCCGGGCAGATCCAGCAGGCCGCAGACGTGATCCCAGTGCGCGTGGGTCGGCAGCGCGAAATCGAGGGCGGGCAGGCCCGGTTCGGCCTCGAGGGCGGTGATGGTGGGAATCGTGTCGGCCGGTGGGCGCACCGCCGGACGCAGCAGACCGGGAAGCTGCGCGATCGCGCGGTGCTCGGCGTCGAGGCAGAAGCTGGGATCGACGATGAAGGTGGCGTCGGGGTGCTGGATGACGAACGAGGTCAGCGAACTGCCGATGCGCTTCGGGTGGAAAACGCCCTCCACCACGGCCGAGGTCGGCACCGAACGCTCGGTCTGCCGCAGTGCGGTCACGGTGACCGTGCGCTGGGGTGTGGGCAGTCCCGCATCGGTGAGCGACCGCAGGAACCGCTGGTCGGCGCGCCGCGGGCGGATGGCGCCGGTGATGGAAGTGGTTACGGCGGCACAGCATTGGAACAAGCTGGGATTGCGTACTGGATCGGACATGCTGGCACGCTAATACTTAAGGTCGACATGAAGTAAAGGGGTGAATCGTGGCCACGGTCCAGGACATGAGAATCGGTGACGCCGCGGCGGCGCTCGGTGTGGAGACACACGTGCTGCGGCACTGGGAGTCGGTCGGGCTGCTCGCGCCGCCGCGCAGCCCGTCGGGGCATCGCAGCTACAACGAGCACATTCTGGATTACGCGCGGGTGATCCAGAAACTGCAGCGGACGGGGTTGTCGCTGGACCAGATTCGGCAGCTCGGGCTGGGGGCGTGCGATGACCGCATGGCCATGATCGCGCGACGGCGGGCCGAGGTGCGCGAGCGCATCGCGCTACTGGAGGCGACCGATCGATTCCTCGAGCACCTGGGCGCGTGCAGTCATCCGGTCATCAGCGACTGTCCGGAGTGCACGGAGTTCGCGGTGCGCGAGCATGCGCGGCCGACCGCCGAGTTCGCGGATCGCGCCTAGGCTGGAGTGGGCTGTTTCCGAACCGGGAGGAGTTGGGAAATGCGTTTTCGCGGAGGGATTTTCGTCGTTGCCGTCGGGTCGATGGCATTGGCGGCGGGCTGCTCGAACTCGAACACCCAGTCACCGCCGTTCTTCACCACGACCAGCCGGACGGCGACCACCACTGCGATGCCGGACGGTAGCGTCGACCCGACCGGAACCACCGGGGCCTCGGCTACCACGCCCCCGGGAACTCCCACGGCCCTGGCCCCGTACGCCGCGTGCGGCAAGGGACAGGTCGATGTCACCGCGGAGGTCATGTCGCCGGGCACCGGACACCGCGGCGTGAAAATCACCTTCGCGCTGGCCCCCGGTGCGGCCCCCTGCACGCTGACCGGATACCCCGGCGTCGATACGGGCGCGGGCGGACCGCTGCTGCACGCCGACCGCACACCACGCGGCTATATGGGCGGCCTGCCGCAGGGCAGCGACGAGCCGCCGGCGGTGACGCTCCTGTCCGGCCATCCGGCCAATGCGGTGGTGGAGGGCGTCGCCTTCGACAGCTCCGGAAGCGGATGCCCGCTCTACACGAGTCTGCTGGTGACACCGCCCAATACGACCGACACCCGCACCGTCGCGGTCACCATCGACAGCTGTGCCCTGCACGTCCACCCGGTCACCGGCTGACGGCCACAACCCCCGTCGCTACACCGAACTGTCGGCGGTCACCACCACGCGTGCACCATCCGCCGGGACATGGGTGATGTTTCGAATCCGCGACTTCTCGTGCCCCGCGCCCGCGGGCAGCGAAAGCCGGTGCCGGGTAAGGATTTCCCGCAGCACCGCCGTGCCTTCCATGAGCGAGAACCCGGCCCCGATACACCGGCGCACCCCGCCGCCGAACGGCAGCCAGGTATTCACGGCGACCTCGCCGTCGAGGAACCGTTCCGGCCGGAACGTCAGTGCGTCCGGGAAGGCCTCGGTGCGCTGATGCGCCAGCAGGATCGAGGTCGACACCACGGTGCCCTTCGGCAGGTCCAGGCCGCCGATGGTCATGTCGCGGGTCAGTTTCCGTCCGGTCGCGGCGATCACCGTATGCAGGCGCATCGCCTCCTTGAGGACCGCCTCGAGATACTTCTCGTCACCATCGTGGGCCGCGCGCCGCGCCCGCGCCTGAATCTCCGGATTGGCGGCCAGCTCGTGGCACGCCCACGACAGCGCGGAGGCGGTCGTCTCGTGCCCGGCCAGCAGCAGCGTCACCAGCTGATCGCGCAGTTCGGCGTCGGACAGCGGTGCGTCGGAGGGATTCTCACCGGACCCGACCGCCAGCAGCCGCGACAGCACATCGGCGCGCCCCTCCAGATCCGGGTGCGCGCGCCGCTCCACAATCTCGCTGTAGAGCAGCTCGTCGATGGCGATCTGATTGTCGACGAAGCGCTTCCACATGCCGCGGCGTTCCAGGAACGGGTACTTCCAGCCGAAGAAGATGAGCGGATTGATATTCACGATGCGGCGCAGCCGGGGTGCGAGTTCATCGCGGCGGCGTTCATCGGTCATGCCGAACACGACCTGCATGATGACATCGAGTGTCAGGTCGTTCATGCGGTCCAGGGTGTGCACCGTCGATCCGGAGGCCCAGCGGTCGACATGCGTCTTGGCGATGGCGTCGACCACCGTGCGATACCCGCGCAGCGACGAACCGACGAATGCGGGCATGAGCAGCCGCCGGGCCCGGGCATGCTCGTCCTCGTCGGTGAGCAGTAGCGAATGCTCGCCCATGATGCGGCCGAGCAGCCGATTGCCCTCGCCGGCATGCAGATCCGCCGGGTCGGCGGCGAAGATCTCCCGGATGTGCTCCGGCCGCGAGAAGATCACCAGTTTCTCGGCATACGGTGCGACCAGGCGCAGGCTGAAGACGTCGCCGTACCGGCGCGCCGCCCCTTGCAGCAGTGCGCCGCGCCATTTGGCGTACAGCACGGTCTGCACGATGCTCGGCAATGGCGGTCCGGGCGGATAAGCGGTGCTCACAGTGCCGATCCCTTTCGCATGCGCCGCCTCGTCGCGGCTGAATCGCTCTGTCTCACAGCGTAGAACGCAGGCGGGCCGCAGCGGAACGGCCGCCGGTATAGGACCGGAGCGGACCTACATCCTTCCTAGGGTGGAGACATGACTCCCACCGAGCCCTTCCGAATCGCTGTTCCGGACACCGACATCGAAGATCTTCGCACCCGCCTGGCCCGCACCCGCTGGCCGGAGGAGCTGCCCGGCGTGGGCTGGACCTACGGCATTCCCACCGCCTACGTGCGGGAGCTGTGCGAGTACTGGGGGAGCGGTTACGACTGGCGCACCCACGAGGCCGCGCTGAATCGGCTGCCGCAGTTCCGTACCGAGATCGACGGGCAGCGAATGCATTTCACGCATGTCCGGTCCCCCGAAGCCGATGCGCTGCCGCTCGTGCTCATCCACGGCTGGCCCTTCGAGGATTTCACCGAGCTGATCGGCCCGCTCACCGATCCCCGCGCCCACGGCGGCGATCCGGCCGATGCCTTCCACCTGGTGATCCCGACCCTGCCCGGCTTCGGCTTCTCGGGGCCGACCCACCGCGCCGGTGACGCGTCGACCGAGCGCAGCGCCGAGCTGATCGCGAAGCTCATGGCCGCGCTGGGTTACGACCGCTACGGCACGCAGGGCGGCGACGCCGGCTCGTTCATCGCGCCCCAGGTGGGCCGCATTGCCACTAAGCACGTGGTCGGTGTCCACCTCAACGACCCGATCACCATCCCGTCCTGGAACGACGACGGCTCCGGCTACAGCGCCAGCGACCAGGAAAAGCTGGCCTACCTGCAGGATTGGAGCAGCCGCGACACCTCCGGCTACGCGGGCATGCACTCCACCCGCCCGCAGACCCTCGCCCCGGCCATGTCCGATTCCCCGGCCGCCCTGCTGGCGTGGGTGCTCGATGTCGTGAACACCTTCAAGGATCCGGCCAAGGCGACCCCGACCGATGCGATCGACCGCGACATGCTGCTGACCAACCTGTCGGTGCTGTGGTTCACCGACACCGCCGGATCGTCGATGCGCCTCTACAAGGAATCCCAGCAGTGGGGCGCGGAACCGTCGAACTCCGGTGTCCCCACCGGCGTGGCCGTCTTCCCCGGCAATCACACCGTGCGCGGCATCGCCGAGCGGCAGAACACGCTCGTGCACTGGTCGGAATTCCAGCGCGGCGGCCATTTCGCGGCCATGGAAGCCCCCGATCTGCTCACCGCCGACCTGCGGGAGTTCTTCCGCAAACTCCGCTGAGCGATCCCCGAAAACCGAATCATCCACAGCCGCACCAGATTCGGCCGCCAGTCCGGCGCTTCTGGCAGGATGGGCGCATGGCGGAGATCCATGAGACGACCGTGAAGCCCGGAAAACTGGAGTTGCTGACGCGGTGGCTGCCCACCAGACACTGGTATCTCGGCTCCGGGGAGCCCGCCCTCACGAAATCCGGCGGCTTCCGCCTCGACGATCCCGACGGCGAGGTCGGCATCGAGCTCATGGTCATCACCGATACCTCGGGCGCCGAACCGGTTGTCTACCTCGTTCCCATGACCTACCGCGGCGCTCCCGTCGAGGGTCTCGACCACGCCCTCATCGGCACCGCCGAGCACGGTGTCCTGGGCCCGCGCTGGTTCTACGACGCGGCCCACGACCCGGTGTTCATCGAACAGGCCGCGCACCTGCTCGCGGGCAAGGCCACCCCGCAGGACCAGAACACCAGCGACACCCCCGACCTGACCGTGCACCTGGTGCCGGGTGACATCCTCACTCCCGCAGCGGGATTCCGGCCTACGGTCATCGACACCGAGGCCCACACCGATATCGCCTTCGACTCCGACCGCTCCACCAACGCGGGCGCGGAACTGATCCGCCTGCACCGCCGTCTGAGCATCGGCGCGCCCACCCATTCCGACCGCAGCCATGTCGACGCCCCGTGGGTGGCCCCCGACGGCACGCTGCGGCGCGGGATCTTCCTCAGCGCGCCCTGAGGTCCTGTTCGGCCGCGTCGAATGCGGGCAGCAGCGGGGTGAGTGCGGCCCGGAGCAGGCCGGGCAGCGAGCCGGACGCGACGACGAAGCCGGTGGTCGCCGAGGTACCGACCATCGGCTGTAGCCATTGCTCGAGTGCGACGCGGACGGCGGCGGTCACACCGGCTGCCAGCACGCGGGCGGTGAGTTCATCGCTGCCGGTGAGGCGTTCGGCGATCGCGGCGGCAAGGGGTTTCGAGATCGAGCCGGTGCTGCTGAGGTACGCCTCGCGCAGTGCCGGGTGCGTGGTGATGAACAACAGTGCGTCGCGGCGACTTTCGTCCGGGTCGGTGTACTGCGCCACGATCGCCTCGACGATGGCGTCGGCGAGCCGAACCTCCGGGGTTCGAGCCGCCACCATCGCCGCGATGCTCGTCTCCCGCTCGGCGGTGACGGCGGCGACGATCGCCTGCTCACGACTCGAGAAGTAGTTGTTGTAGGTCCGCGGCGAGACGCCGGCCGCCTCGGCGATGTCCTCGACCCGCACATTGTCCGGTCCCTGTTCCCGGGCCAACCGCAGCGCGGCTTCCCGCAGCGCTGCACGGGTGGCCTGCTTTTTGCGTTCGCGCAATCCCGCCGGTCTCGTTGGCACGATTCGATCCTGCCACATAAACGTGCGTGTGCGAAATATTGCGTGCACGCATGTTTTGCGGCTACCTTGGCGTTTGCCAACCAACGACCGAAGGGATCAGGCATATGCGAGCCAGAGGGATGACCTACGACACCGGCTTCATCCAGAACGGGCAGGCGTCACGGAAGGAGTTCGACCCCGAGATCGTCCGGCGGGAGCTGACCATCATCCGAGATGATCTGCACTGCAACGCCGTTCAGATCGTCGGGGGTGATGCCGACCGGCTGGAACTGGCGGCCCGGTGCGCCGCCGAACTCGGGCTGGAGGTGTGGTTCTCGCCCTACCCCCTGGAACAAACGAATGCGCAGATCCTGTCCCTGTTCGCCGACTGCGCGCGCCGCGCCGAGCGGCTGCGGCAGACGGGAGCCGAGGTCGTGTTCGTCACCGGCGTCGAATTGAGCCTGATGAACCCGGAATTCCTGCCCGGGAACACCGTCTGGGAGCGGCTCGAATCCCTGCTCGGAGACCCGTACGGCCGCAATGAGCGAGTCGGTGAGCTGGTCGCCCGGCTCGACGACTTCCTCGGCAAGGCCGTCGCCGTGGTGCGCGAGCACTTCGGAGGCCGGATCACCTACTGCGCCATACCGTTCGAGCGGATCGACTGGACGCCGTTCGACATCGTCTCGATCGAACTCATCCGCTCCGCCGAGGTCGCCGATCGGTTCCGCGCGGGCGTGCGCGATCTGGTCGCACAGGGAAAACCCTTGGCGGTCACCGGATTCGGCACGGCCACCTGGCAGGGCGCGGCCGATGTGGCGCCGCGCAGCAACGAGATCGTGGAGTACGACGCGGGCGGCGCTGCGATTCGGCTGAACGGTGACTACCCCCGCGACGAGGCCGGGCAGGCAACCTACCTGAGCGAACTGCTCGAGATCTTCGACAGCGAAGGCGTCGACAGCACCTTCGTATTCCTGTTCGCCCTGCACAGCCACCCGCACCGCCCCGATGGCGATCCCCGCGACGACCTCGATCGCGCCAGCCTCGGCATCGTGAAGGTCCTGGAGGACCGGCACGGCACCACCTATCCGGACATGACCTGGGAACCCAAAGCGGCCTTCACCGCCGTCGCGCGGTCCTACGGCAGCGCGCACGACGCGCCGGGGATCATGCAAACGTCCATTTAGCTGGGCATTTCGGTCATATCATGGGTGCATGCCCGCCACTCGATTCGAAGGGCGAACCGACGTATTCGCCGACTGGGCTTGGCAGTCGCTGGTCGTGACCGGCGGCTGTTCCATCGTGTTGGGTGTGGTGCTGGCCGTGTGGCCGGGCAAGTCGGCCACCGTCGCGGGCACCCTGTTCGGGCTGGTGCTGGTGGCGTCCGCGGCGGTGCAGCTGGTCGTGGCGTTCGGGGCGCGGATCAGCACCCCGCTCAAGCTGGCCGAGGCGGCGAGCGCGATCATCGCGCTGGGACTGGCGGCCTGGACGTTCAGTAGCGGCGAATCCGTTGCGCTGCTGTCGTTGTGGATCGGTATGGGCTGGGTGGTGCGCGGGATCGTGCTGGCCATTGTGGGGGTGTGGTCGGAGCAGTTCCAGGGCGCGGGGCGGCTGGAGCTGGTCGGGCTGGCGACCTTGGTGGTCGGCGTGATCATCGTGGTGATTCCCTACGAGTCCATGACGGCGCTGTCGGTCTCGGTCGGCCTGCTGACAGTCGTGCTCGGGGTCTCGGAGATGCTGCTGGGCGCGCGCGTGGAGCGGGGCGCGGAACCGTCCGTCGTCTAAGTAGGGTGTGGCGGGTGGATCTCACCGCCGTGCGCACCTTCGTCACCGTCGCGGAAGCCGGTCAGTTCCAGGACGCCGCCGCCGAGCTGTCGATCACACAGCAGGCGGTGTCCAAACGCATTGCGGCACTGGAGAAATATCTCGAAGTGCGGCTCTTCGCGCGCACCGCTCGCGGCGCGCGGCTCACCGTCGACGGCGAGGCCTTCCTGCCCCATGCCCGAGAACTGCTCCGGGTAGCCGTCCGCGCCGAGGCCTCGGTGCGACCGGGCCGGCGTGGGCTGCGCGTCGATGTAGTGGCCCGGCGCATCGTCACCGCAGGTCTCCTGCAGGACTTCCACCGCGGCCATCCAGACATCGAACTCGATATCGTCACACTCGAAGGCGACGTGGACACCGCCGTCGCCGCCATCGAGTCCGGAACGGTCGACGCCACCTTCCACGCCATCCCCACACACCTGCGGCTTTCCGAAGCGGTCCGAGCCACCCGGGTCATCGACGAGCCACACGAGCTCCTCGTCGGCCCCCGCCACCCGCTCGCCGATGCCCGCACTCTCACGCCCTCGCAACTGGCGGGCCACCGGATCTGCATCCCGGGCTTGCCCTCCCACGGCGAAACCGCGGACTACTACACCGAACTCACCACTACCTTCGGCTTCACCCTCGACGTCCTCGGCCCGGTCTTCGCGAAGGAGTCCCTGCTGGACGAGCTCGCCGACTCTCCCGATCTGGCAACGCTGGTCGGCGAAGGAACCCGGTTCCTGTGGCCCGACAGCTACGACCTCCGCCGCATCCCGATCCGCCACCCCACTCCGATCTACCCGCTGTCACTCATCTGGCGCGCCGACAACCCCCATCCCGCCCTCGCCACCCTCCGCGAACACCTCACTGTCAGGTATGCGGAGACTTCTAGAGCCGATATCTGGGAACCCCAATGGGCCCAGCATGTTTCGCGCTGACCCCGATCGGTGATCAGTTGTCGGCCTTGGTCTCGAACCACACGGTCGCCGTCGTGCCGTGATCCTGGACCGCCACGCACAGCTGGTGGCGATCGAAGCCCCACCCGGCTTCTCGGCACTGATTCCAGATGGCGTGCGGGTCCGGATCCGAGCCCTTCTCCGGCCAGCCGTGCTCCTGCCCGAGATGCCGGATGAGCGTCGCGGCCACCCCGCCGTCGTTGCCATTCGCACTGCCGATCTCGAAAATGCGGCCGCAGATGGTCGGGGACGTGCCGCAACCCTGCGAGTGGTTGTCCACGACCACGAGCCCCGCGGGCAGCGGCAGGAGTTCCGAACTCGACGGCACCGACGCGCGCTGGCCGTGCGCGGCCAGAATGGCTATCCCGCCGAAGACGACGGTGGTGAGAACGTACGCGCCACAGAGGATCACCGCGATGCGAGTGCGGACAGGCGATGGTCCGGGGCCGGCCGCACGATGGTCCAGCACCAGTCCGCAAATGAGCATCACTCCGATCACCACGATCAACCCGGCCTCGACAGTCGTCTGCTCCGTACCGAGGATCCAGCCCCGCCCCACCGCGACCAGAGCCACGCCCGATAGCGCGAGCAGCACACCGACGGCGAGCCTCACCCGCGCGGTCCGTGCCCCGACGAGCCAGAGCACCAGCGGTGCAAGCGAAATCGCCCAGATCATGTGTTTCCCCCACCCGGGATCGGATCCGATCCCGAAATCCACTTAGCCGGACGGAACCGGTCTCTGTATGGTTCGCGCGTGGCGACGATTGCGTTTCTGGGGCTGGGGCGGATGGGTGCGGGGATGGCCGGGCGGCTGGTTGCCGCGGGGCATGAGGTGACGGTGTTCAACCGGTCGCCGGAGAAGGCTGGCGAACTGGTGACGGCGGGAGCGACGTTCGCGGCGACGCCGCGTGAAGCCGTGCGAGGCGCGGAGGCGATCTTCGCGATGGTGGCCGATGACGATGCGTCGCGGGCGGCCTGGCTCGGCGAGGACGGGGCGCTGGCGGGGGAGTACACGGCCAACGCGTTCGCAGTCGAGTTCTCGACCATCTCCCGGCCGTGGGTGCTGGAATTGGCGAAACAGGCGACGGCACACGGTCTTCGGTATCTGGATTCGCCCGTGACCGGACTGCCGGACGCCGCGGCGGCCGGCGAGTTGATCCTGTTCGTGGGGGCCGATACCGCCCATCTCGAGGAGGCCCGTCCGCTGCTCGAACCGTTGTGCACCGACATCGTCCATTTCGGGGACGTCGGTGCGGGCACCAGCTACAAGCTGATCCAGAACCTGCTGGGGTCGATCCAGATCGCCGCCACCGCCGAGGCATTGCGCACCGCCGAGCTGGCCGGACTCGATCCGGCGACGGTGGGCGCCACACTGTCGCGCGGCGGCGCGGCGAGTCCGACGGTGATCCGCATGTGCCGGGAGATGCTGGCGGGCAGCCATGATCGCGATATCGCCTTCACGGCGGCACTTCGCCTGAAGGACACCCGCATCGGCGTCGAACTCTCCGATGCGGTCGGCACCCCGGCGGCGCTGGGGCACACCGCGCTGGAGATTTTCGAGCGCCTGGTCGCCGCCGGGCACGGCGAGCTCTCCGAGACCAAGGTCATCGATCTGCTTCGCGGCTGAAAGATCGATGCGCCCAAAGCAATTCGGATAGGCTGGGCGATGTGTCGGAATTGGATCGACTGTCGGGGATCAGTCGGGTTCCGCGCGCGGATATCGAAGCACTGGGGGAGCTCGACGAGGGGCGGTACGCGGTGCTGTGCGCGGCCTTCGAAAGGGCGCGCGATCGGCGCGAGCGGGAATTGAGCGCGGCCATCGACAACGGACTCACCCTGGTGCCGCCATTATTGCGGCGGATGGCGCGCCGCGTGCTCTTTACCTGAGGTGACGCATGACGAGTCTGGCATCCCGTGCCGAAGTGGTGAAGCTGGCTCGCGAATTACACATCACGCCCGAGGATCTGGACTTTCTGCTCGACAGTGATCCGGTCGCGCTGCGGCGCTTGCGGCGCGGCATGTATCGGGCGCTGGACGCGCCGTATCGGCCCATGTTCGAGCGATTGGCGTGGGTCAGCGGCATGATTCCGAACAGTCTCGCGGTCACCATCGCGACCCGGTTCTTCGGGCCCATGCTGTGCGGCATGGTGGCCAGCTCGCTCAGCCCGGATCGGGCCGTGGACCTGATCGGGCATGTACCGGTCGAGTTCCTCGCCGATGTCTCGGCTTATGTCGATCCCGACGCCGCCACGCCGATCGTCCAGCGCTTCGACACCGACGTACTGGTGCCGGTACTGCGGGAATTGTTGCGCCGCAAGGACTATGTGACCTTGGCCCGGTTCATCGTGGCGACCTCGGACGCGCAACTGCTGGCGGTACTGCCCTATATCGAATCGGGTGAGGACCTGCTGATGGTCGCGTTCAATGCCGAACTCGACACGGTGGCGGACCGTTTCGAGTTCGTGCTGGCGAATCTGGAAGACGACCGCATCCGGGATGTCCTGCGCGCCGGATACGAAAAGGACCTGTTCACCGAGGCGCTCACCGTCCTGGCCCTGCTCGGCGACGAGACCCTGGTGCGGGTGGCCGAGGTGACGGCCGGGATGGACGCCGACGTGCTCGCCTACATCGTGACCTCCGCCGCGCGCGAGAACGCCTGGGCCGAGCTGATTCCCATCGCCGCCGCCATGCCCCCGGAGCAGTTGAACAAGTTCCTGGAACTCGACGTCTGGACCGAGGAGTACCTGACCGCCGCCGCTGCCGTGGCCGAACAGGACGGCCGATTCGAGGAACTGCTGCGCCGGGTTACCGAGGCGGGCGCGCGGCTCGACTGACACCCTCGAGCACGCACGCCAGGCCGAATTCGAAACTCTGCGTTGCCGTCGGGTCCTCCGCCTCGCGCATCCGCCGGGTGAGATGGGGGTACTCGCCGCTGGCGATGACCTCCTGCATATACGGGGCGACACTGGCCCGCCATTGCTCCTCGGTGAGCCCGGTGCGTCGTTGGGCCCGCAGTTCGGCCAGCTCCTGGTTGACCGCGCCGAAGACATAGGCCGACACGGTGTCGATCAGTTGCGCGGCCAGGCTGATGTCCGCGGTGAGCTCGATTCCGGCGGCCATGGCGATATCGAAGCGGCGCAAAGCGTTCGGGCCGAGCGCGGGTCGGCCCGCGAGCTCGGGTCCCAGCCAGCGGTGCCGCAGCAGCATGTCGCGCATCTGACGGGCGACGGCGGCGAGGTCGGCCCGGCCGTCGCCCGACAAGGTCGGCTGCTCCGATTCGCCTTGTGCCGCATCGATCATCAGGTCCAGCAGTTCGTCGCGATTGGCGACGTATCGGTAGAGCGAGGCGGTACCGGAGGCAAGCTCGCTCGCCACCCGGCGCATGGACACCGCCTCGAGGCCCTCGGCATCGGCGATGGCGAGCGCGGTGCCGACGATGCGATCGATGCTCGGCGCGCGCCGCGCCGGATCGCGCCGCTCCTTGCTCCACACCAATTGCGGCGTGTCCTCCGTCATCGCGCTTCTCCTTCCGTTGCGCTCACCCTAACACTGTGGTTACGGTGTATCCAGAACGGCTACGGTGTATCCATAAGGGGATTGTGATGGCAGAGAACAAGATTCCGGTGCTGATCGCGGGTGGCGGCTCGGTCGGCTTGGCCGCCGCCCTGTTCCTCACGGGCAAGGGCGTGGCACCGCTGGTGGTGGACCAGCTCGACGGCCCCTCGCCGCATCCGCGCGCCACCGGCGTGGGGCGGCGGACCACGGAGATGCTGCGTGCGGAGGGGCTGCAGGACGCGGTGTACGCGCTGAGCATCGATCTGACCGGGATGGTCGGCAAGGTGCGTGCGACCAGCCTCGCCGATATGGATTTCGAGTCGATGCAAGGACCCGCGCCCGCGGTCCCGGCCGCGCAGGATGACACGAGTCCTGGCATTCTGCGCGGCCCGTGCCCGCAGCATCTGCTGGACAGTGTGGTGTTGCCCGCCGCGCGGGAACGCGGTGCGGTGGTGCGGTATTCGACGCGGCTGGAGTCGTTCACCCAGGACGAATCCGGGGTGCGCGCGGTGCTCTCGGACGGCGAGGTCGTGCATGCGGACTACCTGATCGCGGCCGATGGCGTGCGCAGCGATATCCGCACGGCCCTGGGCATCGGCACGAGCGGCCCGGGACCGCTCGGCGACACCAATATGAGTCTGTTGTTCCGTGCCGATCTGACCCCGTACCTGCGGGGGCGGCGGTTCGTGACCTGCAATATCGAGAATCCGGCGGTGCGCGGGATGCTCGTGACCGTCGACGCCGCCAAGGAGTGGATCTTGCACGTCCCGGGCACCGACGGAGTCGAGGAATTCACCGAGGAGCGCTGCGTCGACCTGATTCGCGCGGCGATCGGTGATCCCGACGTGCAGGTGGAGGTCGTGAGCGTCCTGCCGTGGCGGCCGAGGGGATTGCTGGCCGATCGGTTCCGGGACGGGCGCGTGTTCCTCGTCGGCGATGCGGCGCACGCGGTGTCGCCGCTGGGTGCGTTCGGCCTCAATACCGGGTTCGCCGACGCCCACAATCTGGCGTGGAAAATCGCGGCCGTGCAGCAGGGTTGGGCCGGTCCGGGGCTGCTGGACACCTATGAGGTCGAGCGGCACGCGGTCGCGGCCATGACGCTCGAGCAGGCGTTGCTGCGCTGGCCGGATCCGCGATTGCACTGGGAGAACGGTCCGGAGATCGTGGCCGCGCGCCGGGCGGGCGGTGTGCTCAACGCGCCGCTGGTGCACGTCGGGTACCGGTACGACTCGGCCGCGGTGATCGGCGCGCAGCCGGAACTGCCCGATACCGAAGATGTTTCGCTGGTGCTCGACGGCACGCCGGGCTCCCGGCTGCCGCATCGCTGGCTCGAGCAGGACGGTGAACGGGTGTCGACGCTGGACCTGGTCTCGGGTGTCACGCTGCTGACCGCTGATCAGAGCTGGGCGGACGCCGCGCGGAAGGTGGGACGGACGCTCGCGCTCGACCTGACGGTGCATCGTATTCCGGCCGCCGAGTCCGAGTGGCTGCGCACTGTCGGCATTGATGCATCCGGTGCAGTGTTGGTGCGTCCCGATCAGATGATCGCCTGGCGGACAGCCACACTGCCCGGGACCCCGGCCGAGGTTCTGACCGATGTGCTCGAGCGGGTGCTCGCGCGCCGCTAGTCCGGCCAGGGGATGACTGTGGACAGCTGTCAATACCGCTGAGGTCGCATGGGAATCAGGGTCCGCGAGGGATGTGCCGGGCAACGCGCCAGCCCTAGCGTGGATAGCATGTCCCAGCAGGTCGATACGCAGGTGTCCGGTGCGGTCCAAGGCCAACGAATCGGCGTCGTCGACAGCCTGCGCGGCTTCGCGCTCTTCGGGATTCTGGTCACCAATACCGTGGTCGCGACCATGCTCTGGTCGTCGCCCGGCGCGGGCAAGGATCCGCATCCGATGTTCGACGGCACCGTGGACCGGTTCGCGTACGGATTGATCGACGGACTGTTCCTCGGGAAGTTCTATCTGCTGTTCGCGTTCCTGTTCGGCTATTCGTTCACCCTGCAGATCGCGGCGGCGCGACGGACCGGTGCCGCGCCTGTGCCGCGATTACTGCGGCGGTGTCTGGCGTTGTTTCTCATCGGATTGGCCCATGTGCTGCTGTTGTGGCTCGGCGACATCCTCACGCTGTACGCGGGACTGTGCCTGATCCTGGTGCTGCTGCGCGGAATTCGGCCGCGGACGGCGTTCATCACCGGGCTGGTGCTGTATTTCGCGTTCGCCGCGCTGGCATTCATCCCCGGCAATGGCGGGCTGACAGGAATCGGGGAGATCTTCGATTTGCAGCGCATGCACGATGGCTTCACCGGCAATTTCGGTGACACCCTCGCCGCGCAGCTGTCGTTCGGACCGAAGTTCATGCTGTTCACATGGATTGGTCAGGGCATTCCGGCACTGGGGATGTTCCTGGTCGGCCTCGCGGCGGGCAAGCGGCGTGTGTTCGAGGACCCGGAATGGATCAGCCGCTGGCTGCCGCGCGCCCTGCTGGTCGGTTTCGGTGTGGGGCTGCCGATTTCCGTCGGCACCGTGATCCTCTCGACGGTGCACCCGGTGCTGCCCACGTTCTGGTTCGGGTTGCAGGAGCTGAGCAATCCATTCCTGACGCTCGGCTACATGGCGGGCATCGTCTGGCTGGTCCGGTTCCGGTGGGCGGGTCCGGTGTCGTGGCTCGCGCCCGCGGGGCGCATGGCGGCGTCGAACTACATCGGGCAGTCGGTGGTGATGATGCTGATCTACACCGGTTACGGTCTGGCCCTGGCCGATCGGGTGCCGCCGGCACTCGTCGTGGTGATCGCGGTCGCGACCTATCTCGTGCAGCTGCGGGTGAGCATGTGGTGGCTGCGGCGGCATCCGTACGGTCCGGTCGAGTGGCTGCTGCGCGCGGCGACCTACCTGTCGGTGCCCGCCTGGCGGAAGGCGTCGGCGTGAATCGTGGCCCACTGCCGGAAGGTTCGCGGGGCGCGTCCGGTGACCTCTTGCACGGTGGGCCGGACGATGGACTCGTCGATGGCGCCGTCGACATAGAAATCGAAGAAGGCGTTCACGTATTCGACGGGCGTGTTCTTCAACATGTCGGCGCGCGCCTCCTCGTCACTGAGGCCCACGCATTCGAGATCGCGGCCCAGGACCTCGCCCAGAATCGCGATCTGCTCGGCGGGTAGCAGCGATTCCGGTCCGGTGGGCCAGAGGACTTCACCGCGCAATGCGGGATCGGCGAAGGCTCGCGCCGCCACCGCCGCCAGATCGAAGGCGTCCAGATTCGCGGTACGCACTGTCGGGAACGGGACGCGCACCGAGTCCCCGGCATTGAGCTGCGGTAGCCAGCGCAGCGCGTTGGAGTCGAAAGCGCACGGGCGCAGGATGGTCCAGGCCGCGCCGGACTCGGTGACCTCCTGTTCGGAGGCCATCATGTAGCGGGTGACGGCATTGCCGGTGTCACCGGTGGCCGCGGAAACACCCGACAGCTGCACGATGTGCTCGACACCCGCCTTGGCCGCGGCCTGCGCGATGCCGGGGTAGCCGGGCAGCAGGAACAGCGCCCGCACGCCGTCGAGGGCCGACGCCAGGGATTCCGGTGCGCCCAGATCGCCCGCTACCGCCTCGACTCCGGCGGGCAGTGTGGCCCTGGTCGGATCGCGTACCAGCGCCCGCACCGGTTCCGCACCGTCCGCCAGCGCCGCCACGAGTTCGGCGCCGACATTGCCGGTCGCGCCCGTCACCAGAATCATGTGAGCCTCTCCCTGCTGTCCCGTATTTCGGGGCCTCAGTACAGGCTTACACGAAAAGCGAACGGCTGGAACGAATCCGGATGAAGCTCAGGGCAGATCGTAGGCCGTGGCATGCCGGGGCTGGTACAGCCCGATCTCCCCGGCGCCGGGCACCCGCAGGTGGGTGAGCAGGCCCCAGCCCGCATTGGCGACCTCGGAGGTGAACTCGACTCCCTTGGTTACGAGATCGGCCATGGTCGCGTCGAGGTCGTCGCACATCAGGTACAGCTCGGCGCGGCCGCTGTCGGCGGGGTCGGTGGGGTGGACGGCGAGTTCCGCCGGTGGCGATTTGAAGATCAGCCACCCGTCGTTCGCGTCGACGTGGGCCAGGCCGAGGACGTCACGGAAGAAGGCCCGTGCCGCCTCGGCGTCGCTGGCGTAGAGGATGGTGTGCGCACCGGTGATCATGTGCTGACGCTAACAGCGGCCGAGACGTTAAACCCGCAGGTGAGCGGCGAAAGTCTCGGCCAGTTGCTCGGCGAATTCGGCTGCTTCGGTACGCATTCCATTGTGCGCACCCGGGAATTCGGTCACCTCGATACCGATGCGCTCGGCGATCTCCACCGCGGGCCGGTACGGCAGGCATCCCCGGGTCTCACGCCCGACGGCCAGCACCAGCCGGTCCGCCACGGCGCTCAACCCAGCGTAATCGGGTATGTAGGAAGTGAATTCACGCAGCTCGTACTCCATCATGAGCGGCCCGTTCGCCATGAGACGCGCCCACATCTCCGCCGTCCGCGGCGGCAACTCGGACACCTCGGGGGAGGGCTTCATCGCATTGCCGATCCCGGCCAGGAACCGCGCCGACGCGGCCGCGAGGCCTTCGGTCCGAAAGAGCGTATGCACCTCCTCGATCATGGCGCGCTGCTCAGCCGCATCGGGAAGCACCGCAAAACACGGCGGCTCATGCGCCACCAGCCGCGCCACCCGATCCGGATGCCGGGCCAGCAGATCCAACCCCACAATCGCCCCAGAACTCCCGCCGACGATCAAGACAGGCTCATCGGTGAGATGGCTCAACAGCCGAAACACATCATCACTCTGCGTCTCGACCCGCTGCGTCTCCTGTGCCCCATCCAACACACTGCGCGAATATCCCCGCGGATCGAACGACGCCACCGTGAACCGATCCTCGAGCACCTCGGCGATCGGATCCACCGACGCCGCATCCCCGCCCCCACCCGGAATGAACACCACCAGCGGCCCGCTCCCGCGCACCTCGTAGAAAAGCGTCGCGCCAGGCACCCGCAACTGCTCGGATCTCACTGCCATCTCTCCTCTTTCACCGCGATCAACCCGCCAAACCTATGTTCCGTAGCTCGTTTCCTAAGATACATAGGTTTGGCGGGTGGGCCAACCCCGATTCGCGGCGGCCAGGCTGGTCAGAGGGCGGCGAGGCAGGCAACCCCGATGGCGTCGGCGGCCTTGTGTCCGGCATCGGCGGTATCCATGGAAAGTGTTGTCATGGCATCGAGCCTCGCGGCCCGGGCCCGGCTCAACCAGGAGGAGTCGTCCCCGGGGACGGGACCCCCAGGAACGCCGCAGCGCAGTTCGGGTTCGCGGTGCGCTTTCGTCAGTCGGGGAGCCAGTTCAGTTCGTGCGCCAGGGTTTTGGCGACGGTGCGGATCCGGCGGTGTAGTGGCGACTGCACGCGCGGGAGGACCAGGTGGAAGGTCATGCCGGGTGCGCCCCGCAACGGTCGCCACGTGAGACCGTTCGTTTGGGTCACGATCGCGGTCTCACCGGAGGGCGCGAGGGTGAGCCCGTCGCGTAGATCGCGTTGCGACATGTCGAAAGAGACTGCGGGCGTGACGAATCGGGGGTGCGGCCGGATATCGCGGAACAGGCCGGACAGCTGATCGTGGACCGCCGGGTTGGCCGCGCGGTCGGGCAGTCGCAGCGGATATGCGGCCGCCTCGGCGATATCGATCTCCGGGTGTTCGGCCAGTGGATGATGCTGTGCCATTTGGACCCCGACGCGCATCCGCCGCAGCAGGAATCGGCGCACGCCACGACCCGGCTGTTCGCCGCGAGTGATCCCCGCATCGATGCGGCCGTCCGCGACCGCGGCGGAGATCTCGGGTGTCGTCATCGGTACCGCGCCGACCTCGAGTCCCGGGCTGCTGTGAATGAGCCTGTCCACCAGTGCCGGTGCCGTCTCGGCCCCGGCACTGAGGCTGTATCCGATGCGCAGCGTGCCGAGTTCTCCGGCCCCCGCATTCCGCGCGGTGTCCCATGCTCGGTCCAGCGCCGCCAGCGCGGGCGGTGCGGACTCCGCCAAAGCCGCACCGGCCGTGGTCAATTCGACGCTACGGGTATTCCGAATCAGTAGGGGCGTACCGAGTTCCGCCTCCAATCGGCGCATCCGGGCACTGAGCGCGGGCTGTGCGATACCGATCCGTGCGGCCGCGCGGGTGAAGTTCAACTCCTGCGCCAGCACCAGAAAGTACCGCAGGCTCACCGTATCCGGCGCCACATGCCCTCCCCGTCGATTGATAACGATCCGTTCTGAGCCTATCCCGCCCCGCTCTTTCCCTCGACCACCCGCTAGGCCCTAACCTGCGCATATGACGATTGAACCGAACGCGGAGGTTGCCGTGGCCAAGGGCTACTGGATCAGTGTCTACCCCGAAATCTCCGACCCCGAGATCCTGACCGACTACAACAAGCTCGCCGGTCCGGCCGTCCACGCCGCAGGCGGACGCGTCTTGTCCCGTGGCGGTCGAGTCGTCGCCCACGAGGCCGGAATCACCCAAAAGGTCGTCCTGGTCGAGTTCGACAACTTCGAAAAGGCCGTCGCGGCATACGAGAGCGAGGCCTACCAAAAGGCGCTGACAGCCCTCCCCGCCGGCTTCCAACGCGACTTCCGCATCATCGAAGGCGACTGAGGCAGAACGCTCCCCGATGTCCTGGCCGGATATCACCGTGGTCGACGCGTGCGTACGGCGCGACGGCCGAGGTGGCAGCCCGACGGCCGTCACCGACGACGACCCGGCGGCCACCGACACGGAGCGCCGTGCGGTCGCTGCCGCCGTCGGCACCTCGCACGCCGCGTTCCTCGGCCGAGAGCGGACGCCGGACGGTGGTCGCCCGGTCCGGTTCTTCACCGCCACCGCCGAACTCTCCGGCTGCGGCCACGGAACCGTTGCCGCGCAGGCGGTTCGGTTGACCCGCACCGCACTGGGCGAGCTGCGCGACCGCCAACACACCGGCGGCCGCACCTTCGACACCGTCGCAATCCGCCGCCCCGCCGGCATCGAGGTGTGGTTCGACCAGGGCCTGGTCGCACTGCGCCACCCGTCACCGCCCGAGCGCACCGCGATCATCGCCGCGCTCGGGCTCACCACCGACGACCAGCATCCGACCGCCGCGCCCCGGATCGCCACCCCCGGCACACCACGCATCCTGGTCCCGGTCCGCGACCGCCCGGCACTGCTCCGAGTCCGCCCCCACCTCGGCAGGCTGACAGCGGCGTGCCATCGATACGGATTCCTCGGCTGCTTCGTCTACGCACCGCCCGTCGCCGACCAACCCTGTGTGGCAAGGATGTTCGCCCCCGCGATCGGCGTCGACGAGGACATCGCCAACGCCAACAGCACCGGCTGCCTAGCGGCCCACCTACTCGACACCACCGGAGCCCAGTCGCTAGCAATCGAGGTAGAGCAGGGCGACACCCTCGGCCACCCAGCCACCGTGCTCGCCTCGGCCCGCCGCACCCCAACAGGCATCACAACCCGCATCGGCGGATTAGCAGTGGTCCGCAACGGGATTGGACGCTCTTACTAACCGTTGCTCACGGTAGATTCCCCCTGGCCTGAGCTCTGAGCACATCGACCCGACCAGCGACGTCGCGAATGGGCGGGCCCGGGAGGGCAATCGGGAACGACTACTGCCTCCAGCGCGACCGAGCTTCAACCCGCACTCGATCCTTCGGACAAGCCACAACCCGGGCCCACCAAACAGGCTAACCCTCAAACCCCACTCAGGACTTGACCTAAAGGGGAGCCATTACAGGACACCGCCTCTTTAGAACTGCTAAGCAAAGGAAGTCGCACCGGGAGCCGTAGAAGATCCTCGACGGTATCGTGGCCGGAATGTTCGGCTTCGATCTCCGCCCTCGACGTGGCCGCGCCGAGCGTAGTCATCTCGAACGCTTCGACACCGCTACCTCTCAGCTCGGCGCCGACGACATCGCTGACCGCATCGCGGGCGTGCATGCGCTGGCCAACCTGGCAGATGAATGGGATTGGCGAGGCCGCCAGGATTGCATCGACAGTCTGTGCGGGTACCTTCGGACCTACCGCCAAGACGATCAGGCCGCCCGCCGCACGATCACCCAGGCGATATCCACACGTTTGCAGCCAGACTACGCAGTCGACTGGTCTGCGCACGTCTTCGACCTTCGCGGAGCAACTCTCGAGGACGCCGACTTCCGCAGTGCGGTGTTCGGTAGTGCTGACTTCGAGGGTGTGAAGTTCCGCGGCACAGTCGATTTCGCGCGCGCATCTTTCTACGAGACACCCAGTTTCGTACTCGCGGAGTTCGACAGCAACGTCGACTTCAGTGGCGCAACCTTCGATTGGGTCACCTTCCAGCACGCCCGCTTCTCCGGCGCGGTCGACTTCACGGGAGCGAAGTTCGGCGTCGTCACCGACTTCAGCGAGACAAGATTCAGCGGTCCGGTCGACTTCGGAGGCGCGAGGTTCTCCGGCACGGTCAATTTCCAGCGCGCATCCATAACCGCCGTCGCGGACTTCACCGACACGCAGTTCCAGGGCTCTATCGATCTCTGGGGCAGCGAATTCGCCAATCCCATCGACTTCCCGCCGAGCGAGGCTGTTAGGTAGACAGCTGATCTGAGCGTGCTCGCTCATCGGCAGAGTCGGACGTTCGGCGGCTGGGGCACGGCCCCACCGCTCGGAGCTCAAAGACCGTCGGCCCCAGCGATCTTCAGGGGCCGACCGTCTGGCCGATTCGAACCGCGCTATCCGCGGCATTACCGTGCACGCTGATTGTGAAACTTTGGGGATTGAGTAAGTTCTCACCCGGACGCTCTTCGTCTGGATCGAAGGCAGAAGCCCGGTGTTCGCTCATGATCTGAAGTGCGAATGCCGACGTATCTCATGGAGTGTCTGCGCAGCGTAGTACGTTGCTGCGCATGGAATTTGCTTTGCCTCAGGCCGAAGAGCTGTGGTCTCGTGTCGCCGCCGAGGGCCACGCGTTCTTGAATCGCCAGGGGGATGGCGCCCAGGTGATCGAGGTGAAGGGTTCGGAGATCCCACCGTGGTCGGCCGGAGATCGGCTGATCAATGAAGACGGCTCGTCGAACTGGTTCGTTCTGGTGCGAGTTGACGACAACCGGGCGTTGCTCTTCGGTGGGGATGAATCCAGCCAGCTGTTCGAAACCGACTTCGACCCTTGGGCCTACGCCCCCGACTGGGCACTGGCGGTTGACCGCAGGGCCCCTCACCCCAGGGTCGATCTGAGTTCCTACATCGTGACTTTCGTTCGCTGGTGGGACGGATCAGCATGGGGTCGTACACCCTACGAGGTGCATCTGCCCGAAGAGTGGGCCGACGACCCCGACTCTGACGACGGTCTCAACCAGGGACTGCGTTCCGTGATCGGTCCCACACTGTGAATCGCGCCCGAACTCGTACGATCATCGGCAGTTCAGGATGTTGTGCTTTGCAACGATGGTTGTCGGGACGTGGGTTCTGAATCAGTTGAACCAGGCACGGTTCATCAGATACTTGGGCAGATAGCCTGATTCCACCGCCACGGGAATCTCGGCGTCGAAAGCGAAACAGGCCAAGGCAAGCAAAGGGAGTGACAGCCCACCGGCAACATCTTCGATCCGGTCGGCCTCCGAAGTCCAGTAGAGCGCATGGAGTTCGAGAGCCCAAGCCAGTGACTCGTTGAAGGCCTCAACGTCATTGAACAGGTACCGGTAAAGTACGTCGATCGGCGGGTACAGCACGAATTGCAGCAGCTCACGCGGTGTTCCGATGGCTACCTCGGGGGCCGATACCTCGAACACGGCACGGAACTTGTCCTCCAAGCCTTCTCGCCCGGTCCAGAATGCCTGCAGGATCTCGGCCCACAGGTACAGAAATTCGTCCGCACCGCCCACCGACCGCAACGCATCCACCGAGACCCCGCACAGTTCGGTAATACGATCGCCGTCACGGCACGCGGCGGCCAGGTAGAAGGCGTTAAGCCAGTTCCCCACGTGAGCGCACGTCCGCAATCCGATCCTCGGAAGGGTCAGTTGCTTGTCGCCGATCCTGCATTCCACGCTGCCCATGTCTGAGCTCGTGATGGCGAACATCGCCGTAGCCGTTTCCATGGCCGTAACCGCGGCCTCCCATGTCTCCGCAGCTGCCGCTTCCGCATCAATCCAGCAGCGCGCCTGCAGATTCAACTCGGCAAGGCCGTGCGCAACATCGATCATCTCCGGCGATCGTTCGAGTACCTCGATGAACGCCGATGCCTCGGCCCGTGCATCGTGAGCAAGCCGCTCATGGTCGGGTAGTGGCGCGCCATGGCGTGGGAGCGAAACTGTCACTGGATTCCTCGCAAAGCTAGTGTCCGCAAAGCCGTTTCGAGACCGGCGATGAAGGGCGGATACCCACGTTATCCTCAGGCCCACTGCGAGGAGTCGCCAGCCCGAGAGCCGATCGCGAACGGCGAGTGTTCTTTGCAAAGGTCATGGAAGGGTTCGCCCGCGTAAGGAGCAGGCTCGCTCATCGGCAATGGAGTGTGTTCGGCCGACCTCAAACGGGCTTGGCCAGGTGACCTTCCGCCGCGCCGCGTTGGCCGGTTCGGTCAGCGCGGTCCGCGGCAGTTCCGGATGCTTCAGGCAGACGCCATCCGACATCAAGCAGTACGGTTGTCCTGTAAGGGATGTCAGGAGGGGAAAATGATTCATCACGTCCAGATCGCTTGCCCGCCAGGTGCCGAAGATCGCATGCGAGCGTTTTATGTCGGCGTCCTGGGCTGGACCGAACTTCCCAAACCCCCGTTGCTCGCTGTCCGCGGCGGCTGTTGGTTCACGGTCCCGGGCCGTGGTGGTCCGGACGGGGAGCTGCACGTGGGCATCGAAGATCCATTCCACCCAGCGCGCAAAGCTCACCCCGCCTTCGTCGCGGATGTCGACGCGGTCGCGACTGCGGTCACGGCTGCCGGCCACGAGATCCACTGGGCAGATCCGGCCGAGATTCCGGGTCGACGCCGATTCCACACCAGTGACCCAGTCGGCAACCGCCTCGAGTTCTTGGCAGGCTGATCCGTCGTCCTGTCCGAATGCCCTCGTTTCGAGGAGATACCGGTGGCGCAGCGGGCGCTGGTGCGAATGGTGTTCCTGGAGCCTCGGATTCGCGGGTGTTCGTGAATTCGGATCAGGTTGCAGCCGAAGCTGCCGACCGACTACGCATGGCCGCGGCGCGGACTCCGGGTGATCGCGCCTGATGCAGTTGGTGGGGGAGCGGGATTGGCAAGTGCTGCGGGTGCTTACGGCCCGGGAGCAGACGCTGGTCACCTAAACCGCGGCGGAGGGTCGCCGAGTCACGAGGCGCTGCGGATTCTGCGTTCCTGGAAGTCCGATGCCCCGGTGCGCCGCCCCGCGAGGGCGGTCGAGCTCGATCACCGATTCGGGCAAATCTCTACTACGGCGTGTCGTTTTCGTCTTAGGATGGATCCATTGGGAGGATCCGCGTTAGCGAAGGGGACACAGCATGCGAGCCATCACCCGAATCTGGAACTACATCAAGGCATTTCGGCGCGCGCGGCGCAATCAGGGCGATCTGGCCGGGTGGCTGGTCCGGCGGCCGCTGTTGTTGATCGGCACGATGATCTACGAGACCATGCTGATGTTCTCCAATCGGCTGGACCCGCATCTCAAGGAGCTGGCCGAGCTCAAGACCGCGGCTCTGGTCAATTGCGAGTTCTGTCTGGACATCGGTTCGACGCTGGCGCATTTCGGCGGGGTCACCGAGGCGCAGGTCACCGAGTTGCCGAAATACCGGGACAGCGATGCCTACAACAAGCTGGAGAAGCTTGTCATCTCCTATGCCGAGGCCATTACGGTGACGCCGACTTCGCTGGATCTCGAGGACATTCGTACCCAGTTGCTCGCCCGGATCAGCAAGGGCCAGCTGGCCGAGCTCGCCGCCGCCATCGCGTGGGAGAACCAGCGGGCGCGGGTGAATCAGGCGCTGGGCGTGCGCCCGACGGGCATGGCCGAGGGTATGGCCTGCGCCTTGCCTGAACCGCGTCGGCAGGATTGACGGATTCAAGACGGGAATTGCGTTCGGGCGGCGATGAATTCGATGCGGTCGTACCGTCATCAGTGGTGTCCGCGTCGTCAACAGCTTGGAGCAGCCATGACCGCACCCGTCACCTCCGGAACCCTCGCCGTCCCGGACGGCACCATCTACTACGAGGTCCGCGGCAGCGGCCCGCTCATCGCCCTGATCGGCGCCCCGATGGAGTCGGGCCCGTTCGCGGCGGTGGCCGAGCTGCTCGCCACCGATTACACCGTGCTGTGCAGCGACCCGCGCGGGCACGGCCGCAGCACTCTCCATGACACGGACAAGGATTCGACCCCCGAGCTGCGGGCCGACGATCTGGCCCGGGTCATCACCCATATCGGGCAGGGCCCGGCGACCGTGCTCGGCTCGAGCGGCGGCGCGATCACGGGTCTGGCGTTGGCCATCGCCCGCCCCGACCTGGTCCCCACGCTCATCGCCCATGAGCCGCCGCTGCGCGAACTGCTCGACGATCGCGACGAGATCCGCGCAAAAACCGAGGAGATCATCGCGGTCTACGAGACCGGCGACGTACTCGGCGCGGTCCGCAAGTTCTTCGCCATGACCGGCCTGTTCATGCCCGAAGAGGTGCTCCAGCAGATGTTCGGCGGCGAGCGCGATCCCCGCTCGATCGAATCCGACGACTTCTTCTACCGCCACGAATTGCGCACCACCTCCGGCTGGCAGCCCTCCCTCGACGCCCTGCGCAACACCCCGACGAACATCATCATCGGCATCGGCGACGAGTCCACCGACAAGTTCTGCGACCACACCTCCCGCGCTCTCGGCCGCGAACTGAACATCGAGCCGACAATGTTCCCGGGCGGCCACACCGGATTCCTGGAACAGCCGGACGCCTTCGCCAAGCGTCTGCGCGAGATCCTCGACTAGCTATTCGATGGGCGGAATCACCCAGCGCGCGTAGGTGTTCTCGGGACTCACCGTGATGATGTCGGCGACCTGCACGATATCGTCGGGAATCCGGCCGCCGAAATGCGCGAGGCTGGGAATGATGACGGCGTCGGCCTCGAGCCGTGACAGCACTGTGCGCACGCGCACATAGGGCCGATCGGTTTCGGGGCCGAAGACCAGTGTCTTGCACAGGTCGTAGCCGAGCCGGCGAGCCAGATGCTGAATCTGGGCCTCGTCCCACTGCCGCTGTGCCCCCGACACGTCGTGCCGCAGGTATCCGATCGCTGCCGGTTGTGGCCGCATTGCCGCCGCTCTCTCGACTGTTTCCGATTCGCGCCGATGTCAACGCTACGGCGAACCTGTCGCACGTATAGGCTGATCCGCCGAGAAACCGCCTGTCGCAAACGTGTCGCGACCCCGGTGTCCCGCGTCACTCCGCCCCTATTCGGCCCGAAAATGCTTGGTATGCAATGCATTACCTAATTTCGGTGAGCCTTTCTTTGCTGGCGGGAATTCGTGTGAAGCATTACCGTTCCCCTGGTGAGGGACGATTTCAACGGTTCGGTGGCCGTCGCGCATCCGGCCGAACCACATGCCGCGACGGGATTCGCGACCCGTCTGAACTGGCTACGCGCGGGTGTTCTGGGAGCCAATGACGGAATCGTCTCGGTGGCAGGCATAGTCGTGGGTGTGGCCGCCGCCACGAGCAATAGCACAGCCATCCTCACCGCGGGCGTGGCCGGCCTCGCCGCCGGCGCTGTGTCCATGGCCCTGGGCGAATACGTTTCGGTGAGCACCCAGCGCGACAGCGAACGCGCACTATTGGAAACCGAACGCCGCGAACTCGCCGAACAACCCGAGGAAGAACTGGCCGAACTGGCGGCCATCTACCGGGCCAAGGGCCTGTCCGCCGCCACCGCCCAGGCCGTCGCCGAAGAGCTCACCGCCCGAGACGCTTTCACCGCCCATGCCGAAGCCGAGTTGGGCATCGACCCGGACGAACTGACCAACCCCCTGCATGCGGCCCTCTCGTCGGCACTGTCCTTCACCCTCGGCGCCCTCCTCCCACTGCTGGCGATCCTGACCCCGCAGGCGATGCGAGTCCCGCTGACCATGACGGCGGTCCTCGCTGCCCTGGCCCTCACCGGCGCGGTCGGCGCGCATTTGGGCCAAGCGCCCGTCGCTCGCGCCACTGTGCGCGTACTTGCAGGCGGTGCATTGGCGATGATCACCACCTACGTGATCGGTCACCTGGTGGGCATAGCCATCTGATCGAAGAACGAAAAAGGGCCCGCAGCGAATCGCGCTGCGGGCCCTTCTCTATTCCGGTGTCAGTGCGTGAAGGTGGCGGCGTTCTTGGCGAGATCGAGCAGGGGTTGCGGGAAGATGCCGAGAACCAAAGTGGCTGCCGCCGTGATGGCGATGACCGTACTGGTCATGGTGGGGTAGACGACCGTCGGCGGAGTCGTGGGCGGGTCGGTGAAGAACATCAGCACGATCACGCGGATGTAGAAGAAGGCCGCGATCGCACTCGAGATGACACCGACGATCACCAGCGTGGCCGCGTCACCGCCGGTGGCCGCGGCGAAAACGCCGAACTTGGCGATGAAGCCGCTGGTGAGCGGGATACCGGCGAAGGAGAGCAGGAACAGCGAGAAGATGGTCGCCAGCCAGGGGGAGCGGCGGCCCATTCCCGCCCAGTCGGGCAGACCGGTTGCCTCATCACCGTTTTCGTCCCGGACCAGGCTGACGATGGCGAAGGCGCCGAGCGTGCCGAGGCCGTAGACAGCGAGGTAGAACAGCGTGGACGAGACACCGGAGGACGTCGCCGCGACCAGTGCGGTGAGGATGAAACCGGCATGGGCGACAGAGGAATACGCGAGCATGCGCTTCATGTCGGTCTGAGTGACCGCGAGGATCGCGCCCACGACCATGGTGGCGATCGCGACGGCCGCGAGCACCGGACGCCAATCGTTCTTCAGATCGGGCACCGCCACATACAGCACGCGCAACATCGCACCGACTGCCGCGATCTTGGTGGCAGCGGCCATGAATGCCGTGATCGAGGTCGGCGCACCCTGGTAGACGTCCGGAATCCAGGACTGGAACGGCACCGCACCGATCTTGAACAGCAGCCCGACCGCCAGCATGGCGACCCCGAGAGTGGCCAGGATGTGCGAGTTTCCGGCGTCGCGGGTGACCGCCTCGGCGATCCCCTCCAGCCGGATGGTCCCGGCGTACCCGTAGAGCAACGCCATGCCGTAGAGGAAGAACGCCGAGGAGAACGCGCCCAGCAGGAAGTACTTCAGCGCCGCCTCCTGGGAGAGCAGACGTCGACGACGCGCCAGCCCGCACAGCAGATACAGCGGCAGCGAGAAGACCTCCAAAGCCACGAACATCGTCAGCAGATCGTTCGAGGCCGGAAAGAGCATGAGCCCCGCGATCGCGAACAGCGTCAGCGGAAACACCTCGGTGGTCGCGACTCCGGCCTTGGTGGCGGCGATTTCATCCGCGCTGCCCGGCGTCGAGGCCGCCTGCGGGGTGAACCCGTCCACCCCGGCCCGCGAGGCGGTGAGGCTCCAAGTACCGGGCCCTTCACGCCGCACCGGCATCCGGTCGGCCCGCCGCTCGGCGATGAACAGCAGCCCGAGAATCCCGACCACCAGAATGGTGCCCTGCAGGAACAGTGAAACCCCGTCGATGGCAACAGCTCCCACCACCGCGGTCTCACGGACATCCCGCAGCCCGATCACCGCGCCGAGCGCCACGGCCAATCCGCCCAGCCCCAGCACCAACTGGATCACATACCGGAACCGCCGGGCCGCAAATGCTTCCACCAGCACACCCGCGACCGCGACCCCGAACACGATCAGCATCGGCGACAGATCCCGATACTCGATGCTCGGCGCGGGGACGGTCGCCGCGAGCAGTACACCTCCACTCATTTGTGGGCACCTCCGGTGTTCGTCTGGGCGGCTTCCGGCTGCACGGCCGGCGCCGGGTTGTGCTGGCCGATGGTGGTGAGGGTCCGGGCGACGGCCGGATCGATCCGGTCCAGCGCCGGTTTCGGATACGCGCCCAGGAACAGCAGCGCGACGATCAGCGGCACCACGACGACCATCTCGCGGGGGAGCAGGTCGTAGAGGCGCTCATTGCCCTCCTTGACCGGCCCGGTCATCATCCGCTGGTACATCCACAGCACGTACAGCGCGGCCAGCACCAAAGCCGAGGCCGCGAAGATCGCCGCCACCGGGTATCGGGTGAATGTCCCGATCAGGACCAGGAATTCACTGATGAACGGCGCGAGCCCGGGCAGCGAGAGCGTGGCCAGACCGGAGATGAAGAACGTTCCCGCCAGAATCGGCGCGACCTTCTGCACCCCGCCGAACGAGGCGATGAGCCGGGAACCCCGGCGCGACACCAGGAATCCGGCGATCAGGAACAGCGCCGCCGTGGAGATGCCGTGGTTGACCATGTACAGCGTCGCCCCGGTCCCGCCCTGTGTAGTGAGTGCGAAGATGCCGAGGATGATGAAACCGAAGTGCGAGATCGAGGTGTAGGCGATCAGCCGCATGACATCGGTCTGCCCGATCGCCAGCAAGGCCCCGTAGATGATCCCGATCACCGCGAGCACGCTGATCAACGGCGCGTAAGTCGATGTGGCCGAGGGGAACAGCAGCAGGCAGTACCGCAGCATGCCGAAGGTCCCGACCTTGTCGACCACCGCCATCATGAGCACCGCACTGGCCGGGGTCGCCGCCACGGCGGCATCGGGCAGCCAGGTGTGCAGCGGCCACAGCGGAGCCTTCACTGCGAACGCGAACATGAACCCGAGGAACAGCGCGTTCAAAACTCCCGGCGTCGCACCCAGGTGACCGGAGTTGGCGGCTTCCATGACGGTCCGGAAGTCGAAGGTCCCGCCGCCCCCGCTGCCCAGCTTGTCCCGCGCGGTGATGACGTACAGCCCGATGACCGCCGCCAGCATGATGAGCCCGCCGAACAGGTTGTACAGCAGGAACTTCACCGCCGCCCGCGAGCGCTGCTGCCGCGCCGCCAGATCCCCGGTCCGCGGGCCGAACCCGCCGATGAGGAAGTACATCGGGATGAGCATGACCTCGAAGAACACGTAGAACAGCAGAATGTCCAACGCGGTGAACGAGATCAGCACCATCGATTCGACCACCAGCGTGAGCGCCACATAGATGTGCGCCACCCGCGGCCCGCTGCCGACCTCGCGCTCGTCCTGCCAGCCCGCGATGAGCAGCAGCGGCACCAACCCGGCCGTCAGCAGGACCAACACCAGCGCGATGCCGTCCATCCCGAGCGTGTAGCCGGCCCCGAAAGCCGGGATCCACTCGTGCTTTTCAACGAACTGGTACTGCTCGCCACCGGTCTTGAACTGGGTGGCCAACCAGATACCGACACCGAGCGTGCCCAGCGATACCAGCAGCGCGAAACTCCGCACCCCGGTACGCCATCCCGCTGGGAACAGCAGCGACAGCGCCGCTCCCGCCAATGGAACCGCCCACAGCGTGGTGAGCCAAGGAAAATCGCTCAAAGCAACCTCACCGCCAGCAGGGCGGCGACCACCAGGGCCGCGCCGGTGAACATGGACAGGGCGTAGGAGCGCACGAATCCGGTTTGCACCCGCCGGATTCGAGCCGACAGTCCGCCGATGACGGCCGCGGTCGTATTGACCAGCCCGTCGATCCCGCGGTTGTCGACGAAGACCAGCGACCGGGTCAGGTGCTGACCGGGACGCATGAACGCGGCCTCGTTGGCGGCGTCGCCGTACAGGTCGCGGCGCGCGGCCACCACGAGCGGCGTTGCGTCCGGGGCGGTTTCAGGAATCGGGCTGCCCGCGTACTGGTCGTAGGCCACCCAGATGCCCGCAGCCACCACGGCCAAAGCGAAGAAGGTAATCGCCCAGGCCGGGATGAACGGTTCGCCGTGGTGTTCGCCGACCACCGGGGCCAGCCAGTTGGTCAGCGACGACCCGTAGGCGAAGATCATGCCCGAGAACACGGATCCGAAGGCCAGCAGAATCATCGGCCCGGTCATCGAGGCGGGCGCCTCGTGCGGATGCGTGCCTTCCTTCCAGCGCTTCTCACCGAAGAACGTGAAGATCATGACCCGGGTCATGTAGAACGCGGTGACACCCGCACCGCACAGCGCCGCGATCCCGGTGACGATCCCGCCGAACCCGCCGTGCGCGAACGCCGCCTCGATGATCCGATCCTTGGACCAGAACCCCGCGAACGGCGGAACACCCAGAATCGCAAGGTATCCGAGCCCGAAGGTGACGTAGGTGACCGGCAGCAGCTTGCGCAGCCCGCCGTAGCGCCGCATATCGGTCTCGTCGTCCATGGCGTGCATGACGGAGCCCGCACCGAGGAACAACCCGGCCTTGAAGAAACCGTGGGTCAGCAGGTGCATGATCGCGGCCGCGTAACCGACCGGCCCGAGTCCGGCGGCCAGCACCATGTACCCGATCTGGCTCATGGTCGACGCGGCCAGGGCCTTCTTGATGTCGTCCTTGGCGCAGCCGATGATCGCACCGAACAGCAAAGTCACTGCACCGACTGCCATGACGGCAGCCTGTGCACCGGGCGCAAGATCGAAGATCGGGTTGGACCGCGCGATCAGGTACACACCGGCGGTGACCATGGTGGCCGCGTGGATGAGCGCCGACACCGGGGTCGGACCCTCCATCGCGTCCCCGAGCCAGGACTGCAGCGGCACCTGCGCGGACTTACCGCACGCGCCCAACAGCAGGAGAAGCCCGATAGCCGTGAGGGTTCCGGTGCTCGCCTGTCCGGCCGCCCCGAAGACCGTGCCGAAGTCGATGGACCCGAAGGTGGCGAACATGATCATCAGCGCGATGGCCAGCCCCATGTCGCCGACCCGGTTGACCACGAACGCCTTCTTGGCCGCCGTTGCGGCGGAAGGCTTGTGGTACCAGAACCCGATCAGCAGGTACGACGCCAGACCGACGCCTTCCCAGCCCAGGTACAGCACCAGGTAGTTGCCCGCGAGGACCAGCACCAGCATGGCGGCCAGGAACAGGTTGAGGTAGGCGAAGAATCGTCGCCGCCCCTCGTCGTGGGCCATGTACCCGATCGAGTAGATATGGATCAGCGAGCCGACACCGGTGATCAGCAGCGCGAAGCACATCGACAGCTGATCCAGTTGCAGCGCGAAGTCCACCTTCAGCCCGGCGACCGGCGCCCACTCGAACAGCGTGTAGTGCACGGCCCGTTCGGCATTCGACCGATCCAGCATCTCGGTGAACGCCCACACCGCCACCCCGAAGGAGCCCAGCGCCATCAGCGTTCCGACCGTGTGCCCCCACTTGTCGCTGAACTTGCCGACCAGCAACAGGAACACGGCCCCGGCCAGCGGCAGCGCCGGCAGCAGCCACAGCATCATCTGCGCGGTATCCATATCAGTACCGCAGCAGGTTCGCGTCGTCGACCGAGGTCGAGCGGCGGGCACGGAAGATGCTCATGATGATGGCCAGTCCGACCACGACTTCGGCCGCGGCGACCACCATGGTGAAGAACGCGAACACCTGCCCGTCGAGATTGCCGTGCACCCGGGCGAAGGTGACGAAGGCCAGGTTCACCGCGTTGAGCATGAGCTCGATGCACATGAACACCACGATGGCGTTGCGCCGCACCAAGACTCCGGCCGCGCCGATGGTGAACAGCAGCGCCGAGAGATACAGATAGTTGTCCGGATTCACCGCAAGCCTTCCTCGTGGGAGTCGTTGCCGTTCGCGCCGTTGTGGCCATTGCCGTTGTGGCCGTTGCCGTTCGAGGCCAGTTCGTCACCGTTGCCGTTGCCGACGGTGAGCACCACGGCCTCGGTGTGGGCGCGATCGCGGCGGTGCCGCAGGATGGTGCTGACCGACAGCTCCTCGAAGGAGCCGTCCGGCAGCCGCGCGGGCGCGTCGACGGCATTGTGGCGGGCGTACACGCCGGGCGTGGGCAGCGGCGTGACCCGCGTGCCCTGCCGGAACCGTTCCTTCGACAGCGTGCGCTGATCGGTTGGCGGCCCGAACTTCTCGCGGTGCGCGAGCACCATGGCCCCGATGGTCGCGGTGATGAGCAGCGACCCGGTCAGCTCGAACGCCCACACGTAGCGCACGAAGATGAGCTCGGCCAGCGCGCCGATGGTGTCGTTGCCGCCCAGCCCGGGCCCGGTCTCGGCGACGCTCTTGCCGGTCACCCCGCGCGCGATGCCGCCGATGAGCAGCATGCCGAACCCGATGCCCACGATGATCACCGCGAGCCGCTGCCCGCGCAGCGTCTCCCGCAGCGACTCCGCCGAATCCACGCCGACGAGCATGAGCACGAACAGGAACAGCATCATGACCGCGCCGGTGTAGACGACGATCTGCACGATCCCCAGGAACAGCGCGCTCTCGGCGATGTAGAACGCCGACAGCGTGATCATGGTGGCGGCCAGGCACAGTGCCGAGTGCACGGCCTTGCGCGCGCAGACCATGCCGAGCGCGCCGACCACCGCCACCACCGCGAGGATCCAGAACTGCACGGCCTCACCGGTGGAGGTGTGGGTGACGATCTGCTGGGTCTGCTGGGCCGTGAGGTCGATCATTTCTTCGTCCCTTCGGCTCCGGCGAGTTCGCTTGGCGCACCGGGAACTTCACCGCGGTAGTAGGCCCCCTCGTCCGCGCCCGGGTACATGGCGTGCGGCGGGGCGACCATGCCCGGCTGCATCGGGGCGAGCAGGTTCTGCTTCTCGTAGATGAGGTCCGCGCGATTGTCGTCGGCGAGCTCGTACTCGTTGGTCATGGTCAGCGCCCGCGTCGGGCACGCCTCGATGCACAGGCCGCAGCCGATGCAGCGCAGGTAGTTGATCTGGTAGACGCGGCCGTAGCGCTCACCGGGTGAGAACCGCTCCTCCTCGGTGTTGTCCGCGCCCTCGACGTAGATGGCGTCGGCCGGGCAGGCCCACGCGCAGAGTTCGCAGCCGATGCACTTCTCGAGCCCGTCCGGATGCCGGTTGAGCTGGTGGCGTCCGTGATAGCGGGGCGCGGTCGGGGTCTTCACCTCGGGGTAGAGCTCGGTGTTGGGCTTCTTGAACATGGTGGCGCCGGTGACCAGGAAGCCGCCGAGCGGTTCCAGCAGACCGGGTTTCGCCGTGGGAGCGGGCGGTTCCGCGGGCATGGGCGGCACCGGGAAATCGGAGTAGGCCCGGGTCGAGTCCGGATCCGGCGAGGCCTTGGTGCGGTCGTCACCGGCGTGGCCGGCACGCAGCACCATGCCGATCAGCACCAGCGCGACCACGATCCCGCCGATCACCATGCCCGCCGTCTGGATGTGGGTCCCGTTGTCCTGCAGCACCTTCAGCGTCGCCACGTACATGACCCAGGCCAGCGAGACCGGGATCAGCAGCTTCCAGCCCAGGTTCATGAACTGGTCGTAGCGCAGTCGGGGCAGCGTGCCGCGCAGCCAGATGAACACGAACAGGAAGGTCCACACCTTGGCGGTGAACCACAGCATGGGCCACCAGCCCGAGTTCGCGCCCGCCCACAGGCTGATCGGGAACGGTGCGTGCCAGCCGCCGAAGAACAGGGTGGTGGCCAGCGCGGATACCGTCGCCATGTTGATGTACTCGGCCATCATGAACATGGCGAACTTGAGCGAGGAGTACTCGGTGTGGAAGCCGCCGACCAGTTCGCCCTCGGCCTCGGGCAGGTCGAAGGGCGCGCGGTTGGTCTCGCCGACCATGGACACCGCGTAGATCAGGAATGAGGGCAGCAGCAGGAAGACGTACCAGGTTCCGTACTGCGCCTTGACGATTCCCGAGGTGGCCATGGTTCCGGAGAGCAGGAACACCGCCGCGAAGCACAGCGCCATGGCGATCTCGTAGGAGATGACCTGCGCGGTCGAGCGCAGCCCGCCCAGCAGCGGATAGGTCGAGCCCGACGCCCAGCCCGCCAGCACGATGCCGTACACGCCGACCGAGGCCATGGCCAGGATGTAGAGCACGCCCACCGGCATATCGGTCAGCTGCAGCTGGGTCTTGTGCCCGAACATCGTCACCTGCGGCCCGAACGGGATCACCGCGAACGCCATCACGGCCGGAATCAGTGAGATCACCGGCGCGAGAATGAAGATCGGCTTGTCCACGATGGCCGGGATGATGTCCTCCTTGAGGAGCATCTTCACGCCGTCGGCGATGGACTGCAGCGAACCGCGCGGCCCGACCCGGTTGGGGCCGACGCGCATCTGCATGAAGGCCACGATCTTGCGTTCGGCGTACACCGCGATCATCGGTGTCAGCAGCAGGAATACGAAGATGCCGATCGATTTGACGAGAACCAGCCACCACGGATCGTGGCCGAACATACTCAGGTCACTCACGGTGGTCCTCCCGACGGATGCGCACGAGGTGGCCGGGTGTGGTGCCGAGTTGCACCAGCACGTCCGACCCGGGGGAATTCATGGGCAGCCACACCACGCGATCGGGCATCTCGGTGATGACCAGGGGCAGGGTGATGTGGCCGTGATCGTTGCCGACCGTCACCGGATCGCCTGTGGTGGCGCCGATTTCGGCGGCGGTGTGGGCCGACAGCCGCACCACGGGGGTGCGGGCGGTCCCGGCCAGGTTGGGTTCGCCGTCCTGCAGTCGGCCGCGGTCGATGAGCATGCGCCACGACGACAGCACCGCGGTGCCCGGATTCGGCTGGGCGATCGGGTGCGGGCGGTGCACCGGAGTCGCGGCGGGCGCCCCGTCCCACGCGCCCAGATCCGCCAATTCGGCTCGGGCACTGGCGGCGTCGGGCAGGCCGAGGCGAATGCCCATATCCGCGGCGATGGCGTCGAGGACCCGGTATTCGGCCATCGGCGCGGCCTCGCGGCGCACGGTGGAATCACGCAGGGCGGCATCGAACTGGCGGTGGCGGCCCTCCCAGGTGAGGAAGGTGCCCGCCTTCTCCATGGCCGAGGCCACCGGGAAGACGACATCCGCGCGGTCGCTGATATCGCTGCGCCGCAATTCCATCGACACCACGAAGCTGGCGGCGTCGATGGCCCGCAGCGCGGCATGCGGGTCCGGCATATCGCCGACCTCGACGCCGCCGATGAGCAGCGCGCCCAGCGTCGGTGCCGCGGCCAGGATGGCGGAGGTGTCCCGGCCCGGGGTCACGGGGAGGTCCTCGCAGTTCCAGGCTTCCCGAACCTGGTGGCGCGCAGCGGGATCCGCGATGGGACGCCCGCCGGGCAGTAGCACCGGCAGTGCACCGGCCTCGAGTGCGCCGCGTTCCCCGGCCCGCCGGGGAATCCAGGCGAGAGCCGCGCCGGTCTCGTCGGAGAGCCGCGCCGCGGCGGACAGTCCGCCCGGGATGCCGCCGAGCCGCTCACCGACCAGGATGATCGCGCCGGGCTCGCGCAGCAGCGAGGCGACCTCGCCCAGGCGCGTGTAACCGGCTGTGGTCTCATCGGTTTCGCCGGTCCGGATGGATTCGAGCACGTGCGGCTCGGCGCCGGGCGCGGTGAGCAGCAGGGTGCCCGACATCCGCTGCAGACCCCGCGTCACGTACGGGGCGAGCGAGTAGATCGGTGTCCCGTTCTTGCGGGCCGCCTTCCGCAGCCGCAGGTACACGATCGGCGATTCCTCTTCGGCCTCGAACCCGACCAGGAGCACGAACGGTGCACGCTCCAGGGCCGCGTAGTCGACCGTGACACCCTGTCCGGCGATGCGGGCGGCCAGGAAGTCGGCCTCCTCACCGGAGTGCTCGCGCGCCCGGAAGTCGATGTCGTTGGTGTTCAACGCGACCCGCGCGAACTTCGAGTAGGCGTAGGCGTCCTCGAGGGTGACGCGACCGCCCAGCAGCACACCGGCATTCCCGCGCGCCGAAGCCAATCCGCGCGCGGCGGCGTTGATGGCCTCCGACCACGACGCGGGCTGCAGGCTGCCGTCCCAGCTGCGGACCAGCGGCGTGGTGAGCCGGTCCTGCTCGGTGGCGTAGGCGAACGCGAATCGTCCCTTGTCGCAGTTCCATTCCTCATTGACCTGCGGGTCATCACCGGCGAGCCGCCGCATGACCTTGCCGCGCCGGTGATCGGTGCGCTGCGCGCACCCGGAGGCGCAGTGCTCGCACACAGCCGGGCTCGACACCAGGTCGAACGGCCGTGCCCGGAATCGGTAGGTGCTGCCGGTGAGCGCGCCCACCGGGCAGATCTGCACGGTATTGCCGGAGAAGTAGGAGTCCATCGGCTCCCCGGCCGCGATGCCGACCTGTTGCAGCGCACCGCGATCCATCAGTTCGATGAACGGATCACCGGCCACCTGTTGCGAGAACCGGGTGCAGCGTGCACACAGCACGCAGCGCTCCCGGTCCAGCAGGATGGCTGCCGACAGCGGGATCGGCTTGGGGTAGGTGCGCTTCTCGCCGTCGAAGCGGGATTCGGCGCGGCCGTTGGACATGGCCTGGTTCTGCAGCGGGCACTCACCGCCCTTGTCGCACACCGGGCAGTCGAGGGGATGGTTGATGAGCAGCAGCTCCATCACCCCCTCCTGCGATTTGGCGGCGACAGGGGAGGACAGCTGGGTGTGGATCACCATGCCGTCGGCCACCACCTGGGTGCAGGAGGCGACGGGCTTGCGCTGCCCTTCGACCTCTACCAGGCACTGCCGGCACGCGCCGACCGGGTCCAGCAGCGGATGGTCGCAGAAGCGCGGGATCTGGGTGCCGATGAGCTCGGCGGCCCGGATCACCAGCGTCCCCGCGGGCACGGAAACCTCCGTGCCGTCGATGGTTACGGTCACCATGTCGGCGGGTGCCACCCCGCCGCCGGTTGTGGAGCTCACTGTCGAGGTCATCGCGCTCCTTGGGCCCAGACGGTGGACCGGGCCGGGTCGAACGGGCAGGCGCCGAGGCGGATGTGCTCGGCGTACTCGTCGCGGAAGTACTTCAGGGAGGAGAAGATCGGGCTGGCCGCACCGTCACCGAGGGCGCAGAAGGATTTGCCGTTGATGTTGTCGGCGATATCCGCCAGCTTGGCCAGATCGGTTTCGTGACCCTGGCCGTTCTCCAGGCGCTGCAGCAACTGGACCAGCCAGTAGGTGCCCTCGCGGCAGGGGGTGCACTTGCCGCAGGATTCGTGGGCGTAGAACTCGGTCCAGCGCAGCACCGCACGCACGACACACGTGGTGTCGTCGAAGATCTGGAGCGCCTTGGTGCCCAGCATCGAGCCCGCCGCCGAGACGCCCTCGTAGTCGAGGGCGACGTCGAGGTGCTCGTCGGTGAAGATCGGCGTGCTTGAGCCGCCCGGGGTCCAGAACTTCAGCGTGTGGCCCTTGCGGACGCCGCCCGCGTATTTCAGCAACTCCCGCAACGTGATTCCGAGGGGTGCTTCGTACTGCCCCGGTCGCGTCACGTGACCCGAGAGCGAGTAGAGGGTGAATCCGGGCGACTTCTCGGTGCCGAAGGACCGGAACCACTCCACGCCATTGGCGATGATAGACGGCACGGACGCAATGGATTCCACATTGTTGACCACGGTCGGGCAGGCGTAGAGACCCGCCACGGCCGGGAACGGGGGACGCAGACGCGGCTGGCCGCGGCGGCCCTCGAGCGAATCCAGCAGCGCGGTCTCCTCACCGCAGATGTACGCGCCCGCACCGGCATGCACCACGATCTCCAGGTCGTAGCCCGAGCCCTGGATGTTCTGCCCGAGATAGCCTGCCGCATAAGCCTGTTGGACCGCGGCCTGCAACCGGCGCAGCACATTCACGACTTCGCCCCGCACGTAGATGAACGCGTGCGAGGCGCGGATGGCATAGGCGGCGATGATGACGCCCTCGATGAGGGTGTGCGGCGTCGCCAGCATGAGCGGAATGTCCTTGCAGGTACCCGGTTCCGACTCATCGGCGTTGACCACCAGGTAGTGCGGCTTGGTGGGCGCGCCCTCGGGTCCGGGGCCCTGCGGAATGAAGCCCCACTTCATGCCGGTGGGGAAGCCCGCGCCGCCACGGCCGCGCAGACCGGAGTCCTTGACCGTGGCGATGACCTCGTCCGGCTGCATCTTCAGCGCCTTGGGCAGCGCCCGGTAGCCGCCCTGACGGCGATACGCCGCCAGGGTCCAGCCCTCGGGATCGGCCCAGTGCTTGGAGAGGACGGGGGTGAGAGCGGTCGTCACTGAGCGCCTCCGTCGGTCGAATCCTGTTCGGCGACCTGCAGACCGGCGAGGGTCGCGGGCCCGGCCGCGCCGTCGGTGGCCCCGGGCCGCTGATCCTCGTATCCGGCGAGAATGCGGGCGGTCTCACGGAAGGTGCACAGCGGAATGCCGCTGCGCGATCCGGTCACCGGCTCGCCGCGTCGCAGCGAATTCACCAGCTCCTTGGCCGATTCCGGGGTCTGGTTGTCGAAGAACTCCCAGTTGACCATCACCACGGGCGCGTAATCGCAGGCAGCATTGCACTCGATGTGCTCGAGGGTGACCGCCCCGTCGGCGGTCGTCTCGCCGTGCTTGATCCCCAAGTGCTGCTTGAGTTCCGCGAGGATCTCGTCCCCGCCCATGACTGCACACAGTGTGTTCGTGCAGACACCGACGTGATAGTCACCGGTCGGCGTACGCCGGTACATCGAATAGAACGTGGCCACCGCGGTGACCTCGGCATCGGTCAATCCCAGCTGCTCGGCACAGAATTCGATGCCGGTGCCCGACACATACCCCTCCACCGATTGCACCAGATGCAAAAGGGGAAGCAGTGCCGAACGCGACTGCGGGTATCGCGCGATGATCTCCTGCGCCTCCACCTGCAGCCGGTCGTGCACCTTCTCCGGATACGGGATGGGCCGCACGGTCAGATTCAAAAGGATCTCGGTCAACGGTCGACACCACCCATCACCGGGTCGATGGAGGCGACGGAGGCGATCACGTCGGCGACCAGGCCGCCCTCGCACATCGCCGCCACCGCTTGCAGATTCGTGAAAGAGGGGTCGCGGTAGTGGACCCGATACGGCCGGGTGCCGCCGTCGGACACCATGTGCACGCCCAGCTCACCGCGCGGGGATTCCACCGCCACGTACACCTGACCGGGCGGGACGCGCAGCCCCTCGGTCACCAGCTTGAAGTGGTGGATGAGCGCCTCCATGGAGGTGCCCATGATCTTGCCGATGTGCTTGGGCGAGTTGCCGAGACCGTCCGGCCCGAGCTGCAAGTCGGCAGGCCATGCAATCTTCTTGTCCTCCACCATGACCGGGCCCGGCCGCAGCTTGTCGAGGCACTGCTCGACGATCTTCACCGACTCCTTCATCTCGTTGACGCGGATGAGGTAGCGGCCGTAGCAGTCGCAGCCGGTGTCGACCTGGACGTCGAATTCGTAGTTCTCGTAACCGCAGTACGGCTGGGACTTGCGCAGATCGTGCGGCAGCCCGGTGGCCCGCAGCACCGGACCGGTGACGCCGAGCGCCATGCAGCCGGTCAGGTCCAGGTAGCCGACATTGCGGGTGCGGGCCTTCCAGATGGGGTTCTCGTTGAGCAGCAACTCCATGTCCCGCAACCGCTTCGGCAGCAGGTCCAGCAGCTCGCGCACCTTCTGCACGCCGTCGTCGGGCAGATCCTGGGCGACGCCGCCGGGCCGGATGTAGGCGTGGTTCATGCGCAGACCGGTGATGGTCTCGAACACGTCCAGGATGAGTTCGCGCTCGCGGAACCCGAACAGCATCGGGGTGAGCGCACCCAGCTCCATGCCGCCGGTGGCCAGCGCCACCAGGTGCGAGGAGATGCGGTTGAGCTCCATGAGCATGACGCGAATGACATTGGCGCGCTCGGGAATATCGTCGGTGATGTCGAGCAGCTTCTCCACGCCCAGGCAGTACGCCGTCTCGTTGAAGAACGGCGACAGATAGTCCATGCGGGTGACGAAGGTGGTGCCCTGCACCCACGGCCGGTACTCGAGGTTCTTCTCGATTCCGGTGTGCAGGTATCCGATGCCGCAGCGCGCCTCGGTGACGGTCTCACCCTCGATTTCGAGAATGAGCCGCAGCACCCCGTGGGTGGAGGGGTGCTGCGGGCCCATGTTCACGACGATGCGTTCCTCGGCGACCCCGTCGAGGGCAGTGCGAATCTCGTCCCAGTCGTTGCCGACGACGGTGACCGCTCGTTCGGGGCGATCCGCGGTGGCGGACTGGGACTTGGTGTCGATGTCGTTCATCAGGAGTACGACCTCCGCTCATCGGGCGGCGGGATGCGCGCGCCCTTGTATTCGACCGGGATTCCGCCGAGCGGATAGTCCTTGCGCTGCGGGTGGCCACGCCAGTCGTCGGGCATGGCGATGCGGGTCAGCGACGGGTGGCCGTCGAAGAGGATGCCGAAGAAGTCGTAGGTCTCCCGCTCGTGCCAGTCATTGGTCGGATAGACCGAATACAGCGACGGGATGTGCGGATCGGCGTCCGGCACCGACACTTCCAGGCGCACCCGGCGGTTGTGGGTGATGGAGTTCAGCGGATAGACCGCGTGCAGTTCGCGGTCCTTGTCGTCGGGGTAGTGCGCTCCGTTGACGCCCAGGCACAGTTCGAAGCGCAGGGCCTCGTTGTCGCGCAAGGTCTTCGCCACCTCGAGCAGGTGTTCGCGGCGCACATGCAGCGTGAGTTCGCCCCGGAAGACGATGATCCGCTCGATGGCCTCCTCGAAACGAGCCGCCGTCAACGCGTTTCGCAGTTCCACCACGATCTCGTCGAGGTAGCCGCCGTAGGGTGGCGGGGTGCCGCCGGGCAGCTTGATGGTGCGCACCAGGCGGCCGTAGCCCGAGGTGTCGCCGGTGCCCTTGACGCCGAACATGCCGCGCCGGACGCCGATGACCTCATCGACGGGAGCGGCCGCAGCCGGTGATTCCGGTGCGGCAGCGGGGGTTTCGTCCGGCTCGTACGGATTGGACGGGGTGTTCTCACCGTGTGGTTTCACGGCATCCTCCGGGGGAGATTCCGTGCCGGCGGGTGCATCGAAGGTCATCGCAGCAGCCCCTTCAGCTGAATGGTCGGGGTGCTGGCCAGCGCGGCGGCCTCGGCCGCGCGCACGGCCTCCTCGCGATTGACGCCCAGCGGCATCTCCTGAATCTTCTCGTGCAGCTTCAGGATCGCGTTCAACAGCATCTCCGGCCGCGGCGGGCAGCCGGGCAGGTAGATGTCGACCGGCACGATGTGGTCGACGCCCTGCACGATGGCGTAGTTGTTGAACATGCCGCCCGAGGATGCGCAGACGCCCATGGCCAGCACCCATTTCGGTTCGGTCATCTGGTCGTAGACCTGGCGCAGCACCGGGGCCATCTTCTGGCTCACCCGGCCCGCCACGATCATCAGATCGGCCTGGCGCGGGGAGGCGCGGAACGCCTCCATGCCGAAGCGGGCGATATCGAATCGCCCGCCGCCGGTGGCCATCATCTCGATCGCGCAGCACGCCAAGCCGAACGTCGCCGGCCACAGCGAACTCTTGCGCAGATAGCCGGCCAAATCTTCCACCGTGCTCAGCAGGAACCCGCTGGGCAGTTTCTCCTCGAGACCCATGTCGGACTACATCTCCCGGATCGGGACGCCCCGGCGAGTGCGGGGCGTCTTGTACGTGGATCGGCGCTTGTCATCGAACCAACCGGTGGCGCGATACCCGTTGTGCGCCAATCAGTCCCAGCTGAGCCCGCCGCGCCGCCACTCGTAGGCGTAGGCGACCGAGACGTTGAAGATGAACAACGCCATCGCCGCCAGTCCGAACACTCCGAGCGCATCGAAGTGCACGGCCCACGGGTAGAGGAACACGATCTCGATGTCGAAGATGATGAACAGCATGGCGGTCAGGTAGTACTTGACCGGAAAGCGTTGGCCCGCAGCATTTCCCGGCCCGCCGGCGACGGCGTGGGGCGTGGGTTCGATACCGCATTCGTAGGCTTCGAGCTTGGCCCGGTTGTAGCGCTTGGGGCCGATGAGGGCCGCCAGGAAGATCGAGAACACCCCGAACGCGGCGGCGACCGCACCGAGTACAAGGGTCGGCACTTCTATATTCACAACGGAACTACCCCTCCTGCGAGCTGGACAACGCATGACGGATGGCAGCAGCGAGTGAGGCGGCGGTGTCATTGATTCGGTGTGATCGTCATTGATACCGATGCCCGCGCTCGTGTGAGCTACGGCACAGATTACAACCCGGACCAGAAGATACATGACGATTCGCGATTGCGTTTGATCGAATTCGGAACGGTCTTTTATGACCGAATCGACGCAATCGCGGATGTCACGTGACGTGGATATGCCCTGTTCGCCGGGCTGGCGAAGATCGGCCCCGAATCAGGCCGCGGAAGATGGAGCGTCAGGCCGCGAAGCTACCGCCGAGCACACCGAGCACGGCATCGGTGAGCCGGATGGGGTCGATGGGATGCGAGACCGCGGCCTCGGCGCGCGACCAATTGGCCAGCCACGCATCGTCGGGGCGGCCGGTCAGCACGACTATCGGTGGGCAGTCGGCGATTTCGTCCTTGAGCTGCTTGGCCAGACCCAGCCCGCCGGTCGGGGCCGACTCGCCGTCGAGGATCAGCAGATCCAGATCACCCGCGTCCATGCGCTCGATCACGACCGGTCCGGTGGCCACCTCGAGGTACTCGATGGGCGGCAGTTCCGGGTGCGGCCGTCTGCCCAGGGCCAGCATCACCTGGCTCCGGGTATCGGCGTCATTGCTGTAGACGAGGACCCGCACCGCGGCGGGGCGTTTGGCTTCGGCCACGTTCCGCATGCTACGTCGCTGGTGGGGGCGCGCGGGGCAGCTTCGCCGGAACTCGTGGGCGCGTCGCGGAATCGCCTGTCTCGCAATAAGTCGTTGGCAGGCTATCGGTAAGACGCGACCGGTAGCATCCGGCAAATGAGGGGAGACATCACGCAACGCCTCATCGAAACCGACGTGTGGACCGATGAGTTGGTGGGGCAGGCGGGGATTCCGGTCATCGATGTGCCCCTGGTGACGGTGGGCAGCGGGCTGGGGTCGTTCACCCTGTTCGACGCGTTGCGGATCTACGGGGTGCCGGGGGCGGCCATGGCGGTACTGGGGCCGCAGGATGTCCCGTGGGCGTCGTACGAGTACCTGACCCGGATGTCGCAGATTCCGCGTGGGGAGCGGTTGCGCAGCGACTCCGGCGGGACGCCGGACAATTTGTGGGGGTTCCCGTCGTATGCGGTCAGAGAGGCGATAGCGGACAAATCGCTGAAACCGCTGTGGAATGTGCTGACCGAGCCGGTTTTCGTCGATTACTACACGCCGCGGGCGGGGCAGGTGTTCACGGCGCTGGAGCGGGAGTTCCAGCGGGTGGAGTTCGCGCGGTCCTTGCACAAAGGGCAAGTACGCATGGTGCGCAAGCGGTACGGCGGCGGGTACTTCACCGTCTTCACGCCACCCGAGGGCCGCTCGGCGACGAAGCGAATCGCGTTCCGCAGCAGCTATGTTCATATCGCGGTCGGGTATCCGGGGCTCCGGTTGCTGCCGGATCTGCAGGAGTATCGGGAGCGGTATCGCGATCCGACGCGGGTGGTGAACGCCTATGAGCCGCACGAGCACGTGTACGAGGCGTTGCAGCGGCGGCCGGGGACGGTCATGGTGCGCGGCAGCGGGATTGTTGCCAGCCGGGTGCTGCAGCGGCTGATCGACGATCGGGATCGGCTGCGGCTGAACACCCAGATCCTGCATCTGTTCCGGACCTATGTGGCCGGGCCGCACGGGCCGAGTGGTTTGGCGCGGCGTGCGGGCGGGGACGGGTGGGCGTATCAGGCGTTCAACTTTCCCAAGGCCGCCTTCGGTGGGCAGCTCAAGCAGCGCCTGCGCAAACTCGAGGGGCGCGAGCGCGCCGAGGCGTTGAAGACCATGGGCGGCACCACGACTCCCAAGCGGGCGGCATGGCAGGAGCAGCTGGCGCGCGGGCGAGCGCAGGGGTGGTATCAGGTGATGGTCGGGTCGGCGCGGAATCTGCGGCCGGATCGGACCCGGCCGGGGGTGGTGACTACGGTGCTGCCGGAATCGGATTCGTCGCTGCCGATGGCGTCGCATCCGATCGACACCCATGCCGACTACATCATCGACTGCACCGGTCTGGAGGCCGATATTCGCGAGCATCGGCTGCTGGCCGATCTGCTCGATCATGCGGGGGCGCGGCGCAATCCGCTCGGGCGGCTGGATGTGGACCGCACCTTCGAGTTGATCGGGACGCGCAGCGGGAACGGCCGTATGTACGCCTCGGGCAGCGCCACGCTGGGTGGCTATTACGCCGCGGTGGACTCATTTCTTGGGTTGCAGTACGCGGCGCTCGAGATCGCCGACGATCTGGCCCGCCTGGGATTCTGTAGCCGGTTGACGCCGTGGCGGTCGGTGCGGCAGTGGTGGCTGTGGGTCAACAATCGGAAGATCGCGGAATGACTCCGACGCTGAACGGGCGCATACAGACTCGCGTGCTGGTGCTCGGGGTGATCGGATTCCTGGTCGCGGCGGTGCTGACGCCGCTGCTACCCATGGGGCGGCTGTCGGTCGAACAGGGCTACCGGGTGACCCTCACCGTGCTGATCGCGGTGATACTGGTCGGTGTGGGGTGGGAGTTGCTGTATCACGGGCTCCAGCAGTTCCGATGGGACAAGGACTGGCCGACCTTGTTCGGGCTGGTGACCATCGTGAACGAGGGTCTACTCATGTGGATGCTGGTGCGCTACACGGCAATCGTGCTGCCGCGGAATCTGCGCCCGGGCGCGCTCGCCTTCCTCATCGACTTCACGCTGACGTGGCTGGTGTTCTGGATGTTCGTCAACGGTCCGATCCGGGTGCTGCTGCCGCGCTGGCGGTACAACGGGGGCCGGGTCATATGACCGGCCGCGTGGAGGTCGTGCCCGGGCCGCACCTGGTGGCCAGCCAGGACGGGGTGGTCGTGGTTGTGGCCCACCGGGATTCGAGAGCGCTGACCGCCGAATCCGAGCCGGTCGCGGTGCTGGACAAACTGCTCGAAATGGTTGTCGAGGCGGCTTCGCGGGAAACCCGCCGCACCGGGCGCACTTTCGCGCGATTGGTGAGCACCTGGCTCATGGGTCGTGAGGACGAGGAACGGGTGGAGTTCGGGGTGCTCACGCCGGGCAATCGCGGGCTGGCCGTATTCCTGCACGGGCGAGTCACCGCCATTCTCCAGGGCGAGGACCATCGCGAGGTATTGCACGGCCGCGACGCGGGATTCACCGTCGACCGGGTGGTCAGCCCCGCACCGATGCGGGCGGCCGCGGTGTTCGTGGACGAGGAGACACCGCGCGAAGATCTGCCGCAGCCGGGTGTGTGGTCGCTGAACTCCGGGCGCATGCCGGGCTCGGGCGCGGTGCTGTGGCTGGGGGAGAAGTCCGAAAAGCCCGCTCGCCGTGGCGGACCCGGACTTCGCCGGGCACGGGTCGATTCCGGGCGTCGTGTGCGCGATCCGGAACCACGCAACGGCCGGCCCGAACCCGCTCGGCCAGAGCCGAATTCAGGTCGACGGGAACCGAATTCCGGCAGTACGCGCAAAGTAGCAGCGCCCGCAACTCCGGCCGTGGGGACGCTGGTGTACGGATACAAATGCGCGAAAGGGCATCTCAACGATCCGCGCGTGTCGTTCTGCGCGGTGTGCGGTATCCGTATGGAGCAGCTGACCTTGGTACTGACCGAGGGCATTCGGCCCCCGCTCGGCGTGCTGCTCCTGGACGACGGAACCTCCTACGTCCTGGACTCCGATCTGGTGATCGGCCGCGAACCGGAGCGCTCCGAACAGGTCCGCCGCGGCGCGCAGGCGATCCGTATCCCCGACGCCTCGGGAGGCATGTCCCGCGTGCACGCCGAAATCCGGTTGGTGGAATGGGATGTCCTGGTGATGGATCGAGGCTCCGCCAACGGCACCCACGTCCGCCCACCGGGCCGATCCGACTGGGTGCGCGCGACACCCGGGCATGCGACCGTGCTGGAACCCGGCAGCCAATTGCTGCTGGGCGGGCGGGTCTTCACCTTCGACTCCCAGCACGGGCGATAGCGTCGTAGCGGATCGCCGAACGAAGGAGAGCTAGTGCCAGCCGAATCCGTGGATGTCGTCGTCATCGGAATGGGACCGGGCGGTGAGGATCTGGCTACGCGGGTGGCTCGGGCCGGGCTCAACGTCGTGGGGGTCGAGGGGCGGCTGGTGGGCGGTGAATGCCCTTACTACGCCTGTGTTCCCACCAAGATCATGGTGCGGTCGGCGGGGCTGCTCGCCGAGGCGCGGCGGGTGGACGGGATGGCGGGGACGGCGGCCGTGACGGCCGATTGGGGGCCGGTGGCTCGGCGGATTCGCGAGGAGGCCACCGATGATTGGGACGATACCGTCGCGGTCGAGCGGTTCGAGAAGGCGGGCGGGACGTTCGTGCGCGGCTGGGGGAAGATCACCGGGCCCGGCGAGGTGACCGTGACGACCGAGCACGGTGATCGGGTGTTCCAGGCGGGGCGCGGCATCGTGCTGAATCCGGGTACGGCTCCGGCGGTTCCGCCCTTGGACGGGCTGGCGGGGACACCGTATTGGACCAATCGGGACGCGGTGACGGTCACCGAGGCGCCGGAATCGCTGATCGTGCTCGGCGGGGGACCGGTGGGCGTGGAGTTCGCGCAGATCTTCGCGCGCTTCGGGGCGCGGGTGAGCGTGGTCGGACGACTGCTGCCACGGGATGAGCCCGAGGCAGGCGAGCTGCTGGCGAAGGTGTTCGAGCGCGAGGGCATCGACGTGCGTAGTGGCGTGCGCGGCAGCGCCGTTCGCCACGATGGCCGGGAGTTCACCCTCGAACTCGACAATGGTGAATCGCTGCGCGCCGAGCGCCTGCTGGTCGCCACGGGGCGGCGAACCGATCTGGCGGCCTTGGGAATCGGGGCGGTCGGGCTGGACGAGGGGGCCAAGTCAATCCCCGTCGACAATCGGATGCGAGCGGCCGACAGGGTGTGGGTCATCGGCGATATCGCGGGCGAGGGCGCTTTCACCCACGTGTCCATGTATCAGGCTCGGATCGCAGCGCAGGACATCCTCGGCGACGGGACCGAGGTCGCCCAGTATCGCGCCGTGCCGAGGGTGACGTTCACCGATCCGGAAGTCGGGGCGGTCGGTATGACTGAGGCCCAAGCTCGTGACGCCGGACTGCGAATCCGCACCGGATGCACGGAAGTGCCTGCCTCCACGCGCGGTTGGATTCACAAGGCGGGCAATGACGGCTTCATCAAACTCGTCGAGGATGCCGATCGCGGCGTGCTCGTGGGTGCGACCTCGGCCGGTCCGCAGGGCGGAGAGGTGCTCAGCGCCTTGGCCGTGGCGGTCCACGCCGAGGTACCGACGGCGACGCTGCGCCAGATGATCCTTGCCTACCCGACCTTCCACCGCGCCATCGAATCCGCCCTCGATGCTCTTGCTTCCAGTTAGGCATCTGCTCGTAATCGTTGCTGTTCACGCTCGGGCATCGGAGTCATTCTGGTAGCCGTTGGTAGTCCCGAGCGTTGGGCGGTGGACATATGCGAATCTCGGAAATTCTGCGCCGGAAGGGCAGCGGCGTAGTCACGATTGCACCGGATGCAACTGTGCGTGAACTGCTCAGGGTCCTGTCGGCGCACAACGTCGGCGCGGTCGTCGTCTCGGCCGACGACGTCAGCATCGCGGGCATCGTCTCCGAACGAGACATCGTGCGCCGCCTGCACACTCACGGCGCGGACCTCCTGGACGCGCCCGTCAGCTCGATCATGACCGCCGCGGTCCACACCTGCGCACCCGACGATGACGTGGAGACCCTCAACGCCACCATGACCGAACACCGCATCCGCCATCTGCCGGTCCTGCAGGACGGCCGGATGATCGGCGTGGTCAGCATCGGCGATGTGGTCAAGAGCCAGATCTCCGAGCTGGAAACCGAGCGTGAGGCGCTGGTTCGCTACCTCCACGGTTAATATCCCGGTTAACATCCCACTGTGGAACTCGAAAATTCAACGCGCGAGGACACGCTCGCCGATTTCACCCGGCGAGTGATCAGCCTCGAGGGTGATGACAAGGCCGTTTACGTCGCGGGTACCGGCCCCGCGGTCATCGTCATGCCCGAGATGCCGGGCATCAGCCCGGACGTGGCGCGCTTCGCCCGCTGGGTGCGCGATGCGGGTTTCACCGTTTACATCCCGTCGCTGTTCGGCGTCGACGGCGCGTACCCGTCGGTGGAGCTCAGCGAGCCCATCATGCGGAAGGCGTGCGTCAGCAAGGAATTCCGCGCCTTCGCCGGCGGCGGCACCAGCCCGATCGCCACCTGGCTGCGCGCCCTCGCCCGCCTGGCGCACGCCGAATCCGGCGGTCCGGGCGTCGGCGCGGTGGGCATGTGCTTCACCGGGAACTTCGCGCTCACCATGACTCTCGAACCTGCGGTCATCGCCCCGGTCATCAACCATCCGTCGCTTCCGCTCGATGATCCGGCGGGTCTGGAGTTGTCGCCCGAGGACGCGACGGCGATCGCGGAGCGGTTCGAACGCGACGACCTGCGCGCCCTGGCCTACCGGTTCGACAATGACAAGTGGTGCACCGGCCAGCGTTTCGCGGCCTACACCCAACTCCTCGGCGACCGATTCGACGGCCGGGTCCTCTCCGGCGAACATGCCAACCCCAAGCCGCCGCCCTTCTTCGAGCACATCGTCAAGACACCGCACAGCGTGGTGACCGCCCACCTGGTCGACGAAGCAGGCCACCCCACGATCAAGGCTCGCGACGAGATACTCGCCTATCTCCGCGACCGCCTGCAACCAGCACCGACGGCGTAGCGACCCCGCGGCTGCTAGCTTGCGATGGTGGACCTCTTCTCGCAGTCGTGGAAAGCATTGCGCACCGCGGTCGCCGACCTCTCGGACGAGGACTTCGCCCAGCCCTCCGGCTGCACCGGCTGGCTGGTGCGAGACCTGGTGTGCCACTTGATCATCGACGCCCAGGACGTCCTGATCACTCTTGTGACGCCCGCCGAGTCCGAACCGACCCGCAACGCGGTGACCTATTGGGAGGTCCCCGCGAAACCGCCGACCGGTGACGACCCACTCGATGCCCTGACCGTCCGGCTGGCCGCCGCCTACGAGGACCCGGCCCTGCTGAAATTCCACCTCGACGATGTCGGCTCGGCCGCGGGCCGCGCCGCCGAACTGTGCGACCCGACCCTGCGGGTCAGCACCCGCGACCAAGTCCTCACCGCCGCCGACTATCTCGACGCCTACGTCCTGGAATGGACCCTGCACCACCTCGACCTGATCGCCCACCTGCCCCACGTGCCGCGCCCATCCGCCGAGAGCCTCGCCCGAACCCGCGAGATGCTGGAGCAGATCACCGGCACCACGTTCCCTCAAACGTTCTCCGACGAAGACGCGCTCCTGATCGGCACCGGACGCCGCACCCCGTCTGCCGCGCAGCGAGCCGAACTGGGCGACCTGGCCACGAAACTGCCGTTCTCCATCGGATAACGCGCTGCCCCGTCGCCGCCGACGGTCCAGGTATTCTGGTCGGCGGTGTCGCGTGACGCCGCCAAGTGGACGGCGGTTGGCATGGAGGCACCGTGATCGAGGAGGCTGCCATGGGTCCACACATCCGGGTCGTCTGACCCCATTTCCCGCGCGCCTCCTACGCGCGTGAGCAGCACACCAATTCACCGGCAGCGCCGACCCATCCCTGTGGCCATCCGCCGCGGCGTCGAGCCGCGCCACCCCTCGATCAAAGGACCCACCATGCCCCGACCCAACCCCCACACGGATCGTGCCCAAGCCCTCGGCCAAGAACTGATCGAAGTCCACAACTGGCTACGCACCGAACTATCCCGCCTCACAACTGAACTCGACGCCTACATCACCGGCAAAACATCCCGCCCCGCGAACCTCCGAGCCCACTGCACAGCCTTCTGCCAAGCCCTCACCAACCACCACACCAGCGAAGACAACACCGCGTTCGCCGAACTGGGCCGCCAGTTCCCCGAACTGACACCGGTACTAACAGAACTCCGCGAAGACCACGTCCTGGTAGCCAACATCATCCGCAAACTGAACACCCTCCTAACCACCCTCACACCCAACAACGCCCCCACCGTCCAACACGAACTATCCGGCTTGGCAGCAATCCTCGAATCCCACTTCCGCTGGGAAGAACGCCGAATAGTCGAGGCCTTGAACACCCTCGCCACCCCACACCCCGCCGAATCCCTTTTCGGCCTCTCCAACACGAAAAAGTCCTGATCGGTCGACCCGTCCTCTGTCCGACCCGCTGCCCTCCCGATCGCTGCGGGACAGGGCCGGGTGGTTCTACGCTGAAATCATGAGCGGCGACCTGGGGCAGCGCTTGCGATCGGTGCGGAAGCGGCGGGGGCTCACGCAGCGTGAACTGGCTGCGGGGTCCGGGGTTTCGGTGTCGTTCATTCGGAAGATCGAGCAGGGCGAGCGGGACGACGCCCGGATCGAGACGTTGCGGCGACTCGCGGTTGGGCTGGGGTGTCCGCTGACGGCGCTGATCGGCGACGAACCGCGGCCGCCCGAAAGCCGCAACGGCGAGTTCTGGGCCGAGACCCGGCGGGCCATAAATTCGCCGCGCGAGCCTTCCTCCGAAGAGCCGGTCACCGCAGGCGATGTGGCGGAGTCGCTGAATTCGGCCGTGCGGATGTACCACGACAACGACTACGAGCAACTCGCGCGGGTACTGCCGGGGCTGGTCGAATTCTCAGGCAGCGCCCCGCCTCGGCTGCAGGCTCGGATTCTGCAGCTCGCCGGCTCGGTAATGGTGCAGACGCGGCAATTACGCACGGCGCGCACGGTTCTCGAACGATCGCTGGCGGCCGCCGAATCAACCGATGATGTGCTCGACGCCGCCTCCGTTGTCGTCACGCTGTGCTGGCTGCTGCTGGTGGAGCGGCGATTCCAGCAGGTCGACGAACTCGCCGTCACGTGGGCGGACCGGATCGAGCCGCGAATTTCGACCGCCTCCGAGCGCGAGCTCTCCACCTGGGGCTGGCTGCTGCTGCGCGGTTCGGCCGCCGCCATCCGCGACAACCGGCCCGACGACGCCGAGGACATGATGCGCTTCGCCCAGGCCGCCGCCGTCGCGGTCAAGCGCGAACCGACCGTCTACCACGACTATTGGACTCTCTTCGGCCCGGCCACGGTCGCCATGAAGCGCGTCGAGAACGCCGTCATCGACGACCGCCCCGACCTCGCGCTCCGCCTGGCTCGCGATGTCCCCACCGGCCTGCGCCCCACCTCCGACAATCGCAACCGGCACCTTCTCGACGTAGCCGACGCGCACCTGACCCTGCACCGCCCCGACCCCGCCCTCGACATCCTCCTTCAACTCTCCCGCGAGGCCCGCCCCTGGCTCGTCGAGCAACGCTTGGCCAAGGACCTCCTCACCCGCATGATCGGCAAGCGCCGCACCCTCACCCCCGATATGCGCTCCCTCGCCGATCTCATCCACCTCGAGTACTGATTGCCCGGTGGCACTTCCGCGCCGCCTCCAGCGAAAGTGCCATTGCCGCTGAATTCCTGTGGACCGAAGCTGAATCCACCATCCGAAGCGGCGAGCGGTATCGAGCACTGAGAGGGCGGACCATGATTCCCGGGGCGATCGGTTATCTGCGAGAGGATGTGTCGGGGGCGCGGCGGCAGTGGGATGAGGTGCGGATTCGGCGGTTGGCCGCGCGGTTGGGATATGACTTGCGGAGGGTGGCGGTGTTCGGGCCACATACCGATCGGCCGATTTATCGGTTGCGGGTGTTGGTGGCGAATTTGGGGGTGGATGCGGTTATCGTGCCGAGTCTCGAGCATTTCGAGAATGGCGGGGTGCCGGGGGATCTCGTGGAGCGGGCCGATGTCATCACGGTGAGCCCGGAGCAGACATTCGCGCGGTGGCTCATCCCGCCCGACGGCGCGGCCGACATGGGTTCGCGGTGAACGGGTCAGGGGCGGAGTAGGGAGTCGAGCGCGCGGCGGGTCAGCGCAGTGGCGGTGTCGTCGCCCAGGCGCAGGCAGACGTTGAGGGCGTTGAGGAGGGCGCTCGTCTGGAAAGCGGCTGTGTCGGGGTCGGTTTCGGGGATTTCACCGGCGTCGACGGCTTGGCGGAATTGGGTGGCGAGGGTGGTGAGCCAGGCGCGCTGTTGGTCCCGGAGCGCGTCGCGGACGGGGCCGGGGCGGCTGTCGAAGATCGGGAGGTTCGCGCCCCAGAAGCAGCCGCCGGGAAACAGTGGGGCCGAGGCGTATTCGATCCAGTTGTCGATGAGGGCGCGGAGGCGGGGGAGGCCGGCGGGGGAGTCGAGGGCGGGGTGGATGACCGCGTCGACGAAGGCTTCGCGGGCCGCCTCGGCGGTGGCCAGCTGAAGGGCTTCCTTTGTCCGGAACAGGGTTTGGATACCGGCCTTGCTCAGGCTCAGGTCGTCGGAGAGGCGACCGAAGCTGAGGCCGTCGAGTCCGTCGAGGGAGGCGATATCGACCGCGCGGCGGGTCACCGCACGCCGCGATCGGGCGCCCCGTTGTAGCCGACCGTCGGTGGTTTCCGGGGTCGTCGCCGGGCCGGAGGTATCCATACAGTCGATCGTATGCCATCGTTCCGGCACGTCAAAGGCTCTTGTGATTTACATACGGGCGACCGTATTGTTTGAATTGCAGCGGTGAGAATCGGCGCGATGCCGAGGCCGGTGCCGATTTGGAGGGAAGCCTGATGGATGGCACAGCAGCGACGGGGACAGCGACCACCGAGAGAGCGCCGGCGGTCCGGGACCGCCCGACAGCGCTCATATGGATCCTGTGTTCGGCCGCCTTCATGGCGATGCTGGACGTTTTCGTCGTGAACGTCGCGTTCACCGCGATCGGGGAGTCGTATCGAGGCTCGTCACTGGCCGACGTGAGCTGGGTGCTCAATGGATACGCGATTGTCTATGCGGCCCTGCTGATTCCGGCCGGGCGATTCTCGGACCGGTTCGGGCGCAAGGCCGGATTCCTGGTCGGGCTGGCCGTTTTCACGGTGGCGAGCCTGGCCTGCGCGGTGGCCCCGACACTCTGGGCGCTGGTGGCGTTCCGGGTGTTGCAGGCGGTCGGTGCGGCCGCGCTTACTCCGGCCAGTCTGGGATTGCTGCTCACCGTGCTGCCGCCCGCGCGGGTGCCGGGCGCGGTGAAGATCTGGGCGACAACGTCTTCCTTCGCCGCGGCGGTGGGTCCGGTCGTCGGCGGAGCGCTGGTCGAGGCCTCGTGGCGCTGGGTGTTCTTGATCAATCTGCCGGTGGGCGTGGTGGCCGGGATCGCGGCCCTGCGGCTGGTGCCGAATCTGCGCCAGCGGATATCGGCTCGGGTACCGGACCTGCTCGGGGTGGCGCTGCTGATCGTGGCGATCGGAGCACTGTCACTAGGACTGGTAAAGAGCAGCGAATGGTCTTGGGCCAGTGCGGCAACGGTCGGTGCACTGGCTCTCGGAGCGGTCAGTGTGGCCCTGTTCGTGGTTCGGATGTTGCGGCATTCGGATCCGGTGGTCTCGCCCGCCCTGTTCGCGGTTCCGACCTTCGTCTGGGCCAATGCGACCGTACTGGCGTTCTGCACGGCCTTCGGCGCGTGGTTCCTCAGCATCGCCCTGTGGTTGGAGAACGCGGCTCACTTCAGCACCATCGAGACCGGTCTGGCCATCATGCCCGGACCGCTCATGGTGCCGATCTTCGCCGCCGTCAGCCAGCGCCTGATCAAGCGGATGCCGGTCGGTGTCGTTGTGGCCGTGGGGAATCTGCTGCTCGCACTCGGTGTGGTGCTCGTACTGGCCACGGCGTCCACACCGGTGCACTACGCCGCCGATGTGCTGCCGGGCTGGATGATTTCCGGCGTCGGGATCGGTCTCGCGCTGCCCAGCATGATCGCTTCCGCCGCGGTGGATCTGCCGCCCGACCAGTCCGCGACCGGCAGTGCCGTGGTGAACACCGCTCGCCAGCTCGGCTATGTGCTGGGTGTCGCCGTCCTGGTCGCGCTGCTCGGATCGCTCGACGTCCCGGCCGACCGCATGGTGAGCGTCTTCCAGCACGGCTGGTTGTTCATCGCCGTAGTCGCGGTGCTCGGCGCGGCAACAGCTTTCGGCATCACGCCGCGCACTCGTCAGCCGTAATCGAACTCGAGAAGGTGACCATGTCTGTTCAGACATTGACCGAACAAACCGATCCACTCTGCCAATCCGAATTGACCTCCGCCGCACTGCTTTTCGACGCGCCATGGCGACGATACGGCGTCGTCGGCGACAGCTTGTCCGCCGGAACCGGCGACCCGACGCCCGGATATGCCGACAAGGGCTGGTCCGATCGGGTCGCCGAGATTCTGCGACGGGTGCGTCCAGATCTGGAGTACCTCAACCTAGCCCGAATCGGAGTCACCACGGACGAGACCGTCGCACACCAACTCGACCGCATCACCGAATTCGGTCCGGACTTGCTGCATCTACCCTCCGGCGCGAACGACATTTTCCGACGCACTCCGGACTTCGAGCGGATCGAGAAGGCGACGCGTCTCATGTACGACCGGGCAGCGGGCACCCGTGCCTTGTTGACGACGTTCATCCCCGGCAGAGCCTTTGTCGTGCCGACAATCGCGGACTGGGACAAGCGAATTCGCGGGATGAACGCCATCACCAGGCGAGTGGCCGCCGAGTACGACGCCGTCGTCATCGACTTCTGGGACCACCCGGTCAACGACCGCGAGAATCTCCTGAGCGCGGACCGGATCCACTTCTCGACCTCGGGTCAAGCGGTCATCGCGACCGAGGTGGTTCGTCGGCTCGCGCATATCCTGTCGACACGGCGGTGAACAGTCGCACGCAGCGGTCGGTCATGTCCTCGGGCGTGTTCTGCGGGTGGTCGCCCCACCACGACACCGTGGTGGAGACGATGCTGAACCACAGTGTCAGCAGCAGGGAATGGTCTTCCGGGCCGAGGATTCCGGCGTCGGCGAGGATCTCGGCGACGCCCTCGGAACCCATGGTGTTGAGGGCGTCTTGGTAGTGGCGGGCGGTCTCGTAGGCGGCACCGGGTCTGGGCAGGGTGCTGTCGTAGATGATTCGCCAATTCTGGGTGCGGCCGTCGAGCGCCTGGAAGATCGCGGTCAGGGTCGCGAGGGCCTTGTTGTGTGCGCCCTGCGCGGCCTGGGCCTCGGCGACGGCGGCCACCAGCACCTTGCCCGCCCGATGCACGCATGCGGCATGCAGCTCGTCTCGGGAGCCGAAGTAGGCGTAGATAAGAGGCTTGGAAACGCCTGCTGCTGACACGATTTCGGCGAGGGAGGCATTTGCGTAGCCGCGGTTACCGAACTCGAGGGTGGCGATATCGAGCAGCTGCTGCTCACGCTGCTCCCGCGGAACGCCTTTGGTACCCGCGCGGCTCGCGGCGGGACCTGTCATCGCGCCGCCTCGTCGCGGTCGATCAGTACGCCCGGGTTGAGGATGTACGCCGGATCCAGAGCGGCTTTCGTCGCGTGCAGCGCGCGGGCGAAGGGTTCCGGCCGCTGCTGGTCGTACCAGGGACGGTGATCGCGTCCCACCGCATGGTGGTGGGTGATCGTTCCGCCATTGCTCGCCAAGGCCTGCGACACAGCGGCTTTGATCTCATCCCACTGCTCCACGGTCCGCCCCCAGCTACCCGCGGCGTAGATACCGAAATACGGTGCGGGACCATCCGGGTAGACGTGGGTGAACCGGCAGGTCACCACGCCCGTGATCCCCAGCCCGGCGAACGCGGCCTGCGCAGCGTCCAGAACTGCGGCCCGCAGCTGCTCGAATCGATCCCAGGTGCAAGCGGTTTCGAAGGTCTCCACGATCATCGACTGCGCGGCGAGCGCGTCACGCTGATAGGGCATCCGCAGGAACGACGACCGCCAGGTCCCGGCCGCCCCGCCGGGCGTCGAGTTCTCCTCCGAGTCGGTCGACGCGACGCCCTCGGGCGCTCTGCCGCCGAAGTCCCCGCAGATCTCCACTGCCCGGCGCATCGGCTCGTCCACCGGATGATCGGCGGATTCGAATCCCAGCACGAGCACACCACCCGAGGTCGCGGTCCCGGCATTGAGGAAGGCCTCGGCGGGATCGAGCAGCCGGCAGTTGGTCGGGAACAATCCCGACTGCGCGATCACGCGGGTCGCGTTCACGGCCGAACCGTAGTCGTCGAACAGCGCGGAAGCCGTTGCGCGCCAACGCGGGCGGTCCTGCAGCCGCATCCAGGCCTCGGTGATCACACCGAGCGTGCCCTCGGAACCGAGGAAAATGCGGTCCGGCGACGGCCCCGCACCGGAACCGGGCAAGCGACGTGATTCGCTGATCCCCGTCGGCGTCACGACCCGCATGGATTCGACCATGTCGTCGATATGGGTGTAGACGGTCGCGAAATGCCCGCCCGCCCGGGTGGCGAGCCACCCGCCGAGCGTGGAGAACTCGAACGACTGCGGAAAGTGACGCAGGGTCAATCCTTCCGGCCGCAACGAGCCGTCCAGCGCGGGCCCGAGAATCCCCGCCTGTATCCGTGCCGCACGACTGGTGCGATCGACCTCGACGACCCGATTCAACCGGCCCAGATCCAGCGACACCACCCCGGCGTAGTCCCCGAGAGCCCGCGGTTCGACACCTCCGACCACCGAGGTACCTCCGCCGAACGGAATCACGGCGATCCCCGCACCCGTGCACCAATCCAGCACATCGACGACATCCTGTTCGGTCCCGGGCCGCAACACCAGATCGGGCACACTGTCGACGCGGCCGAGCAGATTGCGCACCACATCCCGGAACGCCTGCCCGGTTCCGTGCGAGACGCGATCGGCGAGATCCCGAGATGCCAACGCCGCCAATGCCTCTGGTGCTGCGATACGCGGCGCGGGGACCGGCAGGGACTCCAGTGCGGGCGGCTCGTGCACGGTCAGATCCGCGCCCGGCATCATCGCCGCGACCCGCTGAGTCAGCTTGGCGCGCTCCGCTCCGATCACGGCGTCCTCGACATTGCCCCAACCCCACCATGACCGCGCCATCGGCTCGCTCCTTCGACCGGCACCTAATTGAACGCGCCGTAATTTACTGAGGAGTCAATTCAATGTCCAGCAGAAGATCGCGAGGGCCGAGACCTTGGGTCGCGAGCTAGATCGGCAGCACTCCGCGGCGCATCCGGTGTCGAAGGTGTGCCGGCACGGCCAGCACTCCGGTGCCCTGCACATGAGTGAGTGGTCCGAGGCGTGTCAGGTCCACCGACAGCCGGCCCGAAGCTCCGCGGGCGCCGAATAGCTGATCCTGCAAGGGATCTCCGCCTTCGATGTCGTCCTCGTCGACCTCGGACGGGTCACGCCGGCCGGGGTGCTCGCGCACCATGTCGAGATAGGCCTCGACCTGGTCGGCCTCCTCGGATGCGGGCCGCGCCCGGGACCGGTAGACCGTCACCTGGCCGCCGGACAGGCAGTGCATTCGAACCTCACCGTCGCGGGCGACACACCATTGACTCCATCGCCCCGGCGCGTAGTCGTCCACGAATTGCTCGTACCAGTGTGCCGATCCGAATCGCAGGCTCAATTCCTCCAGGCACCGATGCAACTCGAACCGCTGCTGCGCGGGCATCGTGAACAGTCGCCGCTGGACGCGGGATTCCGGACTCCGGCCGATGATGTCGTCCGCGTAGCACAACAGGGTCCAGCCATTCAGCGCCGGGGTGACGAAGACTTCGGGATAGGCTTCTCCGGTGTGCTCCCGGATGAACGCCTTCCGGCTCGGGGTGTCACGAAAATCGAGACCGTGCAGGCTCATCGCCGTCTCATAGGGCAGCCGTGCGGGCCTGACTCCCAGCCACGGCGCGAATCCCATCCGCAGCGTCGCGGGGACCGGGTCATACAGGTCGAAGGCGGCCAGGACCGCGGCCTGATCGCTGGTCGGCACCGCGAACCACGATCCGGACAGCCGCTCGAAGTCCAGCGGTTCGAGCGGCTCGAGCACCTGCTTCATCCGGATCAATCGCTCCAGAATCACCAGATCTTCGCGCTTGATCAGATGCCAGCCGAGTTCGGCCAGCACCGCCAACGCTTCCCGCCGCGCCAACCGGTTCGAGGGCGGTATCGCCCGCAACGCTCCCACCACGGGCAGACCGAACGCCAACAGCACCGACCTCGCCCGCTCGCGGACCTCATCGAGTGAACTACCCAGCAGGGCAATAACAATGGGCAGATGACGGCAGTCTCCCGCGGGTACGTCGTCGGTACCGCAACCCTCGGAGACACCATCCCAGGCGACCGCGCACGAGTACAGGATCGCCGATGATGCCCCGGGCAAGAACTCGGGCACTTCGGTGTCGGGCGGAAGGCCTAGCATCATCCAAAGGCGTTCGCGCGAATCGCCTTCCGGTGCTTCGGCCAGTGCGACGACCGCCTCGTCGAAGGAAATCCCTGCCACTCCCGCAATCTAGCAGTGACACCGAAGTCGCTGGCGCACTGGACAATTGCTAGGTGTCGAGGGCTTCGATGAGGGTGTTCAGTCCGGACCTGACCGCCTCGCGCTGCGCCGGGGTCAGATGTTCCATCGCCCCCGCGAAACGCTGGATCCGGGCCGAGGTCAGACCCGTGACCAGGTCGTGCGCGGCGGCGGTGGCCGTGAGCAGTTGCGCGCGACCGTCCTCCGGATCCGCGTCCCGGGTCAGGAACCCGCCCTTCTCGAGGCCGGTCACTATCCGCGACATGGTCGGGGCGCTGACCCGCTCGATACCCGCCAGGTCGCCGAGCCGCAGCGGGCCCTGGCGGGCGAGGGAGGCCAGGGCCGATGCCGCGCCGGGGCTCAGTGATCCGAGGTCGCCGGACTGGCGCAGCAGGCGCAGGAGGCGGCCGATGGCGTGATACAGCTCGGCGGCTTCGGTGAGCTGGTCGGGGTCGGCGACGCTCGTCGGCTCGGGCAGCGTGATCTCCTCCGTCTCAGATTCCCTCGCGGGCGGCTTCCCGGAGCTCGGCAGCCTCGTCCGCAACGGTCGGGCTACCGGCGAACCACGAGGCCACCGCGCCGATCAGCATCATAATCGCGGCGCCGAGGAAGACCACGACGAGACCCGAGTGGAAGGGTCCGGAGATCAAGTGCGGGAAGAACTCCTGGCCGGTGAGCACGTCCTTGTGCACGCCAGGATGGTCGAGGATGCCCGTCGGGCCGAGCAGCGCCTCGATCGGGTTCACACCCAGGAAGGCCGCGAACAGGCTGCCGACCGGAGGCAGACCGGAGATGTTCTCCGCGACGTTGGCGGGCACGCCCTGCTCCTGCAGACCCGAATTCATGGCGCCCGGCAACGAATTGGACAAGCCGATGATCATGAGCGAGAAGAACACACCGATCGACAGCGCCATACCGCCATTGAGCAGCGTGCCGCGCATGCCGGAGGCCACACCGCGCTGCGAGGCCGGCACCGCCGACATCACCTCGGCGGTATTGGGGGAGGCGAACATGCCCGAGCCCAGACCGTTGAGCGCGATGACCACCGCGAACGCCCAGTAGGAGAAGTCGACCGGCAGCACCACCAGCAGCACGAAGGTCACCGCGGTGATCGCCATGCCCAGCGTCGCGAACAGCCGCGGCCCGTAACGGTCGGACAGCTTGCCCGAAACCGGTCCCGCCACAAGGAATCCCACCGTCAGCGGCAGCAGGTAGATACCCGCCCACAGCGGCGTCGACTCGAAGTCGAACCCGTGCAGCGGCAACCAGATGCCCTGCAGCCAGATGATCAGCATGAACTGCAGACCACCGCGCCCCAGCGACGACATCAGCCCCGCCAGATTACCCAGCCCGAACGCCCGATTCTTGAGCAGCGACAGATGGAACATCGGCTGTTCCACCTTGGTCTCGATCCAGCAGAACAGCGCCAGCACCGCGATACCGCCGAACACCGCCGCCAGCACCCACGGGTTGGACCAGCCGGTATTCGAATCCCCGTACGGCTGAATGCCATAGGTGATGCCGGTCAGCAGCGCGGTCAGACCCACCGCGAAGGTAATGGTGCCCGGCAGATCCAGCGAGCCCGGATTCCGCTGCCCATTGTCGTGCAGCGACCGGTACGACCACACGGTCCCGAGAATGCCGAACGGCACACTCACCCAGAACACGGCCTTCCAATCCCACTGCGCGAGCAGCCCGCCCAGCAGCAGCCCCAGGAACGAACCGGCCACCGCCGCAACCTGATTGATCCCCAGCGCGAATCCGCGCTGCTCGGCCGGAAACGCATCGGTGAGGATGGCCGCCGCATTGGCCATCAGCATCGCGCCACCGACGCCCTGCAGCACCCGCCACCCGATCAACCACACCGCACCACCCCCATGGGTGAACGGATCGAACGACAACGCGATCGCCGTGACCGTGAAGATCACGAACCCGTAGTTGTAGATCTTCACCCGCCCGACCATGTCCCCGAGCCGCCCGAACATCACCACCAGCACCGCGGACGCGAGCAAGAAGCCCATCATCATCCACAGCAGGTAGCTGACATTCCCCGCCGCCAGCGGGTTCAGATCGATCCCTCGGAAGATGTCCGGCAGCGAGATGATCACGATCGACGAGTTGATCGTCACCATGAGCATCCCCAACGTCGTATTCGACAGGGCCACCCACTTGTAATGCGGATGATCATGCTCGATCCGGAGCCGCCTCCGAATGGTCTGGACATCACCGGCATCCACACCGGTGGTTGGGGCCGCAGCCATCAGAGCCTCCCGCAAGTCAACGAACAAACAACGCGCCCAAATATAGTTGCATGTCGCTAACTAACGAAATGGTGACAAGCCCCACTCACCGGACACCCATCCCCGCCCACTGCCCCCACCAGCTCCGATACCAAGATCAGGGAGCTCTCAGCGCTCGAAATCGGACAGATTTCAACGCTGAGAGCTCCCTGATCTTGAAACCGGCTGTGGGCCGCGGCATACCCTCAGGGCAGGAGGAGGGTTTTGATGGCTCGGCGTTCGTCCATTTCGGCGTAGCCTTCGGCGACTTCGCCGAGAGGGAGGGTGAGGTCGAAGACCTTGCCGGGGGTGATGTGGCCGTCGAGGACGCGGCCGATGAGGTCTGCGAGGAAGCGGCGGACGGGGGCGGGGCCGCCGCGGAGGCCTACGTGGGTGCGGAAGAGGTCGTCGCCGGAGATTTGGATGCCGTGGGGGACGCCTACGAAGCCGACGGTGCCGCCTACGCGGGTGGAGTGGCGGGCCTGGGTCATGGATTCGGCGGTGCCTACGCATTCGAGGACGGCGTCGGCGCCTGTGCCGTTGGTGAGTTCTTTGATGCGGGCGACGCCGTCGTCGCCGCGTTCGGTGACGATGTCGGTGGCACCGAAGTCGAGGGCCAGTTTCTGGCGGGATTCGTGGCGGCTCATGGCGATGATGCGTTCGGCGCCAAGTTCTTTCGCGGCCAGGACGCCGCACAGTCCGACCGCGCCGTCGCCGACGACGGCGACCGTCGAGCCCTGCCGGACTTCCGCGGCAACTGCGGCGTACCAGCCGGTGCCCATGACATCGGAGAGGGTCAGCAGGCTCGGCACCAAATCCGCGTCCGGTTGCTCGGGCAAGGCGACCAGCGTGCCGCCCGCCAGGGGAATCCGGATCAGTTCGGCCTGGCAGGTGCCCATGAATCCGCCGTTCATGCACGCCGATTGGATGCCGTAGCGGCAGTTGGGGCAGGTGTTGTCCGAGTAGGCGAAGCCGCCGACCACGAACTGGCCGGGCCGCAGCGAGGTGACCTCGGCCCCGACCTCCTCGACGATCCCGACGTATTCGTGCCCCATCGGCCGCGGCTCGGTAACCGGGTTGATGCCGCGATAGGACCACAGGTCGGAGCCGCAGACACAGGTCGCGACGGTGCGGATGATCGCGTCGGTCGGCTGCTCGATGCAGGGATCGGGCCGCTCCTCGAATCGAATGTCGAACGGCGCGTGTAAGACGGTGCCTCGCATGAGATCTCCTGTTCGCCGAAAAGCGCCGGAAGACACACCTCACGCCATGGTAGCCACCGATTCGCCAGCGCTGCGCTTGCGGGGGACCGGGCGGACTGTCAGGCTGATCGCCATGCCTCAATTGCCTTGGACCAGCGGTGTTTACAAGCCCGAGGACGGCGCGGAGCTGCATGTGCTCACCTCCGAACTGCCCTTGAAACGGTATGCCGACATACCGCGGTTCCTGCGCTGGACTCTGAAGATCCGAAGCCAGTTGAAGGACGCCCCGGGCTGCGCCGGTTACAGCCTCGACGCCCTGCTGACCGTCAAGACCTTCCGGACCCTGTCGGCCTGGTCGGACAAGGACGCGATGGAGGCCTTCGTGCGCGCCGGATCCCACGCCGAGATGCTCGCGGATATGGCTGGGCGCGTGGGCAACCCACGCTTCGTCGAGTCGAAGGAGGCGGGCAAGAACCTGCCGCTGTCCTGGGCGGAAGCCCGCGCCCGGCTCACCGCCCCGGGCGCGTGACGTCGAACGTCAGTGGAAGGGGTACTCGGCCAGAATCCCATTGATATGGGTGAGCGTCCGCCCGCCCCACTCGGGGTGCACGGCCGAGACCAGCCGATGCCATTCCGGGAACCAGATCCGCCGCGCGTCGTGCGTCGGCGGCCGGGCCGCATGCTGGTGCACGGTGTCGAGGGCGATCTGACGGGCCATATGGTCGACGACCCAGTACGAGAGCTCCTCGGGCGAGGTCGTGGGCTTGTCGAGGATCTGCTTGTTGCGCTCCCACGCCTCGAAACTGAGGCGATCGGGCGTGACGCGGAAGAACGGCTCGGCGAAGTCCAGGTGGCCGTGGTGGCCCGCGATCATGGGCGGGACGTGGGCGGCTGGGCGGGGCGCGACCCGGTGGAGGCGGTCGACCCACAGCAGCACCGACTGCTGAATTTCCTCGGGGTCGAATGGCACCCGGACAATCTTGCCCGAAGTTGATCTTCGGATTGCGCAGGGGTCGGCCCGCGAGTCGCTGACCAGCTCAGACGCCTCTTTGCCTCATACGCCACGGAACGCCTTGTCGCCGACCCGGTCCGGATCGGTGATGTGGGACAGGAACAGCCGGGCGGTGGGCGTCGGGGTGCGGGTGGTGACGACATGCCAGGGCCGGTTGAGGGGTGTGCCCTCCACCGCCAGCACCTCGAGCTGCCCGGCATCGAGATCGGTGATGATGGCATCGGAGTGGATGAGGGTGATGCCCAGCCCCTCCCGCGCGGCGGCCAGCGCAGCCCCGTGCGTGCCGAGAGTCAGTGTGGGCGGCCGGATTTGGAGCCGGTCGAACAATGCGAGCGTGGTGTCGCGGGTACCGGATCCTTTGCCACGCAATAGCCAGGTGGCCTCACAGGGGTCCGGCCAGAGCTTCGGCGCGCCGACCACCACCAGCTGGCACGGCCGCCGCGCCCGGGTGACCAGCCCCGCGTCCCGCGGCGGCCGCCCCGCCACCACGAGATCGGTTTCGTGGTGGGTCAATTCGAGGAACAGCACATCCCGCGGCTGGATCGACAGCGCCAATTCGATACTGGGATACCGGTTGTGGAACGAGGCGAGCAGCCGCAGCAGCACGTATTCCCCGGCTGTCGCCACCACCCCGATACGCAACCGACCGGTCTCGGCCTCGCGCACCGCCGCGTGCGCCTCCTTCATCAGCCCGAGAATGCTGCGGCAGTAGTCCGCGTACACCCGCCCCGCCTCGGTGAGCGCGATGCCCCGCCCGGATTTGGCCACAAGTTTGGCCCCGAGTTGTTTCTCGATGTGTGCCACGGCCGCCGAGGCCGCCGCTTCGGTGATGTGCAACTGCGCCGCGGCGCGGCGAATGCTGGAGTGCTTGGCAACGGCGAGAAAGGTTTCCATGCGCACCGCGCTCACCGTACCCATACTCAACAGTAGCAAACCTGACGAAAAGGTTGAGCGAGAACAGAAACAATCGAATTGTTTGTCGTTAACGGCCCCGTCATCCTGGGAATCACAAGTGGCCCAACCCGGTTCGCAGGAGGAAAGATGGCCGGATCTGACGATGATCAGCGCAGCCGGTGGGATCCGGGTGTGCAGTCGTATGCCTCGATGGGATACTACGCGCCCGACTATCAGCCCAAGGACACCGATGTGCTGGCGGTTTTCCGGGTGACCCCGCAGCAGGGCGTGGACCCGGTCGAGGCGTCGGCCGCGGTGGCCGGCGAATCCTCCACCGCGACATGGACGGTCGTCTGGACCGACCGCCTCACCGCGCACAACCGCTACCAGGGCAAGTGCTACCGGGTGGACGAGGTGCCGGGCCGTCCGGGGGAGTACTTCGCCTACATCGCCTACGACCTCGACCTGTTCGAGGAGGGCTCGATCACCAATCTCACCTCCTCGGTCATCGGCAATGTCTTCGGTTTCAAGCCATTGCAGGCATTGCGCCTGGAGGACATGCGGATTCCCGTCGCATATGTCAAGACCTTTCAGGGTCCCGCGCACGGAATCGTTATGGAGCGGGAATATCTCAACAAATACGGCCGCCCGCTGCTCGGCGCCACGGTGAAACCGAAATTGGGATTGTCGGCGCGCAACTACGGCCGCGTGGTGTACGAGGCCTGCAAGGGCGGTCTCGATTTCACCAAGGATGACGAGAACATCAACTCGCAGCCGTTCATGCGCTGGCGCGACCGTTTCCTGTTCGCCATGGAGGGCGTCAACCGCGCGATTGCCGAAACCGGTGAATTGAAAGGCCATTACCTCAATGTCACCGCCGCGGACATGGAGGACATGTACGAGCGGGCCGAGTTCGCCAAGTCGCTGGGCAGCTGCATCATCATGATGGACCTGACGGTCGGCTACACGGCCATGCAGTCCATGGCCAAGTGGGCGCGCCGCAATGGCATGTTGCTGCATCTGCACCGGGCCGGGCATTCCACGTACACCCGGCAGAAGACGCACGGCGTGAGCTTCCGGGTGCTGGCCAAGTGGTGCCGGTTGATCGGCGTCGATCACATTCACGCGGGCACGGTCGTGGGCAAGCTCGAAGGCGACCCGCATTCGGTGCGCGGCTTCTACGACACCTTGCGCGACGGCCATGTGCCGATGAATCCGGCCAATGGCATCTTCTTCGATCAGGATTGGGCCAGCCTGCCCGGTGTCATGCCGGTGGCCTCCGGCGGTATTCACGCCGGTCAGATGCATCAGCTGCTGGACCTGTTCGGCGATGACGTGATCCTGCAATTCGGCGGCGGCACCATCGGACATCCGATGGGTATCGCCGCGGGCGCGGAGGCCAACCGGGTCGCGCTCGAGGCGGTCGTCAAGGCGCGCAACGAGGGTCGCGATCTGCTCAAGGAGGGCCCGGACGTGCTGCGCCGCGCCGCCGAACTCTGCCGCCCGCTCGATGTCGCGCTCGCGACCTGGGGTGATGTCACCTTCGACTACACCTCCACCGACGCCCCCGACGCCGTCCCCACGGCCACGCGCTGAAAGTCGAGGACCACCAATGCATTTGCGCCAGGGCACCTTCTCGCACCTGCCGGATCTCGACGACACCGAAATCGCCGCCCAGGTCCGCTACGCACTGCTCAACAACTGGCCGGTGTCGATCGAGTACACCGACGATCCGCATCCGCGCAACAGCTATTGGGAGATGTGGGGCCTGCCGCTGTTCGATCTGGACGAGCCCGACGGTGTACTCGCCGAGATCAACGCCTGCCGGGCCACGTTCCCGCGCCACTACATTCGCGTGAACGCCTACGACGCCTCCTACGGCCGCCAGACCACGGCATTGAGCTTCATCGTGCAGCGCCCTGTCAACGAGCCGGGCTTCCGCCTGGATCGCGCCGAATCCGACGACCGTCGCCAGCACTACGGCTTCCACGCCTATGCCACCGACGACCGTCCGGGCGAAAGGTATGGCGGCTGAAGACGTTTCGGAACGGGAGGATATCGTGAGCGCGGAACGCCCCGCGGTTCCGGACGGCCGGCAGCCTGCAGCCGGCCGTCCGGCGGGCGGGTTCCAGATGCATCGACCCGGGGTCACGAGCCCCGCACCGGTGCGCGGTACGGCCGCCGGACACCCTCCCGGACCGGAGGATTCGGCGGCCGACCACCTGCTCCGTCCAATTGACGGCCCGCCGTCGCAACTCGCTGACGACGCGCTGCTGGACCTGTCGACCGATATCGCGGGCAAGGACGTCGAGGACACGCTCGCCCGCCTTGATGCCGAACTGGTCGGCCTGGCGAATGTCAAACGGCGAGTGCGGGAAATCGCGGCCCTGCTGCTCATCGATCGCGCCCGTCAGCGCTTCGGGCTCCAGGCTACCCGCCCGACCATGCACATGAGCTTCACCGGCGGGCCCGGCACCGGTAAGACCACCGTCGCCCTGCGCATGGCCGAGATGCTGCACGCCCTCGGATACATCCGCAAACCCAAGGTGCACACCGTCACCCGCGACGACCTGGTCGGCCAGTTCATCGGCCATACCGCGCCCAAGACCAAGGAGGCGCTGGCCAAGGCCGCCGGGGGAGTGCTGTTCATCGACGAGGCCTACTACCTGTTCCGCCCGGAGAACGAGCGCGACTACGGGCAGGAGGTCATCGAAATCCTGTTGCAGGAGATGGAGAACGAGCGCACCAGCCTCGTGGTGATCTTCGCCGGTTATCCCGATCGCATGGAGACCTTCTTCTCCGCCAACCCGGGCCTGTCCTCCCGGGTCGCCCACCACATCGAGTTCCCCGACTATACCCACGAAGAACTCATGGCCATCGCCGAACTCATGGTGCGCCAGGAGAATTTCCGCTTCGATCCCGCTGCCGCCGAGGCATTCTCGCGCTATCTGCTGCTGCGCATGGCCCGCCCCCGCTTCGCCAATGCCCGCAGCGTGCGCAATGCCCTCGACCGGTGCCGGCTGCGTCAGGCCAAGCGCCTGGTGGAGCTGCACCGGCCGGTCGGCCGCACGGATCTCATCACGCTGACCGACGGCGACGTCCTGGGCAGCAGCGTGTTCGCGGACGCCCCTACCGACTCGAACGGGTCTGCTGACGAGGGGGCCCCTCCATGACGAATTGAGAGCGATTGTGCCCGAAGGACTGAAGACCCTCACCCGCTACACCATCGAGTCCGAGCACCGCCAGCCCGGCGCGTCCGGGGAGTTCTCGGCGCTGCTCAATGTGCTCGCCACCGCCACCAAGATCATCGCGAACCAGGTCACCCGGGGAGCCATCATCGGCTCGCTGGGTGCGACCGATGCCGAGAATCTGCCGATCACCGTGCATCGCAAGATGGATGCCATCGCCAATGACGTGATGGTGGCCGAGAGTCAGTGGACCGGGCCGCTCTCGGCGCTGGTGTCGGAGCAGATGCGCGATTGCCATCCGGTGCCGAGCGAGTACCGGCGCGGGAAGTATCTGCTGGCCTTCGATCCGCTGGACGGCTCGAGCAATATCGATGTGAATCTGCCGGTGGGAACGATCTTCAGCGTGCTGCGGGCACCGGAGGACGGGCGCGAGGCGACCGGTGCGGACTTCCTGCAGCCGGGCGTGCAGCAGGTGTGTGCGGGCTTCACGCTCTACGGTCCGGCCACCATGCTGGTGCTGACCACCGGCAACGGCGTGGACGGATTCACCCTCGACCGTGAGGTGGGCGCGTTCGTGCTCACCCACCCGCGCATGCGAATTCCGGACGACACTTCGGGTTTCGCGATCAATGCCGCCAACGAGCGGTTCTGGGAGCGACCGGTGCGCCGGTATGTCCACGAATGCCTCGAAGGGGTCGAGGGGCCGCGCGGACGGGACTTCAATATGCGCTGGGTCGCCTCGCTGGTGGCCGACACGTTCCACATCCTGACCCGCGGCGGGCTGTACATGTATCCGCGCGATACCCGGCATCCGGATCGTCCGGGCCGGGTCTCGTTGCTGTACGGGGCCAATCCCATCGCCTTCATCGTCGAACAGGCGGGCGGCGCGGCGACCACCGGGCACGAGCGGGTGCTGGATGTGCGACCGGAGGAGCTGCACCAGCGGATTCCGTTCATCTTCGGGTCCCGCAATGAGGTCGAGCGGATCGAGCGCTATCACCGCGAGCCGGAGGAGGGGCCGAGTTTCGACGCCTCGCTGTTCGGTTCGCGTTCGCTGTTCCGGTCGGCCCGGCATTGATCCCTCTCGCGCGGGCATGCGCGAAATCTGTTGTCCGGCAATCGAGGAGGTGCCATGTCGGTCAAACATCCCGTGGTCGCGATCACCGGGTCGTCCGGTGCGGGGACGACCAGCGTCACGCGAACCTTCCAGGAGATCTTCCGCCGCGAGGGAATCAACGCGGCCATCGTGGAAGGGGATTCGTTCCATCGCTACGACCGCAACGAGATGAAGCTGGCCATGGCCGAGGCCGAACAGCAGCGCAATCTGACCTTCTCGCATTTCGGGCCGGAGGCGAATCTGCTCAGCGAGCTGGAAGCGCTGTTCCGCGAGTACGGGGAGACCGGGGTCGGCGCGGTGCGGCGGTATCTGCACGATGACGATGAGGCCAAACCCTTCGGACAGCCCGCGGGCACCTTCACACCGTGGGAGGAACTCGCGCCGGGCAGCGATCTGCTGTTCTACGAGGGCCTGCACGGCGCGGCGGTCGGCGAGGACGTCGATGTGGCGCGCTACGCGGATCTGCTGGTCGGCGTGGTGCCCATCATCAATCTGGAGTGGATTCAGAAGGTGCACCGCGACAAGACCGAACGCGGATACTCCAGCGAGGCCATCATCGACACCATCCTGCGGCGCATGCCCGACTATGTGAAGCACATCTGCCCGCAGTTCTCGCGGACGTATGTGAACTTCCAGCGGGTGCCGACGGTCGACACCTCGAATCCGTTCACCGCCCGGACCATTCCGACCGCGGACGAGAGCTTCGTGGTGATCCGCTTCGCCGATCCGAAGGTGATCGACTTCCCATATCTGCTGTCCATGCTGCACGATTCGTTCATGTCACGGCCCAACAGCATCGTGGTGCCGGGCGGGAAGATGGATCTGGCCATGCAGCTGATCTTCACGCCGTTGATTCTGCGGCTGATGGACAAGCGGCCCAAACGATTGCGCTGAGATCGCCTGTGGCGCAACAGAAACGGCGGCCACCCCGAAGGGCGACCGCCGTGGATGGTTGTGGTGCGCCGTGAACCCCTCGAAGACTCAGAGCCCCGCGGGAACATCCTTGGCGCGGCTCTTCACCGTGAAGGCCGTGATCACCTCGAAAACACCGATGGCGATCAGCCAGCAGCCCACCACGATGACCAGTGCGCCGATGGAGCGGAAGGGCTCCACGATCAGCAGGCCACCACCGACGATGAGCAGAATGCCGAACAGGATCTGCCAGCCCCGGCCCGGCATCAGGGCATCGGACACCGCGGCCACCAGCACCGCGGTGCCGCGGAAGATCCAGGTGATGCCGATCCACAGGGCCAGCAGGCCGATGGCCTGGAACTCATTGCGGAAGCAGAAGAAACCCAGAATGAAGGACAGGATCGCGGTGATGAACGACAGCACCCGCATCCAGGCGCTGACGTGCAGACCGAAGGCCGCGATCAGCTGGAAGACACCGGACACGAGCAGGTAGATGCCGAAAAGGACGCCGGCGACGACCAGGGTGGGTCCCGGCCACACCAGGATCAGGATGCCCAGCACCACCGAGAGCAGACCGGTGACCAGGATCGACTGCCACGCACTGCGGGCCAGTGCTTGAACCGGCCCCTCGTTAACTCCCTCTTTGCTGGTTGTCATGCAGGTCAGAATATGACCACTTAGGGCGAATTGCGCTTAATTAACCAAGTGTTGCGCGGCTGTGACGTGTCTCAATCCTCTTCCGCGGAAATCCGGACATTCCGCCGGACCCAGCGAATGTCCGCGCGCCAGGTATAGGCCGACACCAGCAGCGAGCCGACGAAGGCGGCATTGAGCATGTAGTAGCCGTCGATCACGAGTGACACCAGGCCGCCGATGAGCGCGCCCGCGGCGAACGAAAGATATTGCGTCGCATAGCCGAGCCAGTCGCGGGCCGTGCCGCCGCCGGCCACGTGCCGCTCGACGCCCTGAGCGAATTTCACCAGCGTGCCGGTGATGTAACTGACCGGGATGGACACCTCGCCGTTCTTCACGAACGAGGTATTGATCGAACCCATGCCGAAGGCCACGAAAAGAATCGGGGCCAGGCCGATCCCACGTTCCTCGAGGAACGCGTCGACGATGGCCGCACCCAGCAGCGCGCCCGTGGTGAGCATGGTCGCGCCGTGCGGGTGATTGGTCCACCAGAAGCGACGGCACAGCGAGGCCACGAAGACGCCCGCCAGGAAGCAGGCGATGATCGCGAACGCGCCCAGCGCGAGAACGTGGTCACCGGCGAAGTTGCCCAGTACGGCGCGTTCGGTATTGCCGGTCATGAAGGTGACGAAGTAGCCCTCGGAGTGCGTGTACGCGGCCGCGCCGATGAATCCCGCCAGAACCGACAGCACCGCGGACAGTCGCATCTCGAGGTCCCAGAAGGGTTCGGGGTTCCGATTGCGTGTCGCAGTCACAGCAACAGGCTAGCAACCTGAATCACGATGGCCGGGAGGTGAAAATCCGCGCGGCTGACGGCGTGCGCCACGGTGCGGTACAGTGCATATGTTAACCGGAATTCGCGTCCGGTCCGTACAGTGGGAACTAGGAGAAGTCATGACTTCCGCCGTCATCGTCGACGCCGTCCGCACCCCCTCCGGCAAGGGGAAAATCGGTGGCGGCCTGTCGGAAGTGCATCCGGCGACACTGCTGTCCGGGGTGCTGCAGAGCCTGGTCGAGCGCACCGGGATCGATCCGGCACTGGTCGATGATGTGATCGGCGGTTGCGTCACGCAGAGCGGTGAGCAGGCGTTCAATATCTCGCGTACCGCGGTGCTGGCGGCCGGATTTCCGGAGTCGGTACCCGCCACGACGGTGGATCGGCAGTGTGGATCCTCACAGCAGGCGGCGCATTTCGCGGCGCAGGGCGTGATCGCGGGGGCCTACGACATCGCCATCGCCTGCGGTGTGGAATCCATGTCGCGGGTGCCGATGTTCTCCAACGCCCAGGGCAAGGACGCCAACCGGGGGCCGATCGCGCACCGGTACCCGAACGGGCTTGTGCAGCAGGGTATTTCGGCCGAGGTGATCGCGGCCCGCTGGAAGTTCGACCGGGCGGCGCTGGACGAATTCGCGGCGCGATCGCACCAATTGGCCGCGGCCACCGCCGCATCCGGCGGCTTCGACAACGAATTGGTCGCCGCGGGCAGCCTCACCGCCGACGAGACCATCCGCCCCAGCACCACCGTCGAGGGCCTGGCCGGTCTGAAGCCCGCCTTCGTCGACGCCGAATTCAAGGCCCGCTTCCCGGAAATCGAGTGGTCCATCACCTCCGGCAACTCCTCGCCGCTGACCGACGGCGCCTCCGCCGCCCTCATCATGAGCGAGGAGAAGGCCGCCCAGCTGGGCCTGAAGCCCCGCGCCCGCTTCCACTCCTTCGCCGTCACCGGCGATGATCCGCTGCTCATGCTCACCGCCGTCATCCCGGCGACCCGCAAGGTCCTCGCCCGAGCGGGCCTGTCCATCAACGACATCGACGCCTACGAGGTCAACGAGGCCTTCGCCCCCGTCCCCCTGGTCTGGGCCCACGAACTCGCCGCCGATCCGGCCAAACTCAACCCCCGCGGCGGCGCCATCGCCCTCGGCCACCCCCTCGGCGCCTCCGGCACCCGCATCCTCACCACCATGCTCAACCACCTCGAGCAAACCGGCGGCCGCTACGGCCTCATGACCATGTGCGAAGCCGGCGGCCTCGCCAACGCCACCATCATCGAACGCCTCTGAGGACTGCCGCCGCACTGCGGCGGTATCGGCAGTGCGGCGCACCGGCGCGAACTGGGGGTTCATGCGCCCGATCCGGGTCGGGAGGCGGCGGGTCCGGCGGCGTAGGGGGCCGCCGGACCCGGGAAGTCTTCGTAGTCCCACCGGCCGAGGAACCGGTCGAAGCCGCTCCTACGACAACATGATCCGGAGCGGCGTCCGCGGCACGAGCGGTCGGCCCGAGCGACGTGAACGATCGCGGCGGGCCCGACTTCCTGCGGGAGAGTGCGGATTGTGTCGGGGTGCGGTTCTAAGCTGAGGTCGGTTGTGCGGCCGCGCGGGACGGGTGGGAGGCGTTGTGAAGGTTTCGTGGGATCAGGTTTTCGGGTGGCGGGTGCGGCGGCAGTTCGTGGAGCCGCGCACCAAGGGTGACGTTGTGGCCGTGGTCGAGCGGCTCTGCGGGGTGCAGGCGCAGGTCACCTCGGCGGCGGAAACGGCTGTGGCGCTGCGACGTTCGGCTGGAACGCCGGGAGCGGTCATGGAGGCGTTGGGGGAGGGGAAGCTGATGAAGACGTGGGCCATGCGGGGGACGCTGCATGCGCTCACGCCGGAGGTAGGGGCGGCGGCATTGTCCCTGATGGCGTCGGCGCGGACGTGGGAGAAACCGGCGTGGACCAAGGCTGCCGGGGCTACGCCGGAGGATGTCGCCGCGATGGTGAAGGCGGTCGGTGAGATTCTCGATGGCAGGGTGCTCACGCGCGACGAGTTGGTCGGGGAACTCATCGCCGAACCTCGGTTTCAGCCGTTGGAGGCGCATCTGAGGTCGGGGTGGGGGTCGATGCTCAAGCCGCTGGCCTGGCAGGGAGCCCTCTGCTACGGATCGAGTCGGGGTACCTCGGTCACGTTCAGCAATCCGGCCCATGTGATTCCCGGATGGTCCGGTATTCCGGATCCCGACACAGCTGCGCCGCTCGTCATTCGCACCTATCTGGGCGCGTACGGGCCCGCGACGCCCGAGATCTTCAACAACTGGCTGACGCGCGGCTTCCTGAGCAAAACGACTGTGCGGCGCTGGTTTTCGGCGCTGAGCGATGAGCTGACCGAGGTCGACGTCGAGGGGCGCACCGGCTTCTTCCTCACCGAACACCTCGACGAACTGCGGAAGATCAAGCCGTCCTCCGCGGTTCATCTCCTCGGCCAATTCGACCAGTACGTCCTGGGACCCGGAACCGGCGACACCGCCTTGCTCCCGGGCGATCATCGCGCCAAGGTCAGCCGCACGGCGGGTTGGATCTCGCCGCTCGTTCTGGTCGGCGGTCGCATCGCCGGAACCTGGGACCTCGACAAGGGCGATCTGGTGGTCTCCATGTTCGACGGCGCACCGGTTCCGACCGCGCAGATCACCGCCGAGCTACCCCGCATCGCGGCGGCCACCGGCCAGCCGGTGCACGCCGTCCGCCCGGCCTGAACCGGTCGCAGGTCTTCTCTACGTACGGCTCGGCAGCAGGTCCGGATCGTGCGCGCCCGGGCCGAGTTGCAGGCGAAGGTCCTTCGCGGTGAGGTGATCGCCGCATTCCGAGCACACGGGCTGGACGGTCATGACGTGGTCGCAGGTCTTGTGGACGGCCTCGATCGGGGGACCGTCGGGGGCGGCCCATTCGTCACCCCATTGCCGCATGGCGGCCACGATCGTCCATAGCGAGCGCCCCTTGTCGGTGAGCACATAGTCGTAGCGAACCGGGTTCTCCTGATACGGGGTCTTCTCCAGGATGCCCTGCGCGACAAGGTGTTCCAGGCGTTGGGTGAGGACGTTGCGGGCGATGCCGAGCCGCGAGCGGAAGTCATCGAACCGGGTGACGCCGAAGAGCGCATCTCGGACGATCAGCAGGGTCCACCATTCACCCACCACCTCCAGGCATTGGGCGATGGAGCAGTTCATGTCCTCGAAGCTGGTTCGCCGCATACACACAGCATAGTCAGTTGCTTCAAGAGACTCACTGACCTATGGTCGGTCTCATGAAGAAACTCACTGGGGTCGGTTGCCGGCCGGGCGGGGGAGATCGATGAGTACCGCTGTCGTGCAAGAGGAACGGCGGGCTGTCGATCCGCGGTTGGTGCTGGGCATCGTCGCGGTGGCCGTGGTGCTGTCGAGCCTGGACCTGTTCATCGTGAATGTGGCACTGCCGCGGATCGCCGAGGATTTCTCCGGGGCGCGCATCGCGGGACTCTCGTGGGTGCTCAACGCGTATTCGATCGTCTACGCAGCCCTGCTCGTGCCCGCCGGGCGGCTCGGCGACCGGAACGGGAACAAGACCACATTCCTGGCCGGGCTCGGCATCTTCGTGCTGGGGTCGGCGCTGTGCGCGGTCGCGTGGAATACCGGTGCGCTGGTGACCTTCCGGGTCGCCCAGGCGGCGGGCGCGGCACTGCTGACACCGTCCTCGCTGGGCCTGCTGATGGCGGCCACACCGCCCGAAAAGCGGGCCACGGCCGTGCGGCTCTGGGTCGCTTTCGGCGGGCTGGGTGCGGCGCTGGGGCCGGTGATCGGCGGCGTGCTCGTCGAATTCCATTGGCGCTGGGTGTTTCTGGTGAATGTGCCGATCGGCGTGATCGCGCTGGTGGTCGGTGTGCGGCTGCTGCCCAGGCCCGCCGGCTCGGGTGGCGCGCTGCCGGACGGGCTCGGGGCGCTGGCGCTGATCGCGTCGGTGGCTTCGCTGATCCTCGCGGTGGTCAAGGGGCCGGACTGGGGCTGGGGTTCAGTCGGCGTGATCGGCGCGTTCGCGGCGACGGTCGTGTTCGCGGTGGTGTTCGTGATCTCGTCGCGCCGCCATCACAGTCCGGTCGTGGATCCCGGATTGCTGCGGGTGCCGAATTTCGCTCTCATGATGGGCAATTCGCTGCTGTTCAATGTCGCGTTCGCGGGGATGCTGCTCTCGGCGGTGCTGTGGATGCAGAGCGTGTGGGGGTGGTCGGCGCTGAAGACCGGACTGGCGATCGCTCCCGGTCCGCTGATGGTGCCGTTCGTCGCGGTGTCGGCGGGCAAGCTCATCGCCCGGGTGGGCGCCGGGCCGGTGCTGGCGCTGGGTGGAGTCTCGTTCGCGGCCGGACTCGTGTGGTGGGCGCAGGCGATCACGCTGCAGCCGAACTACGCCGCCGGACTGCTCGGCGGCATGCTGGTGACCGGACTGGGCGTTGGTCTGACCATGCCGACCAGCGTCGCGGCGGGCACGGCGGGACTACCGCCGCAGCGATTCGCTACGGGATCGGCGGTGCTGAGCATGGCCCGGCAGATCGGCATGGCGGTGGGTGTGGCGGTATTCGTGGCGGTGCTGGGTTCCCCCGAAGGCCTGCACGCCACTCTCGAAGCGTTCCAACACGGTTGGTACGCCATTGTGGCCGCATCCGTGGTGGCGGGCGCGCTCGGCCTGGCCGCGCGAATGCCCAAGCCCGCACCGGTCTCCGGGTAGCTTCTCAGGGGCGGTCTCAGGGGTTGTCCGGATGTTCGGCGCCCCGGCCGTCCCTACGGTCGGAGTATGCGAATCGGGCTGATGGTGACAGCGCTGCTGACGGTCGGCGCGGCAGGCTGCGGGACGGTGAGCACCACGACCCCGCAGCCGGTGTCCACCACCCCGATGGCGGTGTCGCCCAAACGAGTCGACCGAATCCGCACCGATATCGACAAGCTGGTGAGCGACGGAACCACCGGCGTGATCGCCACGCTCACCGAGAACGGCCAGACGGTAACCCTCACCGCCGGGGTCGCCGATCGCGCCACCAAGGCCCCCATCCCCATGGCCCCGCCGCAGCAGGTGCGGATCGGCAGCGTCTCCAAAACCTTTGCGGCGGCACTTATTCTGCAGCTGGTATCAGAGGGCAAGCTGCGCCTGGACGAGCCCGTCGACACCTACCTCCCGGGCCTGCTGAACGGCAACGGCGTCGACGGCCGCCAGATCACCGTGCGACAGCTTCTCCAACACCGCAGCGGACTACCCGAACTCGCCGACGATCCCGAACTCGACGAGGTCCGCGCGGCCACCGAGGGCCGCACCTTCACCCCGACCCAGGAGATCGCCATCGCGCTGCGCAAACCCGCGCAGTTCGCGCCGGGGGAGCGATTCCAGTACACCAACACCAACTTCATCGTCGCGGGCATGCTAATCGAAAAGTTGACCGGCAGAACCTATTCCGACGAACTAACCGGCCGCATCACCACCCCGCTCCAACTCACCGACACCTACCTCCCCGCCCCCGGCGAGACCGGCATCCGCGGCCCCCACCCCGAGGGCTACACCCTCGTCGCCGGCATCCCCACCGACGTCACCCGCTCCGAACCGTCGGTGGCCTGGACCGCGGGCGGCCTGATCTCCACCGGCAACGACCTCAACCACTTCTTCCTGGCCCTGCTCTCCGGAACCATCGTCCCCGACCCCCAACTGCGCGAAATGCTGACAACCCTGCCCCGCTCCTCCGACAACCCCATCGAATACGGCCTGGGCATCGGCGGCGCCCAACTCTCCTGCGGCGCCCACTATTTCGGCCACGTAGGCGAGGTCTCCGGCTACCTCACCATTACCGGCGCCACCCGAGAAGGCCGCGCCGCCACCATCGCCCTAACCGATTCCCCCGAAAGAGACCCCGACATCCTCACCCTCCTCACCCACGCCCTCTGCCCGTAGCCCGGCGAGTATCAGGGGGGTGCGAAGTTCAAAAGGACGGGGTGCTCCCAGCGGTCACCGCACAAAATGCCCGCATGAAATTCGGGATGCCGATCCGTGGGAGCTCGGCAATGCGGGCGGGAACCGTCAGCCAATACGAGCTGAGGAGGTCGTATCGGCGCGTGTACCCGGACGTTTATGTACCCAAGGACGTGGAGATGGATTTCCGAGTGCGGACGCTGGCCGCCGCTTGCTGGGGTGGAAGTGGCGCTGTGCTGGCCGGGTTCTCAGCGCTGGCCTTACTAGGGGTGGGTTGGTTCGCGGAGGAACCGGCCGAGCTGGTCGCGGACGGTCTCACACGAGCACCGAGGGGAATCCTTGTCAGGCAGTACGACCTGCTGCCGCACGAGATCGTGAGCATAGGCACGGTGTTGGCGACATCGGCCGAGCGGACCGGCTACGACCTCGGACGGCGGCTACCGCTCGGAAACGCTGTCGAGGTACTGGATTCGCTGTGCCACGTCACAAGGTTGGAGCCTGCGCGGATTCTGGACGTATGTACGGACCACCCGGGTGCGCGCGGGATCGCTCGACTTCGCGCGTTGATCGAGTACGTCGATGCAGGGGCGGAATCGCCGCAGGAGTCGAAGGCGCGGCTCCTCTTGATGGCGGCCGGGTTTCCACGCCCCGTGACTCAGATTCCGGTCTTCGACGACAACGGCAGGTTCGTCGCGCGCCTGGATATGGGATGGCCCGAATGGAAAGTGGCGGTCGAATATGACGGCAGCCAGCACTGGACCGACAGACGCCAATACGCGCACGACATAGACCGCCACGCCGACCTCCGATCCCTCGGCTGGACAATCATCCGCGCCACAGCCCCCCACCTCCACACCCACTCGCCCCTCTTCCTCACCCGAGTAGCCACAGCCCTCCGCGAAGCCGGAGCCCCCGTCCCCGCTGAGAATGCACTGGCGTACACAAACATCGAGAAACTGTGTCCACCAGTGCATTCTCAGCGGCGTTAGGGGGCGGCTCGGGGGATGGGGTCGGGGGGCGGGGTGGAACTTGTTTCAGTATGGTTCTCGCATGGCCTTTGTCATCGACAGAACCGTGGAGATCGACGCGCCCGCCGAGCTGGTTTGGCAGGTGCTCACCGACGTGGAGAAGTACGGGGAGTGGAATCCCTTCTGCCTGGAGTGCAGGACCAGCCTCGAGCCGGGGGCGCCGATCGATATGAAGGTGCGGCTGGTGGGGCCGAAGCCTAAGCAGCAGCGGGAGTTCATTCATTCCGTCACGCCGGGTGAGGAATTCAGTTACCGGATGAAGCCCGCGCCGCTGGGGCTGCTCAGCAGCGAGCGGTCGCATGTCCTGACCTCGCTGGCGGACGGGCGCACCCGCTACCTGTCGCACTTCCAGCTCAATGGGCCGCTGGCTCCGGTGGTCTCCGGCTTGCTCGGCAAGGCGCTGACCACCGGGTTCGAGGGCATGACCAACGCCGTGAAGACGCGGGCCGAAGCCTTGAAGGCCGTGCGCGACTAGCGTTCACGCCTCGAACGGGGCCGTGTTTCCGAAGGAGTCGCGGCTACCGCTCTCGTTCTCGATTGCGGTGGCCAGATCCTCCACGCTCGACCAGCTGCGCGGTTCCTCGTCCTCCAGATTGCCGATGGTGTACCAGGTGGCGGTGCCGCGGTAGCGCACCAGCCCGTGGCCCGAATAGTCCAGCGTCACATCGAGATCCCCGGAAACCGTTCCCTCTTCCCGGGTCATGACGGCTGCGTGGCTTTGGATTTCGACGATGGCGACTATGTGAACTCTCCCTTGCTGACGCAGTCCTGCACCGCGGACTGCAGTGCGGTCTGTTCCTTGGCATCGACGTTCAATCCGTACTTTACTTTCACCTGGATGTAGTGCCCGATATAGGCGCACCGGAAAGTTCCGGGCGGGATATAGCTGGACGGATCCTGATCGCCCTTGGAACGGTTGGCGGTGGGATCGGAAATCACCAGGTTCAGCGCGTCATTGGCGATATGGCGGCGGGTGTCGTCGTCGAATTTCGCGGCGCCCGAACGCCACGCTTCGGCGAGCGCCACGATGTGGTCGATGTCGAGGCCGGAGGAGTCGGTGGTCCACTTGTAGGGCTTGAGGCCGTTGGTCTTCTTGTCCGGGACGCCGTACTGGTCGCGCCAGCCGCCGTCCTTGCCGAGGGTGAATTTGCAGCTGCTCGGATCCAGCTTCACCGGCCCGGTGGCGTCGCGCAGCAGCACGACCTCCCGGGTGGTGCACTTGCTGTATTGGGCGAAGGCGTCGCCGAATCCGTGCTCGGGCTTCTCGGTGTCCCAGTGCGGGAATCGCTCACGCGAGTAGCCGGTCATCGCTAGCTCATCGGCCACTTTGAGTTTTCCCAGGAGACTGGTGATCTCCTTGGCCGATCCGACCGGCTGACCGCCGCGATCGGGGATGGGTGGACCGCTGGAGTCGGGTTTGTCGTTGCCGCCGTGCTTTTCGAGGACGGCGACCAGGACGGCGATCGCGACCACGACCAAAAGCGACACCACCGCTTGCAGCAAGCGGCGCAGGGCTGGGGAAGGCTTCTTGTGCAACATATCCCGCAAACCTTGGCAATCAGCGACCCGAAACGGCAAGTCGCACGTGTGTTTCGGAGACCGGTGTCACACCGCGCTCCACGCTCGCGCGCCCGGAACCGGACTCGCGGCATACTCGCCGCAATTCCATGGTCCGTTGCGCCAAGATCGAAAACAATGGTGGTGCAGGGATTTCCGCGCGGTTGTCGGCGCGTTGACCGTGTCGCGCTAGATCTGATGCAACCAGGCTATGAAGAACACCGCGCCGCCGGCGAGCAGCAGAACGGCCAGCGGCAGCGACCACCAGGGGCCGGTGCGGGCCAGCAACCGTTGAGCGAGCGCCTGTTCGAGCTTTCCGAAACCGGCGATGAGCAGAATCCACAACGGGAACGGCAGCGCGCCCCCGACGAAGTGCACCGCCCAGGCGCCCGCCAATGTCGGCCCGCCCCAGGAGTGCTCGTAATCGTGCGCGGCGATCAGCGGATAGAAGATGCCCCGCAGTGCGGCCATGATCATCAGGAAGGCGGCGAACCAGGCCAGCAAGGCCATGGCGAAGGCCAGTATCGAATGCAGGACGGTCCGCCACGGACCGGGATCGCGTAGCTCGAACGGCGACCGAAACACCCGGCGCACCACTCGCGCCCGAACCCCGATGGGCGCGAAGGCAACCGAGATCGAGAGCAGCGCGTAGTACGCGGCCCGCAGGACCCGCTCGACCTTCCCCATACCGACACACTAACGCTGGTCGGTCGTCCGAACAGGTAGCCGGGCGATTCCGGATACGCGTCGGCGCGCCGGGCAGCCCCTACCCGACGCGCCGAATTGCGCTGAGATCCAGGCGGTGTCACCGCCCGCTGAGCAGACGGCGTCACCGCCCCGGATCAGGCGTTGTTGAGCTTGTTCAGCCGCTCGCAGGACTCCAGGTACTCGGTGATGAGCCGCTGCACCACGTCGGCGGAACGCTCCATCTTGTTCATCATGCCGACGACCTGGCCGACCGGGTTGAAGTTCACGTCCTTGGCCTGCTCCGGGTAGCGGTGGCCGCGCTTGACGCCATCGAGGGCGACCATCATCTGCAGCGGCATGCCCAGCGGCTTCGGGTTCTCCGGCGCTTCCCAGGCCTCGGTCCAGTCGTTCTTGAGCATGCGGCACGGCTTGCCGGTCCACGAGCGCGAGCGCACGGTGTCGGAGCTGGTGGCGTCGATGTAGGTCTGCATCTGCGCGGGCGGCACATTGGCCTCCTCGACGGTCAGCCACAGCGAACCGGTCCACGCACCCGCGGCACCCATCGCGAGCGCGGCCGCGACCTGACGGCCATTGCCGATACCACCCGCGGCGAGCGCGGGCATATCGCCGATGGCGTCGATGACCTGCGGCCACAGCACCATCGAAGCGATCTCACCGCAGTGGCCGCCACCCTCGGTGCCCTGCATGACCACGAAGTCCAGCCCGGCGTTCTTGTGGTTGAGCGCGTGCTTGACCGAACCGCACAGCGCGCCGATCAGGCGGCCGGAGTCCTGGATCTGCTTGATCACGTCATCGGGCGGGGTGCCCAGTGCGTTCGCGACCAGCTTGGCCTTGGGGTGCTTGAGGATGACCTCGATCTGCGGGGCGACCGTGGTGGCGGTCCAGCCCAGCAGCTGGTTGTGCTTCTCCTCCGGCGGCAGGTGCGGCACGCCGTGGTCGTTGAGGATCTTCTCCGCGAAGTCGCGGTGACCCTGCGGAACCAGCTTGGCCAGTTGGGCTTCCAGCTCCTGCGGACTCAGGCCTTCGACACCCTTGCCCTCGTACTTGGACGGGATGACCAGGTCGACGCCGTAGACACCCTGTACGTGCTCGTCGAGCCACTGCAGCTCCACCTCGAGCTGCTCGGCGGTGAAACCGACCGCGCCGAGCACACCCAGACCGCCCGCATTGCTGACCGCGGCGGCCACGTCGCGGCAGTGGGTGAAGGCGAAGATAGGCACGTCGATGCCGAGGCGATCACAGATCTCGGTACGCATTGGTGGTGGGCTCCTCTGAACTTTCCGGCACTGGAAACGTTGTGCCCACAACACTAGAACATGTTCTACATTGTGACCAGACTGTGTATGATTACCGGCGAGTACAGGTTGCGTACATGTTCCAGTTTTCGCAGCGTTGATCAGCGCGCGAGCAGGCCGTCGGCCGCGAGATCGTCGAACAGCAACTGGTCCACGGGTGGCACGTGCGGCCGGTCAGCGAAGGTGAACCAGGCGATCTCCTCGATCTCACTACTGACCGCGAGGGTGCCGGAGTATTCGGCGGTGTAGCAGGCCATACGGACGACGGCGTCGGGCATCAGGGCCTCGTAGGTGCCGACGTGGGCGACCGTTTCCGGCGTGATCTCGACCGTCAACTCCTCGCGGATCTCGCGAACGAGGGTCTGCAGGTCGGTCTCGGCGCCCTCGCGTTTGCCGCCCGGGATATAGAAGACATCCTTGCCGCGCGGCCTGGCGCACAAGATCTTTCCGTCTTCGATCCGCACCCAGGCCACCGTGTCGATCAGCCGCTGCTCCCGCTCCGTCTGCATTCGCGCAGCTTAGCGGGCGGTCAGTCTGCGGGTTGCCAGGCGGCGACGAGGGCGAGTAGGCCCGGGAAGCGTGCTTCGAGGTCGTCGATGCGGACTTGGCTACGGCGCTCCAAGCCGTACTGGCGCTGACGTGTGACACCCGCCTCGCGCAGGGCCTTGAAGTGGTGCGTCAGTGAGGATTTCGGGCGGTCGATGCCGAACCAGCCGCAGGAGTGGTCGTAGTCCTCGGATTCGAGCAGCAGTTTCTGGACGATGGACAGCCGCAGCGGGTCACTGAGGGCGCCCATGACGACCTCGAGGCGCAGATCCTCTGTCGCGGGCTCGGGTAGCGGATCTGGTACGACCGCCGGTTCGGGCGGGAGGGAGAAGGTTTGCGCGGGGTGCACTTTGGTCGGCATCGGCGAGCTCCTCCACGGTCGGCGCTTGTACGAGTTTGATCGTACAGCATGCTATGTTCGACTTCATTCGTACTAGTTCGAGTTTGTTCGAACTATGAGTGGAGGTGCTGGAAGTGGTTGCGACACAATCCCGTCCGACGTCAGCGGTGGAATCGACCAGTCCCGAATCGCCGCGTGCGCTCGCGCCCAGGTGGTGGATCTGGCTCGCCGCTTGGCCGGTGACGGCGGTCTTCGTGCTCTCGAACGCGGCGACGCCGCTCTACGTGCTGTGGCAGCGCGAATTCGGATTCACCAAGGGGACGATGACCGTGGTGTTCGCGTTCTACATCGTCGGGTTACTCGGGTCCCTGCTGGTGTCGGGAGTGGCCTCGGACCGCCTGGGCCGCAAGGCGGTCCTGCTTCCCGCGTTGGTGCTCGCCGCGATCGCCTGTCTGATCTTTGCGACCGCACCGAATGTCATCGCCTTGATGATCGCCCGTCTACTGACCGGAATCCCGGTCGGCGCGGCGGTCTCGGCGGGCATGGCCGCCGTCACCGATGTCGCGGGTCCCGACCGCAAGCATCTCGGCGCCCTTTTCGCCTCCACCGCGATGGTGTTGGGTGCAGGGGTCGGCCCACTGCTGTCGGGAGTCTTGTCCGAGGCCGTCCCCGCGCCCACGGTGACCGTCTTCCTCGTGGAGATCGCGCTGCTGGCAACGGCTTTCGTCACCGTCCTGCGCATGCCGCTCGTCCGCCCGACTCATCGCGGCACCGGGTCGTGGATCCGAATCCCGGGCGTCCCCGCCGCGAATGTCCGTCAACTCCTGCTGGGCGTAGCCGTCTTCGCTCCCGGCATCACCGCGACCTCGTTCGTCCTCTCCCTCGGCCCGGCCCTGCTCTCCGGCCTCCTCGGCACCACCAGCCGAATCATCGCCGGCGCCATGGCCTTCGCCATGTTCTCCACCGCCACCGCCGTCCAATTCGCCGCCCGCTCCCTGCCGCGCCCCGCGACCATGCTCACCTCCGCCGCCGCGACCGCCTCGGGCATGCTGGCCCTCATAATCGCGGTCCAACTCCAGTCGTCGATCGCCCTGATCGCATCGGCCCTACTCGCCGGGGCGGGCCAAGGCTTGGGCCAACTCGGCGGCCTCTCCCTACTGAGCGACGCGATCCCCACCACCCGCCTCGCAGAAGCCAACGCGGCCTTCAACATCGGCGGCTACATCCCCGCAGGCCTACTCCCGGTCAGCGCCGGCTACCTGAGCGATGCCATCGGCCTCCCCACAGGCACAACAACCTTCGCCCTCACCCTCCTAACCCTGTCCACCATCGCCACCCTGGCAATCCGCCGCAATCACCCCACAAAAGCCCCCGCCTAGCCCGTGAGAATGCACTGGTGGACAAGTCTTCTCGACGTTTGTGTCCACCAGTGCATTCTCATCGATCCGAGGGGGCGGTAGCGTCGGGGGATGACGCTTGCGGATCGGTTTCCAGTGCTCTATGCGCCGGCTCGGTGGGAGTGGGGTGGGCTCGATGTTCAGTTTTCTACCGAGCTTCCGCCTGATGAGTTGGTTACGAACATTCACGTTGTTTGCTTCGTTGGTGAGCGCGTCGTCCTGTGTCGCGATGATCGTGACGTCTGGATCCTGCCGGGCGGCACCCGCGAGGCAGGAGAATCGATCGAATCTTGCGTCATCCGGGAGCTCGCCGAGGAAGCCGGTGCCGAATTGGCCGGCCCCATCCATCAATTCGGCGCGCATTACGCCACTACCGACCACCCCACGCCCTACCGGCCCTGGCAACCCCACCCGAACAAGGCCTGGCTCTGGTGTACCGCCGACGTCACCCTGACGACCGCACCCACCAATCCCGATGACGCCGAGACCATCCTCGAGGTCGCGGCCTTTCCTCTTTCCGAGGCCATCCGCCGAGCAGCCACTGACGGCCCCCACCTCCCAGACCTCCTCACCCTCGCCGCCTCCCTACACCCCCGTTGAGGGGCGGAATGGCTTGGGACACCAGGAGATCCACGGCGCGCTGGACTCGGGTGGTGTCGCCGGTGATCCACCAGTCCTGGAGGAGGCCGCGCATGCCGGAGATGAGGAGGGTGGCGGAGGCTTCGGGGTGGGGGAGGGTGGGGTCGATTCGGGCGAGGGAGGCCGTCATTGCGGTAACCAGGACCTCGATGGCGTCCGTGGCATAGGACTTGAAGGGGCTGTTGGGAACGGTTGCGGCACCGAGGACCTGGAGTAGGACCGGAAGACTGCTTGCGGCTTCGCCTGCGGTGTTGAGGGCGAAGGAGGCGGAGAGGCGGTCTCGGAGGACTTCGGCGGAGTCGATGTCGGAGAAGAGGGCGGGGATGTCGGGGCGTTGGGTTTCCAAGGCGGCGACCAGCATTGCCTCTTTCGTGCCGAAGTAGTGGATCAGCATTCGGGAGCTGGTGCCCAGGTAGTCCGCTAGCGGGCGGAGGGAGAGTTCGGCCAGGCCATATGTGGCTATGTAGGCGATGACGCCCTCGAGGAGTTGGGCGCGGCGGGCGTGGTCGAGTGGGCGGGGCACAAGTTGACTGTAGCGGGTGCTACAGGTATCCATGTCGGCATGACTGTAACAACTGGTACAGAAACTCGGCGGGGTGTCGTCGTGACCGCGATGGCGGCTACCACCTGCCTGGGCGCGGATCTCGAGTCGACCTGGTCGCGGCTGCTCGCGGGTGATAGCGGAATCGGCACGCTCACAGATGATTTCGTCGCCGCGAATGATCTTCCTGTGCGGATCGGCGGGCGGCTGGTACAGCACCCAGGGGAGCAGTTGACCCGGATCGAACAGCGGCGGATGTCGTTCGTGCAGCAGTTGGCATTGGTGCTGGCGCGCCGCGTCTGGCAGGAGGCGGGGACGCCCGCGGTCGAGGCGGAACGGCTCGCGGTGGCCGTCGGCACCGGGCTGGGCGGTGGTGAGGCGCTGGTCAATGCCGTGGACCTGATGAAGACAGGCGGCTATCGGAAGGTTCCGCCGATGACGGTGCCGATGGTCATGCCCAACGGGTCCGCCGCCACGGTCGGACTGGAGATCGGGGCGAAAGGCGGTGTGTACGCACCGGTTTCCGCGTGCGCGTCAGGCGCCGAGGCGATTGCGCACGGCTGGCGGCTCATCACGACCGGCGAGGCGGACGTGGTGGTCGCCGGTGGCGTCGAGGGCCACATCGATGCGGTGCCGATCGCAAGTTTCGCCATGATGCGCGCCATGAGCACCCGCAATGACGAACCCGAGCGCGCCTCACGGCCTTTCGACAAGGATCGGGACGGGTTCGTCTTCGGCGAGGCGGGCGCGCTGCTGGTCCTCGAATCCGAGGAACATGCGCGGGCGCGGGGTGCCAGCATTCTCGGCCGGGTCCTCGGCGCGGGCATCACCTCCGACGGCTACCACATCACTGGCACCGCTCCCGACGGCGACGGCGCGGCCCGCGCGATGCGCAAGGCCCTCGCGACCGCGGGATTGACCGGCCCGGATATCGACCACATCAACGCCCACGCCACCGGCACGCAGGTCGGCGATGCCTCCGAGGCCAAGGCGATCATGGCGGTCACACCGAAAGCCTCGGTGTACGCGCCCAAGTCAGCCCTCGGCCATTCCATCGGCGCGGTCGGCGCACTGGAGGCCATGCTCACATTGCGGACGCTCAACGAGCAGATCGTCCCGCCCACTTTGAATTTCGAGACCCCGGACCCCGATACCGACCTCGACGTCGTCGCCGACAAGCCGCGCTATCAGGATCTGCGCTACGCGCTGAGCAATTCGTTCGGCTTCGGCGGGCACAACGTCACCCTCGCACTCGGCCGAGCCTGAGCGAAACCAGTTGCGCCCGAGCCGATCAGGGCAGTTTGTCGGTCTGAACCCGCGGGTCCAGCTTGCGCAGGGTGTCCGGCCGGTCGGTGAGGCAGGGCCAATCCCGGCTCACCGCTTCCAGAGTGGCGTGCCCGGCGGGAATCAGGGCATCCGCGTCCGGCCGATCGGCCAATGTGTCGCCGAGGTGATCGCTGGCGGGGCGGTCCAGAGGCTGGATGACCGTATTCGGCAGATCCAGCAGCACCGAGAGGATGTCCAGGCGGCCCGGCGGAATCAGTGCGCGGGCCGCGGCCAAGGCGGTGGCAGGGACGATGATCGTGTGGCCGGCATCCGCGGTGGCCCACACGACCGATTGCACATAGGCGACGCGATGGGCCCAGGCGGTCAACGCCGCAGTATCGAAGACAACGCCCCCGAGCGTCGGGGCAGCGGCGGGGGTCATGCCGCGCCGCGGTCGCCGGAGGCCTCCTCCTCATCCGATAAGGGGGGCAAGCCTTGAACGGCGCGGGCGCGGTTGATCAGGTCCAGCGGCGGGCGGCCGCCGAGCGCGTTCTCGAGTCTCGCCAGGGATTCGGCGCGGTCGACGCGGGCCTTCACGGATTCGGCGACGAAACTCGAGATCGAGGCAATGCGGCCGGAGTTGCGCCAGTCGTCGAGGGTGGCGGCTATGTCCTCCGGCATCGTCACGGTGATCTTCCGGGTGCGACGCTGTCGAGCCATACCGCGAGAGTAATCCGGTATGTGCGCCGGACGCGAGCTGACAACGCCGAGCGCCGCATTACCGTCCTCGCGCGCATTCCGGGCGGAAACCGCGCATTCGGATTGCATTGATCCGAAACCTGCCGGTCAGGCGTCGATCCGGGTTCGATACGGTGGAGTGTGCCCGCGGCCGTGGGCGCTGCCGCAATCACACAGTCAAGAGGACATAACTAGATGGATCAGAGTTCGATCGCGTGGGCCGACGGTGTGCTCGTCACCATCGACCAGCGGGCGCTGCCGCACGAGGTGCGGGAGCTTCGGATCACGACGGTCGACGAGGTCATCGATGCCATCAAAACCCTGGCCGTGCGGGGCGCACCCGCGATCGGCGTGTGCGGCGCGTTCGGTGTGGTGATCGCGGCGCTGGCCGCCTCGGCCGATGGCGTGGTCGATGCCGCGCGGGTCGAAGCCGAGGCCGCGCGCATCGCCGATGCCCGGCCGACCGCGGTGAATCTCGCGTGGGGTGTGCAGCGCACGCTCGCCAAGCTGTCCGAGGGCGTGCAGGCCATGCTCGACGAGGCGCTGGAAATGCTGGCCGAGGACGGGCGTGTGAATCTGGCCGCCGCCACCGAGGCCGCGGATCTGATTCAGAAGCTGTGCGGCGATCGACCGCTGCGGCTGCTCACGCACTGCAATACCGGTCGGCTCGCGACCACCGCGTGGGGGACCGCCATCGGCGCGCTGCGAGTGCTGCACCAGCGCGACGCGCTCGCCGAGGTGATCGTGGACGAGACCCGCCCGCTGCTGCAGGGCGCACGGCTGACCGCGTGGGAGATGGCCGAAGCCGGTATCCCGCATCGGCTCACCATCGATTCCGCCGCCGCGTGGGCCATGGCTACCGAGCAGGTTGACGCCGTGGTCGTCGGCGCGGATCGGATCACCGCCGACGGAGCCGTGGCCAACAAGATCGGCACCTACATGCTGGCGATCGCGGCCAAGCATCACGGGATTCCGTTCATCGTGGTCGCGCCGGAATCGACGCGCGATATCTCGACCGCGCGCGGCTCCGACATCGTGGTGGAGCAGCGCGCGGCCGCCGAGGTGACCGGATTCGGCGGCGTCGCAACGGCTCCCGAAGGGACCAAGACGTTCAACCCGGCCTTCGATGTCACCCCGGCCGAGCTGGTCACCGCGGTGGTGACCGAGTTCGGCGTGCTCGCCGACCCGAGTGCCGCCCGGACTTCCGCCGCCTCGACTGACACGGCGCGCACGATTGCAGCGGGCGCCGAAATCGCGAATATCGCCCGCGGCCTGTACGCCAGCGGCTGGATGCCGGGCACGGCGGGCAATATCTCTGTCCGCCAGGGCGATACGGCCGTCATCACCGCCAGCGGCCTGTCGAAGGGCGAGCTCACCGCCACCGACATGGTGACCGTCGCGGTCGTCGACTCCAAGCCGGTCGACGCCTCCGGCCGCAAGCCATCCGCCGAGACCACCATCCACACCGCCGTCTACCGCACCCGCGGCGCCGACGCGGTCGTCCACGTGCATCCGCCGCACGCCACCGCCGTGTCGATCAAGACCGCCGGATCCGGCGTCACCACAACCCGTTTCGCGGGCTACGAGCTGATCAAGGGCCTGGGTTCGGCCCGCCCGGATGTCATCGACATCCCGGTCTTCCCGAATCACGCCGATGTCCCGCAGATCGGCGTGGACATCGAGAAGTATCTGACCGAGCATCCGGATGCCCCGCCCGTGCTGTTCATCGCCGGGCACGGCATCACCGCCTGGGGCGCGACCCTCGCGCAGGCACGCGATCGAGCCGAGTGCCTTGAGGCCATGTGCGAGCTGACCAATTTGACCGGTCACCGTGAGATCCCGGTGGGCCAGAATTAGTTCCGGAGAAAGGAACCCTGCTATGACTTTGCTGCAGATCATGTCCGATAAGGACTCGAGTGACGTCATCCTGCGCACCTCCGACGACGCGGTGATCGCCGCCGAGCTCGGCAAGCGCGGCATCACCTTCGAGCGCTGGCCGCTGCTGGAGGGCTTCAGCGCCGCTACCACCACCGAGGAACTGCTGGCCGAATACCAGTCGCGCATCGACGAATTGAACGCCGACGGCCGCTACAAGTTCATCGACGTGGCCCGCATCCACCCCGACGACGCCGACCCGGAATGGCCCGCCAAGGCCGTCGCCGCGCGCACCAAATTCCTCGACGAGCACCGCCACGCCGAGGACGAGGTCCGCTTCTTCGCCGCCGGTGCGGGTTGCTTCTACCTGCACCTGGGCGATGAGGTCCTCGCGACCGTCTGCACCGCGGGCGATCTCGTGTCCGTCCCCGCGGGCACCCTGCACTGGTTCGACATGGGCACCCGCCCCGAGTTCGTGGCCGTGCGCTTCTTCGAGGAAGAGGACGGCTGGATCGGCGATTTCACCGGTGACAAGATCTCCGGCGGCTTCCCGACCCTCGACGAACTGCTGGCCCCGGCATGATCAAGGTGGTCGTGCTCGATATCGAGGGCACCACCAGCCCGACCAGTTCGGTGCGGGAGGAGCTCTACGGCTACACCCGCGACCGGCTCCCGAGCTGGCTGGCCGAAAACGAGGGCGGCGCGGCCGATCCCATTCTGGAGGCCACCCGCGCCCAGGCCCAGCGCCCGGACGCGAATGCCGCCGAGGTCGCGCAGATCCTCATCAACTGGCTGAACACCGATGTGAAGTCCGAGCCGCTGAAGGCCGCCCAGGGCATCATCTGCGCCGAGGGCTTCCGCAATGGCTCGCTGCACGGCGAGTTCTTCCCCGACGTGCCCCCGGTGCTGCGCGCCTGGCGCGACGCCGGACTCGAGCTCTACATCTACTCCTCGGGTTCGGTGCGCAACCAGAAGGATTGGTTCGCCTTCGCCCGCGGCGGCGACCTCTCCCCGCTCATCAGCGGCCACTTCGACCTGTCCACGGCGGGCCCGAAGCGCGAAGCCTCCTCCTACGAGAAGATCGCCGGCGCCATCGGCGTTCCGACGGAACAGATTCTCTTCCTCTCGGATCATCCGGACGAAGTCGACGCCGCCGTGGCGGCGGGCTGGCAGGCCATCGGCGTGACCCGCCCGGGTGAGCCCAACAGCCCCCGCGGCGACCACCGCTGGATCAGCGACTTCGCCGACGTCGAGCTCAACTGACCGTTCCCGCAAGCATTTCCGCAGCGCCCCGCCGAATCCTGGATTCGGCGGGGCGCTGCGCTTTCCCACGCCCGGAGTTATAGTCGAATTCGACTAGACGATTTCGACCAATGGGGTGGTATGGCGCCACGGTTGTTGCGGACTCCGGTGACTCTGGCCGTGCTCGGACTGCTGGCGGAGAAACCGCGCCACGGCTATGAGATGCGAGCCGTCATGCGCGAGCGCGGTCATGACGCGGTGCTCAAACTCAAGAACGCCTCGATGTACGACGCGCTGCCACGCCTGGCCGCGGCGGGACTCATCGAGGCGGGAGCCGCTGCGCGCGAAGGGAACCGGCCCGAGCGCACCGTCTATCGGATCACCGCCGCGGGCCTGCACACCCTGGCCGAGTGGCTGCGCGAACTCCTGAGCGACCCGGTACACGATCACGCCGCCTTCACCACCGCCCTGCTGTTCATGTTCGCGCTGCCCGAGGCGGAGGTCATCGACCTGGTGACGCGGCGCGCCCAGCGGATCGACGCGCAGATCGACGCCGTCGACGCGGCGGTGGCCGCCGCCGGGGACGTCCCGCCGATCTTCCTCACCGACCAGACCTACGGGCAGACGCTGCGGCGCGCCGAGCGCGATTGGCTGGTCAATTTCGCGGACGACCTGCGAACGGGTCGTTTGGTTTGGCCGAAAGGAATTGAGTGACATGGCTATCGAAGACACCAACCGGCTGCTGGCGCGGACCATCAACCTCGGGCTCGATCTGGGGGCGGATATCGAGCAGGGATGGACGCTACCGGTGGGGGAGCAGGAACTCGATCTGTGCCGGGACGCCGGATTCACGGCGGTGCGACTCGGGGTGTGCTGGGCCGCGCACACCGGAACCGATTTCCGGATCGAGGGCTCGGTGCTCGATCGCGTCACGACCCTGGCGGAGCAGGCCACCGACCGCGGGCTCGCGTTAGTGCTCACCAACTTTCTGGATCCGGAGCTGATGGCGGATCCGCCCAAGCATCTGGATCGGCTGCTATCGATCACGGATCAAGTCGCGACCCGGTTCGCCGATCACCCCGAGTCAATCCTGCTCGAGCCCTTGGCCGAACCGCGTGATGCGCTCGACGCAGTCTGGAACGACTACATCGCGCGCATCTTGGCGGCGCAGCGCGCGGTCGACCCGAACCGAGCGGTCGTCCTGGGCCCTGGGGCGTACAACAACGCCCGCACCCTGCCCCAGCTCGAATTGCCGGCCGCCGACCGCAATCTCATCGTCACCGTGCACCAGTACTGGCCCATCACCTTCACCATGCAGGGCGAAGAATGGCTCGGCACCACACCGTTCGGCGACCCGAAGTCCTGGCTCGGCAACACCTGGGACGGCACAGCAGCGCAGCGGGCCGAGCTGACCGCGGGATTCGACGGGATCGCCGCCTGGGCCGCCGCGGCGGACCGTCCGATCTTCCTGGGCGAATTCGGAACCTCGGTGCACGCCGACAACGCATCCCGGGCCCGCTGGACCGCGTTCAATCGCCTGCTCGCCGAGGAACGCGGATTCTCCTGGGGCGCATGGTCGTTCGGCCCGAGCTTCGCCCTGTACGACATGGCCTCCGGAGGTTGGAACAAGGCACTGCTCGAAGCGCTGACCGGTGATGCGCGGGCGGTCCTGGCCTGAGCGTTTGTCGGTCTCAGCGGTTACTGTCGCGGATGTGACCGATCGAGAGACCTTCGCACCGCTGGTGTTCTTCGAGTACGACCACAAGCCGGGCCATTACTGCCTGATGCTCTCCGACAACAACATGCTCAGCACCGAACCGGTCTTCGCCGAATTCGGTTACGACGGGGGCGGTTACGGCTGGGCCGGGGTGGCCCGCTCGGCGGTGGCGACGCAGGAGGCCGGGCTGGCCGAACGAATCAACTTCGACCCCGAGGCCGGAATGTTCGTCGCCTACGGCGAGGACGCCGAGGCCCTCCGCCGACTCGGCACCTTGCTGCAGACAGCTCTCCAGGATCCGTCCGCCCTGCGCAAACTGATCGCAGCCGGCGACCCCGAATGGTTCGACTGACCGAGTCCACGAAACCGAGAATCGCGTCCACCCGGAGTTCGGGTGGACGCGATTCTCGTTGCTGCGGAAGCGGATCAGACCCGCGCGCCGGTGGAGGCCGCGCGGTCGATCAGGTACTCGACCAGGGTCATGAGCACGTTCTTGCAGGAGCCGCGGTCGCGGGCATCGCAGAGCAGGACCGGGATGCGCTCGTCGAGGTCGAGGGCCTCGCGGACCTCGGCGGGCGTGTAGAGCGGCGCACCCTCGAAGCAGTTGACCGCCACCGTGAAGGCGACGCCGCGGCGTTCGAAGAAATCGATTGCGGCGAAGGAGCCTTCGAGGCGGCGGGTGTCCGCCAGCACGACCGCGCCCAGCGCGCCGCGCGCAAGTTCGTCCCAGAGGAACCAGAACCGGTCCTGCCCGGGGGTGCCGAACAGGTAGAGCACCAGGTTCTGGTCGATGGTGATGCGGCCGAAGTCGAGAGCCACCGTGGTGGTGGTCTTGCCCTCCACGCCGCGCAGATCGTCCACGCCCGCGGACAACTCGGTAATGAGTTCCTCGGTGCGCAGCGGGGTGATCTCGCTGATCGCCCCCACCATCGTGGTCTTGCCCACGCCGAAGCCGCCCGCGATGAGAATTTTCACCGAGGCGGCCATGGGCTGGGCGGTATCAGAGTTTTCGAATGCCATCGAGTACCGCTCGCAGAATGTTGAGGTCACCGGGTGCCGCCTCGGGGGAGGCCGGGGCCCGGAAGTTGAGTATGTTGTCTGAAATCAGGTCCCCCACCAGGATTTTCGTCACCGCCAAGGGCAGCCGCAGGGCGGCCGACACCTCGGCTACCGACAGCGGGAGCCGGCACAACCGCACGATTTCGGTGTACTCCGGCTCGACGCGCCGCAGCGGCGGGGCCGTATTGGGCACCACCACCACCGTCAGCATGTCCAGATCGTGCCCCGCGCCCATGGTTCGGCCACCGGTCCGCGCGTAGGGGCGCACGAGCGGACCGGCCGCGTCATCGAACCACTGTTCCCCCGGCCCCGGCATCATGACAGCCGCGGGTTGCCCTGTCCGGCCAGGTTCTGCCGGGGCGTGGTGGACAGGTAGTTGCCGACGCGCTGGACGGTCAGGTTCATCTCGTAGGCGACCATGCCGAGGTTGGCCTGTTCGGTGGCCTGCAGCGCGAGGCAGGCGTGGCTGCCGGCGGCGGTCACGAACAGCACCGCGCGCTCGAGCTCGATCACCGCCTGGCGGACGCCGCCGCCGTCGAATCTGCCGCCGGCGCTGCGCGCCAGACCGTAGAGGGTCGAGGACATGGCACCGAAGTGTTCCGCGTCCTCGCGGCTCATGGCGGAGGAGCGGCCCAGCAGCAGCCCGTCGGTGGAATGCACCACCGCGTGACGGACGCCTGCGAGCCGGTCGACCAGATCATCGAGTAGCCAGTTGAGATCACCAGCGTTTGAGGTGGTCACCGTCGCCTTCCTGTCGTTCCGACTGTGTTTGCCCAAAGAGCGCCTGCGACTCAGGCCCGAACGAACCGGGATCGGCCTTGCGGCCCTGCCTGGTTCCGTTTTCGATGGCGGAGAAAAGGTCTCGGGCCTGCTCGGCCGTGCGGGTGGACTCGGAGGACGACTCGGTGGTCGTGCGCTCCTGCGCCAATTCCGGTGCGAGACTTGCCTGCCGGCGCCTACGCGGGAGCGCGGGCCGGACGTCGGAGCCAGTGTAATGGGAACGTCCGAATTCGCGTGCCCGGAAACCGTTTTCCGAGGGCGGTACGGGGGGAGTAGGGGGTTCCGGCGCGGGCCGCGGGTTGGTCGGCGGGTCGAACGGCGTGGCCGCACCGAAGGACATCACCGGCGGCACATGCGATCCGGTCGACGGACCGAAAGGCTCGAACTGCGGCGGCGTCTGCGCGACCGGCGCAACCGGGTTGACCGGCGCGGCGGGGGCGACCGGCGGGGCGGGCTCGGCCTGGTAGCCGACGATGGGCAGCTCGTAGTTCGAGATCTGCGAGGCGGGAGCCGCCGGCAGCTGCGGCAGCGCCGCCACCGCCCGCGACGCCGCCGAGGCCTCGGGTACATCGAGTTGCCGTGCCACGGCCGGGATTTCGCCGGTGCGGCCCGACGGCTGCACGGTCAGGCTGTTGGGCACCAGCACGATGGCGCGCACGCCGCCGTAGTCCGATTCGGTCAACCGCACCGAGATGCCGTTGCGCGCGGCCAGCTGGGCGACCACGAAGCGGCCCAGGCGGAAGTCGTCGGGCAGCATGCTGACACCGAAATCGGGTGCGTCGCGGAGGATCTCGTTGATCCGCGCGAACTCCGCCTCGGGCATGCCCATGCCCTGGTCGATGACCTCGATGGCCACACCCTTGCCGACGATGCCGCCGCGCACCTCGACCTGCGACTGCGGCGGGGAGAAGGCCGCGGCATTGTCGACCAGCTCGGCGAGCAGGTGCACGAGGTCGGCCACGGCGCTGCCCGCGATGGACACCTCCGGCAGCCGGGCGATCTTGACTCGGGTGTAGTCGAGGGTCTCACCGACACTCGAGCGCACGATTTCCAGCAGCTGCACCGGATTACGCCACTGCCGGCCCGGTTGACCGCCCGCGAGAATGATCAGGTTCTCGGCATTGCGGCGTTCGCGGGTGGCCAGGTGGTCGAGGCGGAAGTAGATGTCCAGCAGCGCCGGATCCTCCTGCTTCGACTCGGCGGCATCGAGGATCTCCAGCTGCCGGTGCACGATGACCTGGCTGCGGTGGGCGATATTGAGGAACATCGCCTTGACGCCCTCGCGGGTGCGGGCCTCGGTGACGGCGGCGGTCACGGCGGCGGCGTGCGCGTGGTTGAACGCCTTTGCCACCTGGCCGATCTCATCGGAACCGAAGTCCAGCACCGCGGCCTCGGCGACCGGATCGACCGGCTTGCCCTCGCGCAGCTTGGCCATGATCTCGGGCAGTCCCTCGTCGGCCAGTACCAGCGTCTCGTTGCGCAAGCCCTTGAGCCGGCGGATGATCCGGTTGGCCAGCACCAGCGAGACCAGGAAGGCCAGCGCCGACACCGCGAGCATGCCACCGCCGGCGAGCGCGGAGTCGCGGGCGTTGCGGTCGCCCTCTTCGGCGGCCAAACCCTCGTTGTGCCTGCTCATCTGGTCCCACAGGTGCAGGATCTGGGTGTTGAGCTTGTTGACCGTGTCGTGCCATTCCTGCGGCGTGAAGGTCAGGGGCGCGAGCTGCGGTGCGGCGCCGGGCTTGCTGGGCGGCACGGTGATCGGATCGAGCGCACGCGAGATCAGCGTGTTCTCCATCATGACGATCTTCGTCCAGTCCGGATCGTTCATGAGGGCCTGCATGTCCTTGTCACCGGTGCCACCGTCACCACCGGCCAGGACGCCCAGGTTCACGCGGTAAGTACCGGCCACCCGGGAGAATTCGATGGCCAGCTCGGGCGGCAGCGTGCCGCCCGCGAGCAGCACCTCGGCCACAGCGGCCTCGCGCGAGAGCATCTCGGAAGCCTGCACGACCTGCAGGCCGTTCGCGACCTCCAGCGCCACTTCGGAGGTGGGAGCATTGTCGGCCACCATGCGGGTGCCGATCCAGACGACCTCGAGCAGCTTGCCGTAGAAGTAATAGACGTCGGAGACGCCCATGCCATTGGCGTCGATCTGCGCGCGCACACCGGCGAGCTGGGTGCTGAGGGTGGTCAAGCCACCCACATCGTTGCCGATGCCGGCGGGGCCGAGTTTCGCCATGGTCGGGGTGATCGCGGCCAGGCCCTGCAACGCCTTGTCGAGGCGAACGCGGGCCTGCGCCAAGGTCTTCGGGTTGGCGTCCTCACCGCCGCTCATCTGGGCGATGGACTGCTGACGTTCCTGCTGCACCGCGGCAATCAGGTCATAGGTGGTGGGGGCCGCGTTGGTCAACGCCTCCGCCCATTCCTTTGCGTGCTTGCCCTCGACCACCAGGTACCCCGCGCCACCCACACCGATCGCGAGCAGCGCCAGGCTCGGGACGAGTGCGATGGCGAGCACGCGGGTCCGGACCCCGAGCCTCGCTCTGAACATCGGGCAAAGGTAACGGGACGTATGTCACATTCGCCGCGTGGGTCCCGCTGAGCGGGAACAAGATTGACTTCCGGATTCATGTATGCGTGTGCATCGCAGGGATTGCCGCTGCTCAGGCCTCTGCCGCGATCGGTAATCAAAGGCGGCGCAGCGGAATTCACGAGATTCAGGCGCGGTGGCGGGGCGCTGCGGAGAGGAAGGAACCGACGCGATGCACTGTCAGGTTCATCTCGTACGCGACCATGCCCAGGTTCGCTTCGGACCCCGCCTGCAGCGCCAGGCAGGCGTTCGCGCCCGCGGCCGTCACGAACAGAACCGCGCGATCGAGCTCGATGACGGCCTGCCGCACCGCGCCGCCGTCGAATCGGTGTCCGGCACTGCGGGACAGCCCGAACAGCGTGGAGGACATGGCGCTGAAGTGCTCGGCGTCCTCGCGGCTCAGCCCGGCCGATCGGCCCAGCAGCAGGCCGTCGGTGGAATGCACCACGACGTGTTGCACCCCCGCGAGTTTGTCGACGAGATCGTCGAGGAGCCAATCGAAATCACCAGCGGGGGAGGTGTTCACCGTCGTCTTTCTGTCGGGAGGGGGTGGCCGGGTGCGCGCCGGGATCGGCCAGCCGCGCTTGCCGGGTGCCGTTCTCGATGGCCGAGAACAGGTCTCGCGCCTGTTCGGCGCTGCGTTCGGCGGAGGGCGTGGGGGTGGTCTCGGGGGTGGGCGCCTCGGCCAATTCGGGAGCGAGGTTCTCCTGGCGGCGTCGTCGCGGCAGCTCCGGGCGAGATTCGGCCGGGACCGCGGGCGCGGCAATGCCCGCCGAGTGGTCCCGGTTGGACGCACGGAACTGGTTGACCCGATCGGCCCAGTCCGGTCCCGCACCGGGATACTCCACGGCGGTTTGGGCGGCCGCCTGCTCGAGTTCAGCGCTGCGCTGCGGCTGCCGTTCGATCGGTTTCGGTTCGGCGGCGGCGATTTCGCCCTCGATCACCGCCGAAGGGATCAGCACGATCGCGCGGATGCCGCCGTAATCGGAGTCCGACAGGCGCACCGAGACGGCGTGCCGGGCCGCCAGCCGCGAGACCACGAACAGGCCCAGGCGCGAATCCTCGGACAGGCTGGTCACGGCGAAATCCGGTGGCGCGCTCAGCAGATCGTTGAGCCGCTCCAGGTCGGCGGGCGGGATGCCCATGCCCTGGTCACTGATCTCGACCGCGACACCGCGTCCGACCGACGCGCCCGAGATCTCCACCCGCGACTGCGGCGGGGAGAAACTGGCGGCATTGTCGATCAACTCGGCCAGCAGGTGGATGAGGTCGGCGACGGCCAGACCGGCGATGAAAGCCTGTGGCAGGCGGCCGGTTCGGACCCGGGTGTAGTCGGCGGTCTCGCCGACCGCGCTGCGCACCAGTTCGAGCAGCGGCACCGGATTGCGCCACTGGCGGCCCGGGCGGCCACCCGCGAGGATGATCAGGTTCTCGGCATTGCGGCGTTCCCGGGTGGCGAGATGGTCGAGCCGGAAGTAGATGTCCAGCAGCGCCGGATCCTCCTGCTGCGATTCCGCGGCGTCGAGGATCTCGAGCTGGCGGTGGACCACCACCTGGCTGCGATGCGCGATATTGAGGAACACCGATTTCACGCCCTCGCGGGTGCGGGCCTCGGTGACCGCGGCCGTGACGGCGCTCGCGTGGGCGTGGCCGAAAGCCTCGGCCACCTGGCCGATTTCGTCGTGGCCGAAGTCCAGGGTGGGTGTTTCGACCTCGGCGTCGAGGTGTTCGCCCGCGGCCAGCCGCCGCATCGTTTCGGGCAGCTGCTCGTCGGCGAGGGCGAAGGTGCGGTCGCGCAAACGCCGGAGCCTGCCGATGATCCGGTTGGCCAGCACCAGCGCGACCAGGATCGCGACCAGAGCCACCACGACCATGCCGATCCCGGCCCACAGTGATTTGCGCGTGGTGTCGGAGGCGGCGGCGCTGGCCAGGTGCTGGGCCTCGGTATTCTCGGCCTGCCACAGGTCGGCCAGGCCGTGGGTGACCTCCTCGGAGCTGCGCTGCCAGTCGGCGATCGAGATCGGAAGCGACTGCGGGGTGGCGCGTTTCGCCGCACCGCCGGACCCGGAGGTGTCGGCCTGGGGCAGAGTGCGCTGCGCCAGTACGGGTTCGATCATGCCGAGCCGCTGCCAGGCCGCGCTCGAGACCAGCGCCTTCGCGGCGGCAGCCTGCTCTTCATCGGGCGAGGTGGCGATGCCGTCGACCCGGGTGCGGTAATAGCCGACCAGACTGAGGTATTCCATGCCGAGCGCGGGGGAGAGGTTGTTGCCCTCGATCAGCGAAGCGCCCAGCGCGTAGGCGCGACTCATGGCTTCCAGGCTGTGCAACACGTCGGCGGCCTGGGTCAGTTCCACGGCGGTGGCCGCGTCGGGCGCGGTCTTCTGGGCGACCTCCACGCCCGCCATCACGCTCTGCGGAATGCGGTTGTAGAAGGCATAGGCATCGGCGAGCGCTACCGTGCCCGTGTCGATTCCCGAGCGCAGTCCGGCCAATGCCTTGGTCACCTGGGCGATGGCGTCGGTGGCCTTGCCCATGGACTCCGGGCCCATGGCGGTCAGGGTCGACTGGGTCGGCGCGAGCACGCGCAGCGCGTTGTCCAGGCGCTGGCGGGCCGTGGTCAGCTGCCGCACATCGATATCCATACCGGCGATCTGCCACAACGTGAGCTGCCGTTCGGCCTCGACGGCCTCGATCAGCTCGCGGGTGGGCGCGATACCGGCCTGCATCTCGTCGGCCCAGTTGCGGGCCCGATGCGAGCGGTCCACCAGGGTGCCGGCCGCGCCGACGCCGATGAACACCAGCGCCAGGCTCGGGACCAGCGCGATGGCCAGGATCCGGGTCCGAACCCCCAACTTCGGAAAGCGCATCGCTGCAACGTAACTGCGGTGCGGGGGCCGCTGCGATGTGAGTCCTTTTGTGCGGGACGGGATTTGACATCGCCGACCGGGCACCGATAAGCCGGGTGACGGCCGCGCTGTCGACGCGGCACCAAGATCATTCGTTTACCTGCGATCCAACTGTGGGCTTCCTGTGAGTCGCGAGCGGGCAAACCTGCAGCACTACCTTCAGCCGCGCCCGGGACAGCGGGCCGCGCACGGTGACCCGGGCGCGAGGACGGAGGAGACGAAGTGCAGAACCGAAAGCGCGCCTGGCTGGGCGCGATCGCCGCCATCACGGCCGCCGTGGCCGGGGCGTCCCTGGTCGCCGGCTGTGGGTCGGACAAGAAGGCCGACAACGAGGTGCGCAATATCATCTACCTGCTCGGCGACGGCATGGGACGTACCCATGTCACCGCCGCGCGACAGCGGTTCGTCGGAGCGAACGGCCGCCTGAACATGGAGCAGCTGCCCTACGTGGGCGCGGTCGCGACCTACGCGGTCGAACCCAACAGCGCCCAGCCGTCGCTGGTGACCGACTCGGCGTCCTCGGCGACCGCCTGGTCCTCGGGTGTGAAGACCTACAACGCCGCCATCGGCGTCGACGCGTACGGCAAGCCGGTGCCCACGCTCATGGAGCAGGCCAAGCAGGCCGGATTCGCGACCGGCAACGTCAGCACCGCTGAGATCACCGACGCCACCCCCGCCGCCATGTTTAGTCACTCCCTGCTGCGCGGCTGCCAGGGACCGACGTTCAGCGAATCGAGCTGCCTGCCCAAGAAGGCCGACGGCAGCTTTGAGGCGCAGCCGGCGGACAAGATGCTGGTCACCCCGATCGCCGAGCAGATCGCCCGCAACAACACCGCCGATGTCATCTTCGGTGGCGGCCTGGCCCGCTTCGAGCCCGATGACCAGAAGGTCATGCAGGACAACGGCTATCAGGTGCTGGGCAGCATGGGCGATCCGGCGCTGAAGGCGCAGACGGCCGAGAGCCAGAAGGTTGCCACCGCCGCCGACCTGAAGTCGGTGAACGGCAAGAAGGTGATCGGCCTGTTCAACCGCGGGAACCTGACCGTCACCAACGCCAAGAACGCGTTGCCCGACGGCGCCCCGCAGAAGCAGGAGCCGACGCTGGCCGAGATGACCACCAAGGCCATCGACCTGCTCTCGAACAACAAGGGCGGCAAGGGCTTCCTGCTGCAGGTGGAGGGCGCGTTGATCGACAAGCGCTCGCACGCCAACGACGCCGCCCAGACCCTCGACGAGGTCAAGGCGTTCGACGACGCGGTGGCCGCGGCCGTGGACTTCGCCAAGAAGGACGGCCACACCATGGTGATCGTGACCGCCGACCACGAGTGCGCGGGCTTCAACATCATCGAGAAGAACACCTTCACCAATGCCGAGGCCGTCGCGCCGCCGACCAATGTCGACGCCACCAACCCGGCCAACAACAGCAAGCCCGGCCGCGACGGCAAGGAGAACGTGAAGGATCCGGCGCGTTCGACCGGGTTCATCAACGGTGCGGGACAGGCGGATCCGCGCAACTTCGCGCCCGCGACTTTCCGGACCCCCGATGACGCGGCCGGCGTGCAGGACGGTTCGCCCGAGGCGAGCCTGTGGCTGACCTACCTGTCGGGCAACCACACCGGCGCGGATGTGCAGATCTACGCGTTCGGTCCGGGCGCGCAGGTGTTCGCGGCCAGCCAGGACAACACCTCGCTGTACACCAAGATGCACAAGGCGCTGCTGCCGTGAGGCGTGCGGCCGGTGTGCTGATCCTGGGTCTGCTGGCGGCGTCGGTCGTGGGCTGCTCGTCCACGCCCGAGGCTCCGGCACCGAAGCCCGCGGCGGCTCCCGCGGCCGCACCGCGGACGGCCGAGCCGCCCGCCGCGGCGGTATCCGTCGCGCCCGGTGAGGTGCGGCTGTCGCCGGGGCCGTTCACCGACCGGGTGCGGTTGAGCGGCACGCGGCTCGAGGGCGCCACGGTGCGAGGCACTCTCGCCATCACCACCGATGTGAGCGATGTGCTCGCGCTGGAGCTGAACGCGGCCTTCTACGACGCGGGCGGCCGTCTGGTGGGTACCGGAACCTTTGCCCATGCCGATGAGGAGCCGGTCTCGGGCGGCCCTCATGTGCCGAGCAACGATGGTATTTCCTTCGCCATCACCTCGGCCCCGTCCGATGCGTCGGTCGCGGCGGCAGTGCTCTCGATTCCGGTCCTGGTGAACGAATAGCGCAGGGCCGCACCGGCTTCCGGTGATCCCGCATCCACACCCCTCGTGCGGATGCGGGATCGCGGCCGGATCGGCGGGCGCTGCCTTCGCCCACCGAATCTCTTTCCGGGTGATACGCGATCCCTGCCCGGGGTACTACTGCCTGTTGTTCGCCGCGGGCACCCGATCGGTTACAGATTGCGCAGGTAGAAGTCTTTATCCCGGCATTACGGACAGCGATGCAGCACCCCGCTCGCAGCGGAGTGCCGCATCGCCCCATGCTCGATCTCGTCGTCACCGATCCGGGTCAATGACGTTTCGCGTAATCGGCCGCGGCGGCCCAATCGAGCATCACGCACGCCTCGTCGCCGAGGATCCACGCGTCGTGGCCTGGAGGGCAGAACATGAAATCGCCGGGCCCGACATCGGTTTCGCTGCCATCGTCCATGCGGATGTGCATTCGTCCGGAAAGGCAGTAGCCCACGTGCATGGCTTGACAGGTGTCTGTTCCGGCGATCGGTTTGACGTGGGTGGACCAGCGCCAGCCCGGTTCGAACACGGCGCGGCCGACCGCGCCGGACGGAGTTTCGATCAGATCCAGCCGACCGGCTCCGGCTTCGAACGGCCGGGTTTCGTCGGGGTTGTCGAGACTTCTCACGATCAGCGTCCGGGCGCCCTGGCCGTCGGACAAGTCATCCTCGCGGAGCAGGTCGAGGTTGCGGAAGATGGCCGGCCCGTCGCAGAGTTCGGCCATTTCCTCTGCGAAGCGGGTAGTTTCCGGCAGATCGGAGTTCTGCATCGCCTCCGCGTAGGAGGGGAATTCGACCATCTGCAGATAGGTATCGGCGCGGTCGCGATCCTTGGTCTCCATGCTGTGCAGCGCCGTGCGTTTGCCCGCCGTCGCGGCGAGCCAGGCGTCGAGCTTCTCGTTGAACTCGTCGATATGGGTGGTCTTGAACTCGATCGCCTGAACGAACCTGGTCATCGTGGGCACTTCCTTCTGGATCAAAGCACCCCGCCGAGAACATTACTCCCGGATAGCCGGGCGAATCGGCAAATCTGCGGCGATACCGACATTTCCGGCCGCATGGCCGATGCGAACGGCCGGGATCACACAGTCGCGGCCCGGTGCGGGTGACACGGGGTAGATTGTGTGTATCCCTAAGTTACTCGTAAGTAGGAGGCGATGATGCCGGTGCCGGCTGCCGCGGTATTCGAACGGCTGGGTTCGTTCGCGGCCGTGGATTCCACCCAGGAGCACGCGACCCGCGCGATCACCGAGGTGTTCACCGGAGCGACCCTCGGCTCGGTGCCGGTCGGGACCGCCGCCGATGTCAGCGCCGCCATCGCCAAAGCCCGTGCCGCCCAGGTCGAATGGGCCGCGCGCACGCCCAAGCAGCGCGCCGAGGTGCTGGAGCGCTACCGGGCGCTGGTGGTCGAGAATCGCGAATTCCTCATGGACATCATCCAGGCCGAGACCGGCAAGGCGCGGTGGGCGGCGCAGGAAGAGGTCATGGGCCTGATGCTCGCGGCCCGCTACTTCTCCCGGGTGGCACCGCAGTTGCTCGCACCGCACAGTGTGCCCGGCGCGTTCCCGGTGCTGAACCGGGCGTCGGTGCGGGCGGTTCCCAAGGGCATTGTCGGCGTGATCGCGCCCTGGAACTACCCGATGCTGCTGTCGGTCGGCGATTCGATTCCCGCGCTGGTGGCCGGAAACGCCGTGGTGGTCAAGCCCGACAGCCAGACCCCGTACTCCTCGCTGGCCAATGCCGAACTGTTCATCCGCGCCGGGCTCCCGCGTGATCTCTACGCCGTGGTCCCCGGTCCCGGCACCGTGGTCGGCACCGCCATCGTCGACCAGTGCGACTACCTCATGTTCACCGGCTCCTCGGCAACCGGTCGCACCCTGGCCGAACAGTGCGGTCGCCGCCTGATCGGCTTCTCCGCCGAACTCGGCGGCAAGAACCCGATGATCGTCACGCGCGGAGCCGATCTCGACAAGGCCGCCAAGGCCGCGGTCCGCGCCTGCTTCTCCAACGCGGGCCAGCTCTGTATTTCCATCGAGCGCATGTACGTCGAGCGCCCGATCGCCGACGAGTTCACCGAGAAGTTCGTCGCCGCGGTGAAGGCCGCCAAACTCGGTGCGGCATACGACTTCTCGACGGATATCGGCAGCCTGATCTCCGAATCCCAGCTGGAGACGGTCACCAAGCACGTGGCCGACGCGGTCTCCAAGGGCGCGAAGGTCCTCACCGGCGGCAATGCCCGCCCCGACCTCGGCCCGCTGTTCTTCGAACCGACCGTCCTCGCTGATGTCACCGACGCCATGGAATGCGGCCGCAACGAGACCTTCGGCCCGCTGGTCTCCATCTACCCGGTCGACTCGGTGGACGAGGCGATCACCCGAGCCAACGACACCGAATACGGCCTCAACGCCAGCGTCTGGGCCTCCAGCAAGGCCGAAGGCGAGCGCATCGCCCAGCAATTGCACGCCGGCACAGTCAATGTCGACGAGGGCTACGCCCCCGCCTGGGGCACCACCGGCGCCCCCATGGGCGGCATGGGCATCTCCGGCGTCGGCCGCCGCCACGGCCCCGACGGCCTCCTGAAGTTCACCGAACCCCAGTCCATCGTCGTCACCCGCTTCCTCAACCTCGACGCCCCCGCCTTCCTACCCCAGGACAAGTGGCAGCGCCTGCTCATGACCCTGGCCCGCAGCTTCCGCTTCCTCCCCGGCCGCTGACAAGCCTCGACTGGACCACCCGCCCGGCGCGCGTACGCTGTACCCGTCGGAAGGGTGGTCGAATGTCGCAGAACCCACTTGCCGCGCCGGACGCGTGGGACCAGATAGCCGAGAACTACGACGACATCATGTCGGATCTGATGCGCCCGTTCGCGATTCACGCCGTCGACTCGGTCGACCTGACCCGGCGTTCCCGGGTCATCGACGTCGCGACCGGGCCGGGAGTGCTCGCGCTGCTGGCCGCGCCCAAGGTCGGCGAGGTCGTCGCGGTGGACTTCTCCCCGGCGATGATCCGGCGGCTACGAACCGCGATCATGCGCGGCGGAGTGAGCAACGTCCTCACCGGCGTCGGCGACGGTCAGGAATTGCGCTACGCCGCCAACACTTTCGACGCCGCCTTCTCGATGTTCGGCCTGATGTTCTTCCCCGATCGCGCGAAGGGTTTCGCGGAATTGCACCGCGTGGTGCGCCCCGGCGGCACCGTGGTGGTGTCGAGCTGGGCCCCCGTCGCGGACTCACCCTTGATGACCCTGCTCTTCGAGGCATACCAGGCCGGAATCCCCGGCTTCCCCGCACCGCAGGCGAACATGGAAAGCCTCGAGAACCCCGCAGTGTTCGAAAAGGAGCTCCTGGCAGCCGGATTCGAGAACGTGACCGTGCGCCCGCGCGCCGAGTCCTTCACCTATTCCGACGCGGATCAGATGTGGGAAAAGATGACCCGCGGCAGCGCACCCCTGCAAGCCATGCGCCGCCGAACCGACAAAACCGAATGGGCCGCCCAGGAGCAAATCATGATCGACTACCTCCGCCGCCACTACACCCCGGGCACCCCACTCTCCACCACCGCCTGGATCGGCACAGGCCGCGTCCCGCGGTAATCGTCAGAGATCCCAGCGGCGGCTGATCAATGTCTCGAAACGATCCAGATCCGCGCCGCTCAGCTGTCCTTCAAGTACCGAATAGCGCTCCCGCAACGGCGTTACCAGCTTGTAGGAAGCAGCTACGCGGCCGTCCGGAAGGTCCATGGACAGCAATGCGAGATCCGTCAATCGCTCAGCTCGGGCGATCACTTGAAAGGCCGCAATGACAGGCCTTTTCGCGGCCAGCCAATCTGGATCGGCGACGATCACCGAGAACTCAGGGCCTTTCGGGGCCCGAACTGTCCAGATTTCCCCACGTCGTTGCGGACCATAGCCAGGTATGGGCGGCGTTGTCACGGGCTCGGGAATCCGTCCTCTTCAAAGGCTTTCTCGAAGCTGAGGTCCGGTCCCCCCGCTGCCGCCTCGGCGGCGGCAATAGCTTCGACCTCGAGACGCAGCAATTCGCGTCGAATGGCGCGCGTGACGAATTCGGATTGCTTGCCGACTCCGGCACACCGCTTCACTGCTACTAGCAGGTCATCCGGAATCACGAATGTCGCCTTACCCATATTGCCAATCGTATGGCTGCTGGTATGGCTTGTCGACCAGGACCTGGAGGCCGGACTCGAACTCATGTTCCAAGACTATTGCGCACCAACCCCCATGGGAACCCGAATTGTCCTGTATAGCTTGGCTTTTCGCGAGTTCGCGCGTGTCACGGCCGACGCGCGGCGAGTTTGCGATGGCGCGGCCGACCCGGAGAAACCGGCCGCGCCACCCTTCTTCATCCGGCCAGTTCGTTGCCTCGCAGCGGAGCGGGAGCCGCTTCCAGCACCGCTGCTTCGGCATCGGTGAACAGGCGTGACCGGATGACGAATCGGACTCCCTCGGGGGCTTCGAGGGAGAAACCACCGCCGCGGCCGGGGACGACATCGACCGTGAGGTGGGTGTGGCGCCAGTATTCGAACTGGTCGGCGCTCATCCAGAACGCCGTGTCCGGGAAGACGCGACCGAGGAGCACATCGGCCGCGCCCACCCGGAACTCGCCGAGGGGGTAACACATCGGGGAGCTGCCGTCGCAGCAGCCGCCGGATTGGTGGAACATCACCGGACCGTGGTGGTCGATGAGCCGCTGCAGCATGTCGGTCGCGGCTTCGGTGATGGTCACTCTGGATACGGAACCTGCTTTCATCACGCTCCTCGCAGACTGTGCGGCCCGTCTGGTTCGGCGGTGTCCCATGCCCGTCATGGCGTGCGCCTCAGAAGAATCCGAGCTTCTGCGCCGAGTAGGAGACGAGCAGGTTCTTGGTCTGCTGGTAGTGGTCCAACATCATGGAGTGGTTCTCGCGGCCGATACCGGACTTCTTGTAGCCGCCGAACGCCGCGTGCGCCGGATAGGCGTGGAAGCAGTTGGTCCACACCCGGCCGGCCTTGATGGCCCGGCCCATCCGATACGCGGTGTTCCCGTCGCGGCTCCAGACGCCCGCACCCAGGCCGTAGAGGGTGTCGTTGGCGATGGTGACCGCTTCGACCTCGTTGTCGAAGCGGGTCACCGCTACCACCGGACCGAAGATCTCCTCCTGGAAGATCCGCATGTCATTGCGGCCCTCGAAGATGGTCGGCTCGATGTAGTACCCATTGGGGAAGCCCTCCACCTTGCGCATCTCGCCGCCGGTGAGCACCTTCGCGCCCTCTTTGCGGCCGATATCGACGTAGGAGAGGATCTTTTCGTACTGGTCGTTGCTGGCCTGCGCGCCGATCATGGTCGAGTCATCGAGCGGATTGCCGCCCTTGATCGCCTTGGTGCGCTCGATGCAGCGAGCCATGAACTCGTCGTAGATCGACGAGTGGATCAGCGCCCGGGACGGACAGGTACAGACTTCGCCCTGATTGAGCGCGAACATCACGAAGCCCTCGACCGCCTTGTCGAGGAAGTCGTCATCGGCGGCCAGCACATCCGGGAAGAAGATGTTCGGGCTCTTGCCGCCCAGCTCCAGGGTGACCGGAATGATGTTCTCGCTGGCGTACTGCATGATCAACCGGCCGGTGGTGGTCTCACCGGTGAAAGCGACCTTGGCCACGCGCGGGCTCGACGCCAGCGGCTTGCCCGCCTCGACGCCGAATCCGTTGACCACGTTGACGACTCCGGGCGGCAGCAGATCGGCGATGAGCTCGATCACCAGCAGCAGCGAGGCCGGGGTCTGCTCGGCGGGCTTGATCACCACGCAGTTGCCGGCGGCCAGCGCGGGGGCCAGCTTCCAGGCGGCCATGAGGATCGGGAAGTTCCACGGAATGATCTGTCCGACAACGCCGAGCGGCTCGTGGAAGTGGTAGGCGACGGTGTCGGCGTCGATCTGGGAGATCGTGCCCTCCTGCGCCCGGATCGCCCCGGCGAAGTAGCGGAAGTGGTCCACCGTCAAAGGCAGGTCGGCGGCTAGGGTTTCGCGGACCGGCTTACCGTTCTCCCAGGTCTCGGCGACGGCGAGCTTCTCCAGGTTCGCCTCGATCCGGTCGGCGATCTTGTTGAGGATGTTGGCACGATCCGTCACCGATGTGGCACCCCAGGCGTCGGCCGCCCGGTGCGCGGCCTCCAGGGCCATATCGATATCCGCCGAGCCCGAACGCGCCACCTCGCAGAAGGTCTCACCGTCGATCGGCGAGGGATTGTCGAAGTATCTGCCCTCGATCGGCGGTTTCCACTCACCCCCGATGAAGTTGTCATAGCGGCGGTTGAAGCTGACGATGCTCCCGTCGGTGCCAGGCTTGGCATAGATCATGGCGCGGCTCCCTGATCGCATATCTGCGGTGACGGGGGTCACTATGAACCGCGAAGGTTGGCGGGAGGTTGGCGTCCGGTTGGCGAAACGTTGCTGAGTCACTGCCTTCGATTGCCGAGCGGTGACCTGCGAATTCGCCTGCGGTAACCGACAATTCGGGCGAGGACTCGGTGTGCGTGGCGCAGTGTGCGAGCTTGCACCCGATGCGTGATCGCCGGGCCCGAAGGGCCGAGCCCGGACTGCCTACGCGTGCAGTGCGGTGTGCAGCCGACCGGTTGCCAGCGCACGGCGGCTGTCGCCGTGGGGGAGCAGTTGCAGGGCGTGCTCGTGGATCTCGATATCGTCGGGGCAGCGCTGACCGAAGCGCAGGGCGTGCTCGGGATTGCGGTCCGCGAGCACCGCGGTGCGCAGACAGACGTCGAGATGCTCGCGCCACTGCACGATGCCCGGGACATCCGAATCCGGCAGCAGCGGGCCGCGATACAGCCGCACCGCCGTCGTCAGGTCGCCTGCCTCGAGTGCGGCCAGCAGTTCGACCGCGTCGCAGGCGAGGGGTTCGGTGAGCATGTAGCGGCGGTCGGCGATCTGGCCGTCGGTGGCGGCGCGCAGCCGGGAGACATCGGCCTTGAGGGTGCTCGAGGACACCGACCGTTCGCCATAGACGGCCTCGTGCAAGCGATCCGGGGTGAAGCCCTCCGGCTCCAGCGCCAGCAGCGTCAGGATCTCCAGCTGCCGCGGGCGCATCGACACCTGCTTGCCCGCCTTGTAGAGCCGCGGCACACCCAGCGATTCCAATCGCGTGTGCCCGGTGGGGCGGGTCTGTCCGGCATGCACTCGGGCTTCGATGGCAGTCACCAGGGCTCGGACGGTCGTGAGGATGAGTGGATGAGAGCGATCCCAATACGTCGATAGATCCAGGACACCCAGCTGGCGGCCGTCGGCGGCCCGGATGGGCGCGCAGTAGCAGACCCAGCCGTGCAGGGCCTCCACCAGATGCTCCGCGGCCCAGACCTGTTCGGGCCGGCCGCTGTGCAGTGCGAGCGCCACGCCGCTGGTGCCCATGTACGGTTCGTCCCAGCAGCCGCCCGGCGCGAGATTGACGGTCTCGGCCCGTCGGCGGACCGACCGGTCGCCACAGCTGAACAGCACGGTCCCGGTGTCATCGGTGACCACCGCGACCAGCCCCGAATCCTCCGCCAGCGCCCGCAGCTCACCCGCCATCTCGGTGATCGGCGTGCGCAACGGCGATTCGGCCCAGCGCGAACCCAATTCGTCCCGATCGGTGGCGGGCGCGACGGCGCGGGCCGGATCCACGGTGCGCAGCGACCGCTCCCAGGACTCCACCACCTCGTGACGCAGCACCACATCGGTGCTCGGGGGCGGCTGGCCGGACCCGGACGTCCAACGCGCCCACGCCTTTTCCAACTCCGCACGCTGATGCGCCGGGGCGGGCAGCTGTGTCATGGCGCAAACTCCTCGCGGTGCGTCCGGACCGGGCAATATCCCATGATGGCGCGCGGTTCCGCCGCACGGGCGGCATTCGCCGCAGTCCGTGCAGTAATTCATCGGGTGCGGCTTCGCAGCCTTCGCCGCACCCCGATGACGTGCCCTCGGCCCCGTTCGCCTCGACGGATGCTCGACGCCGGATTCCACTGGTAGACAAGATCTATGGTCCTCCCTTTCCGCTTCGGCGTGAACCTCACGGCACCGTCCTCCCGCACCGACTGGATCGAGAAGTGCCGTCGCGCCGAGGCGCTCGGCTACGACGTCATCGGCGTGCCCGATCATCTCGGCCTGCCCGCGCCGTTCCCGGCGCTCATGCTGGCCGCCGATGTCACCGAACGGCCGCGGTTGAACACCTTCGTGCTGAATACGCCCTTCTACAATCCGGTGCTGCTGGCGCGGGACGTGGCCGGACTCGATCAGCTCACCGATGGGCGCGTGGAGCTGGGGCTCGGGTCGGGGTATGTGCAGGCCGAATTCGAGGCCGCCGGAATGCCGTTCCCCTCCCCGGGCCAGCGGGTCACCCATCTCGAGCAGACCGTCACGACCCTGCGGAGGCTGTTCGCCGATCCGGAGTACAAGCCGCGCCCGGCTCAGCCCGACGGGCCGCCGCTGCTCCTCGCCGGTTGGGGTGAGCGTGCGCTGCGGCTGGCCGCCGAGCACGCCGACATCGTCGCCTTCACCGGCGCCAGTTCCGCCGACAGCGGCAAACTCACCCTCGCCGACGCGGACGCGACCGAGAAGAAGACCGACTACGTGCGCGGGCTGCTCGGAAACCGGGACGGCAGTGTCGAATTCAATCTGCTCGTCCAGGGCATCGCCGCGCCCGAGGAGCGCGAGGCCACCATGGCCTACCTGACCGAGCACCTTCCGTTCGGCTTCGACGGCGCGGTGGAGGATCTGCCCGTCATCCTGCTGGGCACCGCCGAGCAGATGGCCGAGGCATTGCGCGAGCGCCGGGAGCGCTTCGGGTTCAACTACATCACCGTGCTCGAACACAACATGGGCAAGCTCGCCCCGATCATCGAGCTCTTGAAGGGGGAGTGATCGTTCCGGTTTGAGGTCGCGGCGGCGAGGCATTACGTCGGCACAGAGCGGACTCGACCAGGAGGATCGAATGTCGAGCACAGCATGGGTCGTCGTGATCATCATCGCGGTGGTGGTCGTGGTGCTGCTGATTGTCATGGCGGCACTACGACCCCGCACACGCAGCAAGAAGCTGCGGGAGCGCTTCGGCCCCGAATACGACCGGACCGTCCAGGAAGCGCAGAACCGCAAGGTCGCCGAGCAGGAGCTGGTCGAGCGCGAAAAGCGCCACGACCAACTGGAATTGCGCGAGCTGTCACCGGACGAGAAGCACCGCTACGAGGCGGCGTGGACGCATATCCAGGAGCAGTTCATCGATGACCCGAGCGGCGCGCTCGATGCGGCCGACCGGCTGGTCAATCAGGCGATGACCGATCGCGGCTATCCGCGCGACAGCTATGACCAGCAGCTGGCGGATCTTTCGGTGGAACATGCCCGCCCGCTGGGCCAGTTCCGCAGCGCGCACGACATCGCCGTCCGCGCCGAACGCGGTGCGGTCTCCACCGAGGACATGCGCACGGCCATCGTCCACTACCGCGAACTGTTCGCCGATCTACTCGACGGCGGCCACTCCGGCGACGCCCGACCCCACCACTGATAGCCCGTCTTCACCATCGAGGTACTGCCATGAGCAAGGAACCCAACCCGCGCAACGAATTCCAGCCCGGCCCGCCGACCCGCGAGGGTGAGCCCACCCGTGATGACCAGGGGTATTTCGATCCCCGGACCGGTATGGAGCAGCAGCAGGGCACCACCGACCGGCCGTTCGCCGACCCCGCCGCACGCCAACATCACCCCGGGGGCGATCCGATGTTCGGCGCTGCGGATCCCGTGCCGCGACAACAGCAGCCCGAGGGACAACAGCAGCCCGGCGTCCGACGGCAGCCCGGCGAGCGGCTGTTCGCCGAGGGCGAGCCCGGGCGGGCGCAGCATCCCGGAAACGGCCATACGCAAGCCGATTCCGGATCCGCGAAGTTGCGCGAGCAGTGGCGCGAGGTTCAAACGCAGTTCGTCGACGATCCCAAGGATGCCGTGACGCGGGCGGACGCGCTGGTGGCCGACGCGCTGCAGCAGCTCACCGATCGGTGCTCGCGACGGCGCGAGGAGCTCGAAAGCCGGTGGGCGCGCGGTGATGCCGCCGACACCGAGGAGATGCGCCAGGCGCTGCGCGGCTACCGCGAGCTGTTCGATCAGCTCTTGGGGACGGCGTCGGGCGCGACGAACATGTAGCTCTTCTCCTCCACGCGCTGCTGGATGCGCCATTCGCCCTGCACGCGGACGAACGTGTCGTGGTACCAGAGTCCGCACAGCATGAGCTGGCGGGTGCCGTCGGCGTGGGTGACCAGCATCGGGTTGTGGCACATGGTGCGCGCGGTGGCGTGGTCACCCTCCACGCGAATGGAGGAATTGCTGATCAGGTGTTGGAAGGCGGAGAAATTCGGCATCACGGTGGCGAGGAATTTCTTGGTGGATTCCACGTCACCGGCCGGCCCGCCCATGGCGGTGTAGTCGATGTGGGCGTCGGGGGTGAAGATTTCGTCCAGCAGCTCCCACTGGTGGGTGTCCACGGCATGGGAATAGCGGACCATGAGGTCCTCGATTTCCAGGCGGTCCGAAATCTCCTGCAGGGACAGCATGGTGCCTCCGAGTCGTGCCGATAACTGTTCAGGGACGGTGGGCCACCGTACGGCGAGGCGAGCGTTGATCTTGCGTTTTCCGAAAGATACGGGGATGCAATAGATCTCGTTCAGACCGGTCCGTCATTGCCGGGCGGGAGAACGGGGCGGTAGCAGCAACGCGGCCAGCAGCCAGCCGAGCAGGGCCGCGACAACCGGTGCGCCGGTCCACAACTCGACGATGCCGGGCAGCTCACCGATCTTCCAGGAGGCCACCGCGAAGTACAAAGCCCAGGTCAGCAGCGGGGCCAGGGCGGCGAAGAGCTGATAGGCGGCGCGACGGTCGCCGCTCGGGCGCAGCAGCACCAGCAGCCCATCGACCACGACGGCCGCGGCCACGAAGGTCCACAGGATGGTGCTGTTGCGCAGGGACGACTCGGCTCCGGACAGAATCACCGTGGGCACCATCGTCAATAGCGCCGCGCCGAACGGTAGTCGCCAGTGCCGAGCCAGATACAGCAGCGGGACGATCAACACCAGATTGGTGATCACCAGATTCGAGGCCTGCAAATCCACCAGCGGGAACTCGGTGGAGGAGAAGACGCCGACGATGAATCCGGAAGTCCGGACCTCGGCATTGCCGTAACCGAGGAAAAGCATGACCAGCGCCGCGGCCAGCCCGGCCGCCAGCAGTGCGGGCCACAACAGCCGAAGCGGTGGTGCCGCGGGTAGTTCCGCTCGTGCGAGCGCCGACCGCACGGGGGAGGTCACGATGATGAACATCGACGCGGCCAGCCCCAGATGGCTGGGACTGAACAGGATATTGATCGTCTCCTCGATCCCGAAGACGAGATGCCAGGTCATATCCGCGAGCCCCGATAAGGCGAACACCGCGAGCGCGATCACCGTCGCCCGATATCCCGTGGGCACCGCCGCGAATCCCCGCAGACCGGCCCGCAGATTCCGCCACACCAACCACAGCACCCAGGCCGCGGTGGCGACGAAGCCTCCGTAGAACGCCGCGTGCCAGGGCGTGAAGAACGATTCCAGCTCCGGCACATTCGAATGCGCCCAGGCGTCGGTCATCAATCCGCCGATCAGCCAGGCCGACGTCACGGCCGTGACCGCATCCTGTCCGGGCGTGGTCGCGGGCCCAGGCTGTCTCGGATCCCCCACGGCCGCAAGAATTCTGGAAGCGAATATCCGCGTGCTCACGAGCTCACCGTACCCAGGTCAGGCGGTGCGGTCGCCGATCCGGTAATCCTTGGCATCAATGGTCCGCGCCACCTTCTGGGGTGCGCCGCCGATGAGTCCGCGCCAGGGCAGGTAGGGGAGCAGCTTCACGTTCAGGTTGCGGAAGGCGATCATCGCCTTGCTGTTCGGCGCGTACCAGCCGCCGACGCCCTCGGCGAACTTCTGGCAGGCGTCGACCATGGGCCGCATCTCCTGGTGGTAGCGGGCGAAGGCCACCGTGTGATCGCCTGCGGCGGCGGCCAATTCACCGGCCAGCACGTACGCGCCGACCAGTGAGAGGTCCGCGCCCTGGCCCGAGAGCGGCGAGGCGCAGTACCCGGCGTCGCCGACCAGGGCGATCCGGCCCTTGGACCAGCTGTCCATGCGGACCTGGGCCATGGCGTCGAAGTAGAAGTCGGGGGCGTCGGGCAGCGCGGCGAGCAGTCGCGGGACCTCCCAGCCCTGCCCTGCGAAGGTCTCGGTGAGGATGCGGCGCTGGGCGTCGTTGTCGCGGTAGTCGTAGTCGAGCGGGTCGGAAGCCCACGCGAAGATGGCCTTGGCCTCGGTGTTGTTGCGGGCGCTGTAGCTGCCGGCGATCGTGCCCGGGGTGTTGTAGTCCAGTTCCCAGTGGTCGAGGTCCAGCAGGTTCGGGGTCGTGAAAATCGAGATGTAGTAACCCATGTGGTGGACGAAGTCCGATTCGGGCCCGAAAACCAGCTTGCGCGTGTGGGAGTGGACGCCGTCGGCGCCGATCACCAGATCGAAGGTGCGGGCGGGGGAGTGCTCGAAGGTGACGTGCACGCCGTGCTCGTCCTCGCACAGCTCCGCGATGGAATCGCCGAACAGGTACTCGACGTCCGCGCGGGTGGCCTCGTAGAGCACCTCGGCCAGATCGCCGCGCTGAATCTCGGTGTCGCCGTTGGCCCCGACGCCATTGAACTCCTCACTGGAGATGGTGGCGCGCGCCTTGCCGTTCGCGTCGACGTAGGAGGTGCCGCGCTTGCCGGTGCTGCGCGCGTGCACCGCCTCGAGCAGGCCCATGCGCCGAACCACTTCGGTGGCCGTGCCGAGCACATCGATGGCCTGGCCGCCGGGACGCAGGGTGGGGGACTTCTCGACGATCGTCGGATTGAACCCGTAGCGCTTCAACCAGAAGGCGAGGGCGGGACCCGCGATGCTCGCGCCGGAGATCAGGACGTTCTTGGAGCTCATCTGCTGCATGTCCCAACCATAGAACGGTGTTGGGCAAATGCGCAAGACATTTGTCTCAGGCGGATGCGCTAGAGTGTTGGCCATGGGAAATCGAGAGGATCTGCTCGCCGGCGCCCGGGCGTGCTTGTTCGACAAGGGCTACGCCCGCACCACCGTGCGCGATATAGCGACCGCGTCCGGGGTGAGCATGGCGGCCATCGGCTACCACTTCGGATCCAAGGAGGCGCTGCTCACCGCCGCGCTCGCCGAGGCCACTCGGGAGTGGGGCGACGAACTCGGCAGCGCGCTCGGCGATGCGGCGGACGCGGATCCGGATCCATTGCGGCGCTTCGCCTCCCACTGGGATGCGGTGCGCGAGTCGGTCACGACCCATCGCGGGCTGTGGGCGGCCACCTTCGACGCACTCTCGCATCCGGAGACGCGCGCACAGCTCGCCGCGACGACCGATGAATCGCGCACGGGGCTGGCACGGTTGTTCAACGGGACCGAGGATGAGGACGCGGGCCGGACGGTCGGCGCGCTCTACCAGGCGCTGTTGATCGGTGTCGCGGCCCAATCGCTGATCGATCCCGAGACCGCGCCCACCGGGGCCGATCTCGCGGAAGGGTTGCGGCGGATCACGGCCTCGACTCCAGCTCGAGGGTCGACTCCGGCCTAGGGTGGGGTCGTGCCCAGCATCGTCTTGGACCGAGTGAGCCTCGGACACGGGTCCGCCTCGATATTGAGCGAGGTCGACGCGACCTTCGCCGCGGGACGGTGTACGGCCGTGGTGGGTCCGAGCGGTGCGGGCAAGACGACGTTGCTGCGGCTGCTGAATCGCTTCGGAGAGCCCGACACCGGGCGGGTGCTGTTGGATGACACTCCGCTGGTCGAGCTGGATGTGCTGGAGTTGCGGCGCCGGGTGGGCCTGGTGCCGCAACGGCCGGTGCTGCTCACCGACACCGTGGGCGAGGACGTCCGCGTCGGGCGTGAGGTGAGCGCGGACCGGGTCGAGGAATTGCTCGCGGCGGTCGGATTGCCCCGCGAGTTCGCGGCCCGGCGGTGCGCCGAGCTGTCCGGCGGTGAGGCGCAACGGGTTTGCCTGGCCCGGGCGCTCGCCGTGCAACCCGAGGTACTGCTGCTGGATGAACCGACCTCCGCACTGGACGGGGCATCGGCGCTCGCGATCGCGGAATTGATTCGCGGGCATGTGGGATCGGGCGGCAGTGTGGTGCTGGTCAGCCATGACCCCGGGTTCGTGGCCGAGGTATCCGATGAGGTGTGGACGCTGACCGGTGGTCGGCTCACGCGCGGCGCGAAAGCGGGGAACCAGCCATGACCGAGGGTCTCTCGGTGCCCGACTGGACCGGTGTCGGCGCATCGCTGCTGCTGGTCGGGCTGGCGGCGGTGATCGCCTATCGGCAGCGGCTGAATCTGACGCGGGAGTTGCTCATCGCGGCCGCGCGGGCCGGGGTGCAGCTCGTCGCGGTGGGCGCGATCCTGCTGATCCTGTTCCGCCACACCGGGTTGCCCGGCGCCCTCGGCTGGGTGATCCTCATGATCGTCATCGCGGGCCAGGTGGCGGGTCGACGAGGTTCGGGACTGCCGCACGCCGTCCGCTCGGCGACCATCGGAGTGGCCTTCGGCGCGTCCATCACCCTCGGGTCATTGATCGTCCTGGGCATCATCTCCACCCAGGCCCGCGTGGTCGTGCCCGTGGGCGGCATGATCGTGTCCTCGGCCATGCAGGCGACCGGAATCGCCTTGCGCCGCTTGGTCGAGGATGCCCGGCGCGCCCGCGATGCCGTGGAAGCACGGCTGGCGCTGGGACTTTCGGCGCATCGGGCGTTCCTGCCGAACCAGCGCTCGGCGTTGCGGACCGCGTTGATCCCGGCCATCGATTCGACCAAGGTGGTCGGCCTGATCAGTCTGCCGGGTGCGATGACGGGTTTGATTCTGGCGGGCGTGGATCCACTCACGGCCATCCGCTACCAGATCGTGGTGATGTACATGCTGCTCGCCGCGACCACCTTGGCGGCATTGGCCGCGACCCGCGTGGCCGAGCGTACCCTGTTCGATGACGCGCAACGCCTTGTGCCGCTGGCTGATTGACCCCCCGGTGCCATCGGGCTGACAGTGCGTGCCGGTTCTGGATTGCCGCTGTGTCGTTGCTCGATTGACGACCACCCAGCCCGCAGAATCCTAATGAGTGGGATTTCAGATGCGAGTGCAAGCGTCCGAAATGCCGTTATCGTTACGATGTCCTCGATAAAATGGTTGGGGGATAGGTAGTTTCGTATGGAAGCACTCGAATTCTTCATGCCGTTCGACGCCGCCGGGGTCAACCCGGCGGAACCCGAAGCCGAAGCCGGCATGTGGTCCTGGCTGGAAGCATACGATCTGGTGCCCACCGAGCTCACCCGCCGCCGGATGCAGCGTACCCGCCCGGCCCGCATGTACGCACTGTGGTGCCCACGTGCCGAGGTGGGGGAGCTGACGCTGCTGAGCCAGTACACCGCCTGGGCTTTCATCGTGGACGACCAGTTCGATATCGAGATCCCCGATCCCCGGCGGTGTTTGGACGCGATTACCGCCATTGAATCCGTACTGGACGGTACCGCAACGCCTTCCGGGGTGCTGGCCGTGGCGTTCGCCGACCTCTGGGAGCGGCTGTGCCACGGCCGATCGACGACGTGGCGCGAGAGTGTGCGCGGTGAGATCCGCGCCTGGCTGTGGACCTACTACGCGGAGAGCGTGGGACGGCTTTCGGGCAATCTGCCCGATCTCGAGACCTACCGCGCGCATCGACGAGACGGGGTGGCGCTGTTCGTATTTCTGGATATCAGTGAGCGGGCCGAGGGTGTCGATCTGACCGCGGCGGCGAGACATCTGCCGGCTATGCGCGGTCTGCGCGAGGCGGCCGTCGAGCATATGGGTCTGTTCAACGATGTGCTCTCCGTCGCCTCGGACGAGGCCTCCGGCTATCTGTACAATTCGGTGCTGTTGGCTCAGTATCACTACGGGCACAGTCGAGTTCAGGCTCAGCAACTGGTCAATGAGATGCTCTCCGACTGCGTGCAGCGCATGCTCGATGCGGTCGAGCGGCTGCCGACCGAGTTGAGCGATGCCGGCATCACCGGCGGCGAGCGCGCGGACATCCTGGCCACCGCCGGGAACTACACCGTCTACGTGCGCGCCAACCACGATTACCACTATCAGGCGGCCCGCTATATGAGCGCACCCGCGGAAGCGCTCGAACACGGTCTGCCGTTGACCTGAGACTACGAGACCACGGCCGTTGCCGAACTGGAATCCGCAGGCAACCCCCAGGTTTCGGGTTGTGATGGGACTATGAGCTTCTTCTAAGCATGGCTGCCCAGCTGCCTCCCGGGTGGCTGCGGTATCCGTGTCCGAGAGAGCGGGGCCGATTATGCGAGCGTCGAAACCGATCAAATTCACCATGGGACAGCACTTCGAGGGCAAGCGCCGGTGGGGATTGTCCCGCCCGGCCGCGACCGCCCTCGCCGGTCATGACGAAATCCGTGTGCGCGCCGCCGAATCCCTATCCCGCCCGCTCGACGGGCCGACCGAACGAAGAGCCCGGAGACGTTTGACCGAGGCCCGGGTCGCGATCGATCCGGTGCTGCGGTCCGCGGTCCGTTCACTGGCGGAGCCGCTGGACCGGATGGCGGGCTACCACTTCGGGTGGTGTGATCCCGACGGCGTCGATGTGGAAGGCGTGCAGGGCAAGGCATTGCGGCCCGCGCTGACCTTCGCCGCGGCCCGCGCCTGCGGGGGCGGTATCGAGGAGGCGGTGTACGCCGCCGCGGCCGTCGAACTGCTGCACAACTTCTCGTTGGTGCACGACGACGTGATGGATACCGATCCGTTCCGCCACGGCCGCCCGACGGTCTGGCGGATCTGGGGCGAAACCAGCGCCACGCTGCTCGGTGATGCGCTGCAGGCGCTCGCGCTGGGGGTGATGTGCGACGGCGCGCCCGAAACGGTGACCTCCGAGGCGGTCATCCGGCTGTCCCGGGCCACGGTCACGTTGTGCCGCGGCCAATACGAGGATTGCTCGTTCGAAACCCGGCCGACCGTGACCGTCGACGAGTACCTGACCATGGCCGCCGGAAAGACCGGCGCCCTGCTGGGTTGCGCCTGCGCCCTAGGTGCGCTGTGCGCCGGAGCCGATCATCACGTCGTGTCCGCCATGCACACCTTCGGCACCGAACTGGGTCTGGTCTTCCAGCTCGTCGATGACTTCATCGACATCTGGGGCGATCCGGAGGTCACCGGAAAACCGGCCCACAGCGATCTGATTCACCGCAAACAGTCGTTCCCGGTGGTCTGCGCCCTCGAATCCGAGACGGCCGCGGGCCGCGATCTGGCGCGGCTCTATCACTCCCGCCATCCCATGACCGCGTCCCGCGCGGCGCGGGCGGCGGACATGATCGAGCAGGCAGGGGGTCGGCAGCGGACGCTGCGTCGTGCCTCGACGGCGTTGGACGCGGCCTTCGCGGCACTACCGGAGGAATACGCCTCCGAGGATCTGACGGCTCTGGCGCAGCTCGTCGCCTATCGCGATCACTGAGAGGATCTAAAAGCAAAGTACCTGTAACCGTCGGTTACAGGTACTTTGGCTTTTCGGAAATATCCTGGTGAGGTAGCCAGACTCTATCAAAGCCTTCGGATACGTGCCATCCAGGCAGCAACATCCACGAGATCCTCCGGATTCACACCCGGCGCTGCGGCCTGACCTCCGACCAAGGCGGTCTCACGTCCTCGGTAGCGGGTGGCCTCGAGTCGCTCCAATTCCCAACCGTCGCCGAAGGATTCGCGGATCACCGAATCGCTGATGCGGGGACCGAAGCCGGGTTCGGCATCGGAGAGGGCCAGGAGGTGGAGCACGCCGCCCGGTTTGCAGACCGCGTGCAGGCTGCGAACGTAGGCGGATCGGGCCTCGGGCTCGGTGCCGAAGACGTGGAAGAGGGCGCTGTCGATGACGGTGTCGTAGGCGGCCACGAAGTCCGGGTTGTCGGCGAGGGTCAGGGCGTCCTCGACCTGGAAGCGAACGTCCGGGACTCCCTGGGCCTCGGCATTGGCCCGGGCGTATTCGATGGCACTGGGGGAGAAGTCGATGCCGAGGATGTCGTAGCCGAGACTGGTCAGCAGTATGGTGTGTTCGCCTGCGCCGCAGCCCGGTTCCAGGACCCGGCCCTGAATCTCGCCCGCACGCTCGAGCGCCACGATCGCGGGCTGAGGTTCGCCGATCACCCACGGCGCGGTGTCCTCGTCATAGACGGTGTTCCAGAATTCTGCCGGTCTTGTCATGGTTCCACCGTGCAACCTCGAGCCCACTCGAGGTCAATCCCTCGATAGGCGTCAAACCCGGCAGGCGCAGCATTGACAATGTGGGCATGCCCAAGCCTTGTCTGCTGTTGCAGCTGCGACCCGAGCAAGCGGCCTCCGATCAGGAGTATGAAGCCATCCTCGACGCGGGCGGACTCGCCGCCGCTGACGTGGAGCGCGTCGAGATGAATCATGGGATGCCGGATCTGGATCTGGACGACTACTGGGGAGTCATCGTCGGCGGCGGACCCAGCAACCTCAGCTATCCGGAATCCAAGAAGTACGACTATCAGAAGGTGTTCGAGCCGAAGCTGAAGAAGCTACTGCTCGAGGTGGTCCGGCGAGACTTTCCGTACCTGGGGGCTTGCTACGGGCTGAGCATGCTTTCGGACGCGTTGGGTGGGCGGGTGAGTACCGAACGTTACGCCGAGACCGCCGGTGCGACGACTATCGAGTTGACCGAGAGCGCGGTGAAAGATCCTCTGCTGCATGGGCTTCCAGAAAGGTTCCGAGCGTTCGTGGGACACAAGGAGTCCTGCCAGGATGTCCCGCCGGGGGCGGTTCTGTTGGCTCGGTCCGAAGGTTGTCCGGTTCAGGGGATCCGGGTTGGCGAGAACGTGTACGGAACCCAGTTCCACCCGGAGCTCGATGGCCACGGGCTGGCATTGCGAATCGAAATCTACAGGCACGAAGGGTATTTCGATCCCAGCGAGGCCGATTCACTGACCGAGCTCGGCCATCGGGAACACATCACGGTGCCGCAGGAGATCCTGCGTCGCTTCGTCGCTCGGTACCAGGGCTAGAAAGAACAAGAGACAAAAGAAGAAAAGATAAAGAGAGAAAAGAAACAAAGACAAAAGATGCCAGGAGGAGGAGTGGGGAGGGGGCTGGGTTGGGCGCCTCGGTGGCGGCACCAGCCCCCTCGAGGCTCGGGCGCGCAGCGGCCCGGGGAACAACACTCAAAGACGCCCGGCGCGTGTCCGATTCGCCCGGTTGCTGTCGTCGAGAGGCACATCCTGGAGGTGGGATTAGGGAGGAACCGGACAAAGGCCCTCCAGGATGTGCCGCTCGACGAACAGACGGGGTGAGAAACCCTGTGGAGTTGTCAATGATCACTGGTGCTTGGGGTTTGGTTCTTGTTCTGTTGTCTGTGAAGGTGATGCGTGCAGTCCGTGGGCCGGGATCGGCGGGGGCGGCTCCCGACCCGGCGTCAGCCCAAGTCCGGTAGGGCAGGCGAGGTGACCACACTTCCCCGTCCCTGCGCACACCAGCCCGACACGAGCAGCCGGGGTTCACGCAGCCGTTGAACCCCACTCCCGGCAACTGGCTTCCACCGCAGCGGCGACCCGCTGCCCGACGTGATGCTTCTCGTTCACCTGCGGTGTGCCCGTGGGATCGAGGGCCTTCGGCGCGATCCACCCGATCCGGCCACGCTGGGCGGACTCCTTGCCCAACATCACCGTCTTCCACCCGTTCACGCTGTCGTTCACCAGAGCGTGGTGGTGATCGCACACCAGCGCCAGGTTGTCCAGATCCGTCGGGCCACCCTTGGCCCAGTCGGTGACATGGTGCGCGGCACACATATCCGCCGGAGCATCACAGCCGGGGAAGGTGCAGCCACGATCGCGCGCGAGCAATCCCCACCGCTGCCCAGTGGACGCGATGCGCTGCCCGTAGCCCAGGTAGAGCGGAATCCCCTTGTCGTCGTTCACGATCAACACCGGGCGGGTACCACCGGCCATCTTCAATGCTTCGTTGATCGACATCTGGACGCCGGAGGCGGTGGTCGCAAGACCCGAACCCCGCTCCAAATCATTGAGGTTCATCTGCAGGGTGACCTGGACGGGCATGCCGCGGTGGGAGCCGAGCTTGCGCAGATCCAAATCGGGCTGCAACAGGGCGATGAACGCATCATGCACCCGCTGCCCCGCATCACGGCGGTCGCGGCGCGCGGCGGCATCCAGCACCTTGGAGTCGATGAGAGCGTCGGACACCTTCGGGCTGTCGGCGTCGTCGCTGTTGCACATGCCGGGGCGGGCGTACTTGGCGAAGAACGCATCCAACAACGCCCGCAACTGCGGGGTGATCCAGCCCTCGATCCAAGACATCCCATCGATCCCGGGACGCCCCACCTTGATCCCGCGGCGACGGTGACGATCGGCGTCGCTGACCACGGTGCCTTCGGGATCCAGGCGGGCGAGGATTTCGCGGCCCATGCGGGGCAGGTCATCGGGCCAGCCCTCGCAGCAGTAGTTGACCAGGATCTGCTCGGTCTCCGCGCGGGTTTCGACCGGCACATCGGCGGGCAGGTGGTTCATCACGTCGACGATGTTGCGGACATGATCACGTGAGATGTCGCCTGCCTCATAGGCTTCGGCGGTGACTTCCAGCACCGGCGGCGCGAGTTGCCCGTTCGCCTGGTGGAATTCGCCGACCTGCTGGGCGATCTTGATGCGGGTCGAGGCGTCGTGGCGGGTCAAATGCAGGGTGTGACGCAGGAACGCCACCGGGCTTCCGGCACCGGAGGTTTCAGGCAGCGAGCGATCGGTCGCCTCGATGATCAGTTTCGAATCCAGCGACGACAGTTGCCGTTTGCTGGTCTCGACCTGCTGCATCATCGTCACGATCTCCTCGTCGGAGAACGCTGTCAGCTCACCGCCCAGGATGCGGTCGGCGAAGGCCTGTACTGCGGCCACCATGTCGGTGAGGCCGCAGCCGTCGAATGTCACTCCTTTCGAACCCATGTGCTAATTCTACGCCCCTAAAGATCGCCATGGAAGCCGAATTCCATTGTGATACAACGGCTTTCAGACTTGAAAATGAGTCAAATGAGGCGGGCCGAAAGCGTTGTCGCGGCGGCGGTTACGGCTGCGCCGAAGGTGGGTTCGGACTCCGGAGTCAGGCGAGCGATGGGGAGGTTGACGCTGAGGCTGGCGATCGGGTGTCCCTCGGGTGTCAGGACCGCCGCGGCCACGGCGCCAACGTCGGAGCGCCATTCGCCTCGGTTGACCGCAAAGCCCTGGGCTCGAATGTGATTCAGTTCGACACGGAGGGCGTCGGGGTCGGTGATGGTGGTGTCGGTATAGCGCGGGAGGTCGTCGCGGAGTAGCGGCCGGAGAGTCTCGGCGGGCGTAAAGGCAAGGACCGCTTTGCCGTTGGCAGAAGCGTGCATCGGGAGGGCGTGCCCCAGGGCCATGGAGGTGCGGACCGGCTTGTCGGTCTCCAGGCGCTCGATCAGCACCATCTTGCCGTTCTCCGGAATCGTCAGGTGCACGGTCTCGCCGGTGTGGCGGCGGAGGTCCTCGAGGATCGGGAGGGCGGTGCCGCGCAGCCCCCGGTCGCCGCCCGCACTGCCGCCCACCGCAAGCGCTTTCGTGGTGATGACCCAGCGGGTGACCTCCCCGGCGGCCGGGCGGATCCAGCCGGCGGTGTCGAGGGTGACGAGGGCGCGCTGCACCGTGCTCTTGGGAAGGTCGAGCACGCGGGCCAACTCGCCCACTCCAATGGGCTGGCGGGCGGCGACTTCCTCGAGAACCCGCAAGGTGTTCAAGACATTTCGCAAGGTATTGACTCCTTCATCTCGCATCCCTACCCTTGCTGCACCTTTTCACGGCACAGTGTGCCATATCACGGCACAGGACGGAAGTTCCCGCTATGACAGCCCACAGTGGACGCCATTTCCTGCAGATTCCCGGCCCGACCAATGTTCCCGATCGGATCCTGCGGGCCATCGCACAACCGACCATTGATCATCGGGGTCCTGAATTCGCCGATCTCGCAAAAGATTTGCTCCAGCGACTGAAGCCGGTGTTCGGGACCACCGGGCCGGTGATCATTTATCCGTCCTCCGGCACCGCAGCATGGGAAGCGGCGCTGGTGAATACGCTGTCACCCGGCGATCGCGTGCTCGCCTTCGAGACCGGCCATTTCGCAACTCTCTGGCGAGAGATGGCCGAACGGCTGGGGCTCGAGGTGGAATTCGTGCAGGGGGATTGGCGGCACGGCGCGGATCCGGCGGCCGTCGCCGAGATCCTCTCCGCCGATACCGCGCACCGCATTTCAGCGGTCATGGTGGTGCACAACGAGACCTCGACCGGCGTCACCAGCCGGATTCCGGAGATTCGCGCGGCCATCGACGGGGCCGATCACCCCGCACTGCTGCTGGTCGACACGATCTCCTCGCTCGGCTCCATCGAATACTGGCACGAGGCATGGGGCGTCGATGTGACCGTCGGCTGCTCGCAGAAGGGTCTGATGCTGCCGCCGGGCCTGGGCTTCAACGCCGTCAGCGAGAAGGCACTGGCCGCCTCCCGCACCGCGAAACTGCCCCGCTCCTACTTCGATTGGTCGCCCATCCTCGAGACCAACGAGCACGGCTTCTACCCGTACACCCCGGCCACGAACCTGCTCTACGGCCTGCGGGAGGCCTGCCTGATGCTCGAAGAAGAAGGCCTGGCGAACGTTTTCGCGCGCCACGATCGCCATGCCGCCGCCACTCGGGCCGCCGTGCGCGGCTGGGGACTCGAGGTGCTGTGCGCCGATGAGCGCGAATACTCCAGTTCCCTGACCGCCGTCCTGGTCGGCGGTGCGCACGATGCCGACAAGGTGCGGCGAATCATCCTGGACCGCTTCGACATGTCGCTGGGCACCGGTCTCGGCAAGCTGGCCGGCCGGGTATTCCGGATCGGGCATCTGGGCGATCTCAACGATCTGACGCTGGCCGGAACCCTGGCCGGGGTGCAGATGGGCCTCGAGTTGGCCGGTATCACCGTGGATCCGGGTGGGCTGCAGGACGCCCTCGAGGTGCTACGCGGGGAGTGAATTCCCCAGCGCACCAATTCTTTTCTTTCTCGACTCCGAGGAGGTAGTCGTGATGCGGACTTCCCCTGTCCGGCGACTGTCCCACATGAAGCGATGGACCTATATTCTTCCGGTCGTCGTCTTCATCTACGTCATCTGTTATATCGACCGCACCAATATCAGTTTCGCGCTGCCGCACCTGAAAACGGATATGCACCTCACCGGGGCGCAGCAGGGATTGGCCAGCGGCATCTTCTTCTGGGGATATCTACTGCTACAGATTCCCGGCGGGTACATGGCCGAGCGTTGGAGCGCCCGGCAGTGGATCGCAATTCTCATGGTCTTGTGGAGTGTGGCGGCCATGGCCTCGGGCCTGACACATTCGGTAGGCCAACTGCTCCTCGCTCGATTTCTCCTCGGAGTCGCCGAAGGCGGTGTCCAGCCCGCGCTCATGACCACCATTCGCGCCTGGTTCCCCTTCGCCGAAAGAAGCCGCGCCTTCGCGATTTTCAAGCTCTACACCCCGATCGCGGCCATTGTCGCCGCACCGTTCTCCGGCGTCATCCTCACCTATCTGGACTGGCGGTGGATGTTCATCATCCAGGGCGGCGCCCCACTGATCGTCGGCCTCATCGCGTGGCTGGCGATCGTGCGCGACACCCCGGCCAAGGCGGGCTGGCTATCACAAGCCGAACGTGAGTACATCGAGAACGCGCGCATGCAGGAAGGCGAGCAGCTGCAGCCGAGGGGAACGTTCAAGGCGGCGTTCACTTCTCGGATCGTCTGGCGGTTCGCACTCATCTACACCATGACCCAGATGGGCCTGCTCGGATTGACGCTCTGGATGCCGAGCGTGCTCAAGAAGGCCTTCCACACCGATATGAAGGTGGGGCTGGTGGCGATCCTGCCGCAGCTCGCGGCCGGTGCGGCCATCATCCTGGTCGGGCGCTCCGCCGACCGCCGGGGCGGGCATATCGCGCACATGTCGGTGGTGCTCGGGGCGGCCGCCCTGATTCTGGCGGGCGCGAGTTTCGTTTCGGCCGAACAGAAGTGGATCGTGCTGCTGGCCATGATCTTCGGCACTGCGGCGTCCATCGCCTGGTACGGCCCGTTCTGGGCGACGGTCACCAAACTCACGCCGATCGCCGCGGCGGGCGCGGGCATGGGGTTGATCAATGGGGTCGGGAACTTGGGGAGCTTCTTCGGACCGTATATCGGCGGCTGGCTCAGCGACCTCAGCGGCGGGGGATACGCACTCACGCAGGTGTTCTTCGGGGTCGTGTTCGGGATCGCGGCGCTGCTGGTGCTGACCCTGCGCAAGCCCCTGCGGGCCGCGACACAGGGCGTCCCCGCGGCCCCGCCGGCGCCGAGACAGCCGCTGACCCTGGACAACAAGGAATTCCAATGACGACACTCGAGCAGGCGACAAAACTCGAACAGGCCCTGCGCGCCGCCATGGACGGTGAGGTCGCCTTCGACGACTACAGCAGGCATCTGTTCTCCCGCGACGCCAGCATGTACGCGATCACCCCACTGGGCGTTGCCTTTCCACGGCACGCCGAAGACGTCCAGGCTGCGGTGCAAGTGGCGGCCGAGCACGGCGTGCCGATCGTGGCGCGCGGTGCCGGAACCAGCCTCGCGGGTCAGACCGTGGGACCCGGCCTGGTGCTGGACATGTCGCGGCATCTGAATCGGATCATCATCGACGCCGAGAGCCGGACCGCCCTCGTCGAGGCGGGCGTGGTGCAGGATCAGCTCAACAAGGCCGCAGCAGCGCACGGTCTGATGTTCGGGCCGGACACCTCGACCAGCAATCGCGCCACCATCGGCGGGATGATCGGAAACAATTCCGCCGGAAGCGGTTCGCTGACCTTCGGCATGACCATCGATCACGTCCGGGCACTGGACGTGGTACTCGCCGACGGCTCGCGGGCACGGCTGGAACCCGTCGACGAAGCAGAGCGGCAACTGCGGGCCGCGGCGGACACGCTCGAGGGCCGCATCTATCGCGAACTCCCCGAGCTGGTCATCGCCAATGAGCAGGCCATTCGATCCGGGATGCCACTGTTCTGGCGGCGCGCGGGCGGGTATCGCCTCGATCGGCTGGTCGGATTCGGGCACGGCACGCCCTTCGATCTGGCCAAGTTCGTGGTCGGGGCCGAGGGCACCCTGGTGATCGCGACCCACGCGCTGGTGGATCTGGTGCCCAAGCCCGCGCACACCGTCTACGCGGTCGGGCATTTCGATGACACTCCGAGCGCGATCGCCGCCACCACCGACGCGCTCAGCTGCGACCCGCATCAAGTGGAGCTGATGGACCGCACGATCCTCGAGCTTTCGCGGCAGAAGATCGAGTACGCGGAACTGGGCACCATCCTGGTCGGAGATCCGGGCGCGCTGCTGTTCGTCTCCTTCAGCGGCGACGACGAGTCGGCACTGATCGCGAAACTCGATGAGCTGGAGGCACTCTGGCGCAAGAACGGGCACGGCTATCACACGCTGCGCGCAGTCCGGCCCGCCGATCAGAAAGCGTTGCTCAAGGTCCGCAAGTCCAGTCTCGGGCTGCTCATGGCGGCCGGTCAGGGCACACGCCGTCCGCTGGCGTTCGTGGAGGACACCGCCGTCGACCCGGTGCACCTGGCCGCGTACACCAAGCGGTTCAAGGAGATTCTCGACCAGCACCACATGGACGCCGGGTTCTACGGGCACTGTTCGGTGGGCTGCCTGCACATCCGCCCGTTCGTGGATCTGACCGACCCGGAGCAGGTGGTGCGGATGCGGGCGGTGGCCGAGGCGGTGAAGGATCTCGTCGCCGAGTACGGCGGGGTCAACTCCAGCGAGCACGGGGACGGGCTGGCGCGCAGCGAGTTCAATCGCGAGATCTTCGGCGATGAGCTGTACGAGGTGATGCGGAAGGTCAAGCGGCTCTTCGATCCCGGCAACATCATGAATCCGGGCAAGATCGTGGACGCGCCGTCCATGACCGACAATCTCCGCGACCGCGACGCGCTGCCGCCCGCGCCACCGATCACGACCAAGCTGAGATTCGAGGTCGTCGGCGGCATGCGCGGCGCGGCGGATCGTTGCATGAACATCGGCCTGTGCCGCAAGGCCGGACCCGGCGTCATGTGCCCGTCCTACATCGCCACCAAGAACGAGGAGCACGCCACTCGGGGCCGCGCCAACGCACTGGTCAAGGCGCTGTCGGAATCGGACCCGCATGCCGCGCTGGGCGATGAGCGGCTGCACGAGATCCTCGATCTGTGCCTGATGTGCAAGGCGTGCAAGACCGAATGCCCGATGAGCGTGGATATGGCCTCGCTCAAGGCGGAAACGCTCGCGCATCACCACGAGATCCACGGGACGCCGCTGCGCTCCCGGATCTTCGGGTCGATCCGGGCGCTCAACCGGCTCGGGTCGGCGACCGCGCCGGTATCGAATGTCCCCGGCCGCATCCGGCCACTCCGCCGCCTGCTGGACCGCTCACTCGGCATCACGGCGGCCCGGCCGCTCCCGGAGTTCCAGCGGGCCAACCTGATTCGATGGTTCGGGCGGCGCGACCCGGTCGGCACGCCCGCGCCCATGGGAACGGTGAACTGGCTGGCCGATTCGTTCACCACCTTCACCGAGCCGCACATCGGGCAGGCCGCGATAGAACTGCTGGAACGGGCGGGCTGGCACGTGGAGCTGGCGGCCAGCGGCTGCTGCGGGCGGTCGAGCATGTCCAAGGGCCTGCTCGATGACTCGAAGAAAAAGGCAGCGGCACTGGTCGATTCACTGACCACCACGACGATTCCCGGATCGCCGATCGTCGGCTGCGAGCCCTCGTGCCTCTTCATGCTCCGCGACGAGCATCGCGCACTGCTCCCGTATCAGGAATCGGTGCGCGCGGTCGCCGCCCGCGTGCAGCAGGTGGAAGAACTGCTGGTCGAGGCCATCGATGCGGGACGCCTGCGGCTGCGCGAGGATTCACGCTTCGCTGGCCGGCGGATCGTGTTCCACGGGCACTGCCATCAGAAGGCCGAGGTCGGCACCGCCGCCACCATGGCCCTGCTACGACGGATCCCAGGAGCCGTCGTCGAAGAGATCGACTCCGGTTGCTGCGGCATGGCCGGGTCCTTCGGCTTCGAATCCGAGCACTACGAGACATCTCTGGCGGTCGGCGGGGATCGGCTGTTCCCGGCCCTGGCCGCCGAACCGGACGACACCATTGTCGCCGCGACGGGAGTCTCGTGCCGGCAGCAGATCTTCCACGGTGCCGGACGGACGGCGTGGCATCCGGTCGAGCTGGTGCGAGAAGCACTGGCGGAGAACGGATAACAGGATGCGGATCGTTCGATACGCGCTCGACGGAAGGGTCGGGCGCGGGGTCCTGCGGGGCGATCGGGTGCACGAGTTCCCCTGGGGCGCAGCGCAGCCCGGAGAGCTGGTCGCGCGATTGCCGGAGCTGGAACTGCTGGCACCGTGCGAACCCGCCACCATCGTGTGCGCCGGCAGCAACTACGCCGGGCACCTCGCCTCGCAAGGACGGGCGCTACCGGAGCAGCCGTCCCTCTTTCTCAAGGCGCCCAACGCGATCACGGGACCCGGGACCCGGATCCGCCGACCGGTCGACGTGCGACGGCTCGAGTACGAGGGCGAGCTGGCCGTGGTCATCGGTCGCACCGCCCGGCGGGTTCCGGCCGACCGGGCAGCGGACTTCATCCTCGGCTATACCTGCGCCAATGACGTCACCGCCCACGACTGGCGGGCCGACGGCCAGTGGACACGCGCCAAGAGCACCGACACGTTCTGCCCACTCGGCCCGTGGATCGAGACCGAGATCGACGACCCATCCGACCTGCGCATCACGACCCGGCTGGAAGGCCGTGTGGTGCAATCGGAATCGACCGCGGACATGGTGTTCGACGTCCCGGCGTTGCTCGCCTACGTGACCCGATTCATCACATTGCAGCCCGGCGATCTTCTGCTCACCGGCAGTCCCGCCGGAGTCGGCGCAATGGTCCCCGGCGATGCCGTCGAAGTCGAGATCACCGAAATCGGCACGCTGCGCAATACCGTGACCGAATCAATACCGTGACCCACAACGCAAGGGTGCTGAACTTCCTAACCTGAGAAGCAACCGAATATGCCGATACAAAGGTTGCCGGGCCGATGAGACCTTCTCGTACGCTGCGGAATACGGTTCACACGGCAGTCATGGCCATCCTGTTCGCCCTGGTCCCCATGGCCGTCTCGAATGCGCAAGCCGACTGCGCCTATCTCGATCACATCGAACAGCGCGGCCCGAACGAACTCGCGATCTTCGTCTATTCGGCGGCCATGGACCGCGTCATCGAACAGGATGTCCTGATACCCGACGGCGGCAGCGCGGGCCGCCCGACGGCATACCTGCTGATCGGCGCGGTCCTCGCCGGACAGGATGTCGATTGGCCGCAGATGACCGACTTACAGGACTTCGCCCCCGCGACCGGTGTCACCGTGGTCATTCCCAAAGGCGGCGGCTCGACCTATTACACCGATTGGCAGCGTGACGATCCCGTCCTCGGCCGCAATAAGTGGCGCACATTCCTGATCGACGAATTGCCGCCGATCATGGAGGCCGTGCTGCATTCGTCCGGCCGCAATGCCCTTGTGGGACTGTCGATGTCGAGCACCGCGGCGCTGGCCCTCGCCGAGGCCGCCCCGCAGCTCTACCGGGCGGTCGGGGCCTTCAGCGGATGCGCCGAGACCAGCACCCCGCTCGGGCAGGCCTACATCTACCTGGTCACCCACGTGCACGGCGGCGGCGATATCGAAAACATGTGGGGCCCATTGGGCAGCCCCGCCTGGGCCGACAATGACCCGCTGCTGCACGCGGATCTGCTGCGCGGTCACACGCTGTATCTCTCCAGCGGCACCGGGATTCCCGGCAGCCACGACAATCTCGAGGACTACCGCGTCGACGGCAGCACGCAGACCCTGCTGACCCAGATCATCGAGGGCGGCGCGATCGAGGCCGCGACCAGCCAGTGCACCCGTCGGCTGGCATCGCGGCTGTCGTATCTCGGCATCCCCGCGACCTATCGCTCGCATCCGGGCACGCACTCGTGGGGCTACTGGCAGGACGATCTCCACGAATTCTGGCCGATCATGGCCGCCGCGATCGGAGCCTGAGCGCGCGGCGGTCAGAGCTCGGGGATGCGGTGGTGCAAGGTCAGCAGGAGATGATCGAAGGCGGCCACGATGGCGGGCGACGGCGGCGGGACCGAGGGGAGTTCGGCGATCAATTGGGCGGCCAGGACTCGCAGTTTGACGTTGGTCTCCTGCGAGCGCCAGACCAAAATCTTGAAGGCCTGTTCGGCGCTGATGCCGTAGATGCGCATCAGGACGGCCTTGGCCTGTTCGATGACGGCGCGGGCCTCGACGAGCTCGGGTAGGCGCTGGTCGAGGGGCGTCGCGTTCGGCCTCGGCGAGGGTGTCGGAGAGGTCGATATAGAAGCCCGCGGTACCGACCGGGTTTCCCGAACTGTCGGAAATGCTCTCCGCCACCACGATCACCTGGTGCTCTTTGCCGAGGGTGTCGATGAAGCGGTGCCGGCTCGAGAAGGGCTTGCCCTCGCTGACCGAGCGGGCGATGGTCTCCGCGACATGTTCGCGATCGTCGGGATGCTTGTGCGCGAGCAGCAGTTCGGTGGTGGGTTCGACCTCGCCGGGCTGATAGCCGTGCATCGAATAGACCTCGGGCGACCACTCCCAGCGCCGGCTCGCGAACCAGAACCGGAAGCTCCCGGCCGTGGGCCGCGCCGACTGCCCACCCGACGGTGGGACCGAAGACGGTACGGCCGGGAATCCCTGGGGCGACACCATTCGCACAGTATGGCCTGGACATCGCCGGGAGTGTGGTCTTACGCGCTGACGGGTGGGACGCGGGTCGACCAGGGGCGGGCCGATTCGAGTTGGGCGGCGAGGCGGAACAGGGTTGCCTCGTCGGCGTAGCGGCCGAGGAAGTGAACGCCGATCGGGAGGCCGTCGGAGTTCCACCAGAGCGGGACCGACATGGCGGGATTGCCGGTGATATTGGCGACGACACCCGGATAGCCGACTGTGCGGCCACCGTTCTGCAGTGCGCGCATGGGGTCCTCCGGGGTGGAGGTGATCTCACCCAGCGGTAGAGGCGGAGTCGAGAGGGTGGGGGTGAGCCAGGCGTCGTACGGTCCGAGGAAGGCTGCCACCCGCCGGGCGAAGCGTTGCAGGTCCTCCATGGCGAGCAGGTACTGGGCCGCCGAAACCGCTTGCCCGCCTTGCCAGAACGCGCCGGTGAGCGGTTCCAGTTCGCCGTTGGCCGGTGCGCGTCCGAGGCGGCGGGTCCAGTGGGCGACGATCCAGGCGACCGCCGCCTGATACATGGTGCCGATGGCCGCGCCCACCTGGTCGTCGAGTCCGGGAAGGTCGGCCTCGACCACCTCGTGGCCGAGCGAAACCAGCAGCGCCACCGCGTCATTCAGCGCGGCAACGCAATCGGGGTGGCCGGGCGTACCGTCGGCGGTGCGTGCGGTGTAGGCGATGCGCAGGCGGCCCGGGTCGATGTGGACCTCCTCGGCGAAGGGCCGAGCCGGGGCGGGTGCGAGGTACGGGTCGCCGGGTTCCGCGCCCGCGGTGGCGTCGAGCAGGGCGGCGCTGTCGCGCACCGAGCGGGTGATCGCGTGCTCGACGGCCAGGCCGTTGATCACGTCTCCGTACAGCGGTGCCAGCGAAACCCGCGCCCGGGTGGGTTTGAATCCGAACACGCCACACGCCGACGCGGGGTAGCGCAGGGAACCACCGAGGTCGTTCCCGTGTGCCATCGGCACGAGCCCGGCGGCGACCGCGGCGGCCGAGCCGCCGCTGGATCCGCTGGTGGATCTCGTGATGTCCCAAGGGTTTCGGCAGGGACCGTGCAGTTCCGACTCGACCGTCGGGGTCATCCCGAACTCGGGTGCGTTCGACCGGCCCACGATGGCCAGCCCTGCCGCCCGCAGCCGCGTGACCAGGGCCGAATCCAGCGACGACACGTGCCCGCGCAGATACCGCGAGCCTTCCGTCAGCGGGCTGCCCGCCATCTCAACGACGAGGTCCTTCAGCAGGTACGGCACGCCCGCGAACGGACCGCCGGCCGCGGCCGCCGCGGCCAGCGCCTGCTCGTAGCAGGTGTCGACCACGGCGTTCAGCGTCGGATTCAGTCGCTCGATGCGGTCGATCGCCGCCCGCACCAACTCCTCGGGCCGGACCTCGCCGGACCGGACGAGCGCGGCCTGCGCGGTGGCGTCCAGTGCGGCGAGCGGGTCGTGGACGACCGGGGCGCTCATATCGTCACCTCCCGGACCCGGCTCGATTCGACCTCACCCAGCGGCTCGATCCGCGGCGCGGGAAGCCCTGCGGCGGTGAGGGTTTCGCGGAACTCGGGACCGGTGCTGAAGGCGCGGAAGGTCTCGACATCGGGGCAGGCGTCATAGACGGTGAGACCGTCGGCGCGGCGGACGGCCGCGTGCAGCAGGATCGATTCCTCCGGGAAATCGGCCATCAACCGGTGATAGGCGGCGACGAGCACGCCCGGATCGCCGTCGAAATGGTAAGCCGCGAGATACATGACCGCCTCCCGTCACGATCCGGTGGCCGCGGACTGCATGTTCTGCTCCAACACGCTCATGGTCTGCCCGAACGCCTCGGTCGGACTGAACTCGATGACCTCCGAACCGGCGAAGACCAGCGGAAGATGGCCGGGCGCGGCGTAATACGCGTCGCCGGCGGTGAAGGTCTCCTCGTGGTCGGCGTAGCGCAGCACGAGGCGGCCGCTGACCACGATGCCCCAGTGCGAGCACTGGCAGCGGTCATCGGGCAGTCCGGTGAACAGCGGGGCGGGATCGAAATCCTGCTTGAAGGTCTCGAATCCGACGGTGTAGCCGTTGAGTTCGACATAGCGGGCCTCGATGACGTCCTCGTCGACGGCGATGGGCGCTTCGGACTTGGTGGTGCGTGGCATCGGATGCCTCCTCGGTGAGTAGCGGTTGCTACTCGGGAGGCGTGAGAAACGGCCTCACGATGTGAGCCAGCGGACCTCACCGTCGGGTTCGTAGCAGCAGACCGTGCCGGTTTTGATCGAGAGCCGCAGGTGGCGGCCGAGTTCGGGGTGGACCGCGGTAATGCGGCGGATGGCGTCGCGGATGCGGGCGGTGGCCGTGGTGCGGGCGCGTTCGACGGGACTGCCGGTGCGGCGGGGGCGGCCGCCGAGTCCGAACGCGGCGCTGAGTTGTGCGACCAGGGCGTCACGCTCGGCGGCGATGCGGGCCGAGCGCGCGGTGTCTCCGGCCGCGTCGGCGGCGTCGGCCTCGGCTTCGAGTTCGGAGAGTCGGCGGCGATAGTCGCGGCGCGCCTGGTCGTCGATGAGTTCGCCGAGATCGCCCGGCTCATAAAGGTTTTCGGCATGGCCGTCCGAGCGGCCCGGGGCTGCGACGAGGTCGAGCGCCGGAATGGGCACTCCGGGCCGCGACAGCAACCGCGCGATATCGTGCAGCCCTTTGCAGTCGCGGACGGTCGCGGCGCGCCCGCCGAAAGTGAACTCCCACAGCTCACCCGCACGCACGAAGTGCGCCTCCGTGACGGCCGGTGTGCTGGCAGGTGAGCGCTGGGCGTCGGCGAGCGTCTTGTCCACCAGCAGCGGCGCTCCGAGGAGGCGGTTCGCGGCCAAGGCTCGATCGAAATGCGTTGCGGCGAGATCGTTTCGGCCCAGTGTCGCGGCCGCCAGGCCCAGATGCCGCTCGACGGATCCACGCAGGGCCGCGCCGATGCCCTCCACGACGAACAATCCCGCGTGGGGGAGTAGCTGTTCGTAGACCCATTCGGCGATCGGGTGCGGGCCGACGACGCCCAGCGTCTCCGCGACCTGGGCGAGGGTGGCGAGCCAATTGCCGTCGCGGGGCAGCGCCTCGCGTTCGCGTGCCGCGATATCGAGCTGGGTGCGGGCTTCGTCGACATTGCCCAGCTGTGTGTGCACCAGTGCCTTGGTGAACGACACCCAGACCGCGTCGATGTCGTCGAGGAGGTGGCCGAGCTCGATGAGTTCGTCTCGGTCCGCGGTGTCCGCGGCCAGGCACCAGCGCAGGGTCGAGGTGAGCACGAAGGCATTGGCGCTGCCCGCGATCTCACCCAGGCGCGTGGCTTCCGCGAGTTCCTCGGCGCAGACGGGAAACCGGCCCGCGGCGAGGGCGGTCATCGCCCGCCACAGGGGGCCGTACCAGAGGTAGAGCGGCTGCCGCAGGGACCGGGCGAGAATCTCGAATTGTCTGGCGTCCTCGCCGAATCCGGCCATATCGCCGAGCTCGAGCCGGGCGACAATCCGCATGCGGCGACCGACCAGTTCCAGGGACGCATCGCGCTCACGCTGCGCGATGTCGATGATCTGCTCGGTGTCGGTCAGGCGTTCGGCCACGTGCTCGGGGCCGGAGCGGATATCGCAGCGGGCGGCCAGCGCCGCGGCGAGGGCGGCTTCATCATCAGCGGCTCGTGCGGTCTGCAGGGCACTCTCGGCCAACTCCGCGCGCCGCCCACTGTCGGTCGAATAGGTCAGTGCCACAGATAATCTGGCCAGGACTCTGGCGCGGGTGGCCGCGGATTCCGCAGGAAGCAGAGCGAGAGCATCCTCTAGCGCGGAAATCTGTTCCCGATCCTGGAGCGTCACTTCAAACCCCGCCGGACCGGATCCGAGGCCGAGCGCGCCCGCGGCGACCAGGTCCGCATCACCGTCGCGTCGTCCGGTGGCCACGGCCGCCAGGTAGGCCGCCCGGGCCCGCTCGACATCTCCGGTGGCCAGACAGGCGTCGCCCAGTCGCAATTGGCAGATGCCGATGTCGTCGACGGACTCCAACGCACGGTCGAAGCATTGCGCGGCATCCTCATACGCGAGAGCGGACAGCCGTTGCTCCCCGGCGCGCTGCCACCACCGTCCAGCCTCGGCGGCATGCTCCGGTCCGGCGCGACGCCAGTGGTCGGCAATGGCCGCCGGTTCGGGATGCTGCTCGGCGGACATGCGCGCGGCGACCTCCGCATGCCAGTAGTGGCGGTGCGCCGTGGGCAGATTCCCGTACACCGCGTCACGCACGATCTCGTGGACGAACCGCACCGTCTCACCGTCGACCAGCACGAGCAGGCCCGCGGCGGCGGCCTCGTCGAGCAGGTCTCCGACCTCGGCCACGGGCTCGGCGAGGACATCGAGCACACGCCGCAGCGGCGAGGAGATGCCGAGCACCGACGCCACCGCCAGGAGTTGACGGCAGGCGGCCGACCGGGCGGCCACGCGCGCCGCGACCACCGCGCGGACGGTCTCCGGGAGTTGTTCCAGGGCTTGCGGATCGTGCGCGACGAGCCCGACCAGCTCGCGGACGAAGAAGGCATTGCCTCCGGTGCGGAGCAGAATGCGTTGCACGGCAAGGTGATCCGCCGACGAGTTGGTCGCGGTCGCGAGCAGTTCGGCCACTTGGGCCTCGCCCAACGGCGGCACGGGCTGCGCCTCGGCGGCGGCGAGGACTTCGGCCCAGCCGTCGTCGCCAGGGACGGGCCGCAGGGTCGCGACGACAAGCACCCGAGCGCGTCGCAGTGATTCGGCCAGATAGTGCAGCAATCGCACCGATGCGATATCGGCCCGGTGCATATCGTCGAGCACGATCAGCAGCGGGGAGCGGTCCGCGGCCTCCACCAATTCGACCGTCACCTGCTCGAACAGTTCGAATCGTGCGCGCAGATCCAGCGTTTCGTCGACATCGCGCAGGACCCGGGACACCGACAGCGCCCGCAGCACCTGAATCCACGGCCAGTAAGCGGGTGCGCCGGGCTGTGCCACCGCCCAGACCGCGGTGAATCCGGCCGCTTCGGCCACCTCGGCCCATTCGCGGGCCCGATGGGTCTTGCCGATTCCGGCCTCACCGGTCACCAGGACCAGGCCGCCGCTACCCCCGCGCACCGCTTCGAGCCGCGCGACGACCGTGGCCGTCGTGCCCGGAGCGGCGGTTGCGGACAACTCACCTCCAGCTCAGCGGGTCGAGCAGAGAATCTGGCCGAATTGTACGTCCGGGTCGCGACGGATGATCTTCAACGGGAAAACCGGTCAGCGCAGCGACTCGGCCCGGTCCGATCGGGTCACCACCTGCGTGCGGTACAGCCACAGGGCGGTCGCCGCGAACAGGACCATGGTCAGCCAGATGTAGGCGTTGTGGTCGAAGACGCCGAGTAAGCCGTGGCTCGGGACGTCGAAGACGCTGCCGTAGTGCAGATCGACGAGGTCGAAGACGCCGCCCGAGCAGACCGTGAAGGTCACCAGCAGGCCCGCCACGGTGGGCAGGTTGCGGTGGCGAATCGCCAAGTGGGCCAGGTAGATCAGCAGCGGAGCCAGCCAGACCCAGTGGTGGATCCAGCTGTAGGGGGAGACCACGGTGCTGGTCAGGCCGCACAGCGTGACGGCCGGGAGTTCGCGGCCGCTCGCCCACAGCCACCGTGCCAGCAGCAGGCAGACCGCGGCGATGGCCAGCGCGGCGGCCAGCCACAACAGCTGATCCGCGGTGCCGGCCCCGAAGGACCGGGCGATCATGCCGCGCAGCGATTCGTTCTGCGGATTCTCCGGCACGCCGACGCGGGTCGGGTCGGCGAAGGCGCCGCTCCAGAAGGTCAGCGAATCCTTCGGCAGCACTGCCACACCCACGAGCATGGTGGCCGCGAGCGCGCCGATCGCGGTGGCGGCGGCCCGGAATCGGCGGGTGACCAGCAGGTAAAGCACGAAAAACACCGGGGTGAGCTTGATTCCGGCCGCGATACCGGTGAGCGCGCCCTTCCAGCGGGAGGAATCGGGCAGGGCCATATCGGCGAGCACGAGAAGCAGCAGCAGGATATTGACCTGGCCGAAGGCGATCGTCTCGCGAATCGGCTCGCACAGGGTCAGCAGTCCGGCGACCGCCGGGCCCACGATCAGCATCCGCCGATCCCACCGGTAGCCCAGCACTGTGAGCGCCGCCCACACCGAGCCGATGAGCAGGGCGAAATTGCCGAGCGCGCCGACCCAGGTGAACACCGATCCGTGCAGGAACGCCAGCGGCGCGAACATCAGCGCGGCGAATGGCGTGTAGACGAATTCGAACACCCCGCGGGTGTGCCCGCGCAACGGGTTGTCGTAGACCGAAATCCCGTCCACCACGCGTTCGGCCGCGACCTGGTAGGCGCCGAGATCGACCAGATGCAGCATCATCTTCGGTGCGGCGGCCACCTGCCCGAGGTAGTACCACCCGGCCAGCGCACCCAGCGCCGCCACCACCCACACCACCGGCAGAGGTATCGAGCGCCGCTGCGGCGCAGCCTTCCGTGTGACTGCCACCTGGTCGAACGCCGATACCGGCATGCTCACCCCCATTGTCTGGGCCTTCCCGATTGCCCGGCCCACCGTAGTGACCTCGGCGGCGGCTCGCCACCCGGCGCCACCACGACATACCAACCGGTTCCGGTCGAATTGCTTTCGATCATGCTGTCGCACAATGGTTTTCAAGTGTTCGATCACCGTCGCGCGGACAATGACGAAAATGTACGACTACAGCCTGGATTGGAAATACGCCGCGGCGCCCGACAAGCACCCGCGACCACAACCGTGCGGCTATCTGATCGGATTACACGTCGACGCCACCACCAAACTCGCACCGGACGTCTTGACCCCGGCGACCTACCCCGACACTCCGCAGTACCCGGGCATCGGAATCGCCTACGAGCCGGCCACGAAACAGATGCGCACCTGCGGAATCATCGAAAGCCTGCACTGGGACGGCGATCCGCAGGCCCCGATCCAGATGAGCTACTACGTGAGCGAGGCCAATCAGCATCAACTGCACAATGTGCTGCGCAACGCCAACCAGGTGGCGGTCTCGGAGCTCAGGTTCTGGGTCATCGGCTACGAATACCCCGCACAGTCCGGGAAGCCCGGAACCTGGTACGAGGCCGCGTATCCGATCGGCGCACCGGCGGGAATACCCGGGGCGTTGCACGGCCGGATCAACCGCACCAGCGGAAAACTCGACTTCACAGTCTCCGAGATCGCCAGCCCGGTCCATCCCACCGGCGCGAAGATGTACCAGTGCACCATGAGCGTGCTGCCCGCGGCGGACACCGTCTTCACGCTGTACCAGGCCACTTCTCCGTACGACAAGAAGACCTACAACTGGGGCGGCAAAATCAGGCATTAGTCATCGACGTCACGGGAGCATGACCAGCTTGCCGGTGGCCTGGTTGTCCTCCATGTAGTGGTGCGCCTTCACGACCTCGTCGAGGTGGAAGACGCGGTCGATATTGGTGCGGTAGACACCGGCTTCGACCTGATCGACGACGCGTTGCAGCAGTGCGGTCGCGCCCTTGTAGGTGTCGCTGTGGAAGGCGGTGAGCTTGGTTCCGGGCGGGATCAGCGCGATCGGCTCGAAGTCGGGGATCAGCCAGCCGCTCAGAGTGCCCGACATGCAGACCGTTCCGCCTCGGCGGACCAATTGCAGCGAGTCGGCGGCGGTGGCGGTGCCGATGAGGTCGAGAATGTAATCCGGTCCGTCGGGCCAGAATTCGCGCACTCGCGCTGCGACCGCACCGTCGTCGAGGACGGCATGGTCGACGCCGGCCGCGGTGAGCGCGTCGGCCTTGTCCCGGCTGCGGGTGGTGGCGGCGGTTTCGAGGCCGTAGCCGGTGGCGATGGACAGCGCGGCCATGCCCACCGAGGAGGTCCCGCCGCGAATCAGCAGGCGGGCCCGGTCGCCGGACCTGATGCCCAGGGCGTCCAGTGCGCCCTGCGCGGTCAGGTAGGTCTCGGGCAGGGCGGCCAGCACGTCCCAGGGCAGGGTCGTTTCGAGCGGCATCAACAGAGGGTTGGGCAGCAGGGCGTATTCGGCGTAGCCGCCGTCGAATTCGCGGCCCATGTCACCCATGACCGCGGCCACGGTCGTACCCTCGGGCAGCCCGGGGTCGGTCGAGGCCGCCACGATGCCCACGCATTCGATGCCGAGTACCCGCGGAAAGCGCACCGACGGCGAATGTCCTTGGCGGGTACGCAATTCCGATCGGTTCAGGCCGGTGCCCATGATTCGCACCAGGCTCCAGCCTTCCCGGACCCGCGGCACGGGGAGTTCGCGGAGCTCGAGTACTTCGGGGCCGCCGGCTCCGACGCAGACCGCGGCTCGCATTGTGGTGCCGATGTTTTCGGTCGTGCTCGTGTTTTCGCGCATGCCCCCACTCTGGCCGGGTGGCGGTGCGGCGGGCTACCGATAGAATGCCAACCTATGCCCGCTCGCCGCCAAGCATCAGAAACCGGCCCGACCTCGCGGCTGTGGTCCACCGGCGGGGCGCATCTGTGGCCGTCGGGCGGCACGAGTGCGGCGCACTCCCATCCGCGCGGGCATCTGGTGTACGCGGCGCGCGGCGTGCTGTCGGTGCACACCGAGGCCGGTACCTCGATCGTCCCCGCCAACCGAATCGCCTGGACCCCAGCCGAATTCGCGCACTACCACCGCGCACACGGCGACACCGACATGCGAATCCTGTTCCTGCCGCCGGCGCTGGCCCGCGCGATCCCGGACCGGCCCGCCATCCTCGCGGTCTCCGACCTGGCGCGCGAACTCGTCCTGGCCCTGACCGGTCCGGACGCCGAGCGTAGGTACGACAACGCCGCGCAGACCCGCCTGCGCCGGGTCCTCGTCGATGAGTTCCAGGACTCGCACGAACAGCCGCTGCAGTTGCCCGAACCCCGCGATGACCGCCTGCGCGCGCTCGCCCAGCGCCTCTACGACCATCCCGCCGACAACACCTCGCTGGCCGAGCTGGGCCGTGCGATCGGCGCCAGTTCCCGCACCTTGAGCCGCCTGTTCCAGACCGAGCTGGGAATGACGTTCTACGAGTGGCGAACTCAGCTCCGCATCTACCACGCCCTGATTCTGCTGGCCGAGGGCCATGACGCCACCCACACCGCCCACGCCTGCGGGTGGTCGAACCCCAGCCACTTCATCGCGGCCTTCACCAACCTGGTCGGCACCACCCCGGGCCGCTATCGCAGCGCCTAGAACATTCCGATACGCCGGAAAATGCATTTCAAATTTCCTGGAGTCGATTGAGGTACCCCGAAATTCGCTGACATAAACATTCCCATAACTTTTGAATTACGGCGGTTCGAATCGGACATGAAATCCTTGCCGACACAGGGTGTTCGTGTCACGGTAGACGAGGGTTTGGCTCAATTCAACTCACTACGAGGAGTCTTGAAATGAGTAGCGAACTTCCGTCCGAGGAATCGCTTGCGAATGCTCTGGATTTACTGAAGATTCGACCCGAAAATTCGCCACAGCATGTGGCCGCCGCCGCGAGTCGGCCCCTGCATATCGTGCTCGTGGCACCACCGTATTTCGATATCCCGCCGGTGGGTTACGGCGGCGTCGAGGCCGTCGTGGCCGCGCTGGCCGATGAGCTGGTCGCGCACGGCCATCGCGTCACCCTGCTCGGCGCGGGGCGGGCAGGGACGAAGGCCGAGTTCATCCGCGTGTGGGATGAGGTGCAGACCCGACGGTTGGGCGAGCCGTATCCGGAGATCGTCAATGCCATGAAGGCCTGGCGCATCATCGAGGATCTGCATGCCCGGGATCCGATCGATATCGTGCACGATCACACCTTCGCCGGTCCGGGCAATGCGGCCGCGTATCGAATGCTCGGCATTCCCACCGTCGTCACGGTACACGGCCCGGTCGATCCCGAAATGCACGAGTACTACCGGTCTTTCGATCGGAGCGTGCGGCTCGTGGCGATCAGCGACCGGCAGCGGTCATTGGCACCGGATCTGAATTGGATAGCGCGGGTGCACAATGCGATTCGCCCCGAAGAATGGCCATTCCGCACCGAAAAGCTCGACTACGCGTTGTTCCTGGGACGATATGCGCCCTACAAGGGACCGCATCTGGCCCTGGAGGCGGCGCACACCGCAGGATTGCGCCTGGTGTTGGCGGGCAAATGCAACGAGTTGCCCGAGCGCACCTTCTTCAGCAAGTTCGTGGCCCCGCTGCTCGCCGACGGCGACGATGTGTTCGGTGAGGCCGATGCCGTGGCCAAGCGCCAATTGCTCGCCGGCGCACGGTGTCTGCTGTTCCCGATCCAGTGGGAGGAGCCGTTCGGCATCGTCATGATCGAGGCCATGGTCTGCGGTACGCCGGTGGTCGCGCTGCGCGGCGGCGCGGTCGAGGAGGTGATCGAGCACGGCGTCACCGGGTGGATCTGCGACGACCCGGAGGAGTTGCCCGACGCCATTGCCCGTGTCGGCGAGATCGACCCGTACGCCTGCCGTGAACGCGTCGAAAGCCTGTTCGCGACAGACCGATTCGCGGCCGGGTACGAGGCTGCCTATCGCCGGGTGATCGAGCAGGCGACCGAACCGGCGCCTCGGCCTGTCGTCCGGCGCACTCGTCGGCGGACACCGACCGCGACCCGGCCGCTCCAGTTGCCGAGCGGACGCGCGTGAGTGTTTTCAACGCCGGCCCACCCGTCCTCATCGAGGGTGGCGCCGGCGTGGTCACGCTGGTCGAGGGCGGCGCCTTCTGCCTGTCCGACCAACTCGGGGATATGCATTCGGGCACCGCGCACGGCCTGTTCTATCGTGACGCGCGCATCCTGTCGCGCTGGGAGCTGCGCGTAGACGGCCTGCCGCCGGAACAGCTTTCGGTGGTGCTGCGGGAACCGTTCCGGGCGCGATTCGTCGCGCGCAAACCGCCGCCGCACGGCATCGCCGACGCCACCGTGCTGGTGCAGCGGCGCCGGATGATCGGCGAGGGGATGCGCGAGATCATCACCGTGCGCAACCTCGGCGACGAGGACACCGCCGTGCACGTAGCCCTGGGCGTGGACGCCGATTTCGCGGATCTGTTCGCGGTCAAGGAGGGACGCGTCGGTGGCGGCAGCTGCGAATCCGCCGCCACCGAGGACGGGCTGCGATTGACTGACCGCGCCCGGCACGGTCGCGGTGTCGTGCTCACCGCCACCGAGAATCCCGAGATCCAGCCCGGCTCATTGACCTGGCAGGTGGTGGTCCCGGCGCACGGCAGCTGGTGCACGACGGTGTACTGCCAGCCGATCATCGACCACCGCGCCACCCCGATGAATTTCGACGACGGCGACGAGGAGAGCCCGGCGGACAAGATTCGCCGCTGGCGCGCCAGCACCACGACCCTCACCGCGAGCGGTGCCGGGCTCAACACCATCCTGCAGCGCACCGAAACCGATCTCGGTGTGCTGCGCCTCGACGATCCGGCCGACGGCACCTCCTACGTGGCGGCGGGCGCGCCCTGGTTCATGGCGCTGTTCGGTCGCGACAGCCTGCTCACCTCCTGGATGGCGTTGGTGCTGGATTCCGATCTGGCGCTGGGTACCCTGCGGCAGCTGGCGAAACTGCAAGGGGTCGAGTCGAATCCGCTCACCGAGGAGCAGCCGGGCCGCATCATGCACGAGCGGCGTCACGGTCCCGGCAGTGATCGGGTGCTGGGCGGCACGGTCTACTACGGCACCGCGGACGCCACACCGCTGTTCGTGATGCTGCTGGCCGAATGCCGGCGCTGGGGTGTCGACGGCGCGGCCATCGCGCAGTTGCTTCCGGCGGCGGACGCGGCCCTGGCCTGGATCGACTCCGACGGTGATCCCGACGGCGACGGTTTCGTCGAGTACCGGCGCAAGACCGATCGCGGTCTGGCCAACCAGGGCTGGAAGGACAGCTGGGACGCGATCAGCTTCGCCGACGGCCGCCTGGCCGAACCACCCATCGCGTTGTGCGAGGTGCAGGGCTATGTCTACGCCGCCCGGCTCGGTCGCGCCGAGCTGGCCGAGGCCGCGGGCGACCGTGTTGCCGCCGAACGTCTCCGCGCGCAGGCGGCCGACCTGAAAACCCGCTTCGACGAGGCCTTCTGGATGCCGGAGCACGGCTGTTACGCCATGGCCCTCGACGGCGCGAAACAGCCCGTCGACGTCGTATCCAGCAATCCCGGTCACTGCCTGTGGACCGGCATCGTCCCCGACGAACGCGCCGCCGAACTGATCGAGCGCCTCGGCGCCACCGACCTCGACAGCGGATTCGGTTTGCGCACACTGTCATCCATGGCCCGCCGATTCAACCCGATGGGCTACCACACCGGCTCGGTCTGGCCCCACGACACCGCCATCGCGGTAGCCGGCCTGATCCGCTACGGCCACATCCCTGGTGCACTCGACCTGAGCGTCCGACTGGCCACCGGCCTCCTGGAAGCGATCCTGGAATTCGGCGCCCGCCCACCCGAGCTGTTCTGCGGCTTCCCCCGCACCGAATTCCGTTCCCCTGTACCGTATCCCACGTCGTGCTCACCCCAGGCGTGGGCAAGCGCCGCACCGCTTCTGCTCATGCGCTCGTTCCTGGGATTGGCCCCCGATGTACCCGCCCGCACCCTCACCATCGCGCCCCGCCTGCCCGAGCGAGCGGGCACGATTCGGCTGACGGATCTGCGGCTCGGCCCGGCGACGGTGACCATCGAGGCGCGCGGCACCGACGCCAAAGTGGAAGGGCTGCCGCCGGACTGGCAGCTGAATCAGCTGTAGGGCAACCGCTCGCTCAGGGCTTGCGCGCCACCCCGCAGTAGCAGGAGATCTTCGCGTCGAAGGAGTGCGGGATCTCCACGGTATCGGCGAGACCCCAGCGATGCGGGGGCACTATGCCCGGTTCGGTCAGGTCGAGGCCCTTGAACCAGGCGGTGACTTCGTCGTAGGTGCGGACCTGGGCGGGCATCTTGCGGATGCGGTAGACGTCTTGGGCGGCCGCTACCTGGGCGGGGGCGAAATCGGCTGTGATGGTGCAGATCACGAGGTAGGAGCCGGGGGCCAGGGCGTCGAGGAAGGTCGCGAGGATGGCGTTGACGTCGGCCTCGACGAAATGCAGCAGGGCGATCAGGCTCAGGCCGACCGGCTCGGTGAGATCGAGGATATCGGTGAGGTCCGGATCGCGGAGGATGGCCGCGGGGTCGGTGACATCGCCGTGGATGTAGGTGGTGGCGCCTTGTTCGCCGCTCATCATCATCGCGCGGGCGTAGGCCAGCACCAGGGGATCGTTGTCGACGTAGACGACGCGGCAGTCCGGGGCGGTCTGCTGGGCGATCTGGTGCAGGTTGGGTTCGGTGGGAATCCCGGTGCCGATATCGAGGAACTGGCGGATCCCGGCCTCGGCCAGGAATCGGGTGCTGCGGTGCATGAACTGGCGGTTGACCCGGGCCGCGGTGCGAATATCGGGCCACGCCTTCAGGATTTCCTGCGCAGCCTGCCGATCGACCTCGTAATTGTCCTTGCCGCCGAGGAAGTAGTCGTAAATCCGGGAGGTGTGCGGGACGTCCAGGGGGAGCTCTCCGTTCATCCAATCACCGCTTCGACCGCCGGACGTACTACTTGATTATTCGGACAGACTAGTCCCGCGGACGGCCCGATCGGTCAGATACGCGGCACGAAAAGTCACCTCGAATCCGAGGACGCCCGGAGAGCGGTTCGCCCGTCGATCAAAATTTCTCGAGTTATGTTGCAAGCCAACCGGTTTCGCTGATTTACGGCGTCCGAATAACTGTCCGTTTCGGGACCAAAGACCCTTCCTGCGCCGGGTGGTATGCGCTCAACTGGACACATCTCACCGGCGCGGACGAAATCGCCATCGACGGAAGGGAATCCGCGCCGGACACGGGATGAAGCGGACGAAAGAAGGCTCATCATGCCATTGTCAGCAGCCGATCTCGCCAGCCTGGGGGATGCGCCGATCACCATTCGGTCGACGGCCTTCGCCAACGTCTTCATACGGCTGGACGGCTCGGGGGTGACCACCAGCACCGATTCCGGAGGCGGCGTGGTCAATTGCCAATACACCGCCGGATCCTATGAGAAGTTCAAGGTCCGGCCGCAGACCGATGGCTCGTATAGTTTCGAGTCGGCGGCATTTCCGAAGGTCTACCTGCGGATGGACGGCAGCGGGGTGACCTCGCAGACCGCCTCCGGCGGCGGAACGGTCAACTGCCAGTACAGCACCGGCGGTCCGGGGCCGTATGAGAGATTCCATGCCAGCCCGCAATCCGACGGATCGTTCTCCTTCGAATCCATCGGGTTCCCGAAGGTGTATCTGCGGCTCAACGGCACCGGCGTCACCGCCTACAGCGCCGGCGGGGGCGGGATCGTCAACTGCCAGTTCGCCGCCGACGGCGGCATCCACGAGAAGTACTTCCTCGAACTGGCCGACCAGCGGCTCGATTTCGCGATGCAGCACCAGCAGCAGACCCAGTGGTGCTGGGCCGCGACCTCGACCAGCGTGGCCGCCTACTACGACGCCGCGACCGCGTGGACCCAGTGCACGGTCGTCAATGCGGAGGTGGGCCGCAACGACTGCTGCGGCGGCGCGGGATCGGTGGCACCCTGCAATCAGCCGTGGTGGCTGGATCGGGCGCTGCAGCGCGTCGGGCACTTCAATCAGATCCTGGGCTCGCCCTTGACCATCACGCAGCTGGCCACCGAGCTCGCCAGGCCCGCGCCATTGGGGACGCGAATCGGCTGGGCCGGTGGCGGCGGGCACTTCATGGTGCTGCGCGGACGCTTCGTCTCCGGCGGGGTCGACTACGTCAGCGTCGCCGATCCCTGGTACGGCGACTCCGACGTCACCTACGACAACTACCGAAACCGCTACCAGGGCACCGGATCCTGGACCCATTCCTACAAGACCCAGCGCTGAGGAGCACGCCATGCCACTGGATCTGCCCGAACCGCCCGCCGACGTACCCGACAAGATCAAGGGACGCCTGCACGCCTTCGCCGACCACGGGAAGTTCTCCACCAAGGCGTTGAAGAACGCCCGCAAGGAAAACCTCGACCTGTCCACGCCGCACGAGGTTTTCACCATGAGCCTCGACGACCTCGCCGCCAACGCCGGACTCGACCGCGCCCACTCCGTCGGCTGGCGCTACCTGGTCACCGACGGCAACCAGATCATCGCCAGCGCCGAAACCACCCCCGCCCCCGACGGCACCCAGGAAGTCTCCCAATTCACCGAAGGCCCCTTCGTCCTGGGCACCGACAAGGCCGTCAAAACCATCCGCAGATTGCCCCAGCTGGAGAAGAAGGGATACGAACTGCGCCTGCTGCGCATTCCCGCCCTCTACGTGATGGCGCTATGGCTGCATTCGCCGACCGATGACCTCTTGGTCCCCCTCGAACCATCGCCAATCGGCAAGGAGGGCAAGCCCGTTCCCACCGCGGACTTCCTCGCCGAACTGTCCGAGCTGGCCCGCCACACCACGGCCCCGCCCGCCTGACCCCCGCCGCGGCGGTGCTCGGCACGGGCGTATTCCGGGCAGGCGTACCGTTGATCACCGCATGGATCGTGGTCGGAATGTCATTGATCGAGAGCGAGTGAACCTTCTTCGAAAGGAACAGTCGTGAGCGATATGGTGCGGATCGGTGATGAGCTGGGGTTGGGGCAGTCCCTGCAGAATGGGGACTACTCCCTGACCCTGCAGAACGACGGCAATCTGACATTGACCGAGCCCGGCGGCGAGGTATGGGCCTCCGGGACACACGGGCAGGATGTGCAGCGCAGTGTCATGCAGGACGACGGCAATTTCGTGCTCTACAAGTCCGATGGCAGTGCCGCCTGGTCGACCGGGACGAACGGCAAGGGCGGCGACCGGCTGGTGCTGCTGCCGGACCGGAATCTGGTGATGTATGCCGGTGACAAGGTCGTTTGGGCCAGCCGGACGGCCACCGACATACCCACCTCGGCCGACGAGGTATCGATGCCGACAGGTACGCCCGGGCCTCACCCGTATACCGTCGCGGCCGGTGACACGCTGGAGGCGATCGCCGAGCGTGAGCTCGGCAGTCGCGACCGGTTCATGGAAATCGTCCGTGCGAACGGACTCGACAACCCCGACATGATCAGCGTCGGGCAGGTACTCACCATCCCCTGACAGGAGGCAGGTACCCGAACCGAAACGCTTGTGCCGGGCCCGATTTCGTTGGGCCCGGCACAAGCGCGTCGCTACACCGAGGGCTTGACGATGTACTTCATCTCGACCTGCGGGGTGCTGTGCATGACGCCGCCCGCCTTGATCCACTCGCCGATGACGCGGGCCGCGTCGCGGGCGGGGTTGTAGATGTCCTCCTCGCTGGCGAACAATCCGTCACCGGCATAGACCAGACGGGTGGTGTTGGGGAACCAGAATTCGACGCCGGGCTCGGTGGGATGGTCCAGCAGATTCTTGATGCCGACCACGATGGCGTCATTGTCCTCGTCGTAGGCGATCCACTCGTGCGGAAAACGCATGTGCGGGAACGGCTTCATGACCTCGACGATCCAGGCGCGCACGTCCTCGCGGTGATGGAAGGTGCCGTAGGCGTGCTCGATGTACTCGACGTTCTCGACGAACAGGTCCGCGAACGGGCTCCAGTCGCCGGTCTCGGAACAACGGTCGACGACCCGGCTGTAGTGGTGCAGCGCCTCTTCCAGCTCGGCTCGGCTGAATTTACCCATGGCGCAATTCCTTTCGCGTTAATCACTATCGCTTAACCACGGTAATCGGCGGCGGCCCGCCGATCGGGCACTCAGGCGAATTTGCCCGGATTCGCCGCCACCGCGCGGCGCAACGTGGGCCGGTTGGCGCGATAGTGCTCGACGACCGAGACCAGCTCGTGCGGGCTGGCGCCGTGCATGATCACCGAATGGCAGCCGAGGTCGTATTCGCGGGAGATCTTCTCCACGCACTGCTTCGGCGTGCCGTAGGCGGCGGAGGCCAGCCATTCGTCGGGAATGAGAGCGTCGAGCTGCTCGAGAGTCTCGACCGAGGCGGAAGCGTCGATCGGGCCCGCGGCCGCCGCGTCCTGGTAGAGCTGGGTCGAGCGGATCCGCTCCCAGACCGCCGGATCCCAGCCATTGGCGGCGATGAGGATGCCGGCGTAGGCCTGCAGGTAGGTGACCAAGCGGCCGGTGCGGCGGCGCAGCTGATCCTCAGGGGAGAGCGCATCGCTCGCGGTGGCCAGGCACGACCAGATGCGCACGCTGTCGGGATCCTTGCCCGCGCGCTCGGCGCCACGGCGCACGGCCGCAACGGAATTCGCGGTCGCCTCGTCGGAGAAGAAGGTGTGCAGGACGACGAAATCACCGATGGCGCCCGCCAGTTCCATGGTCTTGGGCCCCACCGCGACAAAGCCGATCGGGGGCGCGTCGTCCAGTCCGTTCTGGTGGTAGAGCACCGGCCAGGAACCGGCGGGACCGTCATGGTTGACGATGGTCTCGCCCGCCCAGAGGCGGCGCAGGATACCGACGAAATCCCGGAGCTGGGCCTCGGTGACGGCGGGCAGGCCGATCGCCTTCCAGTTCGCCGCCATGCCGCGCCCGAAGGCCATGGCGAAGCGACCCTCGGTGAGGGCCTGCATGGTCGAACCCATGGTGGCGGTCACCATGGGATGGCGGGTGTGGTGATTCGTTGCGGCAGCGGCGATTCCGAGATCGGTGGTGCAGCCGGCGAGGCCGCCGGACAGGACCGCGGAGTCCTTGACGGTCATGCGCTCACCGATCATGCAGGAGCCGAGGCCGATCTCCTCCGCGGTGCGGGCCTCCGGGAACAGCACGCGGGCGTCGGCGGGGTGGCGGGTGATGCAGTAATAGGCGAGTTCGTTCAGTTGTTCGACCATGAGAGTTGTTCTTCCCCAGAGCGTTTCGGAAGGATGATGGTGTTGCGGTGAATCAGGCGCCGAGATCGGCGAGCAGCTGTTCCACGAGCGACTTGTGATGCAGGAACACCTCGACGTCGTCGGGGCGCTCCATCTCGCCGAAATGGACCTGCCGGCCGCCAGCGCGCATGAGGACGACACAGTAGTTCAGGGCGGCGAACATCGTGTACCAGGTGAGATCGCCGATCTCGACGCCCGAGTACTCGGAGTAGGCGGTCTTCACGTCGTCCTCGCGCATGAAATCCGGCATGCCGGGGAAGCCGAAGTTGTTCGCGATCGTCTGAAAAGTACGGTGGCCGAACAACAGCCAGGCCAAGTCGAGTTCGCGGGGGCCGATGGTCGCCATTTCCCAGTCGAGGACGGCGACCGGTGCGAAGTCGCGGTACATGCAGTTGCCGAGTCGCGCGTCACCCCAGGAGAGCACGGTCTCGCCGGGCTCGGGGAGATTCGCGGTGAGCCACTTCAGGATTCGCTCCACCAGGGGAGAGGGACCGGTGTCACGGACGGCGAATTCGTACCAGGCGCGGGCGCGGTTCAGGTTCCGCTCGAGCAGGGTCGCGCCGGGGTAGCGGGGGTCGAGAAACCCGAAAGTCGTTGCGGCATCCGGGATCGCGTGCAGTTTGGCGAGCGCTTCCAGGGTGCTGTTCTGCACCTGGCGCTGCTGCTCGGGGGTGGCGTCGAAGAGCCAGTTGTCGCCGAAGGTGTAGGGCATGACATCCGGCGGCACCAGGCCGTCGATGCGGTCCATCAGCAGGAACGGGGTGCCCAGCACCTCGCCGGTGGGTTCGAGGAACCGCACCTTCGGGACACTGACCCCGCTGGCCTCGGCGACAATCCGCATCACGTCGAACTGACCCTGCAGGTCGTAGTGCTCGTAGACCGGGAAGTCGCCGGGCGCGGGGGCCATGCGCGCGATCAACTCGACCGACTGCGGGGCACCGGATTCGCGCCAATTCAGCGTCAGGGTCAGGGTTTCCGCCGACATGCCATTGCTGTCTATGCCCGAACCGAGCGTGATTTCGGGGTCCGCACCGCCCGGCAGTTGCTCGGCCACCCATTCGGTGAGGCGGGGGATCAGGGTTGCGGTGTCGCGGCTGCTGCGCTGCAGCCGCATGCCCTTGTCGTCGGGCGACGGAGACATGGATCACTCCTGACTGGATTGCGAAAGCTGGAGGTAACCCTGGACCTCCCGCCCGCAATTGTCAACGAGGGTTCTCAAAGAATCTCTGTTATTGCAGGTAGGCCGCTATCGCATCGACCAGACAGTGGCGTGCCGCGGCCACCTCGGAGCTCGAGGACAGGCGGCGCTCGTTATTGATGCCGCGCATGGCCATTGGAATCAGGGACCGAACGCTGGACACCTTCTGCGGGTCCAAAGGCAGGTCTGCCAGCGAATATTCGAAGGCCTTCAGCCAGGCGTCCTCGTACGCGGCCATGGCCGCTGCGGTCAGAGGGAAGGCGGCTTGCCGCTCGACCTGATCGTTGGGCAGGCCCGCGCGTAGCGTCTCGACCGCCCGCCCGATCGGGGTGTCCAGGATGGTCCAGATGGCATCGACCATCTCCCACACGCGTTCCCGGATCGTGCCCGTGATCTGCGGCCACACCTCAGGGCTGTTCGCGCCGGTGCGGTCGGTCAGCTCGACCAGCACCGCGGCCCACAGCCCGTCGATATCCCCGAACTGATGCTTCAAGGTGCCCCAGCTGACCCCGGCCTCCTTGGCGACCCGATTCGCCGACAGCGGTTCGCCCGATCCGTCGGCGAGACACCCGATGGCGACGTCGAGCAGCCGCTGCCGGGTCTCGCGCCCCTTCCTATTGAGGCGAGTCCCCGCCGCGGACTGCATTGTTGATCCCACTTCGGCCACGTGATGACGATAGCGGTGGTTTGCTGGCCGGGTCCGCGGCCGGACCAGCAACACGATTCCTGCCCCAGGCTGCGATCCAGACTCGGCGCGGCTGCGAACTCCATGAAAACACCCATACCGCTTGGTGTTCAGCGAAGGGGGCCCGCGATGCTCGAACTCATCCGGCTGGCCGATACCTTGAAACACGTCCACCAACTCCCGCCACCGGGCGACGTCGAGTCGGCCGAATTCGATCCGTTCACCGGACTGGCCCGCGGAATCGACGCGGCACGCGGTCTGGGTAGCGAGGATCGGCAATGGCTGCGCGGGCATCTTTCGGAACTGCAAGGCCGCTGGCACGGCCTGCCCGAGGGCAGATCCCGATGTGTCATCCACGGCTCGACCCGCATCGACGGCGTGCTCACCGGCGGTGACGACTGCGCGACCCCGTTGCATTCGAACGCGGCCACCGTCGGCCCGCCGGAATGGGATCTGATCCCGGTGGCGATGGCATATTGGTCATTCGGCTGGCTGGCCACGACGCAATATGTGGAATTCTGCCGGACCTACGGCGAGGACGTCGCCCGCTGCGGCCGCTTCTATCTGCTCCGGGATATCCAGGAATTCGCGATGGCCATCGCCGCCGCCCGCATCGCGACCACCGATCCCCGCCAACGCGCCCAGGCGGCCTGCCGCCTCGCCTCCGTGCGCGGCGACATCGGCCCGCGTCCGTGGCCCGGCTGGTTGCCGATCGATTGCTAGCCGGGTAACCGACTCAGGCCGCTACCGGTTCGCGGCCGCTATCGCGCTGCGGCGGTTGGAGATTCACCACTTCGCGCCATGTCGAAGGTACATGAAGCTCGCGCAGGCGCACGCCCGCGATACGGGTAAGGATCAGGCCGATACCGAGGGCGGCGAGGGCGGAGATCGCGCCGCCGACAGCGAAGCCGATGCGGGCGCCGTAGGTGTCGGTGATCCAGCCGAGCAAGGGCGCGCCGATGGGGGTCCCGCCGGTGAAGACCATCATGTACAGCGCCATGACGCGTCCGCGCATCGCCGGGTCGGTGGCCATCTGGATCGAGGAATTGGCGGTCACGTTGACGGTCAGGCCGAACATTCCGATGGGGATGAGCAGCAGTGCGAACAGCCAGAAGGAGGGGGCCATCGCGGCCACCAGCTCGAGCAGTCCGAAGAGCACCGCGGCCACGACCAGCATGCGCAGGCGGGAGCTGGCGCGGCGGGCCGCCAGCAGGGCGCCGGCCAGTGAGCCCGCCGCCATCAGCGAATTGAGCACGCCGTAGGTCTGTGCGCCGGAATGGAAGACGGTGTCGGTGAAGGCCGTGAGCCAGATCGCGAGGTTGAATCCGAAGGTCCCGATGAAACCGACCAGAACGATCGGCCAGAGCAGTTCGGGACGGCCGGCGACATAGCGCAGTCCTTCGCGCAGCTGGCCCTTGCCGCGCGGGGTGCGCTCGACCTCACGCAGATCGGCGGTGCGCATCAGCAGCAGTGCTGTAATCGGGGCCAGGAACGACAGTCCGTTGAAGACGAACGCATATCCGCTGCCGACCGCGCCGATCAGCACGCCCGCGACCGCAGGGCCGACGAGGCGGGCGGATTGGAAGTTCGCGGAATTCAGGCTGACCGCGTTGGCCAGCTGGTCCGGGCCGACCATCTCCGAGACGAAGGTCTGGCGGGCCGGGTTGTCGACGACGGTGACCAGGCCGAGCACGAAAGCCGTTGCGTAGACATGCCATACGTGCACGTGACCGGTGAGAGTCAGCACGCCCAGCGCGAGACCGGTTGCGCCCATGGCGGATTGCGTGAACACCAGCAGCGGCCGCTTGGGCAGGCGGTCGACCAGGACGCCGCCGTAGAGCCCGAACAACAGCATGGGCAGGAACTGCAGAGCGGTCGTGATGCCGACCGCGGCCGCGGATCCGGTGAGGCTGAGCACCAGCCAGTCCTGTGCGATCCGCTGCATCCAGGTGCCGATATTGGAGACCACCTGGCCGGTGAAGAACAGGCGGTAGTTGCGATTTCGCAGCGAAGCGAAGGTGCTGCGCGGGGGAGTGTCGCCGGGATTGTGTCGGATATCGGACTGGGGCGCTACAACTCCCGGCCTCACAGGTCTGCCTCCTACGGTTCGACGGACTACGGGTGCGTGGGGCACGCGCCCTGAACCGCTACCGCCCGAAGGAGGTGAAACAGCCAACGTCCACCGGACGTTCGGACTCGGAAAATCGCCAGGTCCACGAGAGCATCGACAGCAGCGCACGCATGCGGCCCGGCAGCGGGTTATCCCGCACCAGCCGCCGCGGGGACATCGGCGATCGGATCGTTGTACGAGAGCGCGAACGCTCGGGTTACGGGACAGGCCCTACGACGTCATCGGCGTGGCCGGGAAGCCCAACACTTTCCTTAGCCTAATCAATTGGCTCGCCGGTTACCACCATATTTCGTCAATCTCACAGCAGCCCTCGGAGGCGACTGTCGGGCACGTCACAGCAGGTCGCCGCATGAGCCCGGCCCCCGAGGAAGAGATCGTCTCGATCGAAGTCGGATATGAGGAGATCAGCCGACACAGGAAAGCCGAGGCTCCCGCGTGATCGACTGATGCACGATTCGCATTGTGCCGAGGGTTTCCCGTCCGGTTTCGCCGCCGACGGAGCGGCCACCGGCCATCATGCCTTGCGGATGGTGCTGAAGGGGTCGGGGTCGGCGGGCGGCTCTTCCAGCAAGGTGCGCAGGCGCGCATTCACCACCCGCAGCTGCCCCAGCTCATTGTCGCGAATCAGGCTGTGCCCCTGCACGATCAGGGTATCGGCCAGCACGATGTCGACCATCGAGGCGCGGCGCTCGCAGAGCTCCTCGAAGAGGATGACATGCAGCTCCCCGGTGTGGTCGAGCAGTCGCTGCCACAGTCGGCGGAGGTCGGAGACGCGCTGGCGGAGCAGGTCGGGAGCGCGATTGTCGATGGCCTTGTGCACCGCCTCCTCGAGCTGGTCGAACTCGTGGCGGTACAGCTCGTGGCCGACGTCCCCGACGCGGGCCCGGGTAAAGCCGACCAGTTCCTTGGCTTCGGCGACGAGGCTCGGCCAGATGAGCTCGTCCTCGGCCTCGTCGATCGCGGCCCGGAGGTCGCGCAATCGCTGTGCTCCCGCCACGGCGGCGTCCGGGTCGGTGGCCGCCGCCTCGACCAGTTGCCGGGTATCGCTCACCGTTTTCTCCTCGTCCAGGCGCTCCAGCAGGAGCCCCGAGCTCGGATTCCCGAGACTGATGGCGCGCTGCCGGACCTCGACGAGGCGCTGCAGCTCCGCCTCGGTATCGCGGCGCAATTGGTCTGCGTCGGGCAGGGTTTCGGTGCGCAAATCGATGACGTTCTCGAACTCGGCGTCGAGGTAGGGCAGATAGGCGCGCGCGACCATGATGCGCGAGGCGTCGATCTCGACGGTCACCTCGATCTCGCTACCCGCGGGAACGGAGCGCTCGATCTGCTCGGCGGTGATGTCCAGTCGGCCGATGACCCGGTTGCGGTCGGCGCGCGCGTGCTCGCCCTCGACCACCGGGATTCGGATCAACCCGGACTTCGCGATGCCACGCAGCACCCCGACCGAGGTGCGGAGACGTTTACGGGCGCGCGTGGGCAGCGGCGTATTACGTTCGATCAACTCCTCGGTGCTGTTGTCGGCCAGGCCGAGACCGATGCGGTGGGTCAGCAACGGCTGGGTTTCGACCGCACCGACGGTGTAGGTCAGGCGATCCGGCACGAGCTCGCGTCGGCGTCCGTCGGAATCGGTGAGTTCGAGCTCGAAGGTGTTGGCGCGGCCGGTGTCCGCCCACAGCGTGGTGGAGAACATCCCGGTGTCGGTGACGGCGATCTTGCCACTGCGCCAGGGCGGCCGGGACTCCGGGTTCACCACCTCGATGGTGAGCCCGGCGGGCACGCCGCCCTCGCCGCCGTCGATCCGTCCGATCACCAGCGGCTCCCGGTCCGGGCCGACGGGCGGGTACTCGAGCTGGGCGGTGAACCCGCCGGGCACGGCCACGGGTGTGGCGCTCTGCGGAATCCTTTGCGTCCCAGCGAATATGGCGGCTCCGCGGGCCACGACAGTCAGGGGATCCTGGCTGTGGTCGAGCACGATGCCGAGGCCGTGCCGCTCGTCACCGAGGTACTCGCGCAGGTACGGCGACAGCGTCGGGCCACCGACCAGGATCATCTTGCCGATATCGCCGGGCGTCAGATGCGCTTCCTCGAGCGCCTTGCGGCACAGGTTCACCGACCGGGTCAGCAACGGCTCGGTCAGGCGCTCCACCTCCGAGCGCCGCAATTCGTAGTAGAACTCGAATCTGCGCCCGTCTCCGTCGTCGAACTCGATCTCGATATCGGCCGAGGGTGAGCGGGACAGCTGGATTTTCGCCTTCTCGGCGTTGAGCTTCAGCTTGTTCACCACCGAACGCCACCGCACCGCGCCGCGGGCCAGCTCGGGCAGCCCGAATTCCGCCCGCACGGCGGGAATCAGCAGCTCTTCGACAATCTGCCAGTCGATCAGCTTGCCGCCGAGGTAGTTGTCACCGCGGTGGTTGAGCACCGTGAATTCGCCCTCGCGCAACTGGATCACGGCGGCGTCGAAGGTGCCGCCGCCCAGGTCGTACACCAGCCAGCGCGCGTCCTCGTCGGCCGACTGGAAGCCGTAGGTCAGCGCGGCCGCCGTCGGTTCCTGCAACAGCGGCGAGAAACGCAGGCCCGCGGCTTCGGCGGCGGCCCGGGTGGCGTCGCAGGCCGCCATGTCGAACGCGGCGGGCACCGTCACCACCGCGGCCTCGATCTCCTCGCCGAGTCGCTGCTGCACATCGGCGCGCAACGACTTGAGCACCTCGGCCGACAGCTGCGGAGGCGTCAATTCGCGTCCGCTGGAGGCGAATCGCACCGATTCGCCCGCGGTTCCCATGCGCAGCTTGAATTCCACGGCCGCGTTGTCCGGATCGGACTCACTGCGTTCCTTGGCCGCACGACCCACCCGCAATTGCTCGCGGCGATCGATCCAGATCGCCGACGGTGTGGTGTCGGCGTCCTCGTTGTTCTTGACGATCTCGGCCTCGACACCGCGCAACACCGCGATGGCGCTGTTGGTGGTGCCGAGGTCGATCCCGAAGTCAACGGTCGATCTGTCCATGGGAATCCTCCGAGAGTTGTTGCCCGAGTTCGGGTGTGGCGACGATGATCTGGCCGCGCTGTACGAGTCGGCCGTCGAGATACACCGTCGGGGTGATCGTTTCCAGAACCGTCTCGCGGTCCGCCGACTCCGTGGGCTCGAAGGCGATCACCTCCACCGATTGGCCCGGGTCGAACGCCTCGCCGGTATGCGACTGCACGTGCACGCCCGCCTCGGCGAGCGCGAGCGCCATCGACTCCACCTGGCGGGAAAGGGAATTCAGCAGTTTCGCCGAATCATCGCCATTGGCGGTGGAATTGGCGGCGAGTTTGCTCCGCAACCTCCAGACCATTGTCGCCATTTCCACCAGCACCGGCCGGAAATCCCTGCCGTCCATAACACCTCACTTATCGGCGAACCGCTAGGCGGGCCGCTTGCCCGGCATCCAGCCCTTGGCCATCAGCTCGACGACGGTCGGAAACTTGTGTGCGCGCGCTTTTATCTCGATGCCGTAATCCGCGTTCCCGGCGACGATCGCGACCATCAACCCACCCGCGGCCACGATGAACAGCATGTGGGCGGCCAGGCCGGCGAAGAAGCCGACAATGGTCGTCACCACGCCCAGCAGGAAGACCACGGCGGCACGTCTCTCCCGCTTTGCCTCCGGCAGGTGCTCGTGCCAGCACGTCGCACACCGCGGTACCTCGACCGTGCACTGCTCCGTGCCGCCCCGGTAGGCCCGCAGGTCTCGATGCAGGTCGAGTGCGAGGTGGGCTCCGGGGTACTTGGGTTCCTTCCCACAGAACCAGCAGGTGGCCTCCAGCCGGGCGGTCTCTTTGCGCCGCTCGCGGATTCGGTTCAGGTTCGCGCTCTGGTCGGCCACATATTTCCTCGCCTCGCCGCCGAGGGGCAGGGGCCGGATCCTCGCCAGCAACGGCTCGACGGTGTCCAGATCGTCGGTGACATTGAAATAGTCCACCAGGCAGTAGGTGACCCGGGTGGCGACCATGTCCTGCCACTCCACGATTAGCTCGTGGTCGGGTCCCAGGTGGGCGCGCATGCGGGCGAGCAGGAACTGGGCACGATCCAGCAGAACTCCCGCCGCGTTCGCACCTCCGCGTTTATCGGCCGCGGTTATGGTCCGTGCGTGTGCGACCAGTTCCGAGAGTTTGTTGCGCGCGGTGTGCTCCCACCCTTCGGCGAGCCGCCGCCGGCTCGAGTCCGACGCGGGCAGGGCGATCCGCTCGAGCAGGGCGATGCTCGCCGTCCAATCCTCGGTCTCGTTCACGTATCTGATGTCGAGATTGACCGCCGCCCAGACGAGTTCGTCGTAGGCGCCCAGCCCCTCGAGGTCGGACGGCTCACGGATCCGGTCCATCGCCAGCACCGGTACCCGGGCGCGATCGAGCATGCGATGTGCCGCCGGTAGCGCCTCGCGGCCTTCGACATCGGCGACATCGGCGACGACAGCTCGAACGTGGGCGGCGAGGAGACCGACCGTCGACCGTCGCACGTCGTTGACCGTCTCCGCGGCGAAGGAACTCGGCGATCGGGACACTTGCTCACCGAATCGCGTGAGCACGTCGATGTGCAGGGTCACGGTCCTGGCGTCGGAGTCCTTGGCGGCCTGCACGATCAGCGCGGCATGGAAACGCAGGAGCCCGGCCGGCAGCGCGCGCCGCAACTCGGCCGGTGCCGAGTCGCCGAGTCTGCGATCGTCGATGCGGGCGGCCCGGGCTCGCAATCGATCCCACAGTGCCGCGCCGCTCAGCGCGACATCCCAGGCGGTGAGCGCGTCGAGCCAGGTTTCGGGCGCACGCCCCCGCGGCGACTCCAGACCCTGGATGTGACGCAGGACGGCCAGATTGTGTGCCGCGATACCGTTCTCGGCCAGTTGGCCCAGCCAGATCTGTTCCGCACCCGCGACATCGCCTGCCGCGAGCGCGTCGAGCGCAGGGTCGGCGCCCTCGGCCGGCCAAATCCAGAACAGCTCGTGCACCAGACGATTCACCGGGTCACGCAGGTGGTTGAGGGCGGCCCGGACGTCGCCCGGCTCGGGGGAGGCGGATACCGGCAACACGCCCCGGCTCGGCAGCGGCGCGCCGAGCCGCTCGCACGCCTCCAGTTCGGTTACCCGCGCACGAAATTGGCGCGAGTCCGCATCGGCGCGCAGTCCAGCCAGCCGGAATGGGTTGCGCAAGTATGGGGAGTCGTCGAGAACGGCATCCAGGGCCGCCGTCACTCCGGTGGACGCGGCGGTCACCGGCGTCGCGGGCGGCGGCGCGAGTGAAACAGATTCGGGCAGGATGGTTCTCGGCACATCGGGCCGCGGCTCGGCGGCCCCGCGGAGAATGTCCAGGTTCTCCTGAGCCCGCTGGTCGCCGAGGGCGATGGCGCGCTCGAACCATTCGGCGGCCGCAACCTCGTTCGGCGCGACGGGGCCCCGATCGAGCATGACGCCCAGGTTGTTCATCGCACCGGTCTGCCCACCGGCAGCGGCCTTCTCGTACCGCAGTATCGCATCGCCGAGTTTCCCCTCGGCCACATCGAGTAGCGCGACCTCGAAGGCGGCCAGGGCACAACCCTGGTCCGCGTCCTTCTCGTACCAGTGCCGAGCCCGCTCGTTGTCGGGCGGCTCCATCCGATACCGGTAGTGACGCCCGAGGTTGTGCATGGCATCCGAGTTACCGATTTCGGCGGCCTTCTCATACCACGAGATCGCCGCGGCGTAGTCGCGTGGTTCCAGCTTCTCCGAATACAGCTCTCCCAGACGGAAACATGCTTCGGCATCACCCGCTGCGGCCGCCTTCTCGAACCATCGGCGAGCCGTGGGATAGTCGGGAGGGTCGGCCCTGTAGTAGTAATAGTGCCCCAGGTTGAACACGGCAGCCGTCTGGCCGTGCTCGGCAGCCTGCTCGTACCATCTGTTGCCCGCATCGACGTCGCGCGGTTCCAGCTTCTCGGAGAGCAGAAATCCGAGCTGGAACATCGCTGCGGATTCGCCTGCCGCGGCGGCCTTCTCGAACCACCGTCGGGCCGCGGGATAGTCCGGCGGATCCGCCTGCACAAGCAGTACCCCGAGGTCGTACATGGCCCGGGGATCCCCTCCGCCGGCCGCCCGCTCGAACCCCTCACGCGTCGTCACCGCAGCGTCGTCCTCCCCAAGGTCGTTCCGCCACAGAGCCTCTCGCACCCGGTCAGCAACCGACGACCTTTCAACGCGAGATGGTACCGACTGTCCGCTTGGTCGTCGCCCATTTTTCGAACCGACGCCTCGACCGTCCGGTCGGCAACCAGGTCGCACTGGGCCGCGGGCGGCCGGTTCTGAACCGATTATGTTGGGGCACAGTCGATTGCGGAAATCAGCCAACTTCGGACACGTGACCAGAATTTAACGACATTTCGGTCATGGATCCTAGGGATTCGGCGTAGCGTCCCTTGAACATTCACCGAGGTTCCCCGTTTTGAAAGTCTCGGTAGGAGAGCAGACAGTACCGCCGATCCCTGGTCGGTCGGTGCCATGAACATGATGGCGGACAATGTGATCGACGATTCGACATCGGCCCCAACAGCACCCGAAACCCACCCCGCCCGGGCCGCGCGGCTGGCGCTGAACGGTGGTGATCCGGTACGGCGTACGCCCTGGCCGACCTATGACCGCGGCGCGGTCTGCGTGCACCCCGAGGACGAGGATGCGGCCCTGCGCGCGATTCGCAGCCACCTCTATTTCCGATACGACCATCGCCCGCCGCACGAGACCGAGTGCGCGCGCTTCGAGGCGGAACTGTGCGAGTACTTCGGGACCGCGCACGCGCTGGCCACCTCGAGCGGGACCACCGCGCTGGCGTTGGCGATCATGGCCTCCGGAATCGAACCGGGAGCCCTGATCGCTTGTCCCGGTTTCACTTTCGCGGCCACTCCCAGCGCCATCCTGCTGGCCGGATGCACGCCGTTCCTGGTCGAGGCCGATGCGAACCTGCACCTGGACGTGGAGGATCTGCGCCGCCGGTGGACGCCGCGCATCCGGGCGATCGTGGTGGTGCACATGCGCGGCTTCGCCGGAGACATGGACGCGCTGCTGCGTTTCGCGGAGGAGCAGGGTGTACCGGTGTTCGAGGATGCCGTGCCCGCGCTCGGCGCGGAGCTCAACGGCCGCAAACTCGGCACCTTCGGGCTGGCGGGCGCCTTCAGTACCCAGTCGGACAAGTCGCTCAACAGTGGCGAGGGCGGGTTCCTCGTCACCGACGACAGCACCCTGTTCGCCAGGGCCACAGTGCTTTCCGGCGCCTACGAGGGCAGGCTGCGACGGCATTTCCCGGATGGGCGGACACCGCTGGCCACCGATCTGGAACTGCCGCTGTACAGCTTCCGGATGGACGAGATCCGCGCGGCGCTGTTGCGCTCCGAGCTGGAACGGCTGCCCCTGCGACTGGCCGCCTTCCGGACGAATTACGACTATGTCGCCGCGCAACTGGCCGACCTGGACGACATTCGAATCCGGCAACCGGTCGCGGCGGGCGCGTATCTCGGCGAGGCCTTCATTTTCCAGGTCGCCGAAGGACGCGCAGAGTGGTTCGCGCGAGCGCTGTGCCGGGAAGGCGTCGAGGCGCGCAACCTCGGCTCGGACTCCGACCACAATATTCGCGCCTTCTGGAATTGGCGATTCCTGTTCCGCGGCAAGGAAACCGCGGAGGTACAGGCGTCTCTGCCGGCCACCACCGAGTACCTGCGGCGGGCCGTGGACATTCCACTGTCCTCGACGCTGTCGCGGGCGGATTGCGACGATCTGGTCGCGGCGGTGCGCAAGGTCGCGGCGGCGCTGACCCTGGCGGAGCTCGACGCGGACACCTCGTGGGCCGGGCGCCCATGACGGCCACACCCGAGACCGGAACGCTGCCGCGGCTCGCGCTCATCGGGGTGTTCGGCGGCTTGTTCTGCGGTTATCTCGGCTTGTCCGCGGCCATTCCGGTGCTGCCCGATCACGTTCGCGACCGTTTCGGTGCGGGCGATCTGAGCGTCGGGTTGGTGGTGACGGCCACCGCCCTGACCGCGCTGCTGACCCGGCCGGTGTTCGGCGGACTGGCCGACCGCCACGGGTATCGGCAGGTCATGCGGCTCGGCGCGCTGGCCATCGCGGCCGGTGGGCTGCTGTATTTCGTCCCGCTCGGCCTGGCCGGGCTGATTGTGGTGCGGCTGCTGGTCGGAGTCGGCGAGGCGGCGCTGTTCGTGGCGGGTGCGGCCTGGGTCGTCACGCTCGCGCCGCACAATCGGCGCGGGCAGCTCATCGGGCTCTACGGCGTCGCCATGTGGGGCGGTATCTCGGCGGGGACCGCGCTGGGTGCGGCGTTGCGGCACTTCGGGATCGGGGCGGTGTGGGCGCTGTGCGCGGTCGCGCCGCTGGCCGGGCTCGCGCTGATCACCGCCGCCGGTCCGGAGCCGCAGACCGCCCGGCCGAGCGGGGGGCGCGGGCTGATGCTCAAACCCGCGGCCCTGCCCGGACTGGCCCTGGCTCTCGCCGCGGCGGGCTATGTGGGGTTGGCCGCCTTCATCATCCGCGATCTTCAGGTACGCGGAATCGGTTCCGGCGCAGTCGTTCTGGCGGTCTTCAGCGCGGTGTACGCCGGTACGCGACTGGTCATCGGGAAGCTGCCCGATCAACTCGGACCGCGGCGGGTGGGCACCTGGTCCGGCCTCGGTGAGGCCGCGGGGCTGCTGATCATCGCGTGGTCGCCGAATCTGGCGGTGGCGGTGCTGGGCGTCATCGTCATGGGGCTCGGGTTCTCACTGCTGCATCCGTCGCTGGCCCTGCTGGTCATGAACAATGCCCCGAGTTCGAAACAGGGTGCGGCACTGGGTGCTTACACCTCGTTCTGGGATCTGGGGCTGTTCGTGTGGGGTCCGGCGACCGGTGCCATCGCGAGCGGGCTCGGCTATTCCGCCGTGTTTCTGGTCGGCGCGGGCTGCGCGCTGGTCGCCGCGGTCATGGCCTACACGATTCCGCAATCCGTGCACAGCGAAGGAGGCGGCGAATGAGCGACGCGCCACCGGTCAAGGTCCTGTCCGTTACCGGGTGGTGCCGCAACGGCAGCACCATTCTCGGCAATATCCTGAATGAGATCCCGGGCGTATTTCACGTCGGGGAACTGCATTTCCTGTGGAAGAACGCCGCCGGGCGGGGCGTGAACGAGCTGTGCGGCTGCGGGCACAAGCTCGTCGACTGCCCGTTCTGGTCCACCATCCTTCCGGTCGGCCGGGCCGATGATGTCACCCCGGAAGACCACGCGGACAAGGTGATTCGACGCCAACTCGGCTATGCCCGCACCCGGCACACCTGGCAGGTGCTGGGCCGCGGACTGCGCAATGAGCCCTTGCGTGCGCATGCGGACCTGCTGGGCGGGGTCTACCGCGCCATCGCCGAACGCAGCGAATCGCAGGTGATCGTCGATACCTCGAAGATGCCGGGGGAGGCGGCACTGCTGTCCTATCTCGACGGGATCACGCCGTACTACCTGCATCTGGTGCGCGATCCGCGGGCCGTCGCCCAATCGTGGAGCAAGCCGAAGGAATACGTGTACGCCATGTCGGCGGGCAAGAGCACCGGCTATTGGAGCGGGTTCAATCTCGCGTCGCACGCGATCGGCCGGAAATTCCCGCAGCGGTCGCTGTTCCTGCGATACGAGGACTTCATCGCCGATCCGGCGGGGACGATCGACACGGTGCTGCGGCTGTGCGAGCTCGATCCGGCGGCCAATCCGATGACCGGACGCACGATCGAGCTGCACGCCAATCACACGGTCACCGGGAACCCGGACCGGTTCCACACCGGAGCTACCGTCATCCGCCCGACCGATGACGCCTGGCGTGACGCGCTGCCGAATTCGGCCCGGGCGACAGTGGCGGCGCTGTCCTGGCCGCTGGCGATCCGGTACGGGTATCCGATCTTGGATCGGCGCGGGAGAGGTTGAGCGACAGTGGATTTGGGACTGACCGATAAGGTGGCGCTGGTCGCGGGCGGATCGAGCGGCATCGGGTTGGCGATCGCCGAGGAGCTGGCCGCCGAGGGCGCCCACGTCGCCATCGGGGCCCGGGACCCCGGGCGGCTGGCCGCCGCCGAACGCACGATCAAGGCGGTGGCGCGTGGCCGGGTCCATGCCACCCGCGTGGACGTCACGGACCCCGACGCGGCGGTCGGCTGGGTCGACGAGGTCGCCGCGCAGTTCGGTGGGCTGCACATCGTCGCCGTCAGCGGCGGCACACCACCCACCGGCAATGCGACGGCGTTCGAGGCGTCCGAGTATCGCGACGCGATCGACACGGTGCTGATGCCCGCGGTCCGGCTGGCGCTGGCGGCCGTGCCGCACCTGCGCGAAGCACGTTGGGGCCGAATACTTCTGGTGGCCTCGGAGACGGCGGCGGTCCCCATCGGCGGATTGGCGCTGTCCGGGGTGAGCCGGGCGGCGATCGTGCGATTCGCGCAGGCGCTCGCCGCGGATGTCGGGCGCGACGGGGTGACCGTCAATGTGCTCGCACCGAGCGCGACGCACACCCCGCTGCTGGAGCGGGTGCTGGCGCAGGGCTCCGCGGGCGGGCCGATCGAGGCCGAATTGGCCGCGGTCGGCGGTAAGACCGCCGTGGGCCGCATCGCCCAGCCCGCCGAAATCGCCGCCCTCGCAGCATTTCTGGCCAGCGAACGGGCCGGATACATCACCGGCACCGTCCAGTTGATCGACGGCGGCTCGAGCGTGCTCGGCGCGTCCTCATCGCATTACACCGTTTCCCAGGAGGGGACATGCTGAAGGCAGATTCGATCAAGAAGACCCTGGCCGAGGTTGTCGCGGACCGCAAGAGTGAGCTGTCGCCGGGCCGGATGTTCGTCGAGGCCTGCATCCGCGACGGATTGGATGCCGCCGTCGAATACGACGTGACGATCACGGACTCGCTGACCAGCTCGCGGCGCAAACCCCGCAATCCCGCCCGCAACATGCTCCGGACCATCGACCTGTCGCGGGATCCGCGCCGGTTCTATTGGCACGAAGCCGCACCCACGCCGGAGCACACCCCCATCGAGGGCGCGGACGTGCGGCGCGAGCTGGCCAGCACCTTCCACAAGTCGCCGATCCCGGAGCTGCTCACCACCACGGCGTGGGTGCAGGTCCCGCCGGAGCTGTGGGAGGATCCCGACACCTTCGAGAACTTCCTCAACTACCGGCTGATCGTGCGGCTGTGCACCGCCGAGAACCACACCATCATCAGTGGTCCGGGCGGGCTGTTGAACATGCCGGAGATCGAGCGGATGACCGAGGCGGGGCCGTTCGCGTCGACGATTCTGCGCGCCTGCAATGAGATCGAGCAGATGGGCGGCACCGCCGACGGCATGATCATCAACCCGGTCGACTACTACCGCGCCATGGGCAGCGGGCGGCTGATGGAGGATCTGGAGCAGAACGGCGTGTTCATCGTCCGCACCCGGCTGGTCGAACCGGGTAGTGCCATCGTCGGCGACTTCGGCCACGGCGCACAGCTTTTCGATGCGGGGCGATCGGTGATCCGCTTCGCCGAACCGCCCGCCGGGACCTTCACCGAGCCCGGGATCGCGTTGCAGGCGCAGATCTACGAGCGGGTCGTGGTCAATCTGCCGACGAACTTCTTCGTCGTCAGCATCTAGGTCGCGGCCGTGACGAGCGAGCAGGGGACTCCCGGTCGGGAGGACCCCGATGTGGTGGTGATCGGCGGGGGAGTGGTCGGGCTGTTCTGCGCCCAGCAGTTGCGGCGGCGCGGAGCCTCGGTCACGGTGCTCGAGCGCGACACGGTGGGCGGATCGCAGTCGTGTTCGTTCGGCAATACCGGGTTCGTCGGCACGCACGGCGCCGCACCGCTGGCCGAACCCGGCATGCTCGACCTCGCGGTGCCCGGTGCGACGGATCCGGACGCGCCCTGGTACATCCGGCCCGGACCGGATCCGGAATTGTCGCGCTGGCTAGGGCATTTCCGGCAGGCCTGCACCGCCGAGGCCGCGGCGGCCGGATTCCGGGCGCTGATCGCGATGAAGAAGCGCAGCCTCGAAATCCTGCTCGGGCTCAGTGCCGACGAGCAGCTGGGCGATCTGCTCGAATCACCGGGCATCGTGCTGGCTTTCAAGACCGCGGCCGGATTCGACCAGGCGTGCCGGAGTGTCGCGCGGACCGTTGCCGGCGGGGTGCCGCTGCGCGTACTCGCGCCGGGAGAGCTGGAAGAGCTCGCGCCCAAGACCGTATTCGATATTCACGGCGCGCTGTACAACCCCGAGGGTGCGTACCTGCACGTCCCGGAGTTCCTGGTCGAATTCGGCCGGGTGCTCCGGGCTTCTGGGGTGGAGATCCGCGAGCACACCGAAGTCACGGGGTTCAGCGTGCGCGATCGGAATATCGTGCGGCTCAACACAACTCACGGGCAGCTGCGACCGGGGAGCGTGGTCATCGCGGCCGGTGCCTGGAGCACCGAGTGCGCTCGGATGGCGAATATCGACCTGCTGCTGCAGCCGATCAAGGGTCACAGCCTCACCATGGCCATGCCACCGGGTGCTCCCGGGCTGCCGGTTCTGCTGAGCGAGGCCAAGGTGGCGATGGTTCCGCTCGGCGACCGGCTGCGGATCGGCGGTCTGCTCGAACTGACCGGGATGAGCACGACGGTCTCCGAACGCCGGGTAGCGGCGCTGCGGCGCGCCGTGCGCGAATACCTTCCGGCGCTGGAGGAAACAGCGAGCCTGCAGACCTGGAGCGGACTTCGGCCCTGCACGCCGGACAGCCTGCCGCTGGTCGGTCCGGCCGGTGCGGTGCGCAACCTGCTCATCGCCGCCGGACACGGCCATATCGGTATGGGACTCGCACCCGCGACCGGCGAACTCATCGGCCAGATCCTCGCCGGCGAGCCGACACTGATCGACCCGATCCCCTTGCGGGCCGGTCGTTTCCATCCCGCCAGCTGACCCGTCACCCGAACGGTGAAGACATGCCAGAAAACACCGACGCCAGGATCGGCGTCTTATGCCTCGACACCGCGTTCACCAAACTCCCCGGCCACATCCGCAACCCGTCGACCTTCGACTTCCCGATCCGTTATCGGGTGGTCCGCGGCGCCACTCCGCGCCGCGTGGTCACCGAGGGGGATCCGAGCCTGCTCGACCCGTTCATCGATGCGGCCCGTGAACTGGAATCCGAAGGCGTGCAAGCGATCACGTCGGCCTGCGGCTTCCTGGCCCTGTTCCAGCAGCGGCTGGCCGATGCGGTCCGTATTCCCCTCTACACCTCGAGCCTCATCCAGCTTCCCCTCGTCCACCGCATGTTCGCCACCGACCGCGCGGTGGGCCTGCTCGTCGCCGACGACCGTGCCCTCACCCGCCGCCACCTGGAAGCCGTGGGCGCCCAAGCGGTCCCGATCCACGTCGCCGGAATGGCCGATTACCCGGAATTCCGCGAGGTCATCCTCGAAGGCCGCCGCCACAACCTCGACGGCGACCGCCTCCGAGCCGAGGTCCTGCAAGCGGTATCCCGGCTCACCGCCGACCACCCCGATCTCGGCGCCCTGGTCATCGAATGCACCGACCTTGCCCCCTACAGCCACGCCATCCAGCAACTACTGCGCATCCCGGTCTTCGACATCGTGACACTGACCAACATGGTCCACCACACCCTGTGCCGCCGGCCTTTCCCGGAACCAGTTCCCCGTCAGAATGATTCGAACGGGTGACGTAAGGCATGTGCTATTCGCCGACGTAGTCGACGAATGCCGCAAACACTTTCCGCATAGTGGCCTGGCTGATCGTTAGGTGCGAGATCGTCGTCGATTCGGTCGAGAATCGGCAACACGAGAGCGGTGGACATCGCACGGTTAGCGCCGTCGTTGGAGATCACGACGACCCGGTGGCCGGATATGCTCGACGACTTGTCGCGGCCACTCACGCCGGGCAGGTAGGAGCGGATCTCGCCGCGCCGGACTGCCATCTAACGCGCCTCGCTGCGCACCTGCCGCATCGCCGCTTGTTGTAGTTCGAGATCGGCCAGCGCACGAGCCTCGACGTCATCATTTTGCCGCCGCTCCCAATCGCTGACGGCTTGCCCGGCCAGGTACATGAGCTCGTGGCGCGCGGCCCGTTCCATGAAGGAACGGTACCAACACTCGACAGCTCGGGACGCATCCACAGGGCGAGCTCCGGGCTCCTGATGCCTGTGCACCGACCCCGCCGAACGGTTGGCCGATGGATGGGCGGCAGACTGGGGGCATGGGTGCTGGTTCTTCGATTCGACCCTCGGCAGCGGATATGGCTGCGGCGCAGGACAAGACGATTCCCGATGTGATCGGGACGGGATTGCGGGTGTTGTTCTGCGGGATCAATCCGGGATTGTGGTCCGGGGCGACCGGGCACCACTTCGCGCGGCCCGGGAACCGTTTCTGGCCGACGCTGTACCGATCGGGCTTCACCCCGACACAGCTGCGGCCCGAAGAGCAGGAGACATTGCTCGAGCTGGGACTCGGGATCACCAATGTGGCTCCGCGCACGACGGCCAAGGCCGACGAACTGACCGCCGACGAGCTGCGCGCCGGTGGTCGAGCCTTGATCGAGCGCGTCACCCGCTACCAGCCGCGAGTGCTGGCGGTGCTGGGCATCGGCGCCTACCGCACCGCCTTCGGCCGCCCCAAGACCACGGTCGGCCCCCAATCGGAGACGATCGGCAACACCGCCATCTGGGTGCTACCCAATCCCAGCGGCCTCAACGCCCACTACGCCCTCGACACTCTCGCCGTGGAATTCCGCGCCCTGCGCGAGACAGTGGAAACCGACTGACCTGTCAGGCGGCGAAGATCTTGCGGACGAGGGATTCGTCGCCATCGATTTCGATCGGGGCGAGGGTGCGGGCGGTGTCCAGGGTGAGGGCGCCTGCGGCGAGGCCGAGGATGAAGGCGGGGTCGGCGCGGAGGGTGGCATCGAAGGGGCAGCCGTCGGGTAAGCCGACTTCGAATCCGACGGGCGCCGAACGGAGTCCGAAGGGCGCGCCGTCGATCTCGAGGCCGATTGTCGCTGTGGGCCGGACCTGGACCCCGGGCGTTGAGGAGGGCGGGGACGGCGAGGGCGAGCCATTCGGGGCGGAAGATGTCGCCGCCGGGGCCGGAAGTCATCAGTGGTGTCGACCAGCGGATGAGGCCTTCGATCGGCTCGCGTAGCTGGGCGCCCCACGCCGTGAGGGCGTATTCGACCGTACTGCCCGCGCCCGTCAGTCGACGTTCGACCACGCCGGAGGATTCGAGGTCACGCAGCCGGTCGGCGAGCAGGTTGGTCGCGATGCCGGGTAGACCCTCGATCAGGTCGCGGTAGCGGGCGGGGGCGATGAGCAGCTGGCGGACGATGAGCAGGTTCCATCGGTCGCCGACGACCTCCAGGGACCGGGCGAGCCCGCAGTACTGGCCGTAGCTACGCATCATTTCCTTCTATCGCTTGATCTTCTCAAGTGCACGTGAGATTCTCAAGTGTACCTGGATGCCAAGTCCGGAGGGGGGCCACCATGGCCGATTCCACCAGCAGCGTGCGGCCCGCCTGGGTCGACGACGAGCTGTTTCCGTTCGAGAGTCGTTTCGTCGAAATCGACGGTCACACAGTGCATTACGTAGATGAGGGGTCGGGCCCGACACTGCTGTTCCTGCACGGCAATCCGACCTGGTCGTTCCTGTGGCGCGAGGTGATCGCCGCGCTGCGCGATGACTTCCGCTGCGTCGCAATGGATTACCCGGGTTTCGGGCTGTCCACACCGAAGGCCGGGTACCGCTACCTGCCCGAGGAACACGCGGAGGTGGTCACCGGGTTCGTCGACGCACTCGGGATCGAGGGGGTCACGCTGGTCGGCCAGGATTGGGGCGGGCTGATCGGGCTGGCGGTCGCGCAGCGGCGGCCGGGTGTCTTCGATCGGCTGGTGCTCGCCAATACCTGGGCGTGGCCGGTCAACGGCGCCTTCCACTTCGAGGCCTTCGGCCGCCTCATCGGCAATCCCGTGAGCCGGTTCCTGGTCCGGCGATTCAACCTGCTCGTCAACGGTTTCATCCCCACCGGCCACCGCAGGCGCAAGCTCACCGCGGCCGAAATGGCCCACTACCGCCGGGCATTGGACACCCCCGAGCGACGCCAGTCCTCGGCCGTGTTCCCCGGCCGAGTCCTCGCCAGCCGTGACTTCTTCGCCGAGATCGAGGCCGCTCTGCCGGATGTCGCCCAGTTGCCGACGCTGATCGTGTGGGGTGATGCCGACATCGCCTTCCGCCCTCAGGAGCGTGAGCGCCTGGAAGCGACGTTCACCAACCACACGACCGTGATTGTTGAAGGCGCGGGCACCTATGTGGAGTCCGACGCCCCCGAGGAGTTCGTCGCCGCGATCTGCGACTGGACAGCGACCCAGCGCGGCGACGCGAGTCGCGCGAGCGAGACGGGTGTGTAGGTCGGATTCAGCCGTCGATCTCGGGGAGGGCGGGGACGGGGAGGCCCAACAGGAGTTGGTGGGTGCTGGTGCGGAGGAGCTGGAGGTGGATTGTGTAGGGGTGGCCGGTTTTTCGGTTTCGGAGGTGGAGGGCGGGGGAGGGGCGGGATTGGTAGACGTGGCCGGTGGTCCACAGGCGGCGGAAGTCGGGGATCGGGGACAGGGTTCGGAGCAGGGGTGCGGTCAGGTCGTTGGTGATGGAGCGGGCGGCGCAGGCCCGGAAGCGGCCGACCATGTGGTCGGCTTCCTGTTCCCATTCCTCCATGACCAGGCGCGCCCGCGGATCGGTGAACATCCAGGTCAGGGCATTGCCCTTGGCGGGCAGGCCGGGGAAGGCGGCTTCGAACGCGGCGTTGCCGGCCAGGATCTGCCAGCCGCGGTCCAGGACGGCCGCCGGGTGCGGCGTCATGGCGTCGAGATCGGTGTGGAGCAGCGGGTCGACGGCGTCGCCGGACGGCGAATGGCCCGGGATATGTTGTTGGGCAAGGTGATACAGGTGGCTGCGTTCGTCGGGGGTGAGCCCGAGAGCCTCGGCCAGCGCATCCAGGACCGAGGGGCTGGGGTTGTGGGCTTCGCCCTGTTCGATCTTGGCCAGATAGCCGACGCTGGAGTGGATGGCGGCCGCGAGCTGCTGGCGACTCAGACCGGAGGGGTCGTCGGGGGTGGGGCGCAGGCGGCGGGCGCGAACGAACTCGGCGAGGCTGGGGAGCTGTAGATCGTCCATCGGGTTCAATCCTGGTGCGTCGTTTCGCCTTTCGCCACTTCGACCAGGGCGGCCGCCCCGCGCGCGATACGGTCGGCGGCGTCTTCGAGGGCGGGTTGGCCGACGTCGAGCCACGCGATCACAGCGTCGAGGATGTAGGCGGGGATGACGGCGGCGGCCCAGTCCTGCCAGGGCCCGGCGGGGACGGCCTGGGCCAGGTAGCCCTGGGCGACCAGGGTGGAGTAGCCGCGCACCATATCGCTCACATCGTGAAAATCGGGTTCCCGCAGCGCATGTCGGAACAGCAGCCGGAAGGCGTCCGGATCGGCGGCCGCGGCGGCGAGCAAGGCGGGGATGCTGGTGCGGTCGGGGGCGTCGGTGCCGACCGCCTCCCCGAGCCGGGTGTAGGCGCGTTCGAGGGCGGCCCGGTAGAGGTCGGCCTTGGAATCGAAGTGCCGGTAGAGGATCACGTGCGAAACCCCGGCGGCCGCCGCGATCTGATCGAGCCCGGTGGCCGCGAAGCCATTGGCCGCCACCACGCGCGTGGCCGCGTCGAGCAGCTGCTCACGGCGCTCGGCGCGGGGCATGCGACGTGCGGTTTCGGGTGCCGTGGGGAGCCGAGTTCGCTTGGGTGGCACGGATTCACCTCCTTGTTCAGGTGGAATGGTACAACCAGTTATGTTTAAGTGTGGTTGTACAAGAGTCCGTAAAGGTAGGAATGATCATGACCACCGAAGCCGAGACCGCAACTCCCGCCACCGACATGGCACCGGGCTGTCCGATGTCGGGCAGTGCGGTGCCGATCCAGAAGGTCGAGACCCCCACCGGCGACCCCGCCTGGCAGGTGTGCGGCTACCACCTGGTCAAGGACCTCTTCACCGACACCCGGCTGGGCCGCTCGCACCCGACCCCGGCCACCGCCCCGCGATCCTCGTACTCGGTTTTCTTCGGTTCGCCACTGGGCAACTTCGAGACCGAGCCCGAGGACAACGCCCGCATGCGGCAGCTGCTCAACCCGTTCTTCTCGCCCCGCCGAATGCGCGAATTACGGCCTCGCGTAGAGAAATTCACCAGCCGGCTGCTCGACGAGATGGCCGCCTCGGGCAGTTCCGCCGATCTGCACGCCGCCCTCGCCGTCCCGCTCCCGCTGCTGGTCATCACCGAATTGATCGGCGTCCCGTACGAGGACCGGGACATGGTGCGCGAATGGACCGCCGCGCTCTTCGACAAGTACGACGCCGCGAAATCGGCTCGGGCCGGGGCGGAATGGTTCGCCTACAGCAAATCACTGGTGGAGCGGCAGCGGCGCGAACCCGGCGGGACGGGCGTGCTGCCGAGCCTGTGCGAGGTCGACGACATCAGCGATGATGTGATCGCGACACTCACCCTGTCGCTGCTGCTGGCCGGTCACGAGACCTCGGTCGTCGAAATCGGTTTGGGCGTACTGGCTTTGCTGCAGCACCCCGAGCAGTGGGACCTGCTGGTGTCGCGGCCCGATCTGGTGCCCGGCACCGTGGACGAACTGCTCCGGCTGCACAAATCCACCGGCTTCGCGCGGTATGCCCGCACCGACTTCGAGGTTGAGGGCGTGTCCATCACAAAAGGCGAGCTCCTGCTGCTGGATGTGGATTCGGCCAACCACGATCCCGAGGTCTTCACCGATCCGCGCAGCCTGGACATCACCCGCAACGAGGCGCAGCATCTGGGCTTCGGCTACGGGCCGCGCTACTGTCTGGGCGCGCCGCTGGCCCGGGTCGAACTCGAAGTCGTCTTCGAGCAGCTGGTTTCGCGATTCCCCACCCTGCATCTCGCCGTCGACGCGGCCGACTTGAACTTCCGCACCGACGTCGCGACCAATGGCGTGACCGAACTGCCGGTCGCATGGTGAGATTCGCGGCCGCCGGGGCGGCATTGGGTCTGGCGGCCGGGCTGTTGCACGCGGGTACGGCAGCGGCCGAGCCGGGCTCGTGTGCGCCCGCGCGGTCGGAGGTGATGTCGGCGGCGGAAACTCCCGATATCGACTGGGCCGAGGGACTCGGCTACGACGCGCACGGCGAGCTGTGGGTCACGCGGGTGCGGCGCAATGAGGTGCAGCGCTACGACGCCACGGGACGAATCACGGCGCGGGTCGCCGTCCCCTCGCCGGGTGCGATCAAGCTCGGGCCGGACGGGAGAATGTATGTGACGTACGGTAATTCGCTGTCCAACCTGCGGCCGGGCTCCAGCGGCGGTGGTGTCGTACGGATCGACCCGGATGCGGCCGAACCTACCGCCGAGCCGTTCGCCGACGGTCTCGGGATGGCCAATGGCCTGGCCTTCGACGCCCGTGGCGAGCTGTATGTCGCCGATACCTCGGCCGGGATCATCCATATCCGGTCCGACGACACCGTGGATCGCGAATGGTCTTCCCTCGCCGGGAATTTCGGCGCGGATGGGCTAGTGAGCGACGGCGACGCGCTCTATGTGACCCTGTATCTCAGCCCCACCGGACGCGTGCTGCGCGTGCCGATCGCCGATCCGGCCCACCCCACCGTCGTGGCGGACCTGGGTGACACGATCGGATTCCCTTCTCTGCCCGATGATTTGGCGAGCGCGGGGGAGGGCGTGTTCTACGACGCCAGCACCACCGGCCACCTGGTGCGCATCACCTCCGCCGCCCACACCGCCTGCACCGTACTGTCCGGAGGCGGTATGACGGCGGTCGCCGTGCCGCCGGGCTCCGAGCACGACCTGCTGGTCGCCACCACGCGCGGCGATCTGCTGCGCGTCTATCTGTGAATCCAACTACCCCACACCACGTTTCATCCCTTAAGGAGTCCGTGATGACCGCGGAACCGCTGCCCCAGACCTGCCCCGTCACCGGCGCCATCGCACGCACCACCACCGCCCTCGGCCACGATGCCTGGCTGGCCACCGGCTACACCCAGGTCCGCACGCTCTTCAGCGACCCCGGCTTCGGCCGCTCCCACCCCACGCCCGAGACCGCGGCCCGCGATTCGGAATCGCTGTTCTTCGGCGGCCCCACCGGCAATTTCGAGACCGAACCGCACGACCAAGCCCGGCTGCGCGAGCTGGTCGTGCCCTACTTCTCGCCGCGTCGCATGCGCGATATGCGCCCGCACATCGACCAGCTCACCGCGGGGCTGCTCGACGATCTCGAGGCGCACGGGTCCCCGGCCGACCTGCGCGCCCTGGTCGCGGTGCCGTTGCCGATGCTGGTCATGTGCGAACTGCTCGGCGTGCCCTATGTCGATCGCGAGCAGTTCCGCGCCTGGACCGAGGGCGTCGCCGACAAGCACGACAACGAGAAGGTGGGCGCGGGTCTGGCCGGCCTCTTCGGCTACTTCGGCGATCTGGTGGCGCGCAAGCACCGCGAGCCCGGAAATGACATCCTGACGCACCTCATCGAGCGTGGCGATGTCAGCGATAACGGCGTCGCCACCTTGGGCCTGGGCCTGCTGTTCGGTGGGCACGAATCCACGGTCGTCGAAATCGGTTTGGGCGCACTGAATCTGCTGCGCAATCAGGATCAGTGGCAACGGCTGGTGGACGATCCCGGGCTGGTGCAGTCCGGCGTCGAGGAGCTGCTGCGGGTCAACGAAGCCATTCGCATCCCGCGCTACGCCCGGGAGAGTGCGGAGATCGACGGCGCGACGGTGGCGGCCGGTGATCTCGTGCTCCTCGACATCACCGCCGCCAATCACGATCCGGACGCCTTCCCGGAGCCCGAACGCATGGATCTGACCCGTTCCGGCGCAACGCATGTCACCTTCGGTTACGGTCTGCGGCACTGTGTCGGCGCACCCCTGGCCCGGGTGGAGCTGCAATCGGTGTTCGGGCAGCTGGCGACCCGGTTCCCGACGCTGCGGCTGGCCGTCGCGCCGGAGGAGATCCGCATGCGCACCAGCACCTTCACCGGTGGTGTGGAGGAGTTGCCCGTCATGTGGTGAAAACCGTTGGGGTAGGGCTTGTTAGGCTGCTTCCGGTCGTTTGTCTGACGGGAGCTCATTGTTCATGCCCTATGCCATCTCCGCGGGGGCGAAGGTGTTCTTCACAGACAGCGGAGGGGATGGGCCGGTCGTGGTCCTGGGGCATCCGTTCCTGATGGATCACGAGGTGTTCGACCGGGAGGCCGAGTCCTTCCGGCCGCACACCGAGGCCCTCGGACCGGGCTATCGGGTGATCGCCGTCGATGCGCGCGGACACGGCGAAACCCTCAGTGATGACACGCCTTTCAGCTGCTGGGATCTGGCTCGTGACGCCTGGGCGGTGGTGGATCATCTGGGTGTGGACCGGGTGGTGGCCGGTGGCTACGACATGGGTGGCTTCACCGCCCTGCGGATGGCGCTGCTGGCCCCGCCGCGCGTCGCCGGTCTGGTCCTGATCGGCACCTCCGCCGAGGCGTACACCCCGGCGCAACGGGAGGGCTATCGGCAGGTCCTGGACGCGTGGACCGGGACCGCGCCGCTCGAGGTGATCGCGAAGATGGTCGCCGGGCTCACCATCAGCGTCAATCGCGAGGATTACGCGGATTGGCTGGAGAAGTGGCTCGCCAGCGACCGGCAGCGCCTGTCGAAGGCCGTCGACGGCCTGATCAATGTGGATTCCATTGTCGAGTTGCTCGGCGATATCGCCTGCCCCGCATTGCTCATCCGTGGCGCGTCCGATCCCGCGTTCAGCGAGCCGACCATGCGTGTGCTGGAGGCGGGGCTCGGCGGGCCCACCGAATTCCGAACCATCGAGGGGGCGGCGCACGCCGTCACGCTCACCCACGGCCCCGAGGTGGACGGGCTCATCCTGCGTTTTCTCGACTCGCTACATCTCTGATCCCGGCCGGGGTGCCCCCGCGCGAGGGGTACCCCTGGGCAGGGGGCGGGCAGCACCCGGGCCGGTGAAGTTATTGCCCGGAGAACCGTTGCGCCTGTTGTATTTTTCTCGGCAGCGTCGCCACTTCTTCACCTCGAGTACAGGCAAATGGGGTAGAACCATGTCGACTTCCTTTTTGTTCGGCGGCCAGGTCAGTCTGACGGCCGAAACCATCGACGAATTCGCGCAAGCCTGCCCGGCTGTGGGCATCGCCTATGAACAGGCCGCCGACGCGACCGGAATACCCCTCGATATCTTGCGGGCGCGCTTACCGGAATCCGAATATCCGGGGGCATCGAATGATTCGGGCGAGGACAGCCACAGCATCGGCGCGCTCCGGCAGGCCGCCTTCGCGCTCGGATTCGCGGAGGAGCTGGCCGGGCGCGGGTTGCGGCCGGCGGCCGCGGGCGGTCTGAGCCTCGGCGCGCTCATCGCGACCTGCGTGGCGGGAGCCGTGGCCAGGGAAGAACTGTTCGGGCTGCTGCACCGGCGGCGGCTGGTACCGCTGCCGGAGGATGTCGCGGCGCAGGGCATGGCTTTGATGTACACACCGGTTTCCGACGCGCCGAAGAACTATTACGGCAAGCGGCGGCCGGGTGTCTATCTCGCGGTCGATACCGGGCCGATCGACGCGGTCATGCGCTCCTTCGTCCTATCCGGTCATATGACGGCGCTTCGGGAAATACTGGCGGAGGTGGAATCCGACCCCGGCCCCCGGCAGATGTACATTCTCGACGCATATCAGGGTGCGTTCCATTCACCGCTGCAACAGCATGCGGTCGACTTCATGCGGGAATTCGTGGACAGCATGACATTTCGCGATCCGCGTATTCCGGTGTGCTCACCGGTGCGGCAGCGCGCTCTGCGGTCGGCCGAGGAGGTCAAGCATTTCGTGCTCACCCACAATTTGCTCCCCGCCCGCTACGAACCGCTCATCGCGGAAATGGATCGGCTCGGCATGACCGGTGGCCTGGTGCTCGGCCCGGGATTGCCCGCGCCCGCGGTGCAGCCGTTCCCGGTCGAGGTGCTCGCCGAACCGGCCGATCTCGACCGGCTGCCTGATATCGCGACGCACCTGGCCGGACCGTCGGCGGAGGTGGCATGACGCGCTTCACCGATCGCCGAGTACTCGTCACCGGCGCCGGCTCCGGTATCGGGCAGGCGATCGCCCTGCGCCTGCTCGCCGAGGGCGCCACCGTCTGCGGCGTCGGGCGCACGCCTGCCGCGTTGGAACAGACGGTCGAACTGGCCCGGGAGCGGGCGCTGCACGACCGGCTGCGCGTCGAAACCCTAGATATCGCAGACGAATCCGCCGTCGAACGGGTGGTGCCCAAGGTCGTCGCCGAACTCGGCGGGCTCGACGTACTGATCAACGCGGCCGGGATAGTCCGCATGTCACACGTGCACGAGACCAGTACCGCGCTGTGGAACGAAGTGCTGAGCACGAACCTCACCGGCACGTTCCTGGTGACCCGCGGCGCCCTGCCCGCCCTCCTGGAGTCGGATCGCCCGGTCGTGGTGAACATCAGCTCGAACGCCGCCGCCTACGCCGCGCCCTACCGCGCGGCCTACGCCGCCAGCAAGGGCGGCCTCGAATCCTTCACCCGCGCTTTGGCTCTCGAATACAGCAAACAAGGACTCCGCGCTGTCTGCGTATCCCCGGGCGGAATCGAAACCGCCATGACCTACAGCCTCACCCCACCCCCGGACATCGACCCGACACTCCTGTCCAAAATGGCCCCCGCCATCGGCCCCCTGCTCGGCTCACCGGACATGGTGGCGGGCGTGGTCGCCATGCTCGCCTCCGCCGACGCCGAATTCATCACCGGCACAACGATTCACGTCGACGGAGGCGCCCACATCTGAGCACCCGCACCCAGCCGTTCGCCGGGAACCCGATGGCTGGAGGTTCGTCCAACCGCAGCCATCGGGCCCGCGGCCGGTCTTGGAGATTATGCGTCTTCGCATGACATGTGATGCCGATTACATTTGGCCACGCCATCGCATCACTCGTCACCCGAGGAACACCCATGTCCGAGCCCGACCTCACCCGCAGGTGCATCGCGCGTGGCGGAACGTGGCTGTCCCTCGCCGTCACCCTCGCCGCCCCACTCTGCGTGCTGCTGATCCTCGCCCACCACGCCTTATGATCGGAGATCGGCCTTCCGATGAATTTCCGCGCCCGAATCCGTCTCAATAGGGGCCAACACCCCATACGAGCGAGTGAGGAACGATCGCGATGAGTGGACTGGGAATCTGTCTCTGGTTCGACGACGAAGGTGAGGAGGCGGCGCGGTACTACACCTCTATCTTCAAGAATTCGAAGATCAATGCCGTGGTGCCCTACGGCGAAGCCTTCGGCGGTAAGGCCGGCCAGACGATGGTGGTGGACTTCGAGGTCAACGGCCAGCGGATCACCGCCCTCAACGGCGGGAAGATGGACTGGTCGTTCAACGAGGCGATCTCGCTGATGATCGACTGCGAGGACCAGGCAGAGGTCGACTACTACTGGAACGCCCTCACCGCCGACGGCGGCCAGGAATCCCAGTGCGGCTGGCTCAAGGACAAGTACGGCCTGAACTGGCAGGTCACCCCGAAGCGCTACTACGAACTGGCCGACCCCTCCAACCCGGCCCGCGCCGACCGCGTCAACCAGGCGCTGATGCCGATGAAGAAGATCGACCTCGCCACCCTGGAACGCGCCGCGGCGGAAGCATAGACAAAGTGGGTTCCTTTGCATCGCAAAGGAACCCACTTCGTAATGCCGTCCAGCGGGCGACACGACTACTGCCCACACGCGTGTCGCAACGAAGCCACTCGTAAACGCCTGCGCGGCGGGGGTTGCCGGGGTACGACGCTGTTCTACCTGCCGAAGGTCGCGCCCCGCGAGCCCAGGCTGGGGCTGGAGGATCTGCGCCCGATCATGCGGTATCTGGCTATGTTGGCGCGGGCCGGTGGCGCTCGGACCCGAGGCCAAGGAGGCGCTGATGACCACCGCGGAACGACTCGAAGCAAAGGGCCGTGCCGAGGCATTGCTCGAACTGCTGGCTTTGCGGTTCGGACCCGTGCCCGCGCGCATCGCGGACCGGGTTCACAACTCTTCCATCGAGCAGCTTCAACAGTGGACGACCCGCGTTCTCACCGCCGATACCCTCGGGAAGGTCTTCGAGCCGTAAGGAGACAGCCTGAACCCGGCCAACCTATGGGTTCGACTCGGGCCCGAAAAGCCGACAGGCGAATTCCTTTGCGTAACAAGGAATTCGCCTGTCTTGGTGTCCGGAGGGGGACTTGAACCCCCACGCCCTAATACGGGCACTAGCACCTCAAGCTAGCGCGTCTGCCATTCCGCCACCCGGACCGGTGATGCTGGACAAGATTAGCGGAGAGGTTGGCGGAAAAGGAAATCGGGGCTGGAGCAGGCGAAATGGGGTGCGCGGGGGAGGGTTTGGGGGTTAGTGGAGGATGCCGAGGAGGTTGGCGTTCTTGATTTGGGTGTCCTTGTTGGCCTGGACCTGGCAGAGGCTCTGGACGGCGGCCATGGAGAGGTCGACCTGGGTGCCGGCGGGCTCGTTGTCGTTGCCGGTTTGCTGCTTGATGAACTTGGTGATGGTGATGCGCTGAGTGTTGGCGTCCTGGGCGAGGTAGTCGCTGCACTTGGTTTCGCCGCCCTTGTTGAGGGCCTTCTCGACGTCGGAGCAACCGGACAGCAGGGCTACGGCGGTTGCGGCGGCGGCCAGGGCCGCCCATCGCGCGGTGTTCATCATGCGTTCCTCGTGGGTCGTGCGCGGTGGGTGTCGACCGCGATCGACCGCCACTGTAGATGGGCGCGACCGTTCGGCAATCGGGGCTGGACCCGGAGATTCGGCGCAATGAGGTGTGATTCCAGTCACAACCCCTACGGCCCCTCGACAGTGCATCGACTGCGAATTGGCATGCGGTGCAAGCGATTCACGGCCGGGATTCGGCCGCGCTGGCGGCGCGCCAGACCCGGGCCTCGCTGGCATTGCCGCGGCGCGTGAGGAGTTCGGCCAGACCCGCCATGGCGCGCGGGTCGCCGTGGGCGGCGGCGGTGCGCCACCAGTGTTCGGCCTCGGGGAAATCGCCGCGGCGGTAGCGCAGGACGCCGAGGTCGTAGGCCGCGGCTAGGTGGCCGAATTCGGCTGCCTGCGTCCAGAGTTGGACGGCCTGGGCCTCTTCGCCGCGGCTCTGCATGGCGACGCCGAGCTCGTAGAGGGCGTTCTGGTAGCGGCCCGCGTCGGTGGGCGGCTCCGGCGGGGGCGGGGTGAGGGCGAGGGTGAGTTCGACGACCAGTTCCCCGAAGTCGGGCGGGCCGACTCCGGTGCTGCAGTGCAGGACGGTCATGGTGGGCTCGCGGGTGATGAGCATGCCGTAGTTGCCCGACCAGGACACGATGGTGTCGGCCTCGTCCACCCAGACGGGCGTGAGGGTGATCGCCGCATCGGCCTCGCTCGGGCAGACCTGGAGGTCGATGCCGCCGGTCATGGCATCGCTCCAGACGTCAACCCCCCTGAGCCGGCGGCCGTCCAGCAACACGTACCCCCGGTCCACGCCGAGCCCGATGCCGAGGCTGCGCACACCGGGGCGCGGGGCGGCCGCGCGCAGGCCGAGGCGGACCGTGGTGGGCGAGACGCCCACGACCTCCGTGTGCAGGGGGTAGACGTGTGCCCCGTTCCAGGTCACGGGGTCCGCGCTGTCGTATCGGTCCGCCAGGGGAGGTTCGGTCGTGGCCGGCTCGGCGTACGAATACGACCCCTTCATCTGCCCCGCCTTTCACCGGTGCCGTGGGATGTTCGCGCATACCGTAGTACCGATGCCGCCCGCAGCGTCCCGTATTTGCCAGCTACCTGAAATCAGCAAACACCTGGTCAAATGACCTGCGTCCGGAGTGCCCCTCGAGGGGTGTCCGTGTCCGGATTTCGCCGGTCGCTCGACGTGTCGGCCACGTCCACGCGGTGTGTCGTACTTGCGCAACGGCCGGTGTCCTGTTGAATCGTCGGCGAAATACCAGCGAACGAGTGAAAGGTAAGGACATATGGCTCTGCCCACCATGACCCCCGAACAACGCTCCGAGGCGCTGGCCAAGGCCGCGGCTGTTCGTAAGGCACGCTCCGAGATGATCGCTGAGGTCAAGAAGGGCTCGCTGAGCCTGAGCGAACTCCTCAAGCGTGCCGACAAGGAGGACTTGGTCAAGAAGACGAAGGTGGCGGCAGTCATCAAGGCGCTCCCGGGCATCGGCCCGGTCAAGGCGGCCAAGCTGATGGACGAGGCCGAGATCCCCGCCGACCGCCGCATCGGCGGCCTGGGCTCCCGTCAGCGCGCCGCGCTGCTGGAGGCGTTGAAGGCTTGAGATCGGGGGGTGGCCTGCCGGGTCGCGAAATCGACCCGGCGGCAACCGCTCCCACCGCCTCTGCTTGCTCGGTAAACCTGCAGGATATCGGCCGATTTGGTCTGAACGGTCCGATCCGATAACCTTGCTGAGCACCACCGGTCCGGGTGGCGGAATGGCAGACGCGCTAGCTTGAGGTGCTAGTGCCCGTATTAGGGCGTGGGGGTTCAAGTCCCCCTCCGGACACAACGAGGAGCGGGTTCCACCGAGCAGTGGAACCCGCTCCTCTTTCCATTTCCGAGGCCGACGTGATCCGGGATAGCGGGGTGGGTGGCTGCACTCAGGGTGCGAGCCAGTCGGCCAACTGAGGTAGATCGGTGCGCGGCACGCCCGTGAATCGGGGCGCGCGTTTCTCGAGGAAAGAGGAAATACCTTCCGCCAGATCGGGGCTGGCGGAAGCGTAGGGGATGGTCCGCCGATCCAGGGCGAACGCCGCCTCCGGATCGCCGTGAGAGGCCATGGCGACGAGGGCTCGGCGAATGACGGCGGCGGAGGTGGGGGCGATGTTGGCGGCGAGATCGCGGGCCAGGGCGTAGGCGGCCGGGAGTAGTTCGGCGGGGGAGTGCACGCTCGTCACCAGCCCGGCGTCGAGGGCTTCGGCGGCGTCGAAGAGCCGCCCGGTCAGCATCCACTCCTTGGCCTTGGCGAGGCCGACCAACTGGGGCAGGAACCAGGTCGATCCGCCCTCCGGGAACAGACCGCGGCGGGCGAACACGAAACCGAAGCGGGCGGTGTCGGCGGCCAGGCGGAAGTCCGCGGCGAGCGTCATGGAAATGCCGACCCCGACAGCGGGTCCCTGAAATGCCACGATAACCGGCTTGTTCAGGTTCGTCATCGGGCGGGCGACGCGGGTCGACGGTTCGTCCCAGTCTGGATCGGCGATGTCGCCGAGCGAGGGCTCCGCGAAATCCATTCCGACACAGAAGTAGTCACCAGCAGCGGTGAGCACCACCACCCGAACCTCATCGTCGAGATCGGCGGCGGTCAGGGCCGCACCGAGTTCGTCGGCCATCCTCAGCGTGAACCCGTTGCGCGCCGCGGGCCGGTTGAGTGTGATGGTCGCGATCGTGTCCTCGACCGAATAGACGATCGTCGAAAACGAAGCCGAACCGCACTGATCCACCGCGTCGGCCGCCATGCCGCACCAACTCCCCAGGCCTCGAGATACCGGAAGCTGAAGCCTCTCAACGTATCAGCGGTAGGTCAACCCCGCGCGCCCCGACTCAGCAGCCGTACATACCTTCCGACTGCGATATTCGGCTATCTCGCGCTGGCGGAAGTCCATATCCGTCCTGGCCAGGTTCGCCGAGTGCCGAGCGCGTTGCCGGGCACGAGTACTCCGGTCCCGGCGTCAGCCGGTCGCGACGGCGACGGGAGTGCCGCTGTCGGTGCGAATCTCGATGCGGTGCACGGTGTCGGCGCGGAAGGAGACCGCTCCGGTCACCGTGATGGGGTTCACCGCGGGGGTGGTCCAGGTGGCGGCGGATTCGGTCTGTCCGTCCACACCGACTACCAGGGCGGTCAGGCGCTGGCCGGTCGGGAGGTCACGCAGGGTGAGGTGCAGTTCGGTGCCCCACGGTTTGGGCGTGAGATCGATGGTGCCGCCGGATGTTCCGGAGCTGCTGGTGAGCGCGATGACACGGTCGACGCCCGGCAGGGCCGGCGAATCGCCTGGGTGAAGCACGAATCCGAGTGCGATTCCGGCGACCAGCGCGGCGGCGGTGAGGCCTGCGGTCGCCGCGAAGCGGCGTCGGCGCTGCCCCGCCCGCTCGTCCGCCACCGCGCGCAGCGTGGCCCGCAGGGCGGCCGAAGGCGCCTCCGGGGCCGCCGTATCCGCCTGTGGTGCTTCGGTTTTGGCCAGCAGACCCGGTACCACGGCGAATTCGGCCAGCTCGCGCCGACATTCCGGGCACACCGCCGCGTGTGCGTCCACGGCGGCCCGATCGGCCGGGTCCAGCCCGCCCAGCACCTACGCGCCCAGCAGCTGCCGGTAGTGCTCGTGGCCGGGGTCGGTCACCGGGTCACCCCCAATTCGTCGAAGATGGAACGCAATGCGCGTACCGCGTAGTAGGAACGGGATTTGACTGTGCCCTCGGCGATTCCGAGCGGCCGCGCGGTCTCGGCCACGCTGCGGTCGCGGTAATAGAGTTCGACCACCACGGCCCGGTGCTCGGGCGAGAGACGCGCCAGGGCCTCCGACACCAGCCAGCCGTCGATGGCCCGATCCAATGGTTCGTCGACCGCGGCCAATTCGGCCAGCACGGCCGTGCCCGCCATCCGACGTCGCAGTGTCATCGATGAACTCCCATCCTCGCGTCTGCCGCAATGCACGCGATGGGACGTCGATAGTGGCGATCAGGTTCGAACCCACTCCGACACTGTGACCCAGCTAACTCCTCACACCACGGCAACACACCAGGACGAGACCACCGCACCCGCGCCGTCGCCTACCGAACCAGGGCCAGCGGCTGGATATGCTTGCATAGCGTCCGCACCCGGTGTGGATGTCGATCGAGTAGCCGTTCCGCATACCGAAGGACCGCCACCGTGTCGGAAGCGTTCGACTGGTCTTCGCCCAAGACATACAGCCAGGTCGTCGATATCGACGACTACCTGGCGATGCCCGAGGACGTCTCCCGCACCGTCGAGATCAAAGACGGGATGATCATCTTCTGCGAGTCGCCCTCGCCCAATCACAATGCCATCTCCCGAAGCATCGAACGCGCGCTGGCCGATGGCGAAGCGAAACGTGCTGACCGGCGACCCTGTCTTCGAGTCAATCGCGACATCGACATGCTGGTTTCGGAGGTCCCGTTCCATTACAAGCGTCCCGACGCGATCGTGTACCGCTGCATCGACGAACCGCGCCCGCGCTGGAAGACGAAACCTACTGTCGCGGATACGATTCTGGTGGTCGAGGTGGTATCACCGACCACTGTCACCGCTGACACCATCGACAAACGCGCTGAATACGCCCGCTACGGCATCCAGCACTACTGGATCGTCCGCATGGCGAACGACGACGGCCCGGCGGTTTCGATCGAGATGCTCACGCTCGACTCCGATGGCAGGTACGTATCCAATGGATACCGCAATCGCAGTGACCACCTCGCCGCGGCGATCGATACGCTCACCCCTTTCGAGATCACCCTTACCTGGGAAGACCTCGACGAAGGGATCGACTGAGTTCGACGACGCCTGTGCGTGGTGAGCGCCCGGTTGCGGGCGTCGCTACTTTCCGTTGCGGTATTCAGCGATTTCGCGGGCGCGGAAGTCCATGTTGTTGCGATCGTGGAAGAACGCGAATACGCCCGCTGCCGCAATGCCCGCGAGGATGAGCGTTGTCATGATGTGCCGCCCTTCGTCGTTCGGAGAGACCATGAATCCATCGCGATCGTAGGATTCACGTTCGGCGGGCGGCAATGCGATTGGGATGGACCGCACAGTCGGGCGGGATGGGCTCACATCGGGCCTCAAGTGTGATCTGGCCATCATCAGCCGTTGACGACCTTGTCACCGCCGAGGCGTTTCGCCTGGTACATCGGCAGGTCCGCGATGTGCAGGAGGTGGTCGACGAGGACGGAGTCGGAAACGGTCGCGATCTCGGACGGAACGAAGACGGCGACTCCGACGCTCGCGGTAACCGGGATCGCGCTTCCGGTGCCGTTCGCCACCGCACGCCGGACGCGCTGGGCCACCGCGTCGACGTCGGTGTGCTCACATCGGCAGAAGGCGACGAACTCGTCTCCGCCGATCCGGGCGATCACGGTACCCGGGTCGGCGACGGCACGAAGTTGACGGGCGACGCCGGTCAGCACCTGGTTGCCCGCGTGGTGGCCGTAGGTGTCGTTGATGCGTTTGAAGCGGTCCAGGTCCACCGAGATGACATACATCCTGGCGCCGGAGGACCGGGCCAGGCTGGGCAGGTAGTAGTCGAGACCGCGCCGGTTCAACAGACCGGTGAGCGGGTCGGACATCGCTTCGGTGCGCAGCACCCAATAGCAGAAGTGCACCGTCGGCAGCACGATCACGGTGGCCACCACGACGATGAACAGGATCGCCAGCGCCAGGGGCACATCCGAGGCCACACAGATCATCACCACGGTCAGCGCCGATACCGACAGCAGTGACCAGATGGCGTGCGAGACAAGCACTTTGGACGAGTGGAACACCGCGATATAGCCGCCGGTCGCCACCAGCAGCACCGAGCCCAGCGAGCCGTACACCGGGTCGGCGTCGAGCAGGCAGGCCGCGGTGATGGCGATATCGGCGAGCGAGACCAGAACCAGTGACTCGCGACGGCTGGGCCAGGGCAGTGTCCACCAGCGCAGTGCCCACACCACCGCCAGCGCCGCGACGGCCCAATGGACCATCCGCGCGGCGGTGCCCTGCGGTCCGGCCGGCGACAGCATGGTCAGGACGCTGGTCGCGCCCATGGCCGCACCGCCGGCGCCCACGAACAGCTGAACGAAACCGAGGCCGTGGCGGGCACGCAGGGCGGCGGGCAGCCAGCCGTAATCGACGGGATCGCGCCACCACGCCCGCATTGTCGCGAAACCGCCCCGCACATCCTCCATGTCAACGCTTCCGGATCGGCATCAGCAGCTGTGCTTACAGGAACTCTCGATCTGCGCTTACAGGGAACTCTCGCCTGAATGGAGAATTTTGCCAGTTGTGCGCTGCGGGTGGAACCGGTGAGTGACGTCGCTACGGCTCCGTGTGACGATCACCTCCCGGTCGCGCGGTAGACGGAAATACGGCCCGCGACGCGGAAGTGGATGCGGGTCGCGGAGCCGATCACCTCTCCGTCGGCGGCGAGACTTGTGCGAGTGGGCAATTCGATGGTCAGGGCGGAGGGGTGGGATTCGGCGTAGACCTTGGTGTGGCCGATGGTGGCGGAGAGGACGGCCAGGCCGGCGCGGACGCGGGAGAAGGGGAGGTCGGCTCGCACCCAGCGGACGTCGAGGAGGCCGGAGTCGAGACGTTCGCGGAAGGCGGGGATGGCGCGGCGCGGGTAGTAGGGGCCGTTGCCGAGGAACAGGACCCAGATGCGGTGGGAGCGGCCGTCGATGCGGGCGTGCAGGGGGCGGGCGCGGCGGAGACCGACCAGGAGGGCGGCGGCGAAGGCGGGCCAGCGGCCCCAGCGGGGGCGCCATTCGCGGCGCAGCGCGAGCATGTCCGGGTAGGTGCCCAGGCCCGCGGTGTTGATCAGGTGCCTGGTGCGGGGGCCGCGTTCGTCGTCGTAGTCGACGCGTGCGATTCCGACCGTGACCGCCTCGCCGGCGGCGACGGCCGCGGCGGTCGCGCTCGGGTCGAGGACGCCCAGGTCGCGGGCGAAGTGATTGAGGGTGCCGGTGGGGAACACCGCCAGCGGAAGGCCGTGGCGCAGGGCGACGGTGGCCGCGGCGGCGAGGGTGCCGTCGCCGCCCGCGACGCCCAGGGCCGAGACGGGTTGCGGGTGTTCGCGATAGGCCGTTTCGAGTCGGACGACCGGGTCCTCGCCGGTATCCAGGCTCACGATGGAGGCCGCGGGCAGCAGGTCCTTGATGTCCGCGGCGGGATCGACGTCGGGATCACCGGAGGCCGGATTCACCAGTACCAGTAGCCCTTCGCCGTCGGGGAGCGCGGGGACGTCCGTGACGGTCCGGGTGTGGGCTCCGGCGGGGACGTGCGCGGGCCACCAGCGCCGGGTCGCCAGGGCGACGCCGGAGCCTACGGCCGCGCCGACGAGGACATCGCTGCCCCAATGCACGCCGGTGTGAACGCGCGAATAGGCGACGATCGCGGCCAGTGGCCCGACAACCGCTGCCGCGCGGGGGTTTTCGAGTGCGACGGCGGTGGCGAACGCGGCCGCGGCCGCACTGTGCCCCGATGGGAACGACGAGGAGGCCGGGGCGGGGGTCAGGCGCCGGTGCACGGGCAGCAGGTCGGCGGCCGGGCGGCGGCGCGCGATGATCGGTTTGAGGATCGAGTCGACGAGCAGGGACGTGGCGCCGAGGGATACGACGCCGCGCACGGCGGCTCGCCGCGGCGGGCCCTTGCGGGTGCCGAGCACGCCCGCGATGAGCAGCCACAGGACACCGAAATCCGCGCTGCGGGTGAGCATCAGCAGCCCGTCGTCCACCGCCGAGGCGGGCAGGCGCGCCACCGCGGCGGTCAGCGCCCGATCGGCCCGCCCGACCCGGCGGAACTTCCGGCGCGCCCGCGCCCGGGCGAGCTCCACTCGATCAGTCCCGATCGCCCTTTGCCGTAACACTATGTGCCTCAACAACACTGTGTGCTTCAACGCGGTTCGAGCCCTCCTCGGGAGACTGCTGTTCGTGCGCCAGACGCGAGATCAATCCGCCCGCCAGCACGTCGTCGACCTGGCGCGGCGAGAGACGGTGGTGAACGGTGAAGGTGCGGTCGTTGGTCATGTCGCGGACGCGCAACCGCGTGGTGCGGGCTATATCGTGCAGCCCCTCGAGCAGCAGCGTGTCGCCCTGCTCGATGCTGTCGTAGTCGGCGGGATCGTCGAATTCCACTGCCAGCACACCGAAGTTGGCGAGATTCTGCCAGTGGATGCGGGCGAAGGATTTCGCGATGACCACCCGCAGACCCAGGTAGCGCGGTGTGATCGCCGCGTGCTCGCGCGAGGAGCCCTGACCGTAGTTCTCGCCCCCGACGACGATATGACCGGATTCGCCGACCTGTCGCGCGCGTTCGGGATACGACTCGTCGATCTGGGTGAAGGTGAACATCGCCAGCTTGGGAATATTGGATCGGAACGGCAGGGCGCGCGCCCCGGCGGGGGAGATCTCGTCGGTGGAGATACCGTCGCCGACCTTCAGCAGCACCGGCGCTTCCACCCGCTCGGGCAGCGGCGTCAGGTCGGGCAGGCTGGAGATGTTGGGGCCCTTGACCGGTCGCACGGTGTGGGCCTGTTCGGGATCCAGCGGCGCGACCAGCATCGTGGTGTTGACCGAGGCCCGGCCGGGCAGTTCGATCTTCGGATACTCCATGCGCGCGGTGTGCGCCCAGGCGCGGGGATCGGTGATCACACCGGTCAGCGCGGACGCCGCCGCGGTCTCCGGCGAGCACAGCCACACCGAGTCCTCCTTGGTGCCCGAGCGGCCCGGGAAATTACGCGGCATGGTGCGCAACGAATTCCGCCCCACCGCGGGTGCCTGCCCCATGCCGATACAGCCCATGCACCCGGCCTGATGGATGCGCGCCCCGGCGGCCACCAGCTCGGTGACCGCACCCATTCGCGTCAGGTCGGTGAGGATTTCCCGGGAGGTCGGATTGACGTCGAAGCTGACCTGCGGCACGGTCTGCCGCCCGGCCACCATGGCCGCCGCGATCGCGAAGTCGCGCAGCCCGGGATTGGCGCTGGATCCGATCACCACCTGCGCGATCTCGGTGCCCGCCACCTCGCGCACCGGCACCACATTGTCCGGTGAGGACGGCCGCGCGATGAGCGGCTCGAGCCCGGACAGATCGATGCTGTCCTCGACGTCGTAGTCGGCATCGGGATCGGCGACCAGCTCGACCCAATCGCTTTCCCGGCCCTCCTCGCCGAGGAAGGCGCGCACCGCCTCGTCGCTGGGGAAAACCGTTGTGGTCGCGCCCAATTCGGCCCCCATGTTCGCGATCACGTGACGATCCATCGCCGACAGTCCCGCCAGCCCCGGCCCGTGATACTCGATGATCCGATTGACGCCCCCGGACACGCCGTGCCGCCGCAGCATCTCCAGGATCACATCCTTGGCCGAACACCATTGCGGCAGTTCGCCTTCCAGCCGAACCCCCCACACCTGCGGCATGCGCAGGTGCAGGGGACGGCCGGAGATCGCCAGCGCCACTTCCAGTCCGCCGACGCCGATGGCCAGCATGCCCAGCGAACCGGCCGCCGGGGTGTGCGAATCCGATCCGGCGAGCGTCCGGCCCGGCACCCCGAACCGCTGCATATGGGTGGGATGCGAGACGCCGTTGCCCGCCTTGGAGAACCACAGTCCGAAGCGCTGCGCGGCCGTGCGGAGGTATTCGTGATCCTCGGCGTTCTTCTCATCGGTCTGCAGCAGATTGTGGTCGACGTATTGGACGCTGACCTCCGTGCGCGCGTGGTCCAGGCCCAGCGCCTCGAGTTCCTGCATGACCAGGGTCCCGGTGGCGTCCTGGGTCAGGGTCTGATCGATCCGGATCGCGATCTCTTCGCCCGGCGTCATGACACCGGACTCCAGATGCGATGCGATCAGCTTGCGCGCCAGATTCATTGGCATAGCGGCTACATTCGGTCAGCTACCGGCCTGCGGTCCGACGACGAACGTGGCGTTCCCGTTCGTGTCGACGCCGGTATCGAGGATCTTGTCGTCGAAGTATTGCGCCGAGTCGTGGTCCATGAAGATCCGCGCGCCCTCGGCATTCAAGACTTCGTCGTGCTCGGCCGGACCGTCGGCGACCCGCAGCCGGAAGGTCTCGGCGTGGTCGGCCGTGGTGATTCGCAGTCCGGCGTCCTGTGGTCCGCCTTCGGTGGAGGTGATGTCGCGAACCGCCTTGACGGCCATGGGGGTGAGCATCAACATGTGGCTGTTTCCTTCCGTCGTCGGGTGTGCCAGCGCAGAGTGCTGGCAGTCGGTCGGGTAACCGGGAACGACGGGACGAAACCTCGATCATCGGAAGATGTGGGGACGCAATCCGGCGGCGGGGCCGTAACCGCGGCGGCGGGCGAGGCGGGCGGCGAGGGGGAGCAGCAGGTGACGCTGCACGGGGAGGGGGATGCCCGCGGCGTAGGTGACCGAGCCCGGTGAGGCCAGCATCATCAGCAGGTGCAGGAAGTGAAGTTCCTGGTGGGCATTGGTTTTGCCGTCGCGGACCGCTTGGCCGAGGGTGCGGCCGAAGGACAGCATCCAGACCGGGCCCGGTGAGTAGAGAGTACGGATGGTGATGGGCCGGTCGGTGTCGTTGTACGGGTCTACATGGGCCGCGCCGGGCGGGATGATGAGCTCGTCGTCGGTGGTCAGCGACCCGGAGCGCAGGCCGCGCCGGTAGCGGGCGCGCGGGCCGTCCAGCAGGAACGAGTGCTGGGTGACGCCGAGATGGATGTGCGCCGGTCCCTTCCCGGTGCCTGGCGGCAGTACCCGGGTGAGGCCCAGGTACTGCTGCCCGTTGACGAAGAACCACGGGTGGATCTCCAGGCGGGCGCCGCGCGCACCGGTGTAGATCTCGAAGATCGGCAGGTCGCGGCGCAGTTCGTAGGTGTCAGTCATGGTGCTCGGGCACCGGATCGATCTCGGGTTCGGGCACCTCCACGCGCCGGGGATGGCGGATCGTCTTGTGCGGAAACCTGTTCCGTACATGCGATTCGGCGTCCGAGCCCGCGTCGACGTAGACGTATTCCGGTTTACGCATCAGCGGCTGCACGATCTCGCGCGAATGCGTATCCGGATCGGTGAGGTAGCGGCCGAGCACGTCCTCACCGGCCGGGCAGACCGCGACGCAGTAGCCCGCGCGGAATTGCGGATGGAACGACAGGCTCTGCCACACCGCGAGGGTCTCGCTCGGGGTGACCCGGCGGCGGTAGTCGGCGGCGTCGGCGCTGTCGACGACCTCCTCGACCCAGCCCGCGAAGTTGGAGAGCTCGTGGTGGTTGTTGTGGGTGTAGCAGGCGTCGAAGTCGAAACCGCCGTCAGTGTGGATCGCGCCGACCGGGCAGGTGGTCACGCAGAGCCCGCAGTCGATACAGGGATTCGAGGCGACCGGTTGGTCGTAACGGCTGATCGGGCGGTCGAGCAGGATCGTGCCCAGCACGATGAAGGTGCCGTACCGCGGGTGAATGACATTGCGGTGCAATCCCATCTGCCCCAGACCGCCGGCCACGGCCACCAGCTTGTGCGACACCACCCAGCTGCGATTCGGATATCGGTGGACCTCGGCTGGGAATCCGGACGCCGGATACAGCGCGCGCACCCCGTGCCGCTGCAATTCCAGGCAGATGTGCCGGGCCGCCTCGTGGACCAGTTCCTGGGTGGTGGCGACGTCACGATTGGCGGCACTGGTCGAGCGGCTCTGCAAATTGTCGCGACTGGTGCGCAGGCACAGACCGATCAATGACCGCGTGCCAGGCAAAGCCTCGAGCACGTAGTCACGTTCGCCCTCGAGCCCCGGCGTATCGAGCGCGACGAATCCGACATCGTCCAATCCGGCGGACAGGCACAGCTCACGTAACCAGTCGGCGTCGAGATCGACCGGCTCACCGTCGGATTCGCGCTGACCGCGAGCGCGCACCGCCGCGACCGTCGGATGCTCGTGCTCCCGGGTCCCGCGCTGGACCGGCACATGCAGCCGATTCCACAACCGCTCGGTCTCATTCATTTCGACTCCGGCGCCGCGTCGATGCCATCGGGCGGCATGATCCCGGTATCCACATAGCGGACCGTCTTCTTCTTGTACCGCTTGCGCACATGGGTCTCCGCGTTCGACCCCGGGCTGACGTACACGTTCTCGGGTTTGCGCTGCAGCGGCCGCAGCACCAGCTGCAGATGCTCTTTCCGGTTGTCGAGATAGGGCCCGATCACATCCTCACCGGCCGGGCACACCGCCACGCAATACCCGGAGCGATACTGCCGCCGCGATTGCAGGGTGGTCTCGCGCGGGGTCATCCGCTCGCCGTAATCGGCGGCGTCCTCGCTGTCGGCCATGGTCTCCACCCAGTCGGCGAAGTTGTTCACGAACTGGTTGTAGGTGTGGGTGTAGCAGCTGTTGAAATCGAAACTGCCATCATTGTGAATGGCCCCGACCGGGCAAGCGGCCACACACAGATAGCAGCCCAGGCACGGATTCCAGTCCAGCGGTTGCGAATACGGCGTGACCTCGGCGTCGGTGAGCACGGTGCCGAGACCGATGAAGCTGCCGAACTTCGGATGGATCACACAGCGGTGAATGCCCAGATGCCCCAGTCCGGCCGCCACCGCCACCGGTTTGTGTGACACCGTCCAGCCGCGACTGGGCAGCCGGTGCGCCTCCACCGGGAACGTCACCGACGGATACAGCGCTCGAAACCCCAGGTCCTGCAGGGCGATACTGATCCGGTGCCCGATCCGGTCGAGCACCGGTATGGCGGTATCGATCTCGGTGTTCACCATGCTGGCCGCCCGGCTGGTGAAATTCTCCCGCGACAGCCGCACGCACACCGCGATCAGCGACCGCGTACTCGGCAATGCCTCACGCACATAGTCGACCTCGCCTTCGAGCCCCGGCGTCTCCAGGGCCGCGAATCCGGCATCGTCGGCCCCAGCGTCCAGGCAGATCTGCCGTAGCTGTGCCGCGTCCAATACTCCGGTCATACGGATACCTCCCGAAGATGTAGACCTCGCGAGCCGCGAGAAATCATCGGTGCACGCCAGAGTATCGGGAATTACATTGAGAGCCACGGGGGTTGGACATAACCCGGTGCGCCCTCGCGGCGCATGATTCGACGGAGGGGAGGGCCGACTGTGGTCTCGAGCATGATCGTCCGGCAGGCTGAGCGGGAACCGGAACTCATGCGCGACGCGCTCAAATTGTCCCGGTGGCTGGCCGACGCAGTACCGCGTCTCGACGTGGATCTGGCCCGCATGCTGCGGAGTTCGGCGCGGTCGCGGAAGAGCGCCGGAGAACTCGAACCGGCCTTGGCCGATGTCGAGGAATCCATGCGGATCTGTCGCCGCGGCCTGACCACGGGTCGCGTTCGTTATCGCGTGGGCTTGGCGCAGTCGCTCTATCTGCGGGCCGACCTTCTGTACGAACTGGGGCGCTACGCCGAGGCCACTACCGACGCACGAGAGGCGGTCGAGTTGTGCCGCACCGGAATCGACGCGAAACCTCGGTGGTTCGGACCTTTGCTGCTGGCAGCGCTGGACACCCTCGCGCGAGCCCACGACCAGGCAGGCGACCCGCAGCAGGCGTTGTCGGCCGGCGCCGAAGAGGTCCGGATCCTGCGGCGCCTCGTGCCGCACCGGCCCACCTACCACTCCAGTCTGGCCGTCGCACTGCACATGCTCGGCGTCTACGCCGACCACGCGGGAGACACCGCGGAAGCATTGCGCGCCACTGACGAAGCCATCCGCCTCTATCAGGACCTCGACGAGCTCGAGCCCGGCGCGTTCACACCCCGGATGGACGTGGCGATCAGCAATCGGGAACTGCAACTCGACAAACTGCAACGGGCCGGACAGGTCGTCCTGGGTCCCTATCCGCTCTGCGCCCGGTGCGAACCGGTCAACGGCGGCCTGATAGCGGTGCGCCACCGCCAACAGCACATACAGGTGGGCGAGCGAGAAGGCTGCATCGACGTCGAGATCGCCGACATCCTCGCCGCCCTGTGGGAACGTGACTGTGACACCACCTGCTCCTGCGAGGATGCCGACGGCCGCGCCGGGGTGATCCCGGCGGCCGGACAGGCCCGGCTGGCCCTGGAGATTCTCGCGGACCTGGGAATCCACGCGGAGCTGGCCGATGAGGTGGTGTACTTCCAGCGCCCCGCGCAGCCGCCGCGGCCCGCGTCCGGAGGATCGCGTGCGCGAATCGCGGTGGGCCGCTTGCTAGCTGCGATCCCGCGCCACTGACACCGTCGCACCGGACCCACCCGCCCGATCCGGGAGGCGCCCCGACCGTTGATATCGCATCGCCGCGCCGGCTCACACGACGGTAGCCGGACCTTCGCTGATCGGTCCGGGCGGCGGGGTGTTGGATGGCAGGGTGGCTGCCGATAGTGATCTACCAGGAGAACGTCCACCGCGTGTTGCCGGGGTTCGAGACCTCGTTTTGAAGGTCAATCCGGTCGGCTGGCGGTGGGAGGCCGGGTTGCGGACGGGACTGGCGTTCGGGGTGCCCGCGGGATTGCTGGTGATCGTCGGGCGCGCCGAGTGGGCGTTGTTCGTGTGTTTCGGGGCGTTCGCGGTGATGTATGGCGAGGGGCGCGCGTATCGGGTGCGGTGGCGGGTGATCGCGCTGGCGGGGGCGGCATTGCTCGCGTGTGTCGGGGTCGGGATCGCGGTGGGTGTGGGCGGGCCGGGGCCGAATGTTCCGGCGTGGCTGGTGAATATCGTGGTCCTCCCGGCCGTGGCGATGGTCGGCGTGTATGTGATCGCGGCCGCGCGGCTGGGTCCGCCGGGCGTGATGTTCTTCCTCGTGGCGTGTTCGGGTGCGTTGGCGGCCGTGCGGGCAGGTATCGGCGCGGCGGGCATCCTGGTCGCGACGGTGCTGGGCATCGCGGGATCGCTGGTGGCGGGGATGGCGGGCTGGATCGTCGCGCCCGACCATCCCGAGCGGGAGGCGGTGGCGCGGGCACTGCGCGCGGTGGACGGCTATGTGGCCGCTCGCGAGCAGGGCACCGCGACGGCCGCGCAGCGCCATGCGGCGGCCGAGGCCCTGTGGGCGGGTTGGGCGACGGTCTACGACGCCGGATTGTCCGATCGGGCAGGTGATTCCGAGCTGGTGTCGCAGTTGCTGGCGGCGCATCGGCGCTGGGGTGCGGCGGTCGAGCCCGACGACGAGACCGAGGCGCCGCAGGGCATTCCCTTGGCCATGCCGACCCTGCGATACCGCTTGCGCCGGTCGCTGACCTGGGATTCGCATGCGGCCGTGACGACCGCGCGGGTCGGCTGCGCCTGCGTGATCGCCGGGTTGCTGGGTGGTCTGGTCGGTTCCGAGCATCCGCACTGGGCGATCCTGACCGCGCTGATCATCCTGCAGGCCGGTCCGGATCGCGTGAACGGCGGCGTGCGCGCGGTGCATCGTCTGGTCGGCACCGCGGCGGGTCTGGTGGTTTTCGCCGTGGTATTCCAGTTGTCGCTCACCGGTTTTCCGCTGGTGATCGTCTTGGCGGTGCTGCAATTCGGCGTCGAATTGTTCATCGTGCGCAATTACGCGCTCGCTGCCATCTTCTTCACTCCGGTGGCCCTGCTCGCCGGTGGTGCGGGCGCGGGCGGTGAGCTCGGCCCGGCGCTGCGGGACCGGCTGGCGGAGACCGCGATCGGCGTGATCGTCGCGGTCCTGGCCTTGAGATTCCTCATGCCGCATGCGGATCGGCGCACCCTGCGCTGGACCGACCACCGAGTGCGCACCGGCGCGACCGCCCTGCTGGCGCGGCTGCGCCGGGAACCCGCCGATGCGCCCGGCCCGATGGCGCTGCGCAGGGATCTGCAATTCGATCTGATCGGAGCCATGCGCGGCGGTCTCGACTCCGCGCACAACGATCCCGGCTGGGCGCACGAAATCTGGTCGCACCATGTGACTCTGGTGCACGCCGGCTACGACCTGCTGGCCGCCTGCCGGACCGTTCCGCCCGGCGGTGAGCTGCCCGCGATCGACGAGTGGTCGCGGGCATTCCGTGCCTGAGGCACCCGCTACCGGGGTAGGGCGGCGGGCTCGCCGGGGGTGCGCAGCGGAGTCAGCGCCCGCGCCCATGCCAGCAGCCCGTCGACGAGGCCGTGCAGTGCCGCCGCGCGCGTCTGCTGCGGCCGGAATTCGCTGAAGTTCACGAAATCCTCGCGCAGGGTCAGCCCCAATTGGGGTGCGATATCGGCCATTCCGATCGCACCCGCCTGCGAGCGCAATTGCTTGATCGCCATGACCGCGCCGTAGATGCCGTAGCCGACATAGGCGACCGGCTTGCCGACCCATTCGTGGTACAGGAAGTCGATCGCATTGATCAGCGACGGCGGGGGAGCGGTGTTGTACTCGGGCGTCACGACGATGAAAGCGTCACAGGCGGCGACGCTTTCGGCCCAGCGCCGGGTGTGCGGCTGCTGCCCGGGCGCGCGCAGCGCCGGGACCGGCTCGTCGAGCAGCGGCAGCCGGTAGTCGTGCAGGTCCAGTAGCACGAATTCGGCTGTCTCGCCCGCGTATTCGACCGCCAGGTCCCGCACCCAATCGCCGACCTGGACGCCGACGCGGCCGGGACGGGTGCTGGCCACGATGATGCCGACTCTGATCATGATGTTGTCTCCTCGAAAGTGTCCGCCGGAAGCTGGTTTCGACCCCGAGACCCCGCCCGCCGCGCCGTTGTGACACCCCCTCACGATGACGAGACTCACTGATCATCACTGTCACAGGTGAGCCGTGCGCGGTGTCCGCGCGAGGATTCACACGCCCCGCGACCCCTGATTCAGCGTGTTAGGCTGACAGGCCGCCAAAGTCGTTGCGGCGAACTGTTCTTCGGGGGGCTCTACGTGAAGGTGGCTGTCAGTCGCGACAGATGCATCGCGGCCGGTCATTGCGCCGTGCGTGCCGACCGAGTTTTCGATCAGGGCGACGATGACGGCATCGTCGTGCTGCTCGATGAGAATCCGGGGGCGGAGCTGGCGCAGGCCGTGCGCTCGGCCGCCGAATTCTGCCCAGCACAAGCGATACAGATCGAGGATTGACGCTGACGATGTCCGACTCACTAGCCGAAGCCACCGCAGAGCCCACCTTCTATCCGGGACGCCGCTCGGCGACCTGCCCCTTCCGCCCGGCCCCCGAGATCGCCGAACTCGCCGCCGCGGGACCGATTTCCACGGTGCGGACCTGGGAGGGCAAGCAGCCCTGGCTGATCACCGGTTACGCCGAGGCGCGGGAGCTGTTCGCCGATCCGCGGGTCAGCGCCGACAACCATCACCCGGCCTACCCGCACATCCACGAGGGGATGAAGGCGGTCGCGGAGATGAGCCCGCGCACCATGTTCAACACCGACGGTGCCGAGCACGCCCGCTACCGGCGCATGCTGGCCAAGCCGTTCACGCCCAAGCGGCTCGAGGCCATGCGGCCCAATATCCAGAAGCACATCGACCAGACCATCGATGCCATGCTGGCCGCGGGTGATTCGGCCGATCTGGTGCGGGCGCTGGCGCTGCCGGTGCCCTCTCTGATGATCTGCGAACTGCTGGGCGTGCCCTATGAGGATCACGCCTTCTTCCAGGAGGCCACCGAGCTCGGCTTCGGCGGTCAGGCCACCGCCGAGGAGCAGCAGCAGTCGACGCTGGAGGTGCTGGGCTTCCTCAACAAGCTGATCGAGGCCAAGACCGCCAACCCGGCCGAGGATCTGCTCTCCGACATCGCCGAGCTGGTGAATTCCGGTGAGCTGCAGGTGTGGGAGGCCGCGCTGCAGGCGGTCGGCATTCTGGTCGCCGGGCACGAGACCACTGCGAACATGATCTCGCTGGCGGTGATCGCACTGCTGGAACAGCCCGAGCAGCTGGCCGTCATCCGCGATACCGAGGACCCCGAGGTGCTGGGCACCGCGGTCGACGAGCTGATCCGGTACATGAGCATCGTGGACACCGGGCTGCGCCGCGTCGCCGTCGAGGACATCGAGGTCGCCGGGACGGTCATTCCGGCCGGCGATCCGATCGTATTCGATCTGGCCTCGGCCAATTTCGACGCGACGGTCTTCGCCGATCCGGAGAACCTGGACCTGACCCGCGCCAATGCCGGCCAGCATCTGGCGTTCGGCTCGGGCCGCCACCAGTGCATCGGGCTGCAGCTGGCGCGCATCGAGCTCGGCATGGTGCTGCAGACGCTGTTCCGCCGCATTCCGCAGCTGCGGCTGGGCAAGGCGGTCGAGGAGATCGAATTCAAGTGGGACGCCATGGTTTACGGCGTCGTCGAGCTGCCGGTGCGGTGGTGACGCAGTAGCCGGATCACGGCAGGGCATGCAGCCAGAGCCTGCTGCGGTCGTCACCGGTGGTGGCCAGCAGCAGGCCGGCGGGCATGGCGATCATGCGGGCCGCGGGTGCGTCGGCGGGCAGTGGAATCCGTTGCCAGTCGCCGCAATTCGTGGTCACCGAGTGCAGTTGCACGGTGTGGTCGAGTGCGACGAGACTCAGTACGCGTGAGCCGGTCGGCACGAGTTGCAGGGTGTCGACGGTCGTCGCGGAGGGACCGGTGACGGGTTCGGCGTCAGGCGAGGCCCAGCACAGGACCTTCGGTGCCGCGCCGATGGTCTGACCGAAGACCGCGCACGCGCTCGAACCGCATGCCACGCGGTTGGCCACGGCATTGGTCCCCGCCATCTCGTGGCGCTGCCAGGTGACAGCGTCGGGTGAGGTCCACTGCACGGGCCGGAGCACGCTGTCGCGCAACGTTTCTCCGACGATCACGAACCCCGACGGGCCGGTCGTGACGGCGGCTGCGCCGGTCTGTTCGCCGGGGGCCGAGGACAGGGCCGGGTCATCGGCGTGGCGCACCCAGTCCGCGCCATTGGCGGAAGTCCAGAACGCGGCACCGTAGCGGCCCTCCGGCCCGTCCCAATCGCCGATCAGCAGATCGGTGCCGCGCAATGCCGCCGCCGTCGTCACCGCGATGGCGTGCGGGCCGCCGAACATCTCCATGGCCTGCGGATGCTCGGTGAGCCCCTGTGCGTCACCACTCCAGATGGTCATGCGCGGATTGCTGTGCGCGCCACCGAAAGCCTGGCCCAGCACCACCGTCCGGTCGCCCACACCGGCCGAGATCAGTTCCGCCAGTTTGGCGTAGGCGCTCTCGCCGCGCACCGGGACCGGTTTCCACTGCGTCCCGTCGGTGGAGGTCCAGGCGGCGGGGGCGCGGCCGTCGCCGACCGGGATCGAGCCCAGGGCCAGCACGCCGTCGGCGGTGGGCGCGAATTCGAGGATGCGGGCGTCGCGCTGCGGCAGGGTCAGTTCCCGCCAGTCCGAATTCGACTCCGCCGACCGCGTGGTGCATCCGGTCGCGAGGGCGAGCACCGCCACCAGCAGGATCGGCCACCACATTCCGACACCGCGCCTCATTCCGCCACTGTGCCAGAACAACCCGGTCACGGCAGGGTTCCGGGTGATCTTGCCGGCGGGGCGGAGCAATTCCGGAACGCGCCGGGGCAAATCCAGAAAGAAGACCAATCGGTATGTGACGATCGCGGATCGTGACGGCAATCCGGACAATTCGGGTGTGGATGCTGGCGGCGCTGACGACGGCGCTGCTGCCCACGTACGCGCACGCCAATCCGGTACAGGATCTACTGGAGCCGCAACACGATCCGGCGTCCATCATGCCGACTCCGAGCAGCGATCCCTTCTACATGCCCAAGCCGGGTTTCGAGGCGCGACCGCCGGGGTCATTGCTGTCCGTCCGCGTGGCCGGTGGCCTGTTCCCAACCGCGCGCTCGCTGGAGCTGCTGGTGCGATCGACGGATTCGCACGATCAGCCGGTCCCGGTCGTCACCACCCTGCTGCTGCCGAACGCAGCCTGGAAGGGGCCCGGCCCAAGGCCTTTGGTCTCCTACAACATTCCGATCTCCTCGGTGGGGCACACCTGCGCCCCCTCGGCCGAATTGAAGCGGGGCATCTCGGCCGACTTCCTCGCGATCCAGATGCTGCTCGCCAAGAACTACGCGGTGGTCATCCCCGACCATCAGGGACCGCGCCAGGCCTATGCGGCCGGGCTCATGGGCGGGCACGCCGTGCTCGATTCGATTCGGGCCGTGACCCGTACGCCCATGCCGGGGCTGAGCCCGGCGACGCCGGTGGTGCTGACCGGCTACTCCGGAGGCGCGATCGCGACCGCGTGGGCCGCGCAGCTCGCGCCGTCCTATGCCCCGGAGATTCGGCTGGCGGGTTCGATCGTCGGCGGCGGACCCTCGGATTTCCGGCTGCTGCTGCCCCGGATGGACGGGGTCAATTTCGCCTCCGGCGTGCTGCTGGCGGCCGCGCTCGGGCTGGCCCGCGAGTATCCGGAGCTGCTGACGCTGCTCAATGACAACGGCTGGCGGGTGGCGAAGCTGTTCCGCGACATCTGCATTGCGCAGGAGACCCAGCTCGGGGTGATCGCACCGCTGCGCATCGATCAACTCTCGAATGTGCCCGAACCGACGAAACTACCCATGGTGCAGCGGATTCTGGACCAGAACCGGCCCGGTGCCGTCGCACCGACCGCGCCGGTGTTCATCTTCCACGGGGTCCACGAGATCTGGATTCCCTACGAAGGCGCGCGGCATCTGTTCGACGAGTGGTGCGCCCGGGGCGCGCGAGTGCGGTTGCAGCCGTTCCCGGGTGAGCATTTCCTGGTCGGTGCGCTCTCTATTCCGCTGACGAACGGCTGGATCGATCAGCTGCTGGCCGGGCGGCTGGTGCCACCGGGGTGCACCGGTCCAGGTCACTGAAATGTCATCGCGATTTAGCTAACATTTAGCAAACTAATTGCGGCGTCGCTTCGATTGGCTCGTGAACATTTCACTTAGCATGCGATTTGCCCGGACAGTCGCATCCTGATGAATGGAAATCGATGACCGCCGATATGCGCAGGGCCGCGACCGCGGTACTCGCCTTGATGGTGTTCCTGATATCGGGTACCGGCGTCCCGCACGCCGAACCGCTGCCGGAATCCGCCATTACGGGAGCGCGGGAAATCGGTCCGAACCGATCACAACTCACGGTGTATTCCGCCGCCATGGGGCGCGCGGTCACCGTCGATGTGCTGCATCCCGCCGATGACGCGCCGCGCCCTTCTTATTACCTGCTCGACGGCGTGGACAGCGCTGCGGGGGAGACGAATTGGACGCAGAAGACCGATATCGCCGCGTTCTTCGCCGATAAGCGGGTGAATGTGGTGCTGCCGGTCGGGGCGCGCGGCAGCTTCTATTCCGATTGGGAGCGGCCCGATCCCGGCCTGGGCGGGGTGCAGATGTGGGAGACGTTCCTGACCAGGGAGCTGCCGCCGCTGATCGACGCGCGCTTCCACGGCACCGGGCGCAATGCCATCGGCGGGCTGTCCATGGGCGCGCTGTCGGCGGCGACGCTGACCATCCGCTACCCGAACCTGTATCGCGGCTTCGCGGCCTTCAGCGGCTGCCTGGACACGGTGAGCGCGAATGCCAAACTGGCCATTCGGAATTCGGTGCGGTGGGTGGGCGGCGATGCGGAGAACATGTGGGGTCCCGACGATGATCCGGCGTGGTCCGCCCACGATCCGGTGACGCACGCGGAGGCGCTGCGCGGCAAGGCGGTCTACATCTCGGCGGGCAGCGGGACACCGGGGCCGGAATCGCTGACCGATCCGCTGATGCCGCAGGCGGTGACCTTCGGCGCGGTGCTCGAGTATCTGGTGCGCGGGTGCACCGAGACCTTCCAGCGGCGGCTCGAACAGCTCGAGGTGCCCGCGACATTTGTTTTCCATCCGCAGGGCACCCATTCCTGGCCGTATTGGCAGCAGGATTTACATGACTCGTGGCCTTTATTAGATGCGGCCCTTTCGGATTAATTTCGTATTTCTCGGATGAACTATTGAAGATCTCGGCGTGTCGTGATCACCGGATGGTTCGGAGGTCCGAAAGTGCTATCGGCAACTTTTCCGAAACCCACCGGAGGTACTTATACCGTGATGACCGCCGTGATTCGTCGCGGCGCGGGCAACCACATCCTGAGTGTGCGATGCGCCCGCGTATGCCGTCTGATCGCGCTCGGTGCCGTGCCCGTGCTGCTGGCGCTCGCCGCCGCACCCGCGGGCGCGTCGCCTCTCTACCCGACACCGGATCCCGATCCGTTCTACGCGGCACCGCCCGAGCTGGCCGCGGCCGCACCCGGCGAGGTGCTCGCGGTGCGGGCCATGCCGCCGCTGATCACCTTCCCGGGTGTCTCGGTGTCGCTGGTGAAGTTCCGCTCGACGAATTCCGCCGGTGATCCGATCGCCGCGACGACCACGGTGCTGCGCCCGGCCAATGCGATTCCGGGTGCGCCGCTGCTGTCGTATCAGCACATCATCAATGGTCTGGGCACCAAATGCGCGGTGTCGCATGTGCTTTACACCCAGGATCCGAATCTGGCGGTACGCGAGGCGCCGGTGCTCAACGGGCTGCTGCTGCGCGGCTGGTCGATCGCGCTGCCCGATCATCTGGGGCCGACCATCGCCTATGGCGCGGCGCGGCTGGGCGGGCTGATCACCCTCGACGGGATTCGCGCGGTGCAGCGGGTGCGCGAGTTCGGGCTCGGTGCGAGTCCGGTTGCGCTGCTGGGCTATTCGGGTGGCGGCATGGCGACCTCGTGGGCGGCGGCGCTGCAGCCGCGCTACGCGCCGGAGCTGCGCCTGGTCGGGGCCGCGGCGGGCGGGGTGCCGATGAATCTGGTGAAGATGATCGAAGGGCTGGGCTATCAGCATCATCCGGTGTTCGGGCTGGCGATGGCCGCGGCCATCGGTCTGGAGCGCGAGTATCCGGCGCAGCTGCCGATCAGCGAGAACATGAATGCCGCGGGGCTGGCGGTGCGCAATGCCATCGCCAACGGCTGCACCAACGACATCCTGGTCGCCGGGGCCGGGCACAGCGTCGTCGACTTCGCCGCCTCTACCTCGCTGGTGGGCGATCCGGTGGCGCGACATGTGGTGGAGGACAACAGCATCGAGCTGTTCGACGGGCTGCCCGCGACGCCGATCTTCGAATGGCACGCCCCGCAGGATGCGCTGATCCCGGTCGACGCCATCGCGAACACGATGCGCCGGTATTGCGCGGGCGGGGTCCCGGTGGAGTCCGAATTGTTCCCCAGCCCGGACCATCTCACCACCGCTGTGCTCGGCGCGCCGGCGGCGATCAACTGGATCGATGCGCGGTTCCGCGGCGTGCCCGCACCATCGAACTGCTAGTCATGCGGTCGGTCTCCGGCGCGGCGGTGGCGGGCCAGTTGCAGTTCCAGCAGCAGCCGGTCGGCCGGATCCTCCAGGTCGATGCCGGTGATGTCCTGGGCGCGACGCAGCCGGTAGCGCAAGGTGTTCGGGTGGATGCGCAGGGCGGTGGCGGCCGCGCGCACGTCGCCGTGGTGGCGTAGATAGTGCTCCACGCTGGCCTCGAGTTGGGCGGCGTGGCTGCGGTCGTAGTCGAACAGCGCGGTCAGGCGGGGGTCGTGGAGTTCCGGACGGGCGGCGATGTGGTCGAGGATCTCGCCCAGCAGCACCGCCGTCCGGGATTCGGCGAGGGTGGTGACGCGGTCCTTGGGGAAGGTGGCCGCGGTGCTGTCCAGGACGCGGTCCACCTCCAGCCGGGCGCGGGCGACCTGATCGAGTTCGGGCACCGGAATCGCGATGGCGGCCCGCAGGATCAGATTGCTCGCGGATTCGAGTTGCTCCACCAGTTGCCGCGTCCAGGCGCTGACCGCCCGCGCCGATTGGTAGCGCGGCAGCAGGATGTAGGCGCGATCCCCAATGAGGGTGGTCAGCGAGTCCCGGCGAAACGCACTGGCGCGCAGCCGAAGCGCGCTCCCGAGAATCTCACGCTCCCGCGTGCCGGAGGTGTCGCCGGTGAGTGCGAAACCGATGACCGCGGCGGGGCCGGTGACCGGGATGCCGAGTGCGCTGGCCACGGACGGTACGTCGACTCCCTCGCCGCGTGCGCCGAACAGGCGTTGGATGAGGAGCGCCTCGGTGGAGGGGGCGTCGAGGCTGCGGGAGATGATGCGGGCCGCGATGGCCGATGCGCCCCGGAGTACCTCGGCCGCACCGGGTTCGAAGGGTTTGTCGCCCTCCTGGAGCCAGATCGCGCCCAGCACGGTCGCGGCGCTGCCCTCGCCGGGGCGCCGGATGCCCACGGCCAGACGGTGTTTGATGTCGAGTTCGGCGTGGGCGGGGAGATCGATGACCTCGTCGGTTTGCCGCAGGCGGTCGAAGACGCCCCACTGCTGGAGGATGCGCAGGTATTCGCGCGGCCCCTCCCGGCCGAGGATGGATTGGATGCGCAAGCGGTCGGCGGATTCGTTGGAGGCCGAGTACGCGAGCACGTGGGACTGCGCGTCTTCGATGGTCACCATTCCGCCCGCGTTCTGGGCGATGATCTGCGCCAATCCGAAAAGGTCGGTGTCGGCGGCGAGGAGATCACGCTCCTCACCCTCGCGGGCACCGCGGGTGCGGTCGAGGACTCGACGGATCAGGGGGTACACGTGGTCCCAGCGCGCGCGTGGGTGAACCGCGACGACCGCGACCCCGGCCCGCCGCGCCGCCCGGCGCAGTTCTTCCGACTCGGCGGTCTTGGACAGCACCACTCGCGGTCGCCCGTCCGCCTCCCGCTCACCGACCTCCCGCAGCCACCGCACCGCCTCGGCCTCGCTGACGCCGACATGCAGGTACATGTCCGAAATCGGTGCGTGGGCAGCCGTTTCCGAGGTCAGGTCGGAGCTGTCGACCAAGGCGACAGACCCGATCGCCACCTCGTCGCCGCGGGGCGCGTCGAGCAGTTCGACCAGTGTCGCGCCGAGCGCGGCGAGCAACTCGCGCAGGGCGATGCCCGGTGTGTGGTTGTCGGCCGGATTGTCGCTGGCCATGATGCTGACTCCGGGTAGGCGGGGACGAGGGTTCGGCCGACCGTACAACACTCCGGTGAGGTCTTTGGCCGATCGGCTCAATATTCGTGGTGCGGTTCGCGGTTGACTCGGCGTATTCGCTCAGTGGCTCGGGCCACATTCCGCCAGGAGGTTGTCATGGATGCCGTCACCCTCACGCCGCCGCCGGTGAACGAACCGGTGGGGAGCTTCGCGCCCGGGAGCCCGGAGCGCGCGAGATTACAGGGCAAGCTGGCCGAGCTCGCCGGGACACCGTTCGAGATTCCGCACGTGATCGGCGGGAAGGAGCGGCGGAGTTCGGGAGAGACCGTCGATGTGGTGCAGCCGCATCGGCATTCGGCGGTGCTGGGGACGATCACCGTGGCCGAGGCGCGGGATACGGCCGAGGCGATCGAGGCGGCGGCTGCGGCGGCGCCGGGGTGGCGGGGGTTGTCCTTCGATGAGCGGGCGGCGGTATTCCTGCGGGCGGCGGATCTGCTGTCCGGGCCGTGGCGGGAGACGGTGGCGGCGGCGACCATGCTGGGCCAGTCGAAGACCGCGTATCAGGCCGAGATCGACGCACCGTGTGAGCTGGTGGATTTCTGGCGCTTCAATGTGCATTTCGCGCGCGGGATTCTCACCGAGCAGCCGATCTCGTCGGCGGGGGTGTGGAATCGGGTGGAGTACCGGCCGCTGGAGGGGTTCGTGTACGCGATCACGCCGTTCAACTTCACGGCCATCGCGGGAAATCTGCCGACCGCACCCGCCTTGATGGGCAATACGGTGGTGTGGAAACCCTCACCTACGCAGGCGTTTTCGGCGTATCAGACGATGCGGCTGCTGGAGGCGGCGGGCCTGCCGCCCGGGGTGATCAATCTGGTGCACGGGCACGGGCCGGAGGTGTCGGCGGTGGCGCTGTCCGATCGGCGGCTGGCCGGGATTCATTTCACCGGGTCGACGGGGACGTTCCAACATCTGTGGAAGTCGGTGGCGGACAATATCGCCGGGTACGACACCTATCCGCGGCTGGTCGGGGAGACGGGCGGGAAGGATTTCGTGCTGGCGCACAGCTCCGCCGATCCGGAGGTGTTGAGTACGGCGCTGATTCGCGGGGCGTTCGATTACCAGGGGCAGAAGTGTTCGGCGGCGTCGCGGGCGTTCATCCCGAAGTCGGTGTGGGAGCGCATGTCGGGGGATTTCCTGGCGAAGGTGTCGGAGCTGACCTATGGCGACGTCACCGATTTCACGAATTTCGGTGGGGCGCTGATCGATCGGCGCGCCTTCGAACGCAATGTGGCGGCGCTGGATCGGGCCAAGGCGACGCCGAGCCTGACCGTGCTCACCGGTGGGCGCGCCGACGACAGCGAAGGCTGGTTCGTGGAGCCGACGGTGCTGCTGGGTGAGGATACCTCCGACGAGGCCTTCCGCACCGAGTACTTCGGGCCGATCCTGGCGGTGCACGTCTACGACGACTCGACGCCGGGCGGATTCGATTCGGTGCTCGAACTGGTCGATCGCGGGTCGCCGTATGCGCTGACCGGTGCGGTGATCGCCGACGATCGGGCTGCGGTCGCCGCCGCCACCGAGCGACTTCGGTTCGCGGCGGGCAACTTCTACATCAATGACAAGCCGACCGGTGCGGTGGTCGGACAGCAGCCCTTCGGCGGGTCGCGCGCCTCGGGGACGAACGACAAGGCCGGCTCGGCGCAGAATCTGCTGCGCTGGACCTCGGCGCGGACCATCAAGGAGACCTTCGTGCCGCCGCGGGATCACCGCTATCCGCATCAGGCGGTCGCGCCGGAAGCGGGGGAGCGCTGATGTTCACGACCGTTTTGCGTCCGGCGTTGCTGGCGGCCTCGCGGTCGCCGCGCGTGGAGAAGACCGTCACCGGGATGACCTCGACCCGGAAAGTGGTGCGGCGCTTCGTCGCCGGGGAGACCGAGGAGCAGGCGGCCACGGTCACCGAGGCGCTGCTCGCGTCGGGGCGGTACGCGAGTATCGACTATCTGGGCGAGGACACCACCGATATCGAGCGGGCGCGCGCGACCGTCTCGCACTATCTGAGCCTGCTCGAGACGTTCGGTGAGTTGCCGGGGTCGGCGGGGGCGGTTCGGCCGCTGGAGGTTTCGCTCAAGCTCTCCGCGCTGGGGCAGTCGTTGCCGCGGGATGGGCATGCGATCGCGCTCGAGCACGCCCACAAGATCTGCACCGCGGCCTCGGCCGCGGGGGTGTGGGTGACGGTCGACGCGGAGGATCACACCACCACCGATTCCACACTGTCGGTGGTGCGGGCGCTGCGGGAGGATTTCCCGTGGGTGGGCACGGTGTTGCAGGCGTATCTGCTGCGCACCGAGGGCGACTGCCGCGATATGGCCGGGCCGGGATCGCGAATCCGGTTGTGCAAGGGCGCGTATCGGGAACCGGCCGGGGTGGCCTATCCGGACCGGGACGAAGTGGACGCGTCGTATCTGCGCTGCCTCGACATCCTCATGAACGGCCAGGGCTATCCCATGGTGGCCACCCACGATCCGGTCATGCTCGAGGCGGCGGCCAGGTACATCCGGGCTGTGCCCGGCAACGATCTCGAAGTGCGCCGCGAACCCGACCGGTTCGAATTCCAGATGCTCTACGGCATCCGGGACGAGGAGCAGCGGCGACTGGTCGCCGAGGGCGCGCATCTGCGCACCTACGTACCCTACGGCGACCAGTGGTACGGCTACTTCATGCGCCGATTGGCCGAGCGCCCGGCCAATCTCGCGTTCTTCCTGCGATCGTTCGGTCCGGGCGCACGGCGGTGATGTGCGGAGCTAAACCATGATCAGCATCGGGTCGAGGCCGAACTTGTACTTGCCGTACATGTCGTAGACCTTCTCCGCCTCATTGGTGGCGTGCACGCGGGCCGCGTGCGCGTCACGGAACAACCGTTGCAGCGGCGTGCCCTTCGACAGGGCCGCCGCACCGGCGGATTCCATGAACACGTCGATGGCGGCGACACAGCGCTGGGTGGCGCGCACCTGATCGCGGCGCGCGTCCAGGCGAGTGTCGATGGAGATCTCCCCGCCGGACAGAATGGTCTGGTACTCCTCGACGAGGTGGCCCGCCAGCTGCCGCCAGGAGGCATCGATGTCGCTGGTCACGCGACCCACCCGCTCGGTGACGTACGGGTCGTTCTTGGCCTGCTCGCCGACGAAGGCGGCCCGCCAACGCTCGCGCTGGTATTCGACGTAGATGTCGCGCGCGCCCTCGGCCATACCGAGCACCGGGGTCGACAGGCCGGTGGGCAGGATGGTGCCCCACGGCATGCGGTACACCGGTTCGGTATTGACCGCCACGCCCGGCATGGTGCCGTCGTTCATATCGTGGAAGCTCAGGAACCGGTGCTCAGGGACGAAAACGTCCTGCACGAGCACCGTATTGGAGCCGGTCCCCGCCAAACCGAAGGTGTCCCACACCTGATCGATGGTGAAATCGGCCTTGGGAATCAGGAAGGTGCCGAACTGCGGGATGTCGCCGACCATGAGGGGCGCGCCATCGACGAGCACCGGACCGCCCAGCAGCGCCCAGTCGGCACTGTCGCACCCCGAGGAGTAACGCCACGCACCGCTGACCCGGAAGCCGCCCTCGGCCTGGATCCCGATGCCCATCGGGGCATAGGAGGAGCACAGCAGCGCGTCCGGGTTCTCGCCCCAGACGTCTTGCTGCGCTTGCTGATCGAACAGGGCGAGATGCCAGGGGTGGATGCCGAAGACGCTGGAGATCCAGCCCGTGGAGCCGCAGGCGCGCGAGAGGCGACGGATGGCGTCGTAGACGATCACCGGCTCCGCCGCGTAGCCGCCCCATCGGGTGGGCTGCATGAGTTTGAAGAATCCGGTCTCGCGCAGGTCCGCGATGGTCTCGTCGGGGATGCGCCGCAGATCCTCGGTCTGCTGCGCGCGCTCGCGCAGCACGGGTAGGAGCTTCTCGATTGCCTCGAGCACTTCGTGGTCGAACACGCCAAGAGTCACGTGAGCTGAACTCCCACCTTGAAATAACGAAAGGAACACATTTCGGTTTGAGGTTAAGGCACTGCAGGTACCGGCGCGCGCCGAATCCGCCGAGCCCGCAAGGTGTTCCGGTCACCGGGACGGCGGCACCGGGCGGTGTGTCGGTGCACGACACGCGGCGCCTCGCCGAAACCGGGGACTTTGGCCGATCAGCCAATGATTTTGAACTTTATTTAACCAATCGCCCGATCACAGCGTCCGGCATGGTCCGATTAGCTGTTCTGGCTCGAGTGTGACCTGCGTTACTGCATCGGAGCGGGCGCAGCGGACGAAAGGATCCCGCATGTCGATTGCGGAGTTGCGCGGACAGATCTTGCGCCGCAAACCGATCACGGACGTGGAGGACGACACGCCCGCCGACGAGCGGTTGTCCAAACACCTGGGGCTGTGGCAGCTGACGGCCATCGGCGTGGGCGGCATCATCGGTGCGGGCATCTTCGCCCTGGCCGGGTCGGTGGCCCACACCACCACGGGGCCTTCGGTTCTCATCTCGTTCCTCATCGCCGGTGTGGCCAGCGCGTGCGCGGCGCTGTGCTACGCGGAGTTCGCCGGCATGGTGCCCAAGGCGGGATCGGCCTACACCTACGGATATGTCTCGCTGGGGGAGCTGGCCGGGTGGTTCATCGGCTGGGATCTGCTGCTCGAGTACGTGGCGGTGGCGGCGGTGGTCGCGATCGGCGTCTCCGGATACTTCAACTTCCTGCTGGATCAGATCGGAATCACGTTGCCGCACTGGATGCTCGGGGCTTCGGGCACCGGCGACGGGCATGTGGTGGACGTGTTCGCGATCCTGTTCTGCCTGGGCAGCGCGTGGGTGCTCTCGCGCGGAATCAAGAGCGTGGGGCGGTTCGAGACGATCGCGGTGGGGATCAAGGTGGCAATCGTGCTGCTGATCATCGTGCTCGGCGTGTTCAAGATCGACAGCGCGAACTATCACCCCTACTTCCCGTTCGGGACCGGCGCGGTGTGGACGGGTGCGGCGACGGTGTTCTTCGCGGTGTTCGGGTATGACGCCATGAGTACCGCGGCCGAGGAGTCCACCGAGGCGAAAAAGCATCTGCCCAAGGCGATCATCTACTCACTCGCCATCGCCATGGTGCTGTACGTACTGGCCTGCCTGGTGCTGACCGGCATGCAGAAGTACACCGACATCAGCCCCACCAGTGGCTTCTCCACCGCGTTCAAATCCGCCGGGATGGGCAGCGTCGCCAACATCATCGCCGTCGGCGCGATCGTCGGCATCATCACCGTGGTGCTCACCTTCATGCTCGGCGTGACCCGCGTCTGGTACGCCATGAGCCGTGACGGGCTGCTGCCGGAGTGGTTCGCCAAGACCCACCCGACCCGCAAGGTCCCGACTCGGGTGACCTGGATCGTGGGTGTCGGCTCGGCCATCCTGGCGGGCTTCCTGAAGATCAATGTCGTTGCGGAACTGACCAATATCGGCATCCTGATGGCCTTCATCGTGGTCAGCATCTCCGTCGTCGTGCTGCGCTACACCCGGCCCGACGAGCCCCGCGAATTCCGGCTGCCGCTGATGCCGGTGGTCCCGATCGTCGGCATCGGCTTCTCCATCTACCTGATCTGGTCGCTGCCCTGGGAAACCTGGGTTCGCTTCGCCGCCTGGCTGGTGGTCGGCCTGATCATCTACTTCGGCTACTCCCGCTTCCACTCGAAGCTGGGTACCCCGGTGCGGGCCGAGAACGCCTGAGCCCCCGCAGACTCCGGGCGGCGCACTGACGCCGGTGCCGCCCGGTCCGGTGCGCCCGTGGAATCCCCACGGGCGCACTCTTTTCAGTACTCGTGCGGTGCTCCGAGCAGGAGGCCGATGGTCAACAGCGGGAAGATCATCAGCGGCCAGGACTCGAGCAGGGTGGGGTGCAGGCCCTTGTAGGAGGCGCCGGTGGGGATCGAGACGACCGTGGTCGACAGCAGTTGCGCCAGTAGCACCAGCATCGATCCGGCGATCACCAGCATGCGACCCACACGCAGGCGGAACAACAGCAGGAACACACCGCCACCCAGAATCAGGGCCAGCACGCCGAGCCAGAGTGCCATCAGGTCGAAGGTGAGCTGGACGCTGTCACCCAGGTAGTTGTCGCTCGCGTCCCTCAGCCACAGCGAATTCGCAAGCACTCTCAGCGTTTCCACGCCCCACGCCAGGAATCCGGCCCCCGCCAGGCATACGGCGGTCCAGCGCCGCAGTTCGCGCGTCGCATGCCAGACCCCTGCCGAGTCCAGCGACTCGTGCTGCTCACTCATGTGCGGTCTCCTGTACGTCGGGCACGTTTGCCGCCGCGTTCGCGGTGCTTTCCAGCAACAGCAGGATGGTGAGGAGCGGGAAGATCATCAGCGGCCAGTCGAAGGCCAGGCTGGGCGGCGGCTGGTAGTAGAAGGCGTCGATGGGTATCGCGGCCAGCGTGAGGGCGAGAGTCTGGCCCAGCAGAACCAGTGTGCAGCCAGTGATTACAGTCGCCCGTCCCATTCGCTGCCGGCGGGCCAGCAGGACTACTCCCACCGCCAGGATTGCGGCTGCCGAGGCGAAGGCGAGCGCCGCCAGCTGCAGTACCTCGTCGGCGGTCATCGAGCCGAGATAGGGGAGCCCGACGAATTTCGATTCCATCGAGGTCATCCAGGCGCCGAATGCCTCACCGGCCCAGGCGAGTACCCCGGCAGTCGCCAAGACCATCGCGATCCTGCGCCGGATCTCCCGGGCCGCCGACCAGCGCTGCGTCACGGATACTCCTCCCGCATCGGCCATCGTCACCGGCCTCGTCGATGACCGTAGCGGTCGAATTTGCGGGCGCAGAGGAGCGATTGTGGAGATCCTGTGCGGATCAGCGGTCGGCCGTTCCGGAGTTCGGGGACCGAATTCGGCTGCGGCTCAGTGCGTCACATGAATGGCGATCGTGCCGTCGAGGCGTGCCTCGACGCGGATCCGGGTCAGGTCGTCGACGTGGGCGGTGGGGGTGAAGGAGGCGGCGCGGGGGCCCACGCCGATCACTCGCATACCGGCGGATTTGGCGGCGGCGATGCCCGCGTCCGAGTCCTCGAACACCAGGCAGTCCTCGGGGCGGAAGCCGAGTTCGGCTGCGCCCTTCAGGAAGCCCTCGGGGTCGGGCTTGCTGGCGGAGACGGATTCGGCGGTGATGCGGAGGCCGGGCATCGGGAGAGCGGCCGCGGCCATGCGGGTTTCGGCGAGGGCGTGGTCGGCGGAGGTGACCAGGGCGTGGGGCAGGTCGGCAATCGCGGCCATGAAGGCCGCCGCACCCGCGACGGGTACGACGCCCTCCACGATCGTCTTCTCCTGCTCCAGCATTCGCGCGTTGTCCTCGCGGTTGACCGCCTCGGGGCGATCCGGAAGCAATGCCGCCATCGTCGCCCAGCCCTGGCGACCGTGCGCCACCGCCAGCACGTCCTCGACGGCGAGCCCGTGCGCATCGGCCCAGCCCCGCCACAGTGCCTCCACCACCGCATCGGAGTTCACGAGCGTGCCGTCCATGTCGAGCAGTAGTCCGCGAGCGATCAGCGTGGCGTCAACCGTCATGTACTGGTTATAACCACAAATCCCGCGGGCGCGCAATGTGCCCGTGGTCCCCTCGCGTGGCTCAGGTGGCCGAGGTCGCTCCGGTGTTGCTCGGCCGGGTCAGCATGACCAGGCCCAGGGCGAGGACCGCCAGGCCGGACCAGGACAGCACGGGCAGGCGCTCCCCGACGACGGTGACGCCGAGCAGGGCGGCGACGGCCGGTTCGACGAGAGTCAGCGCGGTGGCCGTTTCGACCGTGGTGTGGCGCAGCCCGTAGCCGAAGAGACGATAGGCGAGGAAGGTCGTGAACACGGCCAGATGCACGGCGACGGCCAGGCCGCGCGGGGTTGCCAGCCAGCCGGGACCCGCGACGACGACCACGGGCAGCACCAGGACCGCCGCGAGCCCGAACATGTTGCCCATGACCGTGTTCGAGGCGTGACCACGTCCGATCAGGGCGCCGCCGATCTGCGAATACACCGCGTAGGCCAGCCCACCGCAGGCGGCGAGCAGGACACCGAGCAGGTCGATCGCAGTTCCCACCACGCCGAGCTCGGGGCCGACAACCAGTAAGGCACAACCGATCACGGCCAACAGCGTGGCCAGACACCACCGCGACGTGGGCCTGCCGCGACCCGTCGACCACGACAGCAGACCCGCGAATATCGGCGCACTGCCGAGAGCGATGACGGTCGCCACCGCAACACCGGTCCGCGCGACGGCAGGGTAGAACGTGACCGGATATCCAGCCACAGCCACAGCCCCCAGCAGTAACAGCCCGCGCTCCGAAGCGAAGCGACGGAATCGGTCACTACGACCCGAGGAGGTGGAACGCAACCTGTCACCACGTTCGGAGGTGCTGGGCTGCAGTCGATTACGCCGTCCGGGCGTGGCAGGACGCGCTCGATGTCGGCGACCGGTGGCGTAGAGCAACAGCCCGCCGAGGGCGAGTCCCGCTGAACCGATAGCGGCGGCCGGCGTTCCAGCCGGTGCCAGGGAAGCGGTGGTGCCGGTACTGCCCCACATCACCGAGGCGGCGAGGATCGGGGCACTGCCACGCCAACCGGCGGTATGCGGGCGTGCAGCGGTAATGGTAGAGGTGCGAGGGGACACGGTCGTGAACTCCGTCGTCGAATTCCGGTGGGGGAAGGAATCGAAACGGGCGCACGACGAAACCCGGGCTGCCACAACAGATCAGCCGGAGCGTCCAGCAAGAATCAGCCGATGCGCCCGATCAGGCGACCGGCGGCGGCGTGACAGCGTGCCAATAAGTACCCACGCGACGAGATTACACGACGCCGCCACAGCACTCCGAGCTGGGCGAAAACTTCACGCAGCTGGTGAATTCGACACTCGCGCTCTCGAATCCGGCGTACCGTGGCGAACCCGGCCAACCGAACGACATTCCAGCCCTGCCCCGTCGACGATCGGACAGCGACGACCATGGACCCGATCGAGAGCGCACTGCGCGGCGAGAACCCCACCGTGATCCGGCGGATGACATCAGGATTCGCCGTCTTCGGCGACACCCAATTCCTCCCCGGTTACTGCCTGCTCCTCTCGGAAAGCCCCACGGCGGAACACCTCTCCGACCTCCCGGCCCTCATCCGTCGAGCCTTCCTCACCGACATGGCCCTGCTCGGCGAGGCGGTCGAACGCGCCTGCACCCCGCCTTCCGCCGCATCAACCTCGAAATCCTCGGCAACACCTATCCCCGAGTCCACGCCCACATCTGGCCCCGCTACACCTGGGAACCCCCCGACCTCCTCCCCGGCCCCGTCTGGCGCTACCCACCCGATCGCTGGACCGCCCCCGAATACGCCCGCAGCCCTGACCACGACCTTGTCCGTCAGGCAATCGCCGAAGAACTCGACCTCCTGCTCGCCGATGACCCCGCCTGAACCATCTGCCACCGAACCCACCCGAGGCGACGAAGATTCGGTTGATCTCGGCCCGCGGTGCGAAGGATCTTCTGTACTGTTCGGTTATGAAGAAGGTTTCTTCGGGAGGTAATGGGGCGGGTGGGGGCCGGGGTGTGCCGTTGGACGCTATCGATCGGCTGCTGCTCGATGAGTTGGCCCGGGATGGGCGGATGACGAACAATGCGCTGGCCGCGGCGGCGGGGATTGCGCCGTCGACGTGTTTGGGGCGGGTGCGGGCGTTGGTGGAGCGGGGGGTGATTCGGGGGTTTCATGCCGATATCGATCCCTCGGCGCTGGGGCGGGATCTGCAGGCGATGATCGCGGTGCGGGTGCATGCGTCGGCGCGCAGCCATCTGGCCGAGTTCGGCGATCAGATGGCTGCGCTGCCGGAGGTGGAGAACGTGTATTTCATTGCCGGAGCTGACGATTACCTGATTCATGTGGCGACCGCGGACTCCGGGGAGTTACGGACGTTCGTGCTCGAGCACCTGAGTGCGCATCCGGCCGTGGCATCGACGGAGACCATTCTGATCTTCGATCACGTCCGGCCGGGGCATCACGGCACGACCTGAGTCAGGCGACCAGCGGGTGCGCGGCGTAACCGTGCGCCGCGGCAACCGATTCCGAGAGCAGCTCGCCCTTGTGGGTGCTCAGGCCCGCGGCCAGGCCCGCGTCGGCGGCGACCGCGGCGCGCCAGCCCTGGTCGGCGAGGGCGAGCGCGTAGGGGAGGGTGGCGTTGGTGAGCGCGACCGTCGAGGTGTGGGGCACCGCGCCGGGCATGTTGGCCACGCAGTAGAAGATCGAGTCGTGCACGCGGTAGGTGGGGTCGGCGTGGGTGGTGGGGTGCGAGTCGGCGAAGCAGCCGCCCTGGTCGATGGCGATATCGACCAGCACCGAACCCGACTTCATCTGGGCGACAAGCTCGTTGGAGACCAGGGTGGGAGCCTTGGCGCCGGGGACGAGGACCGCACCGATGACCAGGTCGGCCTCGCGGACCAGGTTCTCCACCTCGAGCCGGTTGGACATGATGGTGCGCACCTGGCCGTGGTAGAGGTCGTCGATCTCGCGCAGGCGGGCGATGTTCAGGTCCAGCACGGTGACGTCGGCGTGCATGCCGTGCGCGACGGCGATGGCATTGCGCCCGGCCACGCCCGCGCCGATCACGACCACGCGCGCCGGGCGGACACCGGGGACCCCGCCCATCAGCACGCCGCGGCCGCCGCCGCTGCGCATCAGGTGGTAGGCGCCGGCCTGCGGGGCCAGGCGGCCCGCGACCTCGCTCATGGGGGCCAGTAGCGGCAGGGAACCGTCCGCGGCGGTGACGGTTTCGTAGGCGATCGAGGTGATGCCCGAGGACAGCAGCGCGTCGGTGCAGTCCTTGGAGGCGGCCAGGTGCAGGTAGGTGAACAGCACCTGATCGGCGCGCAGGCGCGAATATTCCTCGGCGACAGGCTCTTTCACCTTGAGCACCAGATCGGCGGTCTCCCAGACCTCGTCGGCGGTGTCGAGGACGCGGGCGCCGGCGAAGCGGTAGGCGTCGTCCTCGAAGGTGGAGCCGACGCCCGCACCGGTCTCGACGTAGACCTCGTGCCCGCGGGCCACGAATTCGTGGACGCCGGCGGGGGTGCAGGCCACCCGGTATTCGTGGTTCTTCACCTCGCGGGGGATTCCGATCTTCATGCCCACTCCTCGGTTGGTTCGACTGGTCGGGGCGGGATCGCCGCCCGGGAGAGAGTATGAAGATTGTGCGAGATCAGATCCAGATGGCTGAAGAAGATTCTCTAATTGATTAAGGATCTATCCGAACATGCGAAATAGCTGGCTGAGAGGTGGGTCACATCGAAGGATATTCGGACTCTCGGACCCGCTGTTCACGGCTCTTACTCCGGTGCCTCGGGCCAGCCCTCGTCGATCGGCCAGCCGCCCGCACGCAGGTGTTTACGGACCCGCTCCAGATCGGTCTCGCGCGGCATCTCGTCGGTGAGCCTGGTGATGATCACCCCGACATCGGCGCGGTCGACGGGCAGCGCGCCGAGCAACATCAACTCCTCGGCCACCTGCCGCACCTGCTCCTCCGACAGCCGCCGCGCCAGCACCGCCAGCAGCGGCAGGTAGTCGGTGTCGGGAACACCCTGCGGGTAGCCCGCGCGCAGCCAGCCGATAATCCTGCTCAGCAGCTCGGACAGCGCCATCGGTACCCGGGTTCTGTGACGGTGGAACGGTTTTCACGCCTCGGAGGGGTGGGCCAGCGGCCAGCCCCCGGCGGCGAGCCGGGCCGCGACCCGGTTCACGTCATCCGCGCCCGGCTTCTCGTGGGCCAGTCGCCGGATGGCGGTTTCGATGGCGGCGCGATCGAGAACTCCGTCGGAGGCCAGCAATTGCTGGATCACCTCGTCGACTTCCCGGTCGGTGAGTTTGCGGTGCAGGACCGCGAACAGCGCCACATAGTCTTCCCGCGGGACCCCGTGCGGGTAACCGGCGCGCAGCCAGGTCAGGACCGCGGCGAGAATCGAGCGATTGGTCGTCATGACTCACTTCTTCGGTGGTTTCGCGCCGAACAACTGGATGTCGAAAGTGTGACTGATGAAATCCTTGGCGATATAGAGGATTCCGGCGACGACCACGAGCAGTGCGGCGGCGAAACACGCGTAGGCGATCGCGGCGGCGAGAGTCTGACGGCCGGAGGAGCGCGGTCCATCGGTCGCGGGTTCCAGTGCCCAGAAGCGGATTCCGGTCGCCACGACCACGGGGACACCGATGCCCAGCGTCAATGCGATCAGGGTGACCTCGCCCAGCGACTTGGCGATGGCGGTGAAGGTGTGCATGCGAATGCTCCTCTAGACCGTGGTCGTCTCACGCGGCCGGCGTGCCGGAGGCTGGGGTGTCGGGGCGAGACCACCCTGCCATTCGTCGTTGACATTGTGGGTGTCGACCGGATTGCGCCGCGAGCGCAGGAACATGGCGCCCGACGCGGCGATCAGCAGGACCGCGACCAGCAGCACGCCCGCCAATCCACTGGCCAGATCGGCCAGCCACCAGCAGAACGCGCCCACCAGACCGGCCAGCGGCAGGGTCAGGATCCAGGCGACGGCCATGCGGCCCATGACACCCCAGCGGACTTCCGCACCCGGCTTGCCCAGGCCGGTGCCCAGGATCGAGCCGGTGGCCGTCTGGGTCGTCGACAGCGGCAGACCGAACTGGGCCGAGGTGAGAATGATGGCCGCGGAAGAGGTTTCGGCGGCGAAGCCCTGCGGGGAGTCGATCTCGACCAGGCCCTTGCCCAGGGTGCGGATGATGCGCCAACCGCCCAGATAGGTGCCCAGCGCGATGGCCAGGGCGCAGCAGACCTTGACCCACAGGGGGATGTCGTCGGAGCCGGTGTAGGTGCCGTGCGCGACCAGGGCCATGAAGATGACGCCCATCGTCTTCTGTGCGTCATTGGTGCCGTGGGCGAGTGAGACCAGCGACGCCGAACCGATCTGGCCCCAGCGGAATCCGGTGCTCACCTTGTCTTTTCGCGAGCTGCGGGTCAGGCGGTAGACGGCGTAGGTGCCCAGCCCGGCGACCAGCGCGGCCACGAAGGGGGCCAGCAGCGCCGGGACGATGATCTTGTTGATCAGGCCGGTCTTCTGATCCCCGGTCCAGATCACTCCGCTCGCGCCGAGCGCGGCCACCGCGGCGCCGATCAGTCCGCCGAAGAGGGCATGGGAGGAGCTCGACGGAATTCCGAACAGCCAGGTGAGCAGATTCCACAGAATTCCACCCACCAGACCCGCGAAAACTATGTGCAGCAAGGCCATATGGTGCACGCCGCCGATATTCAGCAGCCCACCCGAGACCGTCTTGGCCACCTCCACCGACAGGAACGCCCCCACCAGGTTCAACAGGGCCGACAGGGCCACCGCCACCCGTGGAGACAGCGCACCGGTCGCGATGGAGGTGGCCATCGCATTCGCCGTGTCATGGAAACCGTTGGTGAAATCGAAGGCCAACGCGGTGATGATCACGATCAAGAGAACGAGTAGCTCGGCGCTCACGCCTCAAGTGTCACAACGCGTTACCACGTTCCCAATGCCCGCGGTCGGCTGTTCACCCGATATTCAGGTGGCCAACCCGGACCGTTATCCCGGGGTAGCCGACGCTCGCCTGTCCACAGCGACCCGACATCATTGCGCACGCCCGGCCACCGAACTACGCCGTCAGTGAAATGAACAGGCGGCGGGGCGTTTTCGTGGCGACAATGGGGCGGGCCGTTGCGGTCCTGAGCTTCGGGAGGCTGTAGGAGATGGAAGAGGTGCTGCTCACGCCGCCGGATGCCGCCGAGGTGCGGTTTCTGGCGCGGGGCGTGGTGAGTGCGGCCGCCGGGGCCGCGGGACTGACGCCGTTGCAGGAGTTGCTGATTCCGGCGATGTTCCTGTCGATGACCGGGCATCCGGTGGAGTTGGCCGAGGTGCGGCCGATCGGGGCGGCGGAATTCGCCGACGGGATGGCGCGGCGCAATCGGATCTTCCGGGAGCGGATCGTGCAGACCATGCTGCTGGCGGCATTGGTGGTGCGGCCGCTGCCCGCCGAGGTGGGGGATCGGCTGCGGGAGTTCGCCGATGCGCTGGAGGTGGACGACGACATGATCGCGGTGGCGCGACTGTATGCCGAGGGCGCGGTGGATCTGGCGGCGGTCGACTTCTCGCGCAACGGCTATCTGGGCAATACGGATGCGCTGCGACTGGACGCGCTGCACACCGAGGGGCTCGACAGCTCCTGGAGCGCGGTCAGCGACGATCCGGTGCTCGCCGGACGGTGGGCCGAGCTGTGGGATCTGCCGGTCGGCACCCTGGGACGCGGTGTCGCCGACTTCTACCGCGACCGCGGCTTCGTCACCCCCGGCCTCGCCGGTTCCGCGCCGCCGCTACTGGCCCAGCACGATTGGGTGCACGTGCTCGCCGGGTATGGCACCACCCTCGAGAACGAGATCGAGGTGTTCGCGTTCATGGCCCGCGCCAACGATGATCCGCGCGCGTTCAGCCTGCTGGCAATGGTCATCTCCCTCTTCGAAACCGGCTATCTGCGCGCCGGTGCGGGCCTGTTCGAAGCCGACGCGGGGCACCTCAGCACCGCGGGCATGGCCCAGCGCCTCGGTGACGCCATGCGTCGCGGCGCCCTCACCCAGGGCAGCCACGACTTCCTGGACCTGGATTGGTTCACCCTGGCCGACCGTCCGATCACCGTGGTGCGCAACGAAATCGGCCTCGTTCCCAAGGCCGATTCCGCCATCGCCGCGGGCTCGGCGGGTCCCTGGCAGCCCGGCGGCATCACCCCCTACCAGCTGAACTCCTCGAAGTCCGCCGCCCAGGCCGCCGGCCGCGACTACATCCCCTGGCACCCCGACCCCACCCGCGACTGATTCTCGTTCGCCGAGTGACACATCCTGGAGGCAGGATCAGGGAGAATTCGGGCAATTGCCCTCCAGGATGTGCCGCTCGGTGAAGTGCGGCGGGCTAGGGCGCGCCGAGGAGGCCTAGCATGCCGGAAACGGCTGCGGGCCAGGTGAATTGCTCGGCGCGGTGGCGGGCGGCTTGGCGGCGTTCGACGAGGGGGCGGGCCAGGACGTCGGTGACGGCTTCGGCGAAGGCGCGGGGGTGGTCGGCGGCTACCGCGCCGGCTTCGGCGGTGACTATGTCGGCGAGGGCGGAGGAGCGGCTGGCTACCACGGGGGTGCCTGCGGCCAGGGCTTCCAGGGCGGCGAGACCGAAGGTTTCGTGGGGGCCGGGGGCCAGGGAGACGTCGGCGGTGGCGAGCAGGGTGGCCAAAGAGGGTCTGTCGCTGATGAATCCGGCGAAGTGGACGGTGGGGCGGCCGTCGGGGAGGGCGGGGATCAGGCGGGCCTGGCGTTCGAGAGAGTCGCGGCGCGGGCCGTCACCGGCGACGACCAGGCGGGTGTCGAGGCCGCGGCGGCGCAGGGCGCTCACGGCGGCGATGCTGCGGTCGACGCGCTTCTCGACCGAGAGGCGGCCGCAGTGGACCAGCAGCGGGTAGTCGTCGGCGCCGAGGTCGGTGCGCAGGCGGCGGTCGTGGCGGTCGGGGCGGAACATGTCCAGGTCGACGCCGAGGGGGACCAGTTCGACGTTCTCGACGTCGATGCGCTGGAACTCCTCGCGCGCGAATTGCGTGGTGCACACGACGATGTCGTAGTTCTCCGCGGTGCGCCGGTTGGCGGCGTCGGCGGCGCGGCGGGCCATCGGTCCCGGCAGCACCTGGCCGAGCAGCCGGTCCAGGCGCTCGTGGGAGATCATCACCCCCGCGATGTCGCGGCGGCGCGCCCACCGCCCGAAACCGCGCAGCGTCAACCGATCCGACACCTCCAGCACATCCGGCCGCAGCCCCGCCAGCGTATCGGCGACCCGCCGCGGATCAGCCGCCCGATAACCCCCTGTCCACGGAATCTCCGGCGCGGGCACCGTAATCCGCAGCACCCCGCTCCCCAACACCTCTTCCGCCCGCCGCGGCCCCGGCACGATCAGCACCACCTCGTGCCCGGCGGCCACATACCCCTCGCCGAGATGATGCAGCGCGGTACGCAACCCGCCCGAGCGCGGACCGTAGAAATTCGCCAGCTGAACGATGCGCACGCGGCCGATCGTGCAGTGCGCGAATCTCCCGACGGCACCCCCGGCCCCAACACCGCATGAACACCCGCGAAAGACCCGGCGAACCACCCGTGGTCATCACCCCGCGCCCACCCATCCGAACCCCGCACCCGGAACCACGCACCTCCCCACAGTGCCAGCCCATCTCCCGGCATTGCCCAGCCCCACACCCGGCGAATCAAGATCAGGGAGCTCTCAGTGCGCAAAATGCCCCCGAACTCGACCCTGCGAGCTCCCTGATCTTGGTCCGGAGATCCCTGGCCGTGGATTCCGCCAGCTGGACCACGCGACACGGGGTGGTGTTCGGCGGCGGCACGACGCGTATGTTGCGCGCTGGTGCGTACGCCTTGCCGACCGTGGAGTGAGGACGCGGGCTGCGACGCGCTTGGGCTGCGCGGCGGTGTGGGGTCGAGCCGACGGTGGGCGTCCCGGGCAGGATTCGGGCGGTGGATGAGGGGGCGCGAACTGGTCTGGCCGCTTGACCTGTTGACCAGCGGGATTTAGCGTTCGGGGCATGGCGTTCAAGCGGATCGATCGGCGGACGGTGCCGGACAGCGTGTTCGAGCAGCTGGTGGGGGAGGTGCTGGACGGGGAGTTGGCGCCGGGGGCGGCGCTGCCGGCCGAGCGGGCGCTGGCGGAGACGTTGGGGGTGTCTCGGCCTACGGTGCGGGAGGCGTTGCAGCGGTTGGCGCATACCGGGCTGGTCGAGGTGCGGCAGGGTGGGTCGACGACGGTGCGGGATTTTCGGCGGCATGCGGGGCTGGAGATGTTGCCGCGGTTGCTGATTCGGCAGGGGGAGTTGGATTACGCGGTGGTGCGGTCGATCCTGGAGACCCGGCGCGCACTGGGGCGCGAAGTAGCGGGACTCGCGGCCGAGCGCGCCGCGGACAGCCTCGCAGCGCAACTCGACCCGATCGTGGAATCCCTTGCAGCCGAACGTGATCCCGTCGCCCAGCAGCTCCTGGCGGTCACCTTCTGGGACCACCTCGTCGATGGCGCGGATTCCATCGTCTACCGCTTGCTCTACAACGACCTGCGCGCGGTCTACGAACCCGCCGTCGAGGCCCTCGCCAGTCTGATGGCCGCCGAGGTCGGCAGCGCCGCCCGCTACCGCGCCCTCGCCGCCGCGGTGGTCGGCGGAGACGCCCCCGAAGCGCGAACCATCGCCGATGCACTGCTGAGCATCGCCGCCGGAGAGTTCGAGACCGTCATGGGCCAGCACTCGAACCCTCGCAGCTAGACGCCGAGCGTCCGAAGGCTCACAGCTAGTCCCGAGGGCTCGCACGTAGACCCCGAGCGTTCGAGGGCTGGCAGGTCGGCCCGAGCCGAGCCGGGCGCAGCTAGGCCGGTAGGCGAAGCCTGACGGCGTTCTCCGGCCTTCGTCCACGATCGACCTGCTGATTCGTGAATTCACGTCTTGCCCTCTGGCGTCGGCTCGCTATATTGGTCTGACCACTTGGCCATCTGGCCAAGATCATTGCTGTCGTCGACGAGGTGGTTTGCGCATGACGCACCTTCTGCAATCGCAACGCGAAGGGAATCCGGATCCGGAGGAGACATCCGGGGCGACCGGCGGGCTATCGGCGGGCGGGGCGGTGAAGGTGCCGTCGGCGGCGGAGTTGGTGGGCCGGGCGCGGGTGACGCAGGCGGGGTGGGGTGCGCTGAGCGTTGATGAGCGGGTGCGGGTTTTGGGGGAGTTGCCGCAGCGGCTGAGTGGGGAGCTCGAGCGGATTGCGGAGGTGATTGTCGGGGAGAACGGGAAGCCTCGGGCGGAGGCGTTGGCGCATGAGGTGGTTCCGGCGATCGCGTTGGCGAAGCATCACCTCGAGTCGGCGGTCGAGACGTTGGGGGCGAGTCGGATTTCGTCGGCGACGGCGCCGTATCGGAAGGGGGTGCGGACGCATCGGCCTTATGGGGTGGTGGTGGCTATCGCACCGTGGAACTTGCCGTTCTTGATTCCGTTCAGTCAGGTGTTGCCCGCGTTGATTGCCGGGAATGCGGTGGTGCTCAAGCCTTCCGAGCTGACGCCGAAGGTGGCGGAGGTGCTGGTCGATGTGATTTCAGCGGGGCTGCCGGAGGGGTTGTTGCAGTTGGCGGTTGGGGACGGGACGGTCGGGGCGGAGTTGATCGAGGCTCGGCCGGACAAGGTGTTGTTCACCGGGTCGGTGGCTACGGGCAGGAAGGTGATGGCCGCAGCGGCGCGGTATCCGATTCCGGTGGGGTTGGAGTTGGGTGGGATCGATGCGGCGGTCGTGTTGGAGGACGCGGACTTGGAGTTCGCGACTTCGGCGGTGGCGTGGGGGGCCACATTCAATGGTGGGCAGGCGTGTTGCTCGGTGGAGCGGGTGCTGGTGCACCAGTCGTTGCACGACGCGTTTCTGGTGCGGTTGGCGGACAAGTTGCGGCGCATCGATATCGGCCGCGATCTCGCACCTGCCATCGACGAGCGACAGTTGCAGGTGTGGGAGCGGCATCTGGAGGCGGCGCGCGCCGAGGGGATCCGGGTCGAGGGCGGAGAGTCGGTGCGGGGGCGGCATATCGCGCCAGCGCTGGTCAGCGGTGACGCGGTCACGACGAGTGCCGTGTGGCGGGAGGAGACGTTCGGGCCCGTGGTCGCGGTGGCCCGGTTCGGCACCGATGACGAGGCGGTCGCGCTGCACAATGCGACCGAGTACGGCCTGACCGCCAGCGTCTTCTCCGGCGATGTGGCTCGCGCGCGGGCGCTGGCCGGGCGGCTGCGGGCGGGCGCGGTATCGATCAATGACGTTGCGGCGACCATGTATTCGACGCCGGAGCTGCCCTGGGGCGGGGTCGGGCTGTCGGGATTCGGTCGCTCGCACGGGGTCGACGCACTGCTGGACGCGAGCTGGGTGCAGGTGCTGGATCTGCCGCGCGGACCGGCGTTCGGGCCGAAGCGGCCGTGGTGGTTCCCCTACGGCGCGGGACTCGAGGACGCCATGCGCGCACTCGCGTCGAGCCTGGCCGCGCCGCATTCCACCGCCCGGTTGCGCGGTTACGGGCGGGCCGGTCAGTCCCTGCTGGGCATGCTCAGCCGTCAGCCGAAACTCTGAAAGGCGCGAATTCCGGTGAACGACACCATGACAGCCATCGCCTACAACTCCCCGCGCCTGCGTCCGGGCGGCGATCATGTCGAATCCTGGTTCGTGCGCGCCAACGACCCGCACTCGCCACGCGCGGTGTGGATCAAGGCGACCGTGCTCACCGCCGCCGACGGCACCGCCCTGGCCCAGGCCTGGTGCAGCGTGTTCGACGGGCAACGCACCCACGCCTGGTGCCTCGACATTCCTTTGGAGGCTGCGCGATTCGAGGCGCACGCGGTGGGCCAGGACATCAGCGTGGGCCCGCTCACGATGCTGCTGACGGGGCACGGCGGCACCACCGGCGGCAAGCTATCGGATGCCGTGCAGACCATCTCCTGGGATCTGAGCTTCTCGAAGATCGCGGGCTTGGGTGAGCCGATGTCGTTGCTTCCGACCGACCGGTTGCTCGATACCGCGGTCCCGAGCAACAAACTCGTCACCCCGTTCCCGGTCCTCACCTGCACCGGTCACCTCGACTGGGCGGGCGAACGCTGGGATCTGACTGGCTGGCACGGCATGCAGGGCCACAACTGGGGCCGCGAGCACAGCCCCGGATACGCCTGGGGCCAGGCCGTTTTCACCGACGCCCGCGGCGGGCGGCCCTTCGCGGTGATGGAGGCCGCCTCGGCTCGCACCCGCCTGGCCGGCCGCACCTCGCCGTTGATCTCCATGCTGGTCCTCCGCCGCGGCGACGAGGAGTTCCGCTTCGACCGCGTGCTGGACCTGTGGCGCCAACGCCCGCATCTGGATTTCCCGTCCTGGACCCTGCGCATGCGAGGCCGCCACGGCACAGCGGAATTGCGCACCCACGCCGACCCCGAGCAGATGGTGTGCCTGGCCTACCGCAATCCGGCCCGCGCCACGAGTTACTGCCTCAATTCCAAGACCGCCGCGGTGTCGGTGCATGTCGCCCCGATCGCCGGCAATGCCTTCGAGTTGCGTAGCCCGCACGGTGGGGCGCTGGAATTCCTTGTCCCGCAACCGGTCGCGGCCGTGTCGTCCCCGATCGTGTGAGAGAGCTGCCGATATGCCTTTGACCTTCTTCGAGACCATGCGCGGCGAGCTCTACGACGCCGACGGGCACGCCCATCATGTGGCGATGGATCTGCGCTGCGAGTCCGGGCATGCGCGCGGGTTCGTCACCAATGGCCGCGCCCGCATCACCGGGACCATTCGCGCGTTGCCGTGGGTGGACGGCGCCGCAGTGCTGGGCACCCTGGTCGCGTTGCCGGTGACCAAGCGGCTGATGAGCTACGAACTCGACTTCCGCGACGACGAGGGCCGCGACTGGCGGCTGAGCGGGCGCAAGGATGTGCGCTGGTTGCGGCGCGCGCACGCCAGCCTCACCAATCTCGACACCACGCTCTTCCGTGAGGGCGAGCAGGTCGCGCAGGGCCGAATGCAGTTCTTCGCCAACGACTATCCGAGTTTCCTGCGCTCGTTCCAGCCGTGGGTGTCGCTGCGCTCGGACCTGCCCGACGGCACCCGGCCCGAAGGAGTGTTCACCCCGGGACAGCTCGAGACCCTGGCCGCGCTGGCGGAGGTGCTCATCGAGCCGGGCGGGTCGGTGCCACCGGTCGACGCGGCCACCCTCGCCCGCCTGGACGCCTACATCGGCAATATGACCCCGCTGATGCAGTCGGGTTTGCGCACGGCGCTGCGCGGTCTGGACGCGGCGGCGCGCGCCAAGCACGGCAAACGCGCGGCGGCACTGCCGATCACGCAGCGTCAGGCGCTGGTCGAGGACGCCCGCCGCGGCAAGACGCTGCGTCATGCCGTCGACGCGATCGAAACCCCGTTGCGGATTGCACATTTCAGTGACCGCTGGTACCTGGACGCGATCGGCGCGCCCCGCTACGACGCGCCCGTCCGCGAGCAGCGTCCGGGCTGGATGGCCAATGTCACCACCGCGGGCGAACTCTCGCCCCGCGAGCTCGTCGACTGCGATGTGGTGGTGATCGGCACCGGCGCGGGCGGTGCGGCGGTCGCGGCCCGGCTCACCGAGCAGGGCCTGGGCGTGGTGATGGTCGAGGAGGGCGAGTACGCGGGCCGCACGGAATTCCGCGGCGCGCTGGGGGACCGCACCCAGAAGTATTGGCGCGACGGCGGATACAACCTGGCGCTCGGCAACTCGGTACTGGGTGTGAGCACCGGGCGGCTGGTCGGCGGCACCACCGCCATCAACTCCGGCACCGCCTTCCGCACACCGGACGCGGTGCTGCGCGAATGGCTCGAGCTGGGCTTTCCCGGCGATTTCACCCCCGAGGCGTTCACCCCGTATCTGGACGAGGTCGCCGCCGAATTGGGCATCACCGCCGCCGATCCCCGGTATCTGGGCCGCGTCGCCGACATCATCGGCGCGGGCGCGGACGCGATGGGCGCCGCGCACGGGCCGCTGCCGCGCAATGCCGTCGGCTGCGACGGTCAGGGTCAATGCGTGTACGGCTGCCCGACCGAGGCCAAACGCAGCAGCAATGTCAGCTGGGTGCCGCGCGCGCTGAAGGGTGGCGCGCAGCTCTACACCGGTCTGAGCGTCAACCGGATCCTGATGTCGGGCAGCCACGCCGGCGGGGTGCTGGCAGAGGGGCAGGACGAACACGGCGCACCGCGCACCGTCGAGATCCGCTCGCGCGCGGTGGTGGTCGCGACCGGGACGCTCATGACGCCGTTGCTGTTGCGCCGCAACGGGATCAGCCTGCCCGCACTGGGCCGCAACCTGTCGGTGCATCCGTCGCTGGGCGCGGTCGCCCTGATGGCCGAGCCCGGGTCGCCGTGGACCGGCATCCCGCAGGGCTATCAGGTCGAGGGCCTGGGCGATGAGCTGGTGACCTTCGAAGGCGTCACCATCCCACCGCAATTCGCCGCCGGCGTCCTGCCCTTCCACGGCGCGCGCCTGACCGAGTGGATGAACCGCTGGACCCACACCGAGCAGTTCGGCGCGATGGTGCGCGACACCGGTTGCGGCAGCGTCCATCACGGGCCGGGCGGTCGCACGCTGATCCGCTACGACCTGACCCCGCGCGTGCAGGCCGCCCTGCAGCACGCCTGCGCCGGGCTGGCCGAGCTGTTCCTGCGTGGCGGTGCGGAGGCGGTCGCGCTGCCGATCGCGGGCACCCCGCCGATCCGCACCCTCGATCAGGCCCGCACGATCGCCGAGGTTCGCCTGAGCCCCCGGCAGTTCCGCATGATGGGCCCGCATCCGCTGGGCACCGCCCGCATGGGCCGCGATGCCCGCGAGGCGGTGGTCGGCTTCGACCATCGGGTCTTCGGCACGTCAGGGCTCTATGTCGCCGACGGTTCGGTGGTCCCGACCTCGCTGGGGGTCAACCCGCAGGTCACCATCATGGCCTTCGCCCTGCGCGCAGCCGATCTGATTGCAGCCGACCTCAATTGACGCTTCTTTGTCTTCTCGTGGGCTGGCGCACCACCACCGATCTTGATAGAGATTGATGGACGGACATAAGGGGTGATCCGGATCATTCCGGAGAATGGGGACGAATCAGTGGGTGCCAGAGCCGAACTGGAACGGGAATTGGGTGGGCCACTGAGCGCCCTGGACCTGCTCACCGAAGCCGAGACCGCCGACCTGCTGGGCATCTTCCAGCAGGCGCGCCGCACCGAGAACACCGCCATGGTGGAGGCGGTCGACAAGACCGTCGGCGCGCTGCCGTGGCCGTTGCGCACGGCGGCGAAGAAGATCATGTTCGGCAACAAGCTCGGGTAGGGGAGATGACCGACCTGGTGACCCGGGCGCAGATCACGCTGCTGTCCCGGACGCTGCACGTGCCCGAGGAGCGGCTGGCGCACCTCGAGAAGCTGGGCGCGGCGAATCTGCACGAACTGCAGGAGCGCATGGCGAAAGTGATGTTCGCCGAACACAATGCGATCTTCTCGCGGCTGTCGCTGCTGGTGCCGATCATTCCGTTGTCCATCTCGCTGCCGCTGGTGCAGAAGATGGTGCCGCCGGTGATGGCCGGGCGGGCGGCGGGCGCGATCGGGGTGGATCATCCCAAGAAGGCGGCCGAGGCGGTGACCATGCTCCAGCCCGGGTATGCCGCCGAGGCCGCGCCCTACATGGATCCGCACGCGGTGGGGCAGCTGGCCGATATCGCGCCGGTCAAACCCGTCATGGCGATCATCAACGAGTTGCTGGGGCGCGGGGACTACATCACCGCCGGGCCGTTCCTGGCTTATGCGACACCGGAATTGGTGCGTGCGGTCGAGACGGATGTGCACGATGACGAGGGGCTGATCCGCTCGGCGTCCTACTCCTATTCCGGGGAGAACATCAGTGTCATCATCCGGCATCTGCTCGCCGGTGAAACCAAACGGATTCCGAAGCTGGTGCGCACGATCGTGCAGGGGTCCAAGGAGTTGCGGCTCGCGGCGCTGTCGGTGTTCGCGCGCTGCGATGCCGATGTGATCGTGGCGATCGGCGACATCCTGTTCGACACCGGGACCGCCGACGAGATCGGCGATCTGATCTCGGCGTTCCTCGCCGACGACGCGGTGCCCGAGACGCTGCGCTTCGTAGGGCAGTTGAGCCCGGCGGCGCTGGATCAGCTGGCGGCGAACCCGGTCATCGCCGAACCCGAATCGATCGACGCGATCGCGGGCGCCCTGGACGGCAGCACCGAGGCGGCGGTCTGGCGCGGCCTGCTGGAACTGGCCGAGCGCACCGATGCGGGCATCTCGCGCCGAATCGGCGGGGCGATTTCGCATTTCGACACCGCGACCCTGACCCAGTTGCCGGCGCTGGTGAGCACCGCGCATCTGTGGCCGCCGCTGTTGAAAGTGCTGGCCACCGCCGAACCCGACGCGCAGTCGCGGATCGGGGAGCTGTGGTCGGCACTGCCGGTGCTCGAGCGCAGCGAGATCGAGCGGCGGATCGCCGATCTCGGATTGGGCGAGGCGTTGGCGACACTGACCGCAACGTTGCAGCTCACGCAATAACACTGTCGCGCGCGGCAATCGGAGCCGCGATGTCGAACGCGGCCGGAAAGCCCTCGGCCCCCGCCATTGTCGATGGCGGGGGCCGAGGCGGTCGGAACCGCGTGGGCTTGCTGTGCGCGTCCAGTCCAGCGGTCAGTGCTTGCGCAGCGCCGCGACACTGCGTTCGAAGGCGGCCGCGCCGTGTCCCTCGGCGACCTGACGATCCACCAGAGACGCGATGCCCGACAGCGGTTCGCTGCTGATTCCGGCATCGACTGCAGCTTGGCGCAGGGCGTCGAGACCGCTCTTGGTGAACACCAGATCCTGGAAGACGTCGCCGGTGTAGTCGCCGCTGTCGATGACACGGGCGTAGGCGGGCAGCATTTGCGACATCGCGATCATGTAGGCCGCCGCGCGCGGGGCGAACTCCGAGGCGGACACGCCCGCCGATCCGACCAGTGCGGTGCCCTGGAAGAAGCCGCCGAACATCGAGTACATGGCCGTCAGCAGCGCGAAATCGGTGAGGGCGGCCAGGCCCGCGTCGGTGCCGAAGAACTCGGCGGAGCCCAGCAATTCGAGGGTCGGGCGGTGGGTGTCGAAGATGGTCTGCGAGCCGCTGTAGAGGATGCTCGAGCCATCGGCGCCGATCATGGACGGGACCGCCATGATGCCGCCGTCGAGGAATTCGATGCCGTGCCGCGCGGCCCAGCCCGCCAGCTCCCGCGACTGCTCCGGGGAGGTGCTGGTCAGGTTCAACAGCTGCTTGCCGCGCAGCTCGGCCGCGATCGGGTCGAGGGTCTCGTGCACCGAGGCGTGGTCGAGCAGCACGGCGACGACCAGCCCACCGCCGCGCACCGCCTCGCCGACGGTGGCCGCCGAAACCGCCCCGGCCGCAACCAGTTCGCCGTCCTTGCCCGGCGTCCGGTTCCAGACCGTGGTCGCCACCCCGCCCTTCAGAAATGCCTGCACCAGCGCCTTGCCCATGGCGCCGAGTCCGAGCACGGTCACCGGGCTGTGCTGAGTGTTCGTCATTGGGGGACAACTCCTTCGATCGTTTCCGACTGTTCCGGCGCGCGCTGAGGTCGAGATTGCCGGGATCGAAAGCGGCCCACAAGTACGTACTTCCTGCTCAGGGACTTACTTCGAGGTTTGTCTCCAGCTCCAGCCGCGGCGAAAGGGCGAAAAATTCGCAGGAATCAGGCGGCGCCGAACCAGCGGGTGAGGGCCGCGTCGAGGCCGTGGGGAGTGGCCGAGGTCCAGGCGACGATGCCGTCGGGGCGGATCAGCAGCGACAGTGGCTCGCGGGGCTGGGCCGGTTTGGTGGTCACCACCTCGAGGCGGTCCGACCAGGCGGACGCGGCGGCGCGTAGCTCGGGGGAGTCGGTGAGGTCGAGCAGAACGCCCTTGCCCGAAGCGAAATGCTCGGCCAGGCGGGTGCCGTCGGCCAGCTCGAAATCGGGGGTGGCCTTGCCGACGAGCGGATCGTCGCTGCCCAGGTCATAGCGTTGCAGGACGCCGGAGATCCGCTTGGCCACCTGGGTGGCCCCGTCGCGGGTGTCGAGCAGTTCGGTGACGACCGTGCGCAGGGCGCGGCTGCGCGGATCGGTGCGCATGAGCGCGACCTGCGCGCGCGTCCAGTCCAGGACCCATTCGCCGACCGGGTGGCGTTCGCGAGAATAGGTGTCCAGCAACGACTCCGGGGACCGGCCGCGGATGACGGCGGCGAGCTTCCAGCCGAGGTTGACCGCGTCGCCGATGCCGAGGTTCAGGCCCTGGCCGCCGAAGGGGGAGTGCACGTGGGCGGCATCGCCCGCGAGCAGGACCCGGCCCTTGCGGTAGTCGGGGACCTGGCGGGTGTTGTCGGTGAAGCGGGTCGCCGAAATCACCTTGGAGATGGACACTTTCACGCCGGTGACGCGTTCGAAGCTGTCCTCGAGCTCTTCGGCGGTGACGGGGCTGACGCGGTCGGCGGGCGGGCCGTCGAGTTCGACGGTGAGGATGCGGCCGGGCTGGGGGCCGTTGACGAAGATGCCCGTCGGGGTGGTCTGCCAGCCCAGCGGCACGTTCTCGGCGCCGGTCATCTCGACCAGGGCCTGGCGGCCGGTGATTTCGGGGTCCAGGCCGGGGAATTCGAATCCGGCCAGGCGGCGCACGGTGCTGCGGCCGCCGTCGCAGCCGACCAGCCAGCTGGTGCGGATGCGGTGGTCACCGCAGTCGACGTCGACGCCCACGCCGTCGTCGGCGAAACCGGTCACCTCGATGCCGCGGCGCACGGGCACGCCGAGTTCGGCGGCGCGGCGGCCCAGCATCGCCTCGAGGGCCTGCTGGTCGACGAAGCGGGATTCGGCGGCCGGGCCCAGATCGGCGAAGGCCGGGTCCTCGGTGTCGATGCGGTCCGCGTAGAGCATGATTCCGGCGAAGTGCCCGCCCGCGCGGGGGCGCATCGCGGGCGCGGGAGGTTGCGGCGCTGCGGGAGTCGCGGGGTCGGTGGGAGTGTTCGGCGCTGCGGGAGCCGCTGGGTCGGTGGGCGACTGCGGTGCCTGGGGCTCGGCGGGGGCTTTCGGCCTCGCGAACAATCCGGTGATGCGGGCCATCGCGGCCTCGTGGGCGGCGCGCAGGTCCGGTTCGAGCCCGCGCCGGTCCAGGGCCTGGGCGACGGGGGTGTTGATGCCGCCCGCCTTGATGGTCATATCCGGTGCGGCCAGCCGCTCGACCACGAGGACGTCCACTCCCGCCAGGCGCAGCTCGCATGCCAGCATGAGCCCGACCGGTCCGGCTCCGACCACCACCACATCTCGTGTCTCGTTCATGGGACCCACAGTGGTGGTGGCCGATTGCCGGGCGCTTGCGTCGGCTTGCACGCCGCTTGCGTGGTCAGTTCCAGCCGCGCTGGTCCTGCTTGAGGGCGGTGTCGATGGCCAGACCCGACGCCACCACCATGGACAGCAGCGGTTGCGGGAGCTGGCGGTGGATCTGCACGACGTAGTTGTCGGCGGTGGTGAACATGGTCTTGAGCAGGCCCTCCCACGTCTTGGTGATGCGGGCGACCTCCTGACCGGTGTGATCGTGGATGGCGAAGTTCCAGGCCCGCCAGTTCTCGGCCCGGATGCCGCCGATTTGCTGGCCGTTGACCATGAAGGCGAAGTTGATCTTGCCGATCATGTTCTCCTGGATGATCTCACCGATCGGCGCGCCATTGCCCTGCTCGAGCAGGAACTTGGACTTGAAGACCTTGGCGGGGCGGGTGATTCGCATGAGGCACTGGCCGTGCGCGTCGCGGATCTCCAGTTTGTGGGTCATGAACTGGTCATAGCTGGACAGGAACCGGACTGCCTTCTTCAGCGCCGACTGGCCGACCTCGGCGACCGCGCCGATCTGGCGGCCGTGCTGGTCGAAGACGCTGTACTCGTTGACCATTTCGATCAACTTGACCTTCTGGTTCACCACCAGCACGGGTTCGGTGAAGACGGTGCCGCCGCCGGCCTGCGCGGGGGCGACGCCCGCCTGCTGCTGGACCTGGCGCTGGATGTCGGCCGGGTTGTTGGCGCTGCCGATCTCGAGTTCCCAGGGGGTGGACTCATTGCGCGGAGCGAACTGCTGCTGACCGTAGGGCTGACCGGGCTGCTGACCGTAGTTCTGCTGCGGCGCTTGACCGTAGGGCTGCTGACCGTACTGCTGCTGGGCGAACTGCTGTTGTGGCGCTTGACCTTGCGGCTTGGGCGGCAGCTGCCCGAACTGATGCGGGGCCTGCGGGTTGTGCTGCTGAAGCTGATGCGGCTGCGACTGCTGGGCGAAGGGCTGCCCGCCGGTCTGCGCCTGCTGGGCGAAGGCTTGCCCGCCCGTCTGCGGCTGCTGGGCGTAGGGCTGCGCGCCGGTCCGAGACTGTTGGGCGTTCGGCTGCCCACCGGTCTGCGGGACGAAAGCCTGTCCGCCGGTCTGCGGGTGCTGCTGCGGCCGTGCCTGCTGGGCGAACGGATCGGACTGCGACCGATCCGGTTGCTGGGGCGCCTGCGCGGGTTGCTGTTGGGGCTGAGTGTGATTGGTCCATTGGCTGCCGTCCCACCAGCGGAGCACTGGGGATCCGGGACGCTCGGGGTACCACCCCGCGGGTTGACTCATGGGCGCATCCTAACGGTGTACAGGGACTCTGCACTTTTTGCACTTTTCGCCCGGTGCTCGCCTCTATGATGGGCGGTCGACATCGGGAGGCCGGATTCAGGTCACCCGGGGAAACGGGGAATACATGTCCGCCACAGTCGAATTCGCGGTTTGCCACGGATGCGTTAATCGGCTGGGCTTATGACCGACCTGGTGACGCGAGCCCAGCTCATCCTGCTGGCACGGACCCTGCATGTGCCGGTGGAACGGCTCGCTCACCTCGAGAAGCTCGGCCCGCACAAACTGCACGAGATGCAGCAACGCATGGCGGGCAAGCTTTTCGACCAGCACACCCCCGTCTTCGAGCGGATCGCCACGCTGGTTCCGATCATCCCGCTGAGCATTTCGCTGCCGATCGTGCAGAAACTGGTGCCGCCCAGCATGACCGGGCGCGCGGCCGGCGCGATCGGGGTGCGCTATCCCGCCAAGGCGATCGACGCGCTGCTGCGGCTGGATGTCGGATACGCCGCGGACTGCGCGCCGTACCTGGACCCGCGCACGGTGGGCCAGCTCGCCGACGACGCGCCGCCCGCGCCGGTGGTGGCGATCGTCAACGAGCTGCTGGCCCGGCGCGACTACATCACCGCCGGGCCGTTCCTGGCCTATGCGACACCGGAACTCATCCGGGCCGTGGAGGAGGGGGTGCCCGATGACGAGGGGCTGATCCTCTCGGCCTCCTACGCCTACTCCGGTGAATCGATCAGCGCGGTGGTGCGCCAGCTGCTGGCCGGCAGCAGCGCTCGCCTGCCCGCGCTGCTGGGCACGGTCATCAACGGTTCCAAGGAATTACGGCTGGCCGCGCTGTCGGTCTTCGCCCGCTGCACCCCCGATGTCATCGCCGCGGTCGGCGACATCCTCTTCGAGGTCGCCCCGCCCTCGGCCATCGCCGACCTACTCGCCACCTACATCGCCGCCGACGCCACCGGCGACATGCTCCGCTTCCTGGGCCACCTGAGCCCCACCGCCCTGACCCGCCTGGGCCTCAACCCTGTCCTGTCCGAAGTCGCCGACATCCTGGTCGCGACCGTCGACGGCAGCAGCGACGTCGCCGTCTGGCGCGGCGTCCTCGAGTCCCTGGCCCGCACCCCCGCCGAAGTCCGCCGCCACGCCGGCCTACGCCTGGCCCAACTCGACACCCCCACCCTCCTCACCCTCCCAGCCCTGGCCCAAGCCGCCCGCCTGTGGCCCCCACTGCTGTGGGTCCTCTCCGCCACCGACGTCGACGTCCAAGCCCACATCGGTGAACTGTGGGCCACCGCCACCCGAGTCGACCTGTCCGTCCTCGAACGCCGCATCGCCGACCAGCACCTGGGCTCCCTCCTGGCCACCTTGACCACAACCATCCGCTTCATGCGCTAACGCCCACCTCGCCACCCGAGCCCCCGCGGCCTGCCTCGCCGCCCAACACGTCGGCCCTGCCTAGCCACCCCGCGCCAGGTACCGCCGAGCGGCACATGCTGGAGGCGGAATTAGGGAGAATTCGGGCGAATGCCCTCCACTGTGTGCCACTCGGCGGCCGGGTGGCTGCATGGGGCGCGCCGGGGGCGGGGATGGGGCGGGTGGGAACTGTTGGGCGACGGGTGATTTCAACCCGTCGGGGGTGGGGCGAGCTGGGTGGGATCGGGGTGGGGCGGGCGGCGGTGGGGCGGGGCGTGTCGGGGAGGTGGTAGGAAAGTGACGTGTCCGAAACTGCCGAAACCCGTACCCCTCGTGCCGTCTCGGAAGTGGTGGACCTGGTCAGCTCGCTGATCCGGTTCGACACCTCCAATACCGGTGAACTGGAAACCACCAAGGGCGAGCGCGAGTGTGCGCTGTGGGTGGCCGAGCAGCTCGAGCAGGCGGGGTATGAGACCGAGTATGTGGAGTCGGGGGCGCCGGGGCGCGGGAATGTGTTCGCGCGGTTGAAGGGCGCGGACTCCTCGCGGGGGGCGTTGATGATGCACGGGCATCTGGATGTGGTGCCCGCGGAGGCCGCCGACTGGAGTGTGCATCCGTTCTCCGGTGCGGTGCGCGACGGTTACGTGTGGGGGCGCGGGGCGGTCGATATGAAGGACATGGTCGGCATGATGCTGGCCGTGGCCCGGCAGTTCAAGATCGAGGGGACGGTGCCGCCGCGCGACATCGTGTGGGCGTTCGTGGCCGATGAGGAGAACGGCGGGCGGTGGGGCTGCCAGTGGCTGGTGGAGCATCGGCCCGATCTGTTCGAGGGGGTGACCGAGGCGGTCGGGGAGGTCGGCGGGTTCTCGCTGACCGTGCCCAAGCGCGACGGGTCCGAGCGGCGGCTGTATCTGGTGGAGACCGCGGAGAAGGGTTTGGGCTGGATGCGGTTGCGCGCCAAGGCGCGCGCCGGGCACGGGTCGTTCCTGCACGACGACAACGCGGTCACCATCCTGTCGCAGGCGGTGGCGCGGCTGGGCACCCACACCTTCCCGCTGGTGGTCTCCGATTCGGTGGCGGAGTTCCTGGCGGCGGTGGCCGAGGAGTCCGGGCTCGAATTCGATCCGGCCTCACCCGATATCGAGGGTCAGCTGGCCAAGCTGGGCACCATCTCCCGCATCATCGGCGCGACCCTGCGCGACACCGCCAATCCGACCATGCTGCGGGCGGGCTACAAGGCCAATGTGATTCCGCAGACCGCCGAGGCCGTGGTCGACTGCCGTGTGGTGCCGGGTCGGCAGGCCGAATTCGAGCGTGAGGTCGACGCGTTGATCGGCCCGGATGTCGAGCGCGAGTGGATCACCAAGCTCGACTCCTACGAGACCACCTTCGACGGGCATCTCGTCGATGCCATGAACGATGCGATCCTCGCCCACGACCCGGCGGGGCGCACCGTGCCCTACATGCTCTCGGGCGGCACCGACGCGAAGGCGTTCGCCAAGTTGGGGATTCGCTGCTTCGGTTTCGCGCCGCTGCGGCTGCCGCCCGAGCTGGACTTCACCGCGTTGTTCCACGGGGTCGACGAGCGGGTTCCGGTGGAATCGCTCGAATTCGGCGCCCGCGTACTGGAACACTTCCTTCTGCACAGCTGACGATTCGAAAGGACCACCCGTGCCCGACTATTCGTACAACCCCTACGCCCCGCTGCCGCAGGTCCCCAGCTTCACCGTGACCTCCGCCGATGTCACCGACGGCCAGCCCTTCGCCAATGATCAGGTCTCGGGGGTGTTCGGGTCGGGCGGCAAGGACATCTCCCCGCAGCTGTCGTGGTCGGGATTCCCGGCCGAGACCAAGAGTTTCGCGGTCACCGTCTTCGATCCGGACGCCCCGACCGCGTCGGGCTTCTGGCACTGGGCCGTGGCCAATATTCCGGTGTCGGTGACCTCGCTGGCCAGCGGCGCGGGCAGCGAGGGCGGCACGCTGCCCGCGGGTGCGGTGCAGCTGCGCAATGACGGCGGGTTCCCCGGGTTCGTGGGCGCGTCTCCGCCCGCCGGGCACGGCTATCACCGGTACTTCATCACGGTGCATGCCGTCGACGTGGAATCGTTGGACATCGACGAGAACGGCACTCCGGCCTATCTGGGGTTCAACCTGTTCTTCCACACCCTGGGCCGCGCTCAGATCGTCGCCACCTACGACGAGCCCGCGAAGTAGGTTTCCGAACCCGTTGTGGCCCCGGACGATTCGTCCGGGGCCACACTGCTGTTCCAGGGTCCGGATGTCCGGGAACGGGTCGATCGGAGGTTATTTCCGAGCCTGCCGGGGAATGGCGATCGGGTCCGGATCGCTGTCGAGGAGGTCGACGTGGCTTTCACCGTGGGTGACAAGGTTTTGCCTCGCATCGCGTCGGAGTCGGCGGAGCAGGCGCTGGAAGTGGTTGCCGTGCATACCGACGAGTCCGGCCGGCAGATCGTGACGGTGCGCAACGAGGCGGGGAACACCAGCGAGCTACTGGCCGGAGAGCTCGTCGCCGTGTGATCACCGCGGACGGCGGCGAGGGCTTGCCGACGGGGTCGGGTGCGTTCAGGCGGGGTTCGAGCGTTCGGCGAGGCCATGCAGACCGGCGGCCAGCTCCTCGGCGGAGGGGGCGTGCTCGGGATCGATGAGGTGTTGGACCAGCAGACCGCCGATGAGGGTTTGCAGGACCGCGCCGAGGGCGGGATTGTCGTCGCCGAGGTCGTGGGACAGACCCGCGCGGGCTTCGGCTTGGGCGGCACCGATTTCGGTGCGCAGGACAGGGGAGTGCAGGGCCTGCGCCATGGCCTCGACATTGGCTGTCCACAGGGCGCGGTCGGTGGCGAAGGAGCCGATCAGCTTGTGCCAGAAGGTGTTCAGGCGGGTCGCGGGGTCGGCGTCGGGCTCGTCGGGTAGGGAGTCGAGCATGCGGGTGACCGCGGCGGCGGTGGCTTCGAGCATGGCCTGGTTGAGCAGGTTGTCGCGGGTGCCGAAGTGGTAGTTGATGGCGGCGAGGTTGGCGCCGGAGGCGGCGACGATATCGCGCACGGTGGTGCGGGCGTAGCCGCGGTCGGCCAGGCATTGCTTGGCGGCGGCGAGCAGGTCTTCTCGGGTTCCCACGTGGGTCAGCGTAGCAGCAGGTCATACGGGCGTTTGTGACGTGCGTTTCAAACAATTGTTTTGAACATATGTATGAAACGTGTGTATGGTCGGAGGCGGCACGATCCATCACACGGAAGTACGAGCCCGATATGACTGTTCAGCGACCCCTGTCGCCCTTCGAATCCAGCTATTTCGCCGCTGATGCCCGGTTGGGCAGTGTGCCGGTCGGCGGGATGCCGCTGTTCATCGGCACCACCGTGCGCGGTGCGGTGGATGCGGGCATCCTGCGGCGGGTGCTGCGTGAGCTCGCGGCCTCGCATGTGCTGCTGCGCAGCCGCATGGTCACAGTCGGCGGGGTGGGCCTTTTCGAGGTCGACGAGGACTATGTGCCGGCGCTGGTGGAGCGCGTCGGTGAGGTCGACGAGTACTGGGAACTGGTGAACGGCCGACCGGAGTGGGAGGCCGGGCTGTTCGGGGCGGTGCTGCTGCGCGGGCCGGTGCAGACCCGGATCGTGTTGGTCATCCATCACGGAATCAGTGATGGGCGTTCGGCATTCGCGCTGCTGGATGAGATGTGGCGGCGCTACGGCGCCCATGTCGCGGGACGTCCGCTGCCGATCGGGGAGTCGGATCGGGAGTTGGTCGGCGGGGTCGACGAGTTGCTGGCGCGGGTGGTCTCCGAGGCCGAGGTGGACGGGTTCCTGGCGCAGATCCAGGCGGAGGCGGCGAGCCCTGGGCAGGCGGTGCCGCAGACGTTGCCCGTCGATGGGGACGGGGTGGGTGATCCGGGTGGCCGATTGGCGTTGCGGCGCATCGAGTTGAGTGCGCAGCAGACCGCGGAGGTCGTGGATGCCGCTCGCGCACAAGGTATTTCGGTCAACAGTCTGCTCGCCGCTGCGGCGGTGGTCGCGGTGCGCACACAGTTGCCGGTGGACGGCCCGGTGCCGCTGATGTGCGGGCATGCCGCGGATCTGCGCCCGGCGCTGTCGCCGCGCCTGCCCGCCTCGACCGTGCTCAATTGCGCTTCCGGTACCGGGACGCCGGTCGTGGTCGATCGGGACGCGGACCCGGCGGTGGTGGGCGCGATCGTCGATCAGAGCATGCGGTTCATGCTCGATACGCGGTTCCCGGCGCTGTTCATGCGGGCCTCGCAGCGCGTGCTGGAGGCGCAGGTGGCGGCGGCGCTGTCGGCGGCACCGGCGATCGCGTTGTCGAATATGGGCCGTCTGCCCGCGCATCCGCTGCCGGCAGGCCTGGAGTTCGTGCGTGACGAGATCTTCGCGATGACCGCGGGCATGCCGCCGAAGATGACCGTCTTCACCGTCGGTGACCGGCTCACGATCCAGGTCGAGTACGACACGGCCGAGCACAGTCATCATCAGATGGGCCGGGTCGCGGAGGCGATGAGCGATCAGCTCGCGCGCGTGGGGCATTCGGCGGCGGTGCGCGGGTAGCCGTCGAGTTGTTCTGCTGCGCAACAACTGTGGGCCTGGACTTTTCGTCCAGGCCCACAGTCGCCTCCGGGGCGTTCGGGGGTCGGCGGCCGGGTGTGGCCGCCGAGGGGGGATCAGCTCATGTTGACCACGCCGTCGGGGGCGGGGGTCAGGTAGAGCGCGGCGATCTCGGTGGCGTACTTGGTGGCGATCGGGTTGCGCTTGAGCTTGAGGGTGGGGGTGAGTTCGTCGCCGCCGGGTTCCCAGCCGGTGTCGAGGACGGTGAAGCGTTTGATCTGTTCGACGCGGGAGAGTTTGGCGTTGGCGGTGGCGACGGCGGCCTTGATCTCGGCGATGATCTCCGGGTGCGCGGCCAGGGTTTTCAGTTCGGCGTCGGGGGTGCCCAGGGCCTTGGCGCGGACCACGGCGGTGTCGGGGTCCAGGACGATGAGCGCGGCGATGAACGGTTTGGCGTCACCGATCGCGACGACCTGGCCGACCAGGGAGGAGGCGGCCTTGACGGTGTTCTCGATATTGGTGGGAGACAGGTTCTTTCCCGCCTCGTTGATGATGAGTTCCTTCTTGCGGTCGACGATGCTGACGTAGCCGTCGCCGTCGATGGTGGCGACGTCGCCGGTGTGCAGCCAGCCGTCGGAGTCGATGGCCTCGGCGGTCTTGTCGGGCATCTTGCGGTAGCCGCGGGTGACGATGCCGCCGCGCACCAGCAGTTCACCGTCCTCGGCGAGGCGAATCTCGAGGCCCTTCAACGGGACTCCAACGGTGCCCGGCTTGGGTTTGGCGAGCGGGGTGTAGGTGCCGACGCCGGAGGTTTCCGACATGCCCCACACCTCGGTGACCGTGAAGCCCAGGCCCAGCAGGTATTCCAGGGTTTCGGGCGGGATGGCGGCGGCGCCGGAGGCGGCGACCTTGAGCTCGTCGAAGCCCAGGGCGTGGCGCAGTTTGCTCAATACCAGCGCGTCGGCCAGCTTGTGCTGTACGTCGAGTAGCGCGCCGCGGCCGGTGCCGGCCAGATCGGCGCGGGCGGCCTGCGCGCCGACGCCGATGGCCCAGCCGGCCAGGGCCTTCTTCACCGGGCTGGCCTCGGTGGCGAGCTTGGCGTCGATGCCTGCCTTGATCTTCTGCCACACGCGCGGGACACCGAAGAACGCGGTGGGGCGGGCGTCGGGCAGGGCGGCGGCGATCTCGCGCGGGTCCGGGACACAGGTCATCTGGACGCCGGTGAACAGGTTGGCGCAGTGGCCCGAAATGCGGTCGGCCACATGGGCGGCGGGCAGATAGGAGACCGAGCGGTCGTCGAGGCCGACGGTGAGCGGGCCCTCGACCAGGCCGACGATCTGGGCGACGACATTGGCGTGGGTGAGTTCCACACCCTTGGAGGGTCCGGTGGTGCCGGAAGTGTAGATCAGGGTCGCGACGTCCTCGGGCTTGACGGCCTTCCAGGCGGCGTCGAAGTCGAAGTCTTCCTTCGGCGCGGCCTCCACCTCGGCCAAGGTCTTGGTGCCCGCCGCCGAACCCTCCACCAGCACAATGTGTTCCAGCTCCACACCGGCCGAGCGCACGGTGTCCAGGAACGCGGGCTCGGTGATGACGACCTTGTTCTCGGCATTGGTGAACAGATGCGCGATCTGCTCCGGCGAGCTGGTGTTGTAGATCGAGAACGGCGTCGCCCCCACGTGCAGCGCCGCGGTATCAACCAGATTGAACTCCGGCCGATTGGTCAACATGATCCCCACCGTGTCGCCCGGCCCCACCCCCAACCCGGCCAACCCCGCCGCAATGCTGCGCACCCGCTCCCCGTACTCACGCCAGGTGATCTGCCGTGTCCCCCCGACAGTCCGCAACGCCACCTGCTCCGGCCGCAGCGTCAAAGTTTCCTGAAACGCCTCCGGAATCGTGTGAACAGTCTTCCCAGATGCGTGCGCATACCCGATGTCAGTCGTCATAACCCTTTTCCCGATTGCCTCTCGCTGTACCACGCCACCTCGCGCACCCACCGCGCGAACCCCGACGTCCGAGAGAACGACCAACCCGATCCACGCGATGGCCACGCGCCATCTGTGGCGCGGCTCACTCATCGTGCCAGATTGTCGCGATTGTGTCGCGGGCTACACCGGCCAGGGTCGTGGCCGAATTTACCGATTGAGGCCGCGCGCCGCCCGCTGATCGGCTAGCCCAGCGCAAGGACCCACGGCATGACGCTTTAGGCTGGTCGCCGCTGCGGTGTGACCCGAGACACATCGGGTGGCGACACGCGGAGTCTCCAACACGCACATTTCGGTAATACCGGATCAAGAACGGAGGATTTTCTGGCGTGTCCACACCCCTCAAACGTCGCACCAAACACGGACTCCGACGGCCACGGATCCCGAATCTCCCCACTGCTCCCGAGGCAGCAAAATCCCAACGCACACTCTCCCTGTCGCTGCCACAAGAAGTACGCACCGCCGATCATCACTTGACTCGCAAAGGCCGCGAAGTCCGGATACAGGTCCAACGACTCGACCACCCGACCGACGGCGGCCACGTCCTGATCTTTGGGGAAATCGAGGACAACTGCTTGGTCCGCATCCATTCCCGATGCTTGTACGGCGACGCATTGGGCTCTCAAGACTGTGATTGCGGCCCCGAGCTGGAACGAGCGCTGGACCTGTTCCAAGCCGAAGACGCTGGCATCCTGGTGTATCTCGAACAGGAAGGGCGTGGCGCGGGACTCGAGACCAAGGCTCGCGGGCTTCGGCTGAGCGAGGTCGAGGGCATGGATACCTTCGCTGCCTACCAGGCCCTCGGGCTCGAGGCGTCCGATCTGCGGTCGTATCAGCCCACAGCCGCAGCGCTCACCGAGCTGGGCCTGACCTCGGTGCGTCTGCTCACCAACAACCCGGACAAGGTTGTGGCGCTGCGCGATTCGGGGCTGACGGTAAACCAGATCCTACTGCACACCACGCCGTTGAGTCCCCGCGCCGATGAATACATGCAGGTGAAACGGCGTCGCGGCGGGCACAGGCTTCCCTTCCACTATCAGTCTCGGCGGGCTGTGCCACTACTGTCAGCTTTGGTGCTCGGTCTCGGCGGGCATGTGGTCTGGGGCGGCCATAGTCTTGTCGGCACCATGGTCATGGTGGTCGGTGGTGCCACCGCGCTGGTGGGGTTCACCGGTACCTGTTAAGCCGTGCGCACATGATCTGTGCCGCCGGGGTTCTCGACACGACGCTGCCGACCCAGGTATACGCCCGCTGAGCACACGCCTGCGGTAGCCGTCGCAATCGCCACCGCACGCACCGACGGCGCTCGGCCGCGACCACCGAGCGCAAGCAGTTGTCGAAATCGTCGTTCGCGTACCGGAATCTGATGTCCGCGGCGGCGTTTCGCGTCATGGTAGTGCCGTCCACGTTCGCTGCGCGGTCGGCAGTACAGCGGTTCCCTCATGACCGACAGCCCGGTGCGCCGTACGGCGTCGACCTTGTCCGGATTGTTGGTGAGCAACCGGACCGAACGCAATCCCCGTTTCCGACCGAGCTGCGCCAAAGTCGCCGCGGCCGCATCGTAGGTGCGGCCATCGGCAGGATATCCGAGCGCTTCGTAGCTGGCGTATGTATCAGCCCCCGTCCGCTCGCTGTAGTGGTAACCACGCGCCTTGGCGATCAGCCCGAGTCCGCGCCCCTCCTGCTCCAGATAGATCAGCACGCCGGCCCCGGCATCGAGGAACCTGTCCAGCGATTCCACGAGTTCGTCGCCACAATCGCAGTCATCGGACCGCAGCACGTCTCCGTAGAGGCACCGAGAATGGATGCGCACCAGGGGATCTCGTGGCAGGACCTCACCGAAGATCAATACGTGACCGCCGTCATCCGGCCCGGGTACTTCCAGCACTTCGACAGGCAGTACCCGGCGTTTGCGGCTGAACAAGTGGCGTGGTTCGGAGAGAGAAGGTGGGGCAGGGACCGCGTCGTGCCACGGCATTGCTTGCTCCCTACGCCGGTGTCACCGGTCAGGTTCAGGCGGGCGGCGGCCTCGCCGTGCGCGGCCCCTAACCCGGGGGTTGTCCGAGTTTCCGCGAATCACAATGTCCCCATACAGGTTACCGGTCTCGATAGTTTTCTCGATCCGCGCAACAGAGGGCATCGAATCGGGAATGTTCAGAACCGGGCGACGAGCCGACATGGCGGCGGCGGCCCAGGCGAAATCCCTGTCGCTGGCTGTGGTGCCACCGGTCACGAGCCGATAGGCGAGTGCAGCCGAGAAGGCGGTGGAGGCACCGGCGGAATTGGCCATCCCGGTGTTCACCTGCGGGACAATCGATTCACCAATGGCTGTGTGGACCGTACATCCGGCCGGATCGACGGAACAGACCGCCCCGACGCCCAGTCTCAACAATCGTCGGATCGATTCCCTGGCAGTGCTGTTCGGCCACGTCGCCGCGATTTCGCTCTCTGTCCCGATCAGATAGTCGACTGCCGATAGATGCTCATGAACGTGACCGGGCAGCACCACCGAAGGCGAGGCATTGACCAGCAGCCACGGCGGATCAGGCAGGTCATGAACCATAGCGAGGACCCGTGCGACGACATCGATCGGTTGTTCGAAAGTCACCAATACCGCGGCCGAGGATTCGAAGGCCCGCTGCATGGTCGGCACGTCGAGATCACGTTCGGTCAGCCGAATCCTGTCCTCTTGGAAGGCGATGGTGGCGAATTCTCCGCTCAGCGGCATGATCACCGTCGCGACCGGAGTCCGCGCTTGATCGGTCACCCGCAGCAGGCTGGTATCGACACCCATCCTGTGCAGATACGTCAGTATCATCTGACCCTCATCGTCGGCTCCCACTGTCGCAACCAGCCGGGCATCCAGGCCCAAACGGGCCAGGGCCACGGCCCGGTTCAGACCCTTGCCACCCGGGTGCCGGCGGAAGTCACCCCAGATCGAATCACCGGGACGGGGAAAGGTTTCGACGATCGTCATGAGATCAACCGCGGCATCACCTACTACGGTCACCGTGGCGGAGGTAGGCATGTCGGCGGTTTCCACGTCCGAGACAGAGGTCAGCAATTCTGCCAGCGCTGTGAACGCCTGTGTTTCGGGTGTGCCGCGCAGGCCGCGCACAGTGGGGGCAGGCGGGATGTCGGCGATCTGCCACGCCGCATGCAACTGACTCCACCGCAATGTCAGATATCGTCGCCTCTCACCGAGATCGGCGGCGTACAAGTGCTCGAGATCAATTCCAGCGGGGGCACTTTCGCGCAGCAGACCCAGGCACAACTCGGCGTCGACAATCAAACGTAAGGTCGGCGGAAGCCGGTCGGCCAAATGCGCGATGACCACAGGTGCCGCCGCCTGGGGTGTGGTTCGAAGCCGGTGCGCGTAGCGCCGGACAACACTGAGTTGCAGCAACGCCGTGATATCGATCTCGGTCATGTCCAGGCGCGCAGAACTCAGGCCCGACCGTTTGCGCAACCGGATGAGGATGCTGCGCACAGCAACCATGCCGGGATCCTGAGGCACCTTGGCTGGACCGACATTTCGTGGAGTCTCGTTGCTGGCCATCTGTCTCAACAGTACCGCTGGGCAGGTTTAACGAACAGGCAAAACGTCAATTCCCTTGTAGCAACGGCAAATGCCGAACAGCGTCGGCAAATGCCATACTCGTGGGAGAGAATATCGCACCCGCCTAGCGGTTCGGGAGGTGGCGGCCATGGGGACGGTGCATCGGATCCGACGCATCCGACGGGAGCCGCGTGCGGCGGCGGGAACGGCCGATCGGGATCTCGACACCGAATGCACGACGGCGCGGGCGGACCAATTGTTCTGCCCGCCTTCCGGATAACTCATTCGCCCCTGTCGTCGCCGCTCGGTCGGCACTCGCATTCTGCCGACAGCGACATCACCGGTCGATCATGATTCACGATCGACCGGATTGCGGGCATTCCGTCACCACGGCCGCCATCGGCGACGACACCCCACCTACATGGAGACCCGTCGTGATTTACGAGAGCAGCCGATCGATGACCAGCAGTGAGACGCCCGAGTGGGCGCGGCGGCTGGCGCGGGATGAGCCGGCATGGAAGTTGAGTTGGCGGCCGGAGCCGCTGTTGTTGCGGGACCAGGCCAGGGCCGCTCTGGAACTCACCGAGATGTGCAGTCGCGGAGCGGAACTCGATAAGCGCGCCGAGGCGTTGGCCGCCGAGTTGGGCATGACCGTCCAGGAGGTGCTCGCGGTGCTGCAGCGTCGGCGACGCGAGCGGGGGGAGCCATCGTGGCGAGCGCTCACGTGGCGCGGGAGGCAGCGGTGGTGGAAATGGCGGCGGGCGTGTCGTTTCGGATGAATCCGATATTTCGGCCGGAATCGGGGGAAATCGTGAGAGTGATGAAATACCGAGCGGTTGGGATTCGATGTGGGGGAGAGATCTGATGAGGGGCTGGCAGGGCCTGGGGCGACGAACGGTTGCGTCGGGCGGAATATGGCGCGCAGACGGAGATCCCGTTGATCGCGTCGATGGCCTTGGGAGGAATTCGTGAGTATTGATATGACGGCGCGGGAGATGAGGAGTGATCTCAGCCCGGAGTACGCGGTTCGCGTCACCGGCTACGGAGGCGGGGAGTGGCGGTTGAGTTGGTTGCCTCGGCGGCGGTTGTCGTGGGAGGAGGCTCGGGCGGGAATGGAGTTGGATGAGTTGTTGTCGGATCCGGGGGTGGTTTATGACGAGCAGGCGCATGCGATGGCGGCGGTGCATGCGGCGCGGTTGGGGATCGGGGTGGATCGGGCGGTGATTCTGTTGGCGCAGCGGCTGGCCGAGCGGATGCATTTGGGTGGTGGGGCCGCTGCGCGGGACGACGATGACGTGCCGAACACGCCGATTGTGGTCGATGTGTTCGGCGAATCGCGTCGGCCTGCCCATGCGGGGGCTCGGTCACGTCACCTCTGGGGGTGAGCGAAAGTCGTTGCTGCCGAGCGCCGGACACGCGCCGACGCTGGGCAGGAGACGATGACACCGGGCGGGAGACGACGCCGACCGCGAGCTCGCCGGGCGGGGCCGGGGCGAGCGTCGCGGTCGGTCGGGGCGATGCGCCGTAGGTCAGGCGCGGGTTTTGTGTTCTGCGCCTACGGCTTCGGAGAGGCTGGTGTACCCGTGGGCGCGGAGTTTCTCGGCGAGGCCGCGGTGGATGTGTTTGGCCCACAACGGGCCGCCGTAGATGAAGCCGGTGTAGCCCTGGAGCAGCGACGCCCCGGCGAGGATGCGCTCCCAGGCCTGGTCGGCGGTTTCGATACCACCGACAGAGATCAGTACGAGTTTGTCGCCTACTCGGGCATAGAGGCGGCGCAGGACCTCGAGCGAGCGGTCGGCGACGGGTGGGCCGGAGAGGCCTCCTGCGCCAATGGGTTCCACCTCGGCGGACGGGGTGTTGAGGCCGTCGCGGCGGATTGTGGTGTTGGTGGCGACGATGCCCGCCAGGCCGAGTTCTACGGCGAGGTCGGCTACCGCGTCGATGTCGTCGTCGGAGAGGTCGGGGGCGATTTTGACCAGGACGGGGATGGAGACTTCGGCGAGGACGGCTTGCAGGATGGGGCGCAGGGATTCGACGGCTTGCAGGTCGCGCAGGCCGGGGGTGTTGGGGGAGGAGACGTTGACGACCATGAAGTCGGCCAGGGGGCCGAGCAGTTTCGCGCTGATGGCGTAGTCGGCGGCGGCGTCTTCGGGTTCGACGACCTTGGTTTTGCCGATGTTGGCGCCGATGGGGACGCCGCCGGGCAGGCGGTGGGCGAGGTGTTCGGCGGCCGCGGCGGCGCCGAAGTTGTTGAATCCCATGCGGTTGATGAGCGCGCGGTCCGCGGGCAGGCGGAACAGCCGGGGGGCGGGGTTGCCGGGCTGGGCCGCCGCGGTGACGGTGCCGATTTCGGCGTAGCCGAAGCCGAGGGGTCCCCAGGCGTCGACGCCGTCGGCGTTCTTGTCGAAGCCGGCGGCCAGACCCAGGGGCGCGGGGAAGTCCACGCCGAACACGCGGGTGCGCAGGATCGGGTCGTCGGCGACGAGCAACGCGGTGGTGAGCTTGCGGCCGGGGGCGAACCGGGTCGCGAGCTGCATGGCGGCGAAGGCCAGATGGTGGACGCGTTCCGGCGCGAGCAGGAACATCACCTTCAGCAACACGGCGTACAGGCGCTCATACATGGTGGGTTACATCACCGCCTCGGGTGTCGGGGATAGGAGGGCAGTCTTGCGGCGGCGCAATAACACCCGGCGCGAGCCGTCGGTGTAGGCGCGGACCCGGGAGAGCTCCCAGCCGCTGTATTCCGCGTGGATGGACAGGCGGAGGGCGGCGGTGACCCTGCTGACGCCGGGAGGCAGCCGCAGGGGCACGTATTCCCATTCGTCGCTGGATTCCTCCCAGCCTTCCGGTAATGTGCGCGATTGGTGCGCCGATCGTGAGGCCCGAGCCATCACTGCCCTCTCTTCCGCTGGTCCGCGCCGATCCGTTGCAGACCGTCGCCGGTCGCGGATCCCACGAACATGTCACCGGTGCGGTCGTCGATGGTCACCGCGTTGGGCTGGCGCACCGTCGGGTAGCGCCCCACCTCTACCGGTATACCCGTCGACAGGTCGTAGCCGACGACTTGGTTGCTGCCTGTCAGCGTCACCCACACGGTCTCGGACCGCTGATCGTAGGCGAGTGCGTAGGGAGCAGAGCCTACCGGGAAACGCTGGTGCAGCACCAAGGGATCGGCGGTGTAGACCAGCAGTTCGCCCCCGGCGGTGTCGGTGACGAGGCGGCGGCCGAAGTGGTCGCCGATCATGTTCGTGGCCCCGTCGCCCGCGCGCAGGGACAGTCCGAGCTTGCTGTCGCCGTCGAGTTCGACGATGGCGGTCTGGCGGCGGTCGAGCACGACCACCGCGCCGTCGCGGGCGTCGATGGCGTCGGCGGCAGACAGGCCCGAAATGCTGTGGCGCACAGTGCCGTCGGCGTCGAGCAGCAGCACCTTGCCGCCGGCCAGGCCCGCGACCAGGCCCCCGTCGGGGCGCAGCGCGACCGCGCGCACATCACCGTCGACGGCGACCTCGCTGAGCGCGGCGGTGGCGGCGTCGACACGCAGGATCTTGCCGGGCACCGCGACCAGGATCTCCCCGGGCTTGCCGAGGGCGAGCGCGGCGGCCTTGCCGGGCAAGGTGATCGGGCGGGTGACACCGCCCGTGATGAGCTGCAGCGTGGTCCCGGAATCCACCACCGCGGCCAGCACCCCGGTGGCCGGTTCGTCGAGTAGCAGCGAGATCGGCGCGCTCGGGCTGACCACCCCGGCGGGTGCGGCCGCAGCGGCGGGCGCGAGGGCGGGGGTGGCGGGTTCGCGAGTGGGGTTGTCGGCGTTGCTCTCCTGTGAGGAGCACCCCGCCAGCAGGGTCACCACGGTCACACCCGCGAGGGCTGAACCGATCCAGCCGCGACGGCGCATGCAGCGAACTCCTTACTGACCGAACTGACCGACGAAATCATGCGTGCTTCCCTATCTGACCATGGTGCGCCACGACGCCGAGCAAGCGGGGGTCTTCGTGGCGGCGCGCCGTGATCGTGATCGTCGCATCGACTGCCGATTTGCATGATGTGACATGGGGTTTCGGTGGCGTTGTCGGCGACGGCGGTTACCGTGGAAGGCAAAACAGGGCTGTAACAGGGAGATGTGTTGGTAGCCGAGCACCCGCCGGGGTTCACCGTCGAGGACGTGACCGTGGGTCGTTACGCGCACGGGTTCGGGGTCACCGCGGACGGGCGCTCGTTCGCGTTCCGGACCCACCGCGCGACCTTGACCCTCGAGATCTATCGGGCCGATCTCGAGACCGCCGTGCCCGGCCCCGAGGATGTGGAGGCGGTGGCGCTGGCTCCGGTCACCGATATCGATCTCGATGACGAGCGCTCCGTGGTGGCGCTGGTGCGGGATCTGATTCCGCAGGCCGGCCCGGTGGCCGCGGCGCAGCCGCGGGAGGCGACGACGGTGCGGGCGCTGCTGGGCCGGTTGGGTGCGGTCATCGACGGCATGTGAACCCGGGTACCCATCCGGGGTGTCTGTGACACAGGAATCACTGTCGCGCGCACGCCATGACAAACTAACGGCACACAACCGCAGTTCGAGCTGACGAGGATGTTGATGCGACTTCGACGACCGGTGACCGCCGCCCTCCTGTTGACCGTGTTCGGCGCGTCGCTCGCCGGGTGCGGCGGGAGCGATGACGAGTCCAAGGTGGCCCAGGCGCGCTCCTCGGCGTACGCGGCATTGAGTTCGTCCTCGGCGGCGCAGACCACTGCGAACAAGCCCGCGATTCCCACCGCGACGCAACTGGATCAGCAGATCAAGTCGGCGCTGGACCCGAATCTGCCCGACGCCGAGCGCACCGCGCTGATCGAGGACGGCGAGGCGTTCAAGGACGCGATTCCGGACATGTACAAGGCGCTGGCGGACAATCCGCGCGCGGTGTACGGGGTCAAGGATCCGGTGTTCGACAACCATGACGGCACCCTGACCGCGACCTTGAGCCTGGACAAGGACGGGTCCGGCAGCAATGTGCGCACCACGGTGGTGCATTTCGTGTACAAGGACGGGCGCTGGAAGATCTCGCGCACCGACCTGTGCGGCATCCTGCGCTCGGCCGATTACAAGACCGCGGCCTGCGGCTGATGCTCGAGGCCGGATCCCTGCGGTGGGGACGTGCGATCCACCGCTTCCGGTGGCTGGTGTTCGCGGTCTTCGGGCTGGTGGTGCTGATTTCCGGGTTCTACGGGCGCGATCTGGGTGATCATCTGACCCAGGAGGGCTGGTTCGACGAATCCAGTCAGTCGGTGGCGGCGTCGAAGCTGGCCGATTCGACGTTTGGGCGCGACACCGACGCGGATCTGATCGCGATCTACACCGCCCCGCCCGGGCTGACCGTCGACGATGAACCGGTGCGCAGTGCGGTGGCCGCGGAGTTGACGCGCCTGCGCACCGAGCATCCGGACCGGATCCTCAAGATCGACTCGTATTTCGATGGCGCGCTGATGGGTCAGTTCGCCGACGCCTCGCGCACGCACGCCTTCGCCAGTATCGGGTTGCGCGGGGACGGCGGCACCGCGACGGTCGAGAACTATCTGGCCATCAAGGACGAATTCGGTGCCGGGCCAACAGGTTCGGGCCCCGGTGGCACGACGGTGCAGCTGGCGGGGATGCAGCCGGTGGTGGAGGGCATCAACACCGGCATGCAGGACGATATTCACCGCGCGGAGCTGATCGCGCTGCCGCTGGTGGCGATCCTGCTGTATTTCGTGTTCGGCGGGGTGATCGGGGCGCTGCTGCCGGTGCTCATCGGCGGGATGACGATCCTGGGCAGCCAGGGCATCATGCGGCTGCTCACCAATCACATCCAGGTCAACGTGTTCGCCTCGGCCGTGGTGACTTTGGTGAGCCTGGGCCTGGCCATCGACTACGGGCTCTTCGCGGTGACCCGGTTCCGGGAGGAGCTGGCGGCGGGGCGCAGCGTGGAGGAGGCGACCGCGCGGACGGTGGCCACGGCCGGGCGCACGGTGTTGTTCTCGGCGGCGATCATCGCGGTGAGCCTGGGCGCGTTGTTCATCTACCCCAACGGGGTGCTGCGCTCGGTGCCCCTCGGCGGGATCTCCTCGGTACTGCTGGCGGCGGTGCTGTCGGTGACCGCGCTACCCGCGGTGCTGTCGATCGTGGGACGCCGCATCGATCTGTGGGGTTGGCATCGGCTGGCGAGTATCCGTACCGCCGAGCAGATCGATGCCGGATTCTTCTCGCGGCTGGCGGTTTTCGCGATGCGCCGCCCGTGGCTGGTGATCGTGCCGGTGGTGTTGATGCTGTTGGCGTTGATCCTGCCGTTCCGTCACATCGAGTTCGGTGGCCTGTCGGAACGCTATCTGGCCGCGGGTAATCCGGCGCGGGTGGCGCAGCAGGACTTCGACCGCCTGTTCCCGCACTTCCGCACCGAACCGCTGAAACTGGTGGTGGTGGGCGCGAATCCACAGCAGCTCTCCGATCTCCGCTACGAGGCCAATCAGGCGGTCGCGCCGCTGATGACGGGCCCGTTCGATCCGGCCGCCCCCACCAAGGATCAGGTGACGGTGCTGGCCAGCGGGCTGGCCGACAAACGCGACGCCGACACCGTGATCGCGGCGCTGCGCGCGATCCCGCCCCCGGACGGTGTGGTGGTGATGGTGGCCGGAGTGCCCGCGCTGGAACGCGATTCGATCCAGGGCCTGATCAAGGGGCTGCCGCTGCTGGGTGCGATTCTGGTGGCGGCGGCGATCGCGTTGATGTACGCGGCGTTCCGGTCGCTGGTGCTGGCGGTCAAGGCGGTGGTGATGAGCGCGCTGTCCATGGGCGCGACGCTGGGTGTGCTGACCTGGATCTTCGTGGAGGGTCACGGGGCGGGCCTGTTCGATTTCACGCCGGGCCCGTTGATGTTCGCGGTGCTGGTGCTGATCGTGACGGTGTTGTTCGGGCTGTCCACCGACTACGAGGTGTTTTTGCAGTCGCGCATGGCCGAGGCTCGCGCGGCGGGCGCGGATGCGCCCGAGGCGATCCGCTACGGCATCGCCCACACCGGTGGCGTGATCACCTCGGCGGCGGCGATCCTGATCGTGGTGACGGGTGCGTTCGGGTTCTCGGATCTGGTGCTGATGAAATACATTGCCTACGGCATGATCGCGGCCTTGGTGTTGGACGCCACCGTGATTCGCATGCTGTTGACTCCGGCGGTGTTGAAGTTGGTGTGGCGATGAGCGTGCTCAAGGGCGCGAACCTGGCGTTGATGTTCTTCCTGGAGCTGGCGGTGCTGGGCGCGGCCGCCTGGTGGGGCGCCACCGTGTCCGCGCCGGTGGCGGTGCGGGTGCTCGCGGCGATCGCGGCACCGGCGGTGTTCATCGTGGTGTGGGCGCTGTTCGGGGCGGCCAAGGACGCCAAGTTCGCGCAAACCGGGTGGCGGCGGGTGCTTTTGGAGGTGCTCTGGTTCGGGGCCGCGGCGATCCTGCTCGGTGTCGCGGGGACACCGGTCGCGGGGATCGCGCTGTTCGCGGTGTGGTTCGCCAACGGGGCGCTGCGGCTGGTGTGGGGCCAGCAGAAACTGTAACCGCACCACCCGCAACCCTTTACGCGGCCACGCACCAGGTGCGTGGCTGCGCTGAGGTCTGTCAGCCGCGCACCGGCAGCACCAACTGCGCCCCCGTCACCGGGTGATCGAACACATCGACCGGATGCTGATAGACGCGGGTGAGCAGCTCCGGGGTGAGGATTTCGCGCGGGGGTCCGTCGGCGGCGATGCGCCCGTTCTCGAGCACGGCGACGCGGTCGGCGTAGGCGGCGGCCACCCCGAGGTCGTGCAGCACCACCACGACCGCGGCGCCCTTGGTGGCGCGTTCGCGGGCCAGGCGCAGCACCTGCTCCTGATGCCCGAGATCGAGGGCGGCGGTGGGTTCGTCGAGCAGCAGCGTCGCGGTGTCCTGGGCCAGCACGCGCGCCAGCGCGACGCGGGCACGTTCACCGCCCGACAGCGCCGGGAAAGGGCGGGCGGCGAAGCGTTGCACGTCGGTGGCGGCCATGGCGGCGGCGATCGCGGTGTCGTCCTCGTCCTGGCGCGGCGTGCGCGCCCACGGGGAGCGGCCCATGGCCACGACCTCGCGGGCGCTGAACGGAAATCCGACGGTGTGCGACTGCGGCAGCACCGCGCGCCGGCGCGCCATGTCCAGGTGCGTCCAGTGGGTCAGCGCGTGCCCGTCGAGATCGACACTGCCGCCGGACAATTCGAGTTCCCCGGCCAGGGCGGCCAGCAGCGTGGATTTACCCGCCCCGTTGGGCCCGACCAACGCCACGATCTGTCCGGCGATGACGGGGAAATCGACGCCGTCGAGGACGGTGCGTTCCCCGCGTTTGGCGCTCACCCCGCGCGCGTGCAGGGTGACCGCCCCGGGTTCGGGCGGTTCGGGCAGCTGTGTCGAGCGCCCGAAAACCGTGGCCAGTGACCGCAATCGGCTCATGCCCAGCCTCCCGCGCGCGAGCGGGTGCGGCGCAGCAGCCAGAAGAAGAACGGCCCGCCGACCAGTGAGGTGATCATGCCCAGGGGCAGGTCCGCGTTGTGCACCAGGGCACGCGCACCGATATCGGCGGCGACGAGGACCGCGGCGCCGAGGATGGCCGAGAGCGGGATGAGTACGCGGTGGCCGGGGCCGACGAGCATGCGCACCAGATGCGGCACGATCAATCCGACGAACAAGATGATGCCGGTGAACGCGACACCGGCGGTGGCCAGCACGGCGACGACCACGATGATGTTGCGCCGCAACCGTTCCACGTCCACCCCCAGATGCCGGGCCGCGGATTCACCGAGGGCGAGCAGGTCCAGGCGCGGCGCCATCCACAGCGCGGCCGCGATGCCCGCCAGCGTGAGCGGCCACACCACGTTGACCGCCTGCCAGGTGGCGCCGTTGAGCGAGCCCATCTGCCAGAACACCAGCTGATCGCGCGCCGCCGGGGACGCCTTGAACAGCAGGAACGAGATCAGGCCGCCGGCGAAGGCGTTGATGGCGACACCGGTGAGGATCAAGGTCACCACTTCGGTGCGCCCACCCGAGCGCGACAGCAGATACACCAGCGCGGTGGTCCCCAGCCCGGCGACGAACGCGCCCGCGGCTACCGACCAGGCCGCCGCGAACGCGCCGCCGATCACGATGACCGTGCCCGCCCCGACCGCCGCTCCCGCCGACACACCGATCACACCGGGTTCGGCGAGCGGGTTGGCGAACACGCCCTGCAGCAGCGCGCCGGCGGTGGCCAGGGCCGCACCGACGAGCACCGCGAGCACGACGCGCGGGAACCGCACTTCCCACAGGGTCACGTACCCGGCGGGGTGATGCGGCAGCGGCCCCCAGTCGATCCCGATCTTGTGAAAGAAGCTGCCCGCGACCTCGGCGGGACTGGTCGGCACCTGCCCGATCCCCGCGGAGATCAGCGCCAGCACCACCAGCCCGGCCAGTGCCGCGGCAAAGATCAGAATGAGACGCGAGCGACCGTGCCGACCGGTCGGCTCAGGGTCGACACTGGCCGGGAACCGCTGTGCGGCAATCGCTTCCACGTCGGCGCTGTCGACCTCGGAGATCTGCTCGGTCGCCGCATGCGTGCTGTCGGCGACGGGAGAGTTCGCCGGGGCGGCCGAGGACGTGTCCGTGATCGCGCCTGTGGCCGGGCTGTCGCCGGCGTCGGCGGATGCGCTCGCGGCGGGTCCGGTGGCCGGGTCCGGTTGCGGGCGTAGCGGATCGGTCATGCGTTGGTGGTGCCGTAGACGGCCTTGACCAGGGCGGACAGGACGCGGCCGGTGTTGGGGCCGAAGGACAGCAGCACGGCGTCGGACATGTCGACGACGCGACGGTTCTTGCCGGCGGGGGTTTGGGCGACGCCGGGGACCTTCTCGAGGCCGTCGACGCCGCCGACGGAGGCCAGGCCGTCGCTCATGACCAGCAGCACGTCGGGGGCGGCGGCGATCATCGCTTCGCTGGTGATGGGCAGGAAGTCCTGGGTGACACCCGACGCGGTGGCCGCGTCGATGCCGCCGATGGCCGCGATCAGCGATTCGGCGCCGGAGCCGGGTCCGAAGATCATGGTGATGGCGGTGGAGCGCAGGTACAGGAACGCGATCTTGGGTTTGGAATCCTGGTGCGGCACCGAGGCGGTGGCGGCGGCGATCTCGTCGCTGGTGCGTTTGGCCAGCGTCTTGCCCGCGTCGGAGACGCCGAGGGCGTCGGCGACGGCCTGGATCTGGGGTATCACCCCGTCGAGGGTGCGCTGGGAGTCGAAGTAGACCACGGTGATGCCCAGCGCCTTGAGCTGGTCGCGCAGGGCGGGGGTGACGGCGGTGGTGTCGGTGAGGAACACCGTGGGCCGCAGTGCCGCAACCGATTCCACGCTCAGGGTGCCGCTGCCGGAGGACACGGTCGGCAGGTCTTGGACGGCGGGGAAGGCCGCGGAGTTGGAGCGGCCCACCAGTTTCGAGCGCAGGCCCAGGGCGACGACGGTTTGGGCGAGGGTGCCGTAGCGGTCGGCGGCGATGATGCGGCTGGTGTCGGTGACGGTGACCTCGCTGCCGTCGAAGGATTTCACCGTCGCGGGCAGCACCGGGGTGGGTTCGGGGCTGAGCGCGACGGGGTCGAGGTCGCCGACGCTGGCGGTGACCGGGCCCTTCTGCCCGCCGGTGGCGCTCGTGCCGCTGCCGCAGGCGGTGGCGCCCGCGACGAGACCGATTCCCAGCAGCATGATCAGCAGCGTGCGGATGGCCGGGCGGGCATTCACGAGACACCTCATGCCGGTAAGGGTAGCCTTGCTCATTCTGTGCGTGCGCTCACGTCTCCCAGGGCCGCGGTGATCGCACGCGGCAGTTCCAGGGTCTCGGCGGCCAGGATTCCGGTGAGCTGCCCGATATCGCGGGCCCCCACCAGCATCGACGCCACCCCGGGCTGATCGCGGATCCAGGCCAGCGCCACCGCCAGCGGGGAGGTGCCGAGTCCGTCGGCGGCGGTGACGACGGCGTCGACCACGCGTACGGCGTTCTCGTCGAGGCGGGCGGTGATCTCGGCGGCGGTGGCCTCGTCGGCGCCGCGCGAGTCGGCGGGGACGCCGTCGCGGTATTTGCCGGTGAGGATGCCCCCGGCCAGGGGTGCGGTGGCGATGACGCCGATGCCGTGATGCTGTGCGGCGGGCACGAATTCGTGTTCGACCCCGCGCGTGAGCAGCGAGTACGGGATGTGGGTGGCGGTCAGGGGCGCGGCGGCGGCGAGGGTGGCCAGTTGCCAGCCGTCGTAGCCGCGGGCGCCGGCGTAGCGCACGCGTCCGGAGCGCACCGCCCAGGCGAGGGTGTCGGCGATTTCCTCGAGGGGGGTGTGCGGGTCCCAGGCGGCGACCGACCAGATGTCGAGGTGGTCGGTGCCCAGTTGGGCCAGGGTGTGGTCGAGTTGGCGCATCATGGTGCGCCGGGAGGCGTCGACGGTCCAGCGCACGGCGGCGGGCGCTTCGGCGGCGGCGTCGCTGAGTATCGGTGTGTATCCGGCGTTTCCGCTCAGCACGAGGTCTTCGCGCCCGATCTCCGACAGCAGTTCGCCCAGGATGTGTTGTGCGGCGCCGTCACCGTAGGACGGGGAGGTGTCCACGAGGGTGCCGCCGGCTTCCACGAACGCCATGAGTTGGGCGGCGGCGTCCTCGGCGTCGGTTTCGCGGCCCCAGGTGTGGGTGGCCAGCCCGAGCCGCGAGACTCGCAGCCCGCTGCGGCCGACCGTGCGTTGTTCCATCACCGCGCTTGCACTTTCGTCACACGCGTCAGCCTAGGCGCAGCGGTCGCTTCTGCCCCGCTATGGCCCGCGGCGAGCGCGGCGGGTCATCCGAATTCGCGCATGCGTGTCCGGATTCGGACACACCCCGGTAGGCGTACCTCCGCATTCGCTCCGGCCCTGCGCGGGGTCAAGGACGGCTCCGCCGACCGCGCCCATTAAGGTCGCTGCGATGTTGCGGCGCGCCTGCGCCACCACGGGCCGGGACAGGCCGCGCGGTCTGGAACCGGTCCGGGACCGGGTGGGTGCGGCGGCGGTTGTGGTCGACGGTGTTGACTGGTGGGCGTGTGGGCGCGAAATGTCGCTCGGGAGCCGAGTTTTCGGGACTGGAGGGTGTGTGGGCGAGTCGATGACGTGGGTGCAGGCGCTGGTGCTGGGCCTGGTGCAGGGGTTGACGGAGTTTCTGCCGGTCTCCTCTTCGGCGCATCTGCGGATCACCTCGGCGGTGTTCTTCGGTGATGACGCGGGCGCCTCGTTCACCGCGGTCACCCAGTTGGGCACCGAGGCGGCGGTGCTGGTGTATTTCGCCCGCGACATCTGGCGCATCCTGGTCGCCTGGTGCACCACGCTGTGGTGGAAAGTCGCTGCCCCGCAACGGGAATCGGTGCCGTTGCACGAGCGGGCCACCACCCAGCTGCCGGTGCTGACCGAGGACGGGCGCTTCTCCTACGGCCCGGATCCCGACACGCAGCGGGCGCTGGACTACCGGGTGGGCTGGTATGTGATCATCGCCACCGTCCCGATCGGGGTGCTGGGTCTGGTGTTCAAGGACCAGATCCGTACCGGCGCACGGAATCTGTGGCTGATCTCCACGATGCTGATCGTGTTCGCGCTGGTGATCGCGGCGGCGGAGTACTACTCGGGCAAGGCCTACGGGCGTCGTCGCCGCCCGATCGAGCTGCTCACCACTCGCGACGGGCTGATCATGGGTTTCGCGCAATGCCTGGCGTTGATCCCGGGCGTGTCGCGTTCGGGGGCGACGTCGTCGGCGGGTCTGTTCTGCGGGCTGACTCGTGAGGCGGCCGTGCGGTTCTCGTTCCTGCTGGCGATTCCGGCGGTGGTGGCCTCGGGGCTGTTCTCGCTGCCGGATGCGTTCGAACCCGCCGGTGAGGGCCTCAACGCTTCAGGTCCGCAGCTGCTGGTGGCCACCATCGTGTCGTTCGTGGTCGGGTATGCGTCGGTGGCGTGGCTGCTGAAGTTCGTGGCGCGGCATTCCCTGGACTGGTTCGTGGGCTACCGGATCGTGCTGGGGTTGACGGTGATGGCGCTGCTGGCGACCGGCGTCGTGTCGGCGACCTAGTCGGTAGGCTGTCCCGGTGACGGTGATCCTGTTGCGGCACGGCGTGTCCACGTCGAACACTGCCCGCACCCTGGCCGGGCGCAGCGCCGGTGTCGATCTGACCGATCGTGGTCGCGAACAAGCCCACTCGCTGGTCGAGAGACTGGGTTCGCTGCCGATCGAGCACATCGTGTGCTCGCCGCTGCTGCGCTGCCAGCGCACCGTCGCCCCGCTCGCGGACAAGCTGGGGCTCGAGGCCGAACCCGATGAGCGGCTGCTGGAAGTCGATTACGGCGACTGGACCGGTAAGGCGCTGGCGGATCTGGTGAGCGAGCCGTTGTGGAAGGTGGTGCAGCGCCACGCCTCGGCGGCCACGTTCCCTTCGGGAGAGTCCTTGGCGCAGGTACAGTTTCGCGCCGTGTCCGCTATCCGCGAACGAGATCGGCAATTCGCGACCCGGCATGGTAGCGATGTGTTGTGGATTGCGTGCACGCACGGCGATGTCATCAAGTCGGTGCTGGCCGACGCGTTCGGTCTGCACCTGGACGGTTTCCAGCGGATCGTGGTCGAACCGGCCTCGATCAGCGTGGTCCGCTACACCCCGACCGCCCCGTACGTCTGGCGGGTGAACGACACCGGCCCGGATCTTTCCGGGTTGGCGGCGATTTCACCGCGAACCGGCGGCGAATCGCGCTCGAGGCCGGTTCCCGGTGGGGAAACGGGTACCACGGACAGTAGTGATAATGGGGTTGCGGAACGCCCCGATTCATAAGTGAGTGAACCGAATGGAGGTGCAATGGGCCGAGCAATCCATATTTTCCGCACCCCCGATCGTTTCGTCGCCGGCACCGTCGGCGAGCCGGGCGACCGCGCGTTCTATCTGCAGGCGGTGCAGGAACCGCGGGTGGTCAGTGTGCTGTTGGAGAAGCAGCAGGTGAAGGTGCTGGCCGATCGGATGGGTCTCCTGCTGGACGAGGTGCAACGCCGGTTCGGGACCTCGGTGCCCCCGCAGGCCGCCGATGTGGCCGACACCGCGCCGCTGCTGACTCCGATCGATGCCGAATTCCGGGTCGGCACCATGGGTTTGGGTTGGGACGCGGACGCGAACGCGGTGGTGGTGGAGTTGCTGGCGATCACCGAGACCGAGGTCGACGAGTCGGTGGTACTCGATGACACCGAGGAGGGCCCGGACGCGGTGCGGGTGTTTTTGACCCCGATCCAGGCGCGGGAGTTCGCGTTGCGCTCGGCGCGCGTGATCGCGGCCGGGCGGCCGCCGTGCCCGTTGTGCGGGGAACCGTTGTCCCCGGTCGGGCACATGTGTGTGCGCACCAATGGCTACAAGCGTGGCGAGATCTTCGGCGCCACCGAGATCGACGAGGAATGACGTGAGCGACCCGCTGCGCACCGCCGAGCTGACGGTGATCGGGCAGGTCACCACCGCCAGCAATGTCACCCTGGTCTGCGAGACCGGCGAGGACGGGCCGCGGGTGGTGTACAAGCCGGTGCGCGGGGAGCGGCCGCTGTGGGACTTCCCCGACGGCACCCTGGCCGCGCGGGAGGTGGCCTCGTATCTGGTGTCGCAGGCGCTGGGGTGGGGGGTGATTCCCGAAACGGTGTTGCGGGACGGGCCGTTGGGGCCGGGGATGGTGCAACGCTGGATCGACGTCGTCGAGGACACCGACGGCCCGGATCTGGTGGATCTGTGCCCGGTGGGCGAGGTTCCGGCCGGTTACCGGGAGGTGTTGCGGGCGTTGGATCCGGGCGGGCATCCGGTGTCGCTGGTGCATGCCGAGGATCCGGGGTTGGTGCGGATGGCGGTGCTGGATGTGCTGATCAACAATGCCGACCGCAAGGGCGGGCATGCGCTGGCCGGCGCGGACGGGCGGGTGTACGGGGTGGATCACGGGATCTGCCTGCACGCCGAGCCGAAGCTGCGGACGGTGTTGTGGGGGTGGGCCGGTGAGCGGATCGCCGAGGAATTGCTCACCGACATCACGGTTTTCGTCAAGGCGCTGCCCGGGGAGCTGGGTGAGCGACTCGCGGAGTTGATCACCGACGCCGAGATCGAGGCCCTCGAGGCGCGCGGGCGGGCGTTGCTGGACAATCCGGTGATGCCGATGCCGGCCAGCCAGCGCCCGATTCCCTGGCCCGCGTTCTGATTCCGCGCTCCGCCCGTCGATGTCCCAGTCCTCGCGCTGGGCCCGCCGACACCGGGTGCCGACGGTAACGATCGGTTCTTTGTGATTGCAACCGTTGACACCGGCGTGCCCGTGACTAGGGTGCAGGTCGGCCCGTCGCTACGCGTGTCGCGCGGCACACCGGGGCGGGGGCGGCGGGGGTCGCGTGCACTCGCGGCGTTAACCTCGATTCATGCAGTCCTGGTCCGATACCGCTGTCCCGACCGTTCCCGGATCCGGACCAGCGTTGCGCTTGTACGACACCGCCGATGCGGCGGTGCGCCCGGTGACCCCGGGTGCGACCGCGACGATGTACGTCTGCGGCATCACCCCCTATGACGCGACCCATCTGGGGCATGCGGCCACCTATCTGGCCTTCGACCTGGTCAACCGGGTGCTGCGCGATAGCGGGCATCAGGTGCACTACGTGCAGAACACCACCGATGTCGACGATCCGCTGTTCGAGCGTGCCGCGCGCGACGGCATCGATTGGCGCGAGCTGGGCACGCGGGAGATCAACCTGTTCCGTGAGGACATGGCCGCGTTGCGGGTGATTCCGCCGCGCGATTACATCGGCGCGATCGAGTCGGTGCAGGAGGTGGTCGAGCTCGTCGACAAGCTGCTGGCCTCGGGTGCGGCGTATGTGGTCGACGATCCGGAATTCGCCGATATCTACTTCCGTCATGACGCGACCGAGCAGTTCGGGTATGAGTCCGGTTACGACCGGGCGACCATGGAGCGATTGTTCGCCGAGCGCGGCGGCGACCCGACGCGCCCGGGTAAGCGCGATCCGATCGATGCCCTGTTGTGGCGCGCGGAGCGTCCGGGTGAGCCGTCGTGGCCGGCGCCGTTCGGGGCGGGCCGACCGGGCTGGCATATCGAGTGTGCGGCGATCGCGCTCAACCGGGTCGGCAGCGAATTCGATATCCAGGGCGGCGGCAGCGATCTGATCTACCCGCATCACGAGTATTCCGCCGCGCACGCCGAGGCCCTGGTCAAGGGGCGGCGTTTCGCCCGCCATTACGTGCATGCCGGGCTGATCGGCCTCGACGGCGAGAAGATGTCGAAGTCGCGCGGCAATCTGGTGTTCGTGTCCAAGCTGCGCCGCGCCGGGACCGATCCGGGCGCGATCCGGTTGGGTTTGTTCGCCGGGCACTACCGCGCGGATCGGGAATGGTCGGATGCGGTGCTGGCGCAGGCGCTTTCGCGGCTGGAGCGCTGGCGCTCGGCGGTGGCGCTGGCCTCGGGCCCGGACGCGACCGAGACGGTGGCGCGGCTGCGCACTCATCTGGCCGACGATCTGGACACTCCCAAAGCCCTGGCCGCGATCGACGCGTGGGCGCAGCAGGCGTTGACCTACGGTGGTCCCGACACGACCGCGCCGGGGCTGATCAAGGATGCGGTCGATGCCCTGCTCGGTGTCGAGCTGTGAGCCACCCGCGGAAGGCGTGAGCCACCGCCCGAGAGCGTGAGAGCGGCGCGCGAGCCCGGATCCGGGTTCGCGCGCCGCTTTGTTTTCGGTGGCGGCCCGGGCCGGAGGTGAGCGAGAACTGTTCGGACACGGCGAAAATGGGTCGCCCGCGCCGGGGTGGGCCGCGCATGCTGGCATGCGGGTGTCGCTGTCGTGAGGAGGAATGGTCCGTGGATGCTTCCGGTGTGGTGTTCGCCGCGGCGCGGTTCGCGCGCGGGACCGATCGGCTGGTGGAGTGTGCGGCATTCTATCGAGAGATCGTGGGGCTGACACAGCTTTTCGCGTTCTCCGATCACGCGGGCTACAGCGGGTTCGTGTTCGGGTTGCCGGATGCGCGTTCGCAGTTGGAGTTGGTGCGTGCCGATGGTGGCCCGCCTGTGCCCCCGGCGGATCCCGAGCATGCGCTGGTGGTGTATCTGCGTGGCGGGTTCGAGGAGTTGCGCAAGCGGCTGGCCGATCATGGTGTGGCCGAGGTGATTCCGGAGAATCCGTATTGGGTGGCGGCGGGGGCGTTCGCGGTGCTGGATCCCGACGGCTGGATGCTGATCGTGGTGCCCGCGGCGCCGGAGCCGGTGCGGATCGAGGAGTTCACCGGGGATCGTGGCGAGATCGCGTGGTCGTTCCGGTTGGCCGAGGATTCCGAGCAGTTGCTGGCCTCCTATATCGATCGGGGCCGGGTGTGGGTGGCGCGCACCGGGTCCGGGGCGGTGGCCGGGCATATTCAGGCGGCCCCGGAGGCCGATGCGTCGGTGTGGGAGATCGTCAATACCGCGGTGGCCCAACCGTTCCGGGGTGCGGGGGTGGGGCGGGCGATGGTCGAGGCGGTGGTGGCGGCCGCGCAGGCGGCGGGGGTGGCCCGGATCGAGGTGGCCACCGCCACCGCGGATGTGGGGAATCTGCGTTTCTATCAGCGTTGTGGTTTCCGGATGAGCCGGGTGGTGGCGGATGTGTTCACCGCGGCGGCCGGGTATCCGGAGGTGGTGGAGGTCGACGGGATCCGGATGCTGGATCAGGTGTGGTTCACCCGCACGTTGTGAGGGTTCAGGCGGCGACGGCGGTGCCGTAGCTGTCGCTCAGGGCTGGCCAGCCGCCGGGCGAGCCCACGGCCTCGCGCATGGATTCCCAACCGGGGCCGTGGTTCTCGAATCCGGAGTGCACCAGGGTGACGGTGGTGTGGTCCTCGTCGAGGGCGGTGAAGGTGACATCGACGCGGCTGGTGCGGGCGGGATCGGATTCGGGTTTCCAGGACAGGTCGATGTCCCAGGAGAAGGCGAAGTGGGTGTGTGGGTTCCACACCAGTACCCGGCCCCACGGGCATTGGGTGCCGTCGGCCTCGCGGCCGTAGAGGCGGCCTCCGACGTGGGGTTCGACGACGGCTTCGGCGAGCGGGCCGGCGCCGATGTGGTGTTCGCGCGGCCACCAGGAGTCCATGCCGGTGGTGAAGACGCGGTAGGCCTTGTCGATGGGGGCCTCCACGGTGAGTTGGACGGTGACGGCGTGGGAGTCGATCTGCTGGGTCATGACTGCTCCTGGGGTTGGCCGGGATCTGGGGGTTGGCCGGGATCGGGTTTGTTCACTTCGTCGCGAAAGGCCGACAGCGCCGTCGACCAGAAGTGGGTGAAGTAGGCGCGCAGCGCGTCGATGCCGCCGGGGTCGAGGCGGTAGACGCGGCGGGTGCCGACCGCTTCGTCGCGGACCAGGCCGGCGGCCTTGAGCACCTTGAGGTGCTGGGAGACCGCGGGTCGTGACACGGGCAGTTCGCCGGCGAGTTCGCCGACCGCGCACGGGCTTTGGCCGAGGCGTTCGAAGATGGCTCGCCGGGTCGGGTCGCCGAGGGCGTCGAGCGCGGCGCTTTGGTAAGTACCCACGAACCGTAAGTCTATGCTTACGCATCGGTGGGTGGTAGGGGTGTGCGTGGATTCGGTTGCCGGTGGCGCGAAGTCGCGCGATTAACCCGATTCCGCTTCCCGCGCGCGGTCGGCGGCCGATACCGTGAGGGCGCGATGGTGTGACCCTCGATGAGGAGGTGGGCTGTGAATGTGCCGGGTTTCGAGCGTTTGCGTGCGGTGGTGGAGCAGGGGCGTGAGCGGGGCGCCTCGGTGCGTAAACAGGTGCGCGCCGGTGGGCAGCTGCTCGACAGTGTGCGCCGGGATCCGCGGATCGTGCGGGAGCTGATCGCCGGATTCACCGGGCACGGCAGCGAATCCGAGGCGGCGCCACCCGAGCACACGCTCCCGGCGGGCCTGGCCGAGTTCACCCGCACCGTGCACGCGCATACCGAGCTCGAGACCGGGGTGGCGACGACGCTGGCGTATCTGGCGCAGTTGGGGCGGCTGCCGCAGTGGGTGGTGTTCCATGCGGGCTGGCGCGGGGACGCACCGAGGGCGGCGGCGCTGGGGGTGGAGTACACGCAGGTCGTGAAGTTCATGGGGATCCCCGCGGAGGTGGCGTGGACGGTCACCGAGATCGGCGACCACGGGCTGGGGTTGCGTGGCGCCGGGCCGCAGGGGTTGGCGCTGGGGTTGTGGATCACGGTGGCGCCCAACGGGTCCGGGTCGATCGTGTACGTGGATGCCGGGTTGTCGGGGCAGCCGATCGAGGGCCCGTTGGGGGCGACGGTGGCGCGCGCGCTCGCCGATTCGCTGCGTGATTCGCTGGCGCGGGTGCCCGCCGCGCTGGCCGCGACCCGCGCCGGTGGCGGCAAGCCGGCACCGAAGGCGGTGCGGCATCGGGCCTCGGGGGTGGTGCTGGCGCCGACGACGCCGGTGCTGATCGGGGTCGGGCAGATCGTGCAGCGCAATCCCGAAGGGTCCTATGCCGATCCGGCGGCGCTGGCGGTGCGGGCCTTGCGGGCCGCGGCGGCCGACGCCGGGGCCGGGGAGCGGTTGCTGAAGCAGGCCGAGGCGGTGTTCGCGGTGGCGCCGACGTCGTGGCAGTACCGGGATCTGGGTGCGCTGGTGGCCGCGGCGGTGGGCGCGGGTGCGGTGGAGACGGTGCAGTCGAGCCCGTTCGGCGGGGACGGCGGGCAGCTGGTGCTCAACGAGGCGGCCGCGGCGATCGCGGCCGGGGACTACGAGCTGGTGCTGGTGACCGGCGCCGAGGCCGGTGCCACGCAGGCCGCGGCGCAGCGCGCCGGGATCGAATTGGATTGGCCGGTGCAGGATTCGAGCGTGTCGCCGACGCGCACGGTCGGTATCGACAAGCCCGCCAACAATGCCGCCGAGTCCGCGGCCGGGCTGCAGGCCCCGATCAACATGTACGCGCTGCTCGAATCGGCCAACCGGCATCGGCTGGGTCGTACGCCGGCCGAGCATGCGGCGGCGGTGGCCGAGTTGTGGTCGCGGCTCTCGGCGGTGGCGGCGGCCAATCCGCATGCCTGGCAGCCGCAGGAGTTCTCGGCGGCGCAGATCGCGGCGGTGACCGACGCCAACCGGATGATCTCGACGCCCTACACCAAGCTCGAGTGCGCGAACCTGACCGTGGACATGGCCTCGGGCATCATCGTGGCCAGCGCGGCCGCCGCGGAGGCGGCCGGTGTGCCGCAGGACAAGTGGGTGTTCCTGCACGCGGGCGCCTCGGGCACCGACGAATGGTTCGTCAGCGAACGCACCGAGCTGGCCGCCTCCCCGGCCATCGCGGCCCTGGGTGCCGCGGTGCTCGACCATGCCGGGATCGGCCCCGAGGATCTGTCGCATGTGGATCTGTATGCGTGTTTCCCGGTGGCGGTGCAGATCGCGGCGCGGGAGCTGGGCTTGCCCGTCGACGATCCGAAGCGGCCGCTGTCGGTGACCGGTGGGCTGACCTTCGGTGGCGGGCCGGGCAACAACTACGGCGGTCACGCGGTCGCGACCCTGGTGGGCCGGTTGCGTGCCGAGCCCGAATCCTTCGGCCTGGCAACCTCGCTGGGCTGGTACCTGACCAAACACGCCCTGGGCGTCTATTCCGCGACCCCGCCCCGGCGCGGCTACCAGCATCTGACTCCGGTCATCGAGCATCCCCCGGCCCGCCCGGCCCGCAGCACCTACACCGGTGCGGCCGTGGTCGAGGCCTACACCCTGCCCTACGGCCGTGACGGTGTCCCCGAGGCGGGGATCGTGAGCGTGCTGACTCCCCAGGGTGAGCGAGTCCTGGTGCGCGCCACCGATTCCGCCCTGCTGGCCGCTCTCGACGAGGACGACTGGCTGGGATTGCCGGTGCGCGTGGAGGGCGAGGCGATCGTGCCCGCCGCCGACGCCGGGACCGATGCCACGCATACGGGGCTCAGTACGGCGGGTATCGCGCGGGTGCCGCTGCCGCCACCGCCGCCCGCGCCGGTGCTGATCGAGCGCCGCGGCCACGTCATGATCATCACGATCAACAGGCCGCAGGCACGCAATGCGATCAATCTGGCGACCGCGTTGGGGCTCGAGCGGGCGATCGACGCCTACGAGGCGGATCCGAACGCGCGGATCGCGATCTTGACCGGGGCGGGTGGCTATTTCAGCGCCGGGATGGATCTCAAGGCCGCGGCGCGCGGTGAGGTGCCGGTGACCGAGAAGCGCGGCATTCTCGGGATCGTGTCGGCGCCGCCGCGCAAGCCGTTGATCGCGGCGGTGGAGGGTCCGGCGCTGGCGGGCGGGTGCGAGCTGGCGTTGGCGGCGGATCTGATTGTGGCCGCCGCGGATTCGATGTTCGGGATTCCGGAGGTCAAACGCGGGCTGGTCGCCGTCGGCGGTGGTGTGCTGCGGCTGTCGCAGCGACTACCCCGTGCGGTCGCCATGGAGTTGGCGTTGACCGGTGATCCGATCACCGCGGCCCGTGCCGCCGAGGTCGGCTTGATCAATCAGGTCGCCGCACCGGGCAAGGCCCTCGAAGCGGCGCTGGTGCTGGCCGAGCGGATCGCGGTGAACGCGCCGCTGAGTATCGATGCCAGCAAGCAGATCATCGAGCAAGCGCCGGATTGGTCGGTGGCCGAGGCGTTCGGCAAGCAGAGCCAGGTCGCGGCGGCGGCCTTGTCGTCGCAGGACGCCGGGGAAGGGATGCGGGCGTTCGTGGAGAAGCGGCCGCCGGTGTGGCAGGGCCGCTGAACCTGCGGCGCGACAGACGCGAGCACGAAAGAACGGTCATGACATCGGATCTCACCGAGTCCACCCTCACCCTGGTGCGGGACGGGCTCACCCTGTCGGCGCGCCGCTTCGGCCCCTCTGATGGCCCGCTGGTGATGCTGCTGCACGGTTTCCCGGACACACCGCACACCTGGGACGGGCTGATCCCGGCGCTGGCCGAGTCGGGCTATCAGGTGCTGGCGCCCTGGCTGCGCGGCTACACCCCGGCCTCGGCCGCACGCGATGCCCGCTACGACCTGATGGCGGTCAGTGCCGATATCGCGGCCTGGCATGCCGAACTCGGTGCGCCACCGGCGCATCTGGTGGGCCATGACTGGGGTGCGTTCGTGGCGATGGTCCTGGCCAAGCAGGAGCCCGGGCGGTGGCGGTCGCTGACGTTGCTGGCGATTCCACCGTTCGGGGGCGGGGTCGCGGCGGGCCTGTGGCGATATCTGCCGCGGCAGCTGCTGCTGTCGTCGTATATCCCGGTGATGCAGTCGGGGTTCTCGCCGCGGCTGCTGGTGCGCCGCGAGGCCGCGTTCGTGCGGGCGTTGTGGCGACGCTGGTCGCCGGGCTGGGAGTTCGGTGCGGGCCAGTTCACGCCCACCGCGGCGGTTTTCACCGATGCGACGATGGCGTGGGCGGCGACCCGGTATTACCGGTCGCTGTTCACGGTGGCGCACAAGGCGACTCGCGAGTTCAGCGACCTGCTGATGGCCGCCCCCGCCCCGCTACCCACGCTGGCGCTGGGCGGGCTGCGCGACGGCTGCATGTCCCCGGATCTCCAGCGCATTCTGGCAGAGCATGCGAAAGTGCAGCACGCGCAACTACCCGACTGTGGGCATTTCCTGCAGGCCGAGCGCCCGGATGCGGTGGCGGAGTTGCTGATTCCGCATCTGCGCGCGGCCGATGCGGACAGCTGAACCTGGCCGCGGCACCACCTCCGGCTGTCGGCCGGTGTCGTTGGCGGAGGCGGTCAGTGACCGCCGTGCGGTCCAGAACCCGTGCCGCCCATCGGCATTGGGCCCTGCCCCATCGGCATCGTTTCCTCGCCGCTTCCCATCGGCATTGTGTGCTCGTTCATGGGTTCGGGGGTGAAGGTGGGTTGCTGGCCGGGGTCGAGGATGAGGAATTGGCCCATCATGCCCGCGTCCTCATGGTGGAGCAGGTGGCAGTGGTACATGTACGGGAAGGAGGGGTCGGCGGGCCCGGTGAACCGCAGGGCGAGTTCGTAGGTGCGGCCGGGTTCGGTGTAGACGGTGTCCTTCCATCCGGCCAGGTGTGGCGGTGGTGGGGTGGCGTCGATGGCGCGGAGCTGGAATTGGACGTCGTGGACGTGGAAGTTGTGGGGCCAGTCCTCGAGGTTGCGGACCGACCAGATTTCGGTGGCGCCGGTGGCCACGGTCAGGTCGATACGGTTCATGTCCATCTTCGCGCCGTTGATCATGAACCATTTGAGGTCGAAGCTGCGGGTGACCGGGAGCCCGGGGGCGAGTGGGTCGATGGTGGTGAGGGTGGCGGGCAGGGCCGGTGCCGCGGTGGCGTTCGTGGTGGCGCGCAGGGTGAGTACGTCGAAGGTGTCGTCGAAGCCGAAGCGTTCGGGTCGGTCGATGCCGGCGCGGGTGGTGACGGGCACAGCGCGCAGTGTCGCGGTGGATCCCGGGGTGAGGTCGACGACGATTTCGGCGCGTTCGCCGGGGCTGAGTTGCACACGGGTCGAGGCGACGGGTGAGGTGAGCAGGCCGCCGTCGGTGGCGATGAGCGCGAAGCGGCGGTCGTCGCCGAAGCCGAGGTTCAGGACACGGCTCGAGGAGCCGTTGAGCAGGCGCAGGCGGGCGCGGGTGGCGAGCAGGTCGTGGTGGGTAGCGGTGGCGCCGTTGACGATCAGGGTGTCGCCGAGCAGTCCGTAACTGCTGGAAGGTTTTTCATCGAGCTGCCCGTCGGGGGTGAAGCGGCGGTCCTGGATGACGAGCGGAATGTCGTCGAGGCCGTAGCGGCGCGGCAGGTCGAGGCGGTCGCTGATCTCGTCGTCGAGGTAGAACAGGCCCGCAAGGCCGCGGTAGACGTGTTTTTCGGTGGCTCCGTGCGGGTGCGGGTGGTACCAGAGGGTGGCGGCGGGCTGGTCGATGCGCCATTGCGGGGTCCAGGTCGCGGCGGGGGCGAGCATCTGGTGGGGTCCGCCATCGCAGGCGGCGGGCACGTGCATGCCGTGCCAGTGCACGCTGGTCGCCTCGGGCAGGGTGTTGGTGACGGTCACCGACACGGTCTCCCCGCGACGCGCCCGCAGGGTGGGCCCGAGGATCGACCCGTTGAATCCCCAGGTGGGCGTGGAGGTTCCGGGCAGGATCTCGGTGTGCCCGGCTTGGGCGGTGAGGGTGAAGTGACGCACCCCGGCGGCGTCGACGTGCGAGTCGGCCAGCGGCGGGATGGGCAGCGGCCGGGTGCCGGGCGCGGCGGCGGGGATGTCGGTGCGGCGGGTGCAGCCGGTGGCGGCCAGGGGTAGGGCGGCGGCGGTGACGAGCAGGCGTCGTCGCGAGATCACAGGGGCTCCTCGGGTCGGGTCGCTTCCCAGCCTGTCGCTCGGCGCGCCGCGTCGGATCCTTCGTCGGGCCGCGTTCGGGGGCCTGATTGCGGCCACGGGAGTCTTGTGGCGTGGCAACCGTTGTGCTATCCGCGACCCGTGTGTGCCGGGAGTCTCGCCGGTTCACTACCGTGGATTCGTGATCGACCTTCGTGACCGTGGCCTGCGCTGGAAGGCGGCACGTGTGCTGCCGCTGCTGCTGACCCCGGTGTTGCTGGCGGCGAGCACGTTCCCGGGTGAGTACCGCGTCCCCGCCGTTTACTGGCTGCTTGCTGTGGCGGCGTGTCTGGTGTTCGCGTTCGGTGATCGGTGGCCGGTGGTGACCTCGCTGGTGGTGTCGGGGCTGGCGGCGGCGATGTTCGTGATTCCGGCGTGGGGGCCTTCGGAGCTGGTGCCGTATCTGGGTGCGCTCGCGGTGGTGGAGGCGGTGAGGCGTGGCGGGCGCCGCGACATCGTGCTGGTGAGCGTGGCGTGGGCGGCGGCGTGGGTGGGCGGGCATTGGGGTGGGCACGCGCCGACGTTCTGGCGTGGGGCGACGTTCGTGGAGGCGGCCGCGTTCGTCGGGTTGCCGCTGCTGCTGGGCCTGTATTTGCGGGGGCAGGCGGCGTTGACGGCGAGTGCGGCGGCGCAGGCGGCGGATGCGCAGTCGCGGGCGCGCGCCGAGGAGCGCACGGCGCTGGCGCGCGAGCTGCACGATATGGTCGCCCACCATATGGCCTCGATCGTGTTGCGGGTCAAGGTAGCTCGCCAGGTGCTGGGCGGGACCGATCCGCGGGTGCGGGAGGTCCTCGACGATGTGGGTGACACGGCGTCGGGGGCGCTGACCGATATCCGGCGGCTGCTGGCGGCTTTGCGGGATCCGGCGTTGGGTGCGGTGCCGCTGCTGGATGCCGAGGTGGTGGGCGCCGAGATCGCCGAGGCGGTGACGCGGGTGCGCGCGGCCGGGTTCGAGGTGCACTCCGAGATCGAGATGCAGACAACAGGTTTGGATGCGATCGCGCGGTTGACGCTGCTGCGGCTGGCGCAGGAGTCGCTGACCAATGCGATGAAGTACGCCGATCCTGCCGCGCCGGTGCGGATCTCGGTGGCGCGCACCGGCTCCGGGGTGCGGCTGCAGGTCCATAATCGCGGTGCCGGGGCGCCGGTCGGTGCGGGGCATGGGCTGGCCGGGATGCGCGAGCGGGTGGCGTTGGCCGGGGGCCGTCTCGAAGTCGGTGCGCGCGGCCGGGATTGGGTCGTCGATGCGGAGTTGCCCGCCGGATCCGCAGCGGTCGAGCCGGGAGGTGCGTCGGCGTTGCCCCGGGCCACCGAAGCGCAGGCCGGGGCGGTGTTCGGGCGGGGTGTGCGGTGATCCGGGTGTTGCTGGTCGATGATCAGCGTCTGGTGCGGGCGGGGTTGCGCATGTTGGTGGAGGCGACCGCGGATCTCGAGGTGGTCGCCGAGGCCGCCGACGGGGTGGCGGCGGTGCGTGCGGCGGCGGAGTGCTGCCCGGATCTGGTGTTGATGGATCTGCGGATGCCGGGCATGGACGGGGTGGAGGCGACGCGGCGGATTCTGGCCGGTGGTTCCCCGAAGGTGCTGGTGCTGACGACGTTCGACGATGACGAGCATCTGTTCCCGGCGTTGGCGGCGGGGGCGAGCGGCTATCTGGTCAAGGATACCGAGCCCGAGGTGCTGGTGGCCGCGATCCGGCGGGTGATCGACGGCGAGTTGCTGTTCTCCCCGCCGCTGCTGCGCCGACTGGTGCAGCGCGCGGTCGACGCCCCGACCGAAACCGCTCCTGCGGCAGTCGATCTCACGCCTCGCGAGCAGGACGTGCTGGCGCTGGTGGGTGCGGGCTACTCGAATACCGAGATCGCCGAGCGCCTGCATCTGGGGGTGACGACGGTCAAGAAGCATCTGGCGCATCTGATGGACAAGACCGGCTGCGACAACCGGGTCCGGTTGGCGGTGTTCGCGGTGCGCGCGGCGCGCTGACCGGGTGGACCCGTTGGGAACCGGGCCCACCGCAGCTCAGGGGTTCAGGCGTTGGCCAGGGCGGTGACCGCGTCGGCGAACATGGTGGCTTTGATCGCGCCCAGGGTGGCTTGGTCTTTGGCGCCGAGCCCGGCGACCAGCGCGAGCGCGGTGTCGGTGATGTGGTCGGCGTCGGCGGTGGCGTCGACGAGGTCGTGGGCCAGGGCGTCGGGTCCGCCGAAGCGGCGTCCGGTGGTCATCGACGCGATCGCCTGTTTGGGGGCGAGCTTGGCTTGGATGAGTGCGGCCATGCCGCGGGTGAACGGGATGTGGATGTCGACCTCGGGGAAGCAGAAGTAGCCGCGGTCGGCGCGCATCACCCGGTAGTCGTGGGCGATGGCGAGCATGGCGCCGGCACCGAAGGCGTGCCCGGGCAGCGCGGCCGCGGTGGGCAGCGGGAAGGTCAGCATGCGCGCCAGCAGCGATTGCACTTGCGCCACATACCATTCGGCGCGTTCCCCGTGGGCGGAGAGCCAGTCCAGGTCCAGGCCGTTGGAGTAGAACTTGCCCGAGGCGGTGGTGAGCAGGGCGTGCGCGCCGTCGGCCAGGACGGTGTCGAGGTGGGCGTTGGTTTCGGTGAGGAATTCGGGTGAGAAGCGGTTCTCGTGGTCGCCGAGGTCGAGTACGGCGATCTTGTCGCGGTAGGTGAGGGTGGGCATGCGGGGTTCCTTCAGAGGGTGCGGTGGGGTGCGGGCCCGAGGTCCAGGACCGCGTGGACGGCGGCCCGCAACTGCCGGCGGGCGATCGGGGTGGTGAGCCGGTCGCGGTCGAGCAGGATCGCGGTCGGCAGGTCGACCAGGCACAGGGTCACGGTGTCCACCGCGGCGGCGTCCGCGCGCCCCCACAGCCGCCGCGACAGGGTTTTCATCAGCTCGACCAGCGTGGTCTGGGTGGCGGCCACGTCGGCGCGCACGGTCTCGGGCAGCTCGTCGCCGAGCAGATCGGTGCGGCGGACCCGGAAGAACAACTGTGTCGAGGCCGGGTAGCGGGCCGCGAATTCGGCGGGTGCCTCGGCGGCGGCGAGCACCGCCTCCAGGGGGTCTGCGGCCTCGGCGACCATCTCGGCCTGCAGGGTCAGGAATCGGTGGGCGGCCCGAATCCAGGTGCGCCCCAGCAGCTCCGCCCGCGAGGAGAACGTGTGATACAGCGCCCCGTTGGAGACGCCGGTGGCCGCGGCGACGGCCCGGATGGTGACCGCGGCGGGCCCGGAGGCCACCGCGAGATCCTCGGCGGCATCGAGCACGAGGTCCGGGTCGTGGGTGCGGGGTCGGGGCATACACCCGACCATAACAGAGCAAGTGCTCTGTTATGAAGGGGTGGTTTCCGCACCGCGCAGTCCGGCCGCCCGCGCCCGTGGAGGGCGCGGACGGCCGGTGGGCTGGCCTCGATCAGGCTGCGCTGGTGGGTGTTTCGGCGGGTTCGTGGACGTCGTCGGCGAGTTGGGGTGCGTACATGGTGTCGATGGTGTGCGCGTATTTCTCGGCGATGGGTTTGCGGCGCAGTTTCATGGTGAGGGTGATTTCGTCGCCGCCGGGTTCCCAGAAGGTGGGCAGGATGGTGAAGCGTTTGATCTGTTCGATGCGGGAGAGTTTGGCGTTGCCGGCGGCGACGCCGCGCGCGATTTCGGCGACGACGTTCTTGTCGGCGGCGAGTGCTTCGGCGGAGGCGTCGGTGAGGCCGTGTTGGGCGGCATAGGGTGGCGCGGATTCGGCGTCGAGGACGATGAGCGCGGTGTTGTAGGGGCGGTTGTCGCCGATGGTGGCCAGGGCGCCGATGAGTCCGGTGGCGGCTTTGATGGTGTTCTCGATATTGGCCGGGGACATGTTCTTGCCGGCGGAGTTGATGATGAGTTCTTTCTTGCGGTCGACCACGCGCAGGTAGCCGTCGGCGTCCTCGGTGATGATGTCGCCGGTGGCCAGCCAGCCCTCAGCGTCGAGGGTGGCGGCGGTCTTCTCGGGTTCCTTGCGGTATTCGCGCATGACCAGCGGTCCGCGCACGAAGTATTCGCCGTCCTCGCCGATGCGTGATTCGAGTCCGGGTAGGAGTCGCCCGACGGTGCCCAGGCGGGCTTGGCCGGGCAGGCTGACGCTGACCACGCAGGTCAGTTCGGACATGCCCCACACTTCGGAGATGGGGATGCCGAGCCCGAAGAAGAATCCGAGGGTTTCCGGCGGGATGGGCGCGGCACCGGACAGGGCCCATTTGAGTTGATCCAGGCCGATTTTGGCGCGCAGCGGCCCCAGCACCGCGGCGTCGGCCTTGTCCCATTCGGCGGCCTGGGTGTCGTCGAGGGGCACCCCGGCGAGTTGGGCTTCGGCCTTGCGGGCAGCGAGCCCCAGTGCCCAGTCGAGGGCGGCGCGGCGGGCCGGGTCGGTTTCGGCGGTGACCGAATATTCCACGGCCGCTTTGAGTTTCTCCCACACTCGCGGCACCGCACCCCAGATGGTGGGGTGCACGTCGGCCAGGGCGGCGGGCAGTTGGGTGCGGTCGGGGACGACGGTGATCTGGGTGCCGAAGTATTGGTGCAGGTACAGGTTGGTGACCCGGTCGGCCATGTGCGCGGTGGGCAGGAAGCTGGTGATGCGGTCACCGAATTCGACGGGCATGACCGAGGCGTAGGCGCGGCATTCGAAGGCCAGGTTGGCGTGGGTGATCTCCACGCCTTTCGGGTTGCCGGTGGTGCCGGAGGTGTAGCACAGGGTCACCACATCCTCGGGAGTGATGGCCTGCCAAGTGGCGTCGAAGTCGAAATCGGCGCGCCCCAACTGCTTCAACTGAGCGACGGTCAGGGTGCCGGGTGCGGGGGCGTCGATGCAGACGATGGTGTGCATCGGTACCCCGCTGGCGCGGATCTTGTCGACGTATTGGGCTTCGCAGATCACCACTTTGTTGCCCGCGTTGTCGAACACGTAGTGCAGTTGCTCGGCGGAGAGTGTGTTGTACACCGAGAACGAGGTGGCGCCGGTGTGTTGCGCGCCGACCTCGAGGGGATAGAACTCGACGCGGTTGGCCATCATGAACGCCACCGTGTCCCCGCGCCCGACCCCGAGCGCCGCGAGCCCGGCGGCGATCTCACGCACCTGCGCCGCATAGTCACCCCAGGTCAGAACGTGATGTCCGCCGATGTCGCGGACCGCGATCGCGTCGGGGTCGATCGCCGCGGTCGCCTGGAACGCGGCGGGGGACGTATTGGGTTGACTCATCACTGTTCTCGATCCACTCACCAACCAAGCCTTCTCAGACGGTAAGGCGCGGGGCGGGTTCCGCGTGGGCGTTTGACCCGCATCCATGAGCGCCCGATCGCCTTAAGCGAGTGTTAGGAAACTCCCGCACCCCTTGGGTAGGGCTGTGTCGCCCGCCACAGTGGAGCGCGGATGCGATGGGGCATTCGTGGTTTCAGCAAGGGAGAAGTTTCGTGAGCAGCACTCCTACTGGGGAGCGCCGGGTGGTCGCCAATGTGATGCGCGGCTCGATCGGCAACCTCGTCGAATGGTACGACTGGTATGTCTATGCGGCGTTCTCGGTGTATTTCGCCAAGACGTTCTTCCCCGCCGGTGACGCCACCGCCCAATTGCTGTCCACCGCCGCGGTGTTCGCGGTCGGATTCCTGATGCGCCCGATCGGCGGATGGGCACTGGGCCGCTATGCCGACCGGTTCGGGCGCCGCGCCGCGCTGACCCTGTCGGTGACGGTGATGGCCGCGGGGTCGCTGCTGATCGCCGCCACCCCCTCCTATGCCTCGATCGGGTTGGCGGCGCCGGTGATCCTGCTGCTGGCGCGGCTGTTGCAGGGCCTGTCGGTGGGTGGTGAATACGCCACCAGCGCAACGTATCTGTCGGAGGTGGCCTCGGCAGGGCGGCGCGGGTTCTATTCGAGCTTCCAGTACGTGACCCTGGTCGCGGGCCAGCTGGTGGCGCTCGGGGTGCAGATCGTGCTGCAGCAGTTCCTGACCTCGGCCCAGCTGTACGCGTGGGGGTGGCGCATCCCGTTCCTGATCGGCGCGGCCAGTGCGCTGATCGTGATGTGGCTGCGGCGCGGCATGGACGAATCCGAATCCTTCCGCAGCGAATCCGCTTCCGCGAGCGCGGGTTCGGGGCGCGGATCGCTGGCGGTGCTGCTGCGGTATCCGCGCGAATGCCTGCTGGTGGTGGGGTTGACCCTCGGCGGCACGGTCGCGTTCTACACCTACACCACCTACATGCAGAAATACATGGTCAACACCTCCGGTATCTCGAAATCGACGGTGGCGTGGATCAACTTCGTGGCGCTGCTGGTGTTCGTGGTCCTGCAGCCGATCGCCGGGGCGCTGTCGGATCGCATCGGGCGACGCAAACTGCTCATCACCTTCGGTGTGGCGGGCACGATCGCCACGGTGCCGATCATGACGCTGCTCGGCCACACCAAGAACCCATTGGCCGCGTTCGCGTTGATGCTGGCGGCGCTGGTGATCATCACCGGCTACACCTCGATCAACGCGATCGTGAAGGCCGAACTGTTCCCCACCCGCATCCGTGCCCTGGGCGTCGGGCTGCCGTACGCGCTGACGGTGGCGATCTTCGGCGGCACCGCCGAGATGATCGCGCTCGCGTTGAAGAAGGCCGGGCACGAATCGCTGTACTTCTGGTACGTGTCGGGCTGTGTGCTGATCTCGCTGCTCACCTACTTCTTCATGCGCGAAACCTCCACCGAATCGGTCATCGACGCCGAGGACAACGCCCTGGCCGCCGACACCACCGCGGCCCCGGGCGAGCCGGTGCGGGTGCGCTGACCCTCCCACGTGCCGCAGCCTCCCGAGGGCTGTGGCCGGGCCCGGGTGGCCGCTGTTCGATGCGGAGCGGTGGCCACCCCGAGGCCGGGAACCGATCGGTTTGTCGTGAAGGAGAGAATCGGAGCCATGCGGTTGGCGGTGGTCGAGGACGATGACGGGGTCGGGGACGCGCTGGTGGAGGCGTTCGGGGTCCGCGGCCACGCCGCGGTGCGGATGCGCCGCGGCGCGGATCTGCTGACCTGCCACCGCGGTTTCGACGCGGTGGTCCTGGATCTGGGCTTGCCCGACGCCGACGGGCTCACCGTGCTGCGGCAGCTGCGCGAGGTGTCCACCGTCCCGGTGGTGATCTTGACCGCGCGCAGTGACGAACGCTCGATCGTGCGCGGATTACGCGGCGGCGCCGACGATTACGTGATCAAACCACCACGCATCGCCGAACTGCTCGCCCGGTTGGAGAACGTCACCCGCCGCCCGCAACCGGTCGCGGCGGCCCCCGCGCGCACGGTGGTGACCGGGGACGTGACGGTCGATCTGGATGCGCGCCGGGTCTCGGTGGCCGGGGTCGAGATCGCGCTCACCACCAAGGAATTCGAGCTCGTGGAGGCGTTGACCGAGCGGCCGGGCGCGGCGGTGAGCCGCCAGCAGCTGATGGACCGCATCTGGGGGGATGCGTTCGTGGCGGTGTCACGGTCGCTGGATGTGCACATGACCGGGTTGCGCGCCAAGCTCGACCGGCCCGGCCTGATCACCACCATCCGCGGCTACGGCTACCGCTGGGGCGACTGACCCGGTGCGCCGGCGCCTGCTCATCGCGTTGACCAGCTTCGCCACCGTGGCGGTGCTGGCGTTCGCGATACCGCTGTGCCTGACCGCGGCCACCAGCCGCACCCAGGAACTGGTGTCCGGGCGCAGCGGCGACGCCGACCGGTTCGCGGCCTTGACCGTCACCGCCGACCGGCTCGGCGACCATCGTGCCCTGTCCATGGAGGTCGCCCGCTACCACGACCTCTACGGCGAAGCGGTGTTGGTGGTCGATGCCCGCGGCGTCCCGTTGGTGAACGCGGGCGTCGACCCGCGCGACACCGGGGTCGCGGCGGCGTTGGCGGCCGCGCGCCGCAATCAACGCCCCGCCACGGTGTCGCGGCTGCTGCCGTGGAGCCCACCCACGGTGTTGATCGCGCGCCCGGTCGGCTCGGACACCCATGTCGACGGCGCGGTCCTGATCGCCGCCTCCACCGACACCGCCCGCGCCGACATCACCCGCGTCTGGGTGGTCGTCGCGGTCGGTGCCCTGGTGGC
>NZ_BAFX01000074.1 GCF_000308815.1 Nocardia concava NBRC 100430
GGCCGCCTTGCCGAAGGACTTGGCGCGATCGTATTGCGGGCGGCCGATGTGCAGCAGCGGCAGGTTCGCGACCGGGCGGATCGAAAGGCGTTGATCGGCAACGTCCACCACGCCCGGGGTGACGACCAGATCGATGCCGCGCGGGGACAGCTGCCAGACCAGATCGTTGATGCCGGTGGTGCCGAGGCGCTCGGTGGCGGCGATGGCCACCGTATCCGCGCCCGTGGCCTCGACGGCCTCGATAATGGTCGATTCCGCGCCCAGTACGGGCAGCCCGGACTCTTCGATATCGGTGAGTTCGTCCTCGGCGGCATAGGGGCTGTAGACGCCTACCACGCAGTAGCCCACGGCGGGATCGCGTTCGAAGCAGCGCATGATCTCGTGCGCCGAATCATGGCGGCCCACAACGAGGACCGAGGTCAGGAAGCGGCCCTCGCGGTGCTGGCGGCTGGCGAACTTGCGCCACAGCATCCGGTTGATCATCAGACCGAGCAGGCCGACCGGCAGCGCGATGGCCAGATAGCCGCGCGCGAACTCGATGCGGAGTAGCAGGGAGGCGATGGCGATCAGACCGAATAGTCGCATCGTGGCGCCGACCAGACGCCGGTACTCCTCGGAACCGGACCCGATGATCGCTGTCGACCACGCGTTGCTCAGCGCGAGGAAGCCGAGCCACGCCAGGACGAGCAGCGTCGAGATCGCCGAATATCCGACCCGGGCGCCCCCGGCCCAATCCAGCTGCGAATCATTGTTGTTGAGGCCATCGAAGCGGATGAGCTGGGCTCCCGCCACGGCCCCCGCCACCACCAGCGCATCGCTGATCCGTAGCCGCCGGCCGTATTCCGCCTGCCAGCGCCCTTGCCCGGACCGATGCAGCCGTTCCCGGCGCCGGTTTCGGAGTAATTCCTGGTCCTGTTCGATCTGGAAGGCCATTCCGGAGCTCCATCGTGTGCACACTGCGCATCATGGCCGTCCCCCCTGATCTGGACGCCAGAGCTGAATCCTACTGTGTTCGCCAACCGAACGGCGAGTGATTGACCTGAGACTGAATAGTCTGGATGCCAACGGTTTTCGCCCGCCGTCCGGTCTGTCCATCGGGTGCGCCAACCGGCCCGTTACCGGTCCTGTCGTCGGCTTCTCGCCCCCGCTTCCCCCATGGCAGAGTTTCTGCGGATCAGCAGTCCGCCGACGCGTCCGGATCCGGCACCCGAAGTTGTGACGAGCCACCAGAATCGGTGTCTGGCGGGGCTATTCGAGACTCGGACATCATGAGCCATGTTCAGAAGATCCGGCATCTTCGCCGATCCGCCGGTCGAGTTGACCACGGCCCAAATGGGGTCGGCGGTGCGCGGGGCCAAGCGAGCCGCTCGTGAATCCCGCCGGTCACTGCGCACAGCGGGCGGCCAATACCGGCGGTACCGCAGGAGCGCGGGTGCGATCTATCTGGATTGGCCACGGTGGCGCGCGGAGTACCTCCGCGAGTATCGCGGCGGGTCCGATTGGGTCGGGCCCGACAACCCGGACGGTATCGGCGGGGCCGCCTCCCTCAGCAGCTCGGGATTATGAGATAGGTCGAATTCGGTTGCCCGGCAGCCTTGTCGGCGATTCCTTCGGGCACCGAAAGCGGCCTGGCCGACCGGATGGTCGTGTTAGGGTTGGGGGAGGGGTGACCATGCTTGACGGATTCCTTTCAGCCTTTTTCGCGGGACTGGTCAACAACGTGATCAAGCCGGTGTCCGAGCTGATTCCCAGGTGGGCGTTGATCGCAATCGCGGTGGTGCTGGCCGGGGCGGGCATCTTCTACGGCGGCGTACTCACCGGACGCCATGGTGCCCAACAATCTTCGACATCGGCGGGGGTGACCTCGACGTCCCCGACGCCGACCGCGCCGAAGACCTCGCTGGGCGGGCTCGACCTGCAGCGATACTGTGTCTCCTACGGGTACGACCATGTGGACGTGCTGTCGTGCCAGGCGACCATCAATCTCGACAAGGCCTGCGAATGGCAATACAACCAATCGGGCCTGCACCTGAATTTCTCGTCGAGCGATCCGCGTAGCGGAATGTGCTATTCGCCGGAACAAATTGCCAAGGGCGGAATCTCGGATATGGCCGGCTACTGCCATGCGACGTTCCGGACCAGCATCGGCGTCGACGCGGCGATACTCGACAAGACCTGGGTGTGCCAGGCCCCGATCGATCCGCAGATCGCCTGTATCTGGCAATACCAGTCGGCCAAGGTGGAACCTCGGCAAGAGGGCGACACCTTGAAGTGCTACAAGTAGCGGGAGCACAGTTCTCTCCTCGCCTTGCGCGGCATGGCAGACTTTTCCCGACACGCCGTGCGGGGGAAGGATGACATGGAACTGGTGCTCGCGGCCGGGGCGGCTGGATGACGCTTCCCGATCCGGAGGCCTCCCGTGCGGTGCTCATCGGAACCGCGAGCTACGGAGCTGATTCGGGATTCAAGTCGTTCCCGGAGATCGCCCGCAGCCTGACCGATTTCGCCGGCTTCCTGCGCACCGAAACCGGAATCCCGGAGCGGCACATCGAGGTGGTGCTCGACCCCTCGGACAGTTCGGCCATCGCGGCGAAGGTCACCGCGGCGGCGCAGGCGGCGACAGGGCTGCTGCTGATCTACTACGTCGGCCACGGCGCTGTGGTCGACAATCAACTGCACCTGACCCACACCGGGTCTCGCGTCGACGACGCCGATGTGACGGCGCTGGGGTACCCGATCCTGCGATCGCGGATCAAGGCGAATGCTCGCGGGCCGGTCGTGGTCATCCTCGACTGCTGTCACAGCGGCCGGGCCGTCGGCCGCGAGGTGCTCGCCGGGGACAGCGAGATCCTGCGCGCGGCAACCGATATCGACGGCGCCTTCGTCCTCACCGCCACCGACGAGAAGACGAAGTTCGCCCTCGCCAAGGGCGATGGCGGGCGCACCGCGTTCACCGCGATGATGCTCGACATCCTGCGTACCGGGGTCCCGACCGCGGATCGATACCTGACCATGTCGGTCCTCTACCGTGAACTCCGCGACCGGCTGCCCGCCGCCAATATGCCCAAACCCAAAGCCCTGGAACGCGGTACGGCCGGGCGGGTGGCGCTGGCCGCGAATCCGGCGTGGACCGGCCGCAGCGCGCCCGAGCTGCTGCCGACCACCTCCGTCACCCCGTACCTGGCCCAGATCCGCGATCTCACACCCGACGACGGGTTGCTGGACCGGGAGACAGAACTGGCCGAGCTCGCCGAATTCTGCTGGGGCGAAGAGGCTTACGTGTGGTGGCAGGCGGGACCGTGGGCGGGCAAGACCGCCATCATGACCTGGTTCGCGCTGCATCCGCCGCCGAATGTGCACGTGGTGTCGTTCTTCATCACCTCGCGGCTGGCCGCCCAGGACGACCACAATGCCTTCACCGACGCTGTCGTGGAACAGCTTTCGGCGCTGCTGCCCGATGAGGCCGCGACCGTCGCGCGGGTGAACCCCAACCGCGATGCCCTGCGCCGCCACCTGCTCGACATCGCGGCGCAGCGGGCGGCGAACAGTGGGCGCCGGATCCTGTTGCTGGTGGACGGGCTCGACGAGGATCGCGGTAGTCCCAGCATCGCGTCGCTGCTGCCGCGGCATCCCGGGCCGGGGCTGCGGGTCGTCGTGGCCGGGCGGCCGAATCCCGGTCTGCCGCTGGACGTTCCCGGCAGCCATCCGCTGCACCACTGCCGCCGCCGCGAGGTCGAACGGTCGCGCACCGCCTTCGACATCATTCAGGCGGCGCGTCTGGAGCTGCGCGGCATACTCGACCGCTCCGATGTCGATCAGGAGATTCTCGGGCTGATCACCGCGGCGCACGGTCTCACCGGGGCCGAGCTCGAGGATCTCACCGGTCTGCCGCCCTTCCGGATCGACCGCGTCCTGTCCGGGGCCACCGGGCGCACGTTCCGCGCGCAGTCCAGTCGATTCGCCGCGGACCAGATCCATCTGCTCGCGCACGAGACGCTGCAGCGGGAGGCCGAGACCGCGCTGGGCCGGGTGCTCATGGGCACCTATCACCGCCGCATCCACGAGTGGGCGATCGGCTACCGTGCGCGCGGCTGGCCGGTCGAGACGCCGACTTACCTGCTCACACGGTATTTTTCGATGCTGCGCGGGCGCGGAGACATCGCGCGGATGACCGAGTTGGCGCTGGACACCGCGCGACACGATCGGATGCTGGAGCTCACCGGCGGCGACGGGATCGCACGGACCGAGATCGGCACGGTGTCGGCGTTGTGGCTGGGCAATCAGGATCCGGATCTGCTCGCGGTGTGCAAGCTCGCCATGCGGCGGCGGCATTTGACGCAGCGCGGCAGAGACATTCCCACTCGGTTGCCCGCCGCGTTCGCGCTGCTGGGTGAACTGGCGCGGGCGCAGAGCCTGGCCGACGGGATTCCGTTGCGCGGTCGGCGGGTGCAGGCGCGCATCGCGGTGATCGCGGTTCAATTCGGTGCGGCCGACCGGCGACGGAACCGCAGACTGGTCGACTCGCTGCGGGGATCCGGCGACCGGGTGCTGGACGATTCCGGGCTCGGTGAGCTGGCCGCCGCTCTGGTCGCGGCGGGCGATGTCGAGACCGCCGAGGAGCTCGCGCACGAGATCACGACGCCGTGGGAGCGGGTTCGCATACTGGCACAGCTGGTTTCGGTGTGGTGGCAGGAGGGGCGGCAGGCCGAGGTCGCGGCCGCCATGACCGAGATCAACCGGCACGTGCTGCTGGTCAAGGCGGCCGAACGCCGCGACGAGATCCTGGGGTACGCGGCGGCCGCGTTCGCCGACACCAGGGATTTCGAGCGCGCGCTGGCGCTGGCGGACACGCTGCGCACGCTCGAGGATCTGGTCGCGGCGCGCTGTCGCATCGCCCGGGCCATGGTGGGCCACGGTGCGACGGAATCGGCTCGGGGATGGGTGCATTCGGTGCTGGCCACCTCCGGACGGGCGACCGTCGCCGACCCGATCGGGCGGTCCCGGGTGCTCGGCCGAATCGCGGGCGATCTCGTCGCGGCGGGCTTCTCCGATGAACTCCGCGAACAGGTCGACGATCTCGCGGCCCAGGTGGCCGGATGCGCGCCGCGCGCGGCGGTCGCGGTGCTCGAGGGGCTGGTGCGGTGCCTGGTCGAACTGGGGGAGGCCGACCGCGCGATCGAACTGGCCGATCGGTTCTCCTCGGGGACAGCGCAACTCGATCTGCTGACCGACACGCTCCCGGCGCTGGTGGCGGCCGGTCGATCGACGCGCGCCCGCCGGCTCGCCGCGGATATCGAACTCACCTCCTACCGCACGCCGCCGGACCCGTATCGGCGGGGATTCCCGCTGCACACGCTGGTGCGCGCGCTCGCCGCCGCCGGGGACCTGACGCGCGCTCACGCCGTGGTCGACCGCATCGACGACACGGGTTGCCAATTCCTGGTTTTCACCTACCTCGGCACCCGGGCCGGCGAATCCGCCGCTCGCGCAGACGATTTCCTCGACCGCGCCCTGAATACGGTGAACGGCCTGCTCGGCCAGGTGGAGACCTGGGACGAGCAGGCCACCGACGCCTTCGCCCGCACCGTCCTCGGCACCGACTGGCTCGGCCGCGACCGCGTCGAGAGCTCGCCGACCCCGCTGACCGAACTGGTGCGAACCCTGCTCGCGCGGGGCGCGATCGACGTGGCGGCCGGGCTGGCGGACCGGCTCGCCTCCCTCTACTCGATCTGGTTCGAATCCGCCGACAGCCTCGACCGCGGGCTGGGTGAGCTCGCGGCGGTATTCGTCGAATCGGGCCGCGCCGATATCGCGGCCCGCATGATCGCCACGATCCCCGGCCTCCTGCGCCGCCTGACGGTGCTGCAACTGCTCGTCGAACGCCTCGACGGTGATCAGGTGGCGCCCATCGTGAAACCGATGCTCGACGAAGTCGAGGACGAGGTGATGACCGGCCGACTCACCGAACAGCCCCTGAATCGCGTACGCCTGGCCCAACTTTCGGCCGCCGTCGGCGACGCCGACCGCGTGGCCCGCCTGATGGACGGGCTCACCGACGTCGGCCCTGCCGCCCAGCGCATCGTCTCGTCCCTCGCCACCGCCCGAGCCCGCGCCGGAGCCATCGACGAGGCCGCCGCCATCGCAGGCGCCATTTCCGACCGTGCCGAACGCACCCGCGCCTGCGGCGAAGTCGTCACCGCCCAGATCCGCGCGGGCCGCGAACGCGCCGCCCTCCACTCCGCCACCCGAATCCCGGAGCCCGCCGAACGAATCCGCCTCCTGGCTCTGGTAATCCCGGCCCTCGCACAGAAATTCGGCCCCGCGGCCGGTCACACCACCCTCCTCGAAGCGACGAGCCTGCTCGCGACCATCGACAGCGCCGCCCACCGCGATCGTGCCGCCGCCGTCCTGGTCGACGCCGCCCTCACCATCGGCTCGATCGACCACGCCCACGAGCTGGCCGACTCCGTCGAATCCGACCTCCGCCCAACCCTGCTCTCCCGCATCGCCGATGCTCTGGTCGCCACCCTCGACGACATCCCACCCTCCGACCGCGACGCCTCCCGCCGCCGAATCCGCCGAATCCTGGCCGAGATCTGGGGATCGGGCCGCTGGTACTCGGCCCTGGACGCGCTAGCCCGCTTCGACCCGCCCCTGCTCGCCGAAATCGCCGACGAGGCAGTGCGATTCGACGCGAGTGGGCGCTGACCCCTCACCTCACCGGTACTGCTCCACCCGCAGCGCTTCGCCGCCCGCTGACCTCCGCGCTGTGCACCCGTCCGCGCAGAAAGCGCACATATCGGCTGTGACGGCTCTTCGGTGGCGTGCCCGGAACGAGATCGGCCTCGGCCCGATCGAGCGAATCCTCCAGTGCCGCATCGTGCAACCACCGCCACATGAGTGGCCAGCTGAACCGAGCCGCCCCGTGTGTCCGCATGACCAACTCGTGCGTCAGCCGGGTATGCGTGGCATCCACTTCCTCCACGAGGAATCCATGGGTTCCGTCGAAGCCGAGCGGTCGCCGAAACCGGAACACCACCTCTCGCCCCGGCACGTACTTCACGCAGATGTAGCGGATCGGCCCGTGGCCACCCGACGCCCCGACACCCAACGGCCGGTCGAAACGCATTGCGGGCCAACGGTGTACCGGCCACAGTCGATCGTCGTCACTGGCGAGGCTATCGAGCAGCCGACCGACCGACTCCGCGTCCGCGGTAATCACCCGGCTGTGGACATTGCGCACCATGACCGAACCTCCCATTTAGCGAATACTCTCTAATTCACAATTAGAGGGTACTCTCTAGAACGTGTCAAGAAAGCCGTCGCACACCGCCGACTCCCTCCTGGACGCCGCCGCCGAACTCGCGGCCGCCGAAGGCGCCGCAGCGGTCACCATGAGCGCCGTCGCCGCAGCCGCCGGCGCCCCGAGCGGCTCCGTCTACTACCGCTTCCCCGACCGCCCCGCTCTCCTGGCCGCCCTCTGGCTACGCACCCTCGACCGCTTCCAATCCGGATTCCTCGAGGCTCTGCAACTGGACCCACCCCACCAAGCCGCCATCCAAGCCGCCCACCACGTCACCGCCTGGTCGCTGCAAAATCCCACCGACGCCGCCGTCCTGCTCACGGGCCCAGAACCTTTCGGCTACACCCAGTGGTCCGACGAAGCCCGCGCCGCGGCCGCCGACCGCCAACACCGGCTCGACGCCGCCATCCAAACCCTGGCCACCCGCCTCGGCTACCGCACCAAATCCGACCGCGAACGCCTGACCCTCCTCATCATCGACCTCCCCTACGCCGCCATCCGCCGCACCGCCCACCACCCCAACTCCGACCTCCCCACGACCGCGAAGGCCGTCGACCAAATCGTCCGCGACGCAATGGCTGCCACGCGATAGCGGTGTCCCGCGAACCCGCGGATACGATCGCGCTCATGGCATCGCCCGATAGGAGCACCGGCATTCAAGCGGTTATCACCGGCCCGACCACTGGATACAGCGGCCACACGATCACCCTTGACGGCAGCCGGTCTCGGGCCGGCGACGCGTCGATCCACTACCACTGGACACCCGACGCGGCCCTTATCGCATGCAATCCGGACTTCGCCCAGCAGGCTCGAAGCTCTTCCATCACGCTTGTGCTCCCCGAAACACCCCTGCGCACCGTCCGAAGGGTGGAGCTCACGGTCCACGGCGCGGAGAAGGAGACCTCGCATCGGACCCTGCACAGCATCGCCATCAAACCGGCCCCGCCTCAATGACCCGCTGCGCCTCGGCGGTTCGACGGAACTCGGCGTGGGCATGACACATCAAATGAACGCTATTTAGTAATAGGTGTTCACAAAGTGGGGTGTGGTGTGGAACACTCGGCGGCGAACGTGTTCCAAAGGAGGTACCGTGTCCGCGCCGTCCATCCCCAATCGGATCGATTTCACCGATCCCGATCTGCTCGCCACTCGCCTGCCCGTCGAGGAGTTCGCCGAGCTCCGTCGTACCAGCCCCGTTGCCTGGATTCCGCAGGTGGGCAGCGGGTTCAAGGATGACGGCTACTGGGCCGTCACCCAGATGGAGGACATCAAGGAGATCTCCAAGACTCCGGATGTCTACTCCTCGGAAGAGAACACCGCGGTCATCCGCTTCTACGACGACATCATGCGCGAGGAGATCGAGGTCCAGCGCTTTCTGCTGCTGAACCAGGATCCGCCGCGCCACACCAAGCTGCGCCGCATCGTGTCCAAGGGTTTCACCCCGCGCGCGGTGGAGAGCCTGCGCAACGCGCTGCGCGAGCGCGCCGAGCGAATCGTGCACGAGGCCAAGAAGAACGGCTCCGGCGACTTCGTCAAGGAGGTCGCGTGCGAGCTGCCGCTGCAGGCCATCGCCGAGCTGATCGGCATCCCGCAGGAAGATCGCGGCAAGATCTTCGACTGGACCAACCAGATGATCTCCTACGACGATCCGGACTTCGAGGGTGACCACAAGGTCGCCACCGCCGAGGTCATGGGCTACTCCTGGAACCTGGCCGAGGAGAAGCGCAAGTGCCCGGTCGACCTGGACGGCCACGAGCAGATCATCAACACCCTGCTCAATGCCGACGTCGACGGCGAGGCCCTGGCCTCGGACGAATTCGCCTGGTTCGTCATCCTGCTCGCGGTCGCCGGCAACGAGACCACCCGTAATGCCATCACCCACGGCATGAAGGCGTTCGTCGACCACCCCGAGCAGTGGGAGATCTACCGCGAGCAGCGCCCGCGCACCGCGCCCGACGAGATCGTCCGCTGGGCCACCCCGGTCATCGCCTTCCAGCGCACCGTTCTTCAGGACACCGTCCTCGGCGGCCAGGAGCTCAAGAAGGGCCAGCGCGTCGGAATGTTCTACTCCGCCGCCAACTTCGACGAGACCGTCTTCGAGAATCCGTTCGAGTTCAATGTCCTCCGGAACCCGAATCCCCATGTAGGCTTCGGCGGCACCGGCACCCACTTCTGCGTGGGCGCCAACCTGGCCCGACTGGAGATCGACCTCATGTTCAACGCCATCGCCGATGTGATGCCGAACCTGAGCCAGGTCTCCGACCCCGTCCGCCTGCGCTCGGGCTGGCTGAACGGCATCAAGAGCTGGCAGGTCAAGTACGAGTGAGTGGTCGAAACCAGCATGAGTGAACCCCGTCGACGCGGCCGGATGCCTGCGGTCAGCGACGCCGACATCCGCCGCGTCGCGCGGTCACTGCTGGTCGAGCAAGGCCCGGACGCGATCACGCTGCGGGCCATCGCGCGGGAGCTGGGCATCACCGCTCCCGCGCTCTATCGCTATTACGAATCCCGCGACGATCTCGTCGCCGCCGTCCGCACCGACGTCTGCGCCGACCTGGCCAAGGACCTCGAGGCCGCCATCGCCGACCTCCCCGACGACGCCGGCACCCGCTTCTTCGCCATCTGCCGCGGCTTCCGCACCTGGGCCCTGACCCACTCCCGCGAATTCACCCTCGTCTTCGCCTCCCCGGTGACCGCCGGAATCACCAGCGCCATGCAGCAATTCGGCGAACCCGTCGGCCGCATCTTCCTCGGCGCCGCCGGCCGCCTGCTCACCGAATACGAGGTAGTCACCCCGCCCCTGGACCTCATCCCGTCCGAACTCCGCGACGACCTGATGAAGTTCCAAACGGAACTCCTTGCCGTCCTGGCGGATTCGGGCCAGAAGTTCCCCGCGGAAAAGCTCGACCTGGGCGTCAGCTACGTCATGATCCAGTTCTGGGCCCGCCTCTACGGCCACGTAACCCTAGAGGTCTTCAACAACTACCCCATCCAAATCTCCCACCCCGACGTCCTCTTCGACTCCACCCTCGCCGACATCGGCCGCAGCATCGGCCTGGTCGCAGGCTGACGCCCACGCTGCCGCCGTTGATCTCCTACGCACAGGACGGGAAACTGGTTTCCTGTTGGAAACTGGTTGATGTACGTTGATGGGGTGACCGAGATTCAGACTCCGCAGGAAGCGTTGGATGTTGCTGCCGCCAGTACGCGGCAGGCGCGGGATGCGGCCGCGTTGCCCACCTGGGGGCCGATTGCGGCGGGGGTGGCCGGCGGGCTTGCCGTCATGCTGCTGTGCACGGTGGTCGAGATCGGGGTCGTGAGTCCGCTCGGGTGGGGTGCCGGTGTCGCGGGAATTGCTGCGGGAGTGGTGTATTACCGGCTGCTGGGCTGGTTGAAGCGGGTGCGCCGGGAGCGTGGGATCATTCCGCTGCCATTGGCGGAGTGGAAGCAGAATGTGCTTCTGATCGTGGTGATCATGGTGGTACCGCCGGTTGGACTGGCCGGCTCGGGCTTGGATGTGTGGCTGCGGCTGCTGTCCGCCGCGATCATGGGCGTCTGGATCTGGTTCACGCAGGCGCGACCCCGGTTCACCTGGTGGAAGAACCGGCATTGGAAGAGCTGAACGAGCTGTTCGGCTCGCTGCCGCGGTTGAAGCTCGTCGCCTTCCTCGACGGGTGCAGCGAAGCGGAATTCCTGGTGATCACCGACCTGTGCGGGCTGAACAAATCCACCCTCTCCAAAGCGATGACCACCCTGGAAACGGCCAAGTACGTCACCGTCACCAAGGGCTACGACGGCCGCAAGCCGAAGACCTGGCTGGCCCTGACTCACAAGGGCCGCACCGCCTATCACGCCCACCTGGCCGCCCTCGCCGCTCTCACCCGCAAGGCAAGCGAGACCGACCACCGTCCTGACGACACCGGACGAACCGGCGGGTAAGGGCAACGGTGTGGAAGCATCGGCCGCATGTCGATTTCAGCGGAGGCCATTGCGCATGTGCGGCTCACGGTTTGCGATATCGAGCGGTCGCGGGCGTTCTACGAGGCGGTGTTCGGATGGCCGGTGGCGCTGGAGGTTCCGGCCGGCGCGGACGAGGAAACCCGGCAGCGGCTCAGCTTCCTGCACGGCGGCGTGATCTATCGGATGCCCCAGGGCCTGCTCGGCCTGCGCCCCGCCGCCACCGATCGCTTCGACGAAAACCGCGTCGGCCTGGACCATCTCGCCTTCGCCGTGCAATCACTGGCCGAACTGGAAGCCGCCGCAACACATCTCGACACCTGCGGCGTCATCCGCGAGGAGATCAAAGACATCGGCGTGAGCTACATCCTCGAATTCCGCGACCCGGACAATATCGCCCTGGAGCTGGTCGCTCCCAAGTAGCGGGCGAGTCTCACACCCCTGTCTCCGCTGCGATCCGGCCCGTGCGCACCGCCGCGACCAAGTCGGCGTGGTCGGCCTCGGTGCGGTTGGCGTAGGTGACGGCGAAGGAGGCGATTGCTTCGTCGAGTTCGTCGCTCTTGCCGGAGTATCCGGCGATGAGGCGGGGGTCGGCGGTGTGGGAGTGGGCGCGGGCGAGGAGGGCGCCGGTCATGCGGGCGTAGTCGTCGATTTCGTCGGCGGGGAGTTCTGCCGGGTCGACGCTGCCCTTGCGGTTGCGGAATTGGCGGACCTGGAAGGGGCGGCCAGCCACTGATGTCCAGCCGAGCAGGATGTCGCTGACTACCTGCATTCGCTTCTGGCCGAGAACGACTCGGCGGCCCTCATGGTCCACCTCGGGTACTTCGAAGCCGGCGGTCATCAGGTGCGGGACCAGGGTGGACGGGCGGGCCTCCTTTACCTGGAGGACGAGGGGCTGGCCCCGATGGTCCAGGAGGAGAACGACATACGAGCGGGTGCCGACGCTGCCTGCGCCGACGACTCGGAAGGCGACGTCGTGGACCGCGTGGCGGGCCAGCAGGGGGAGCAGGTCCTCGGGGACCGTTGTCGCGTACTGCTCGAGGGACGCCGCCACCGCTGCGGCCTCGGAGTCCGGCACCCGTCGCAGCACCGGCAATGCCTCGATGAAGCGCCGTCCACCGTCCTCGAGCTCCTCCGTCGACGTCGACGCGAAGCGCCCGCTGGTATTGGCCCGCGCCTTGCGGGAGACCCGCTTCAGTGTGCCGAGCAGGTCGTGGGCATCGGCGTGGGAGACGAGTTCCTCGTCCGCGATGGCGTTCCACGCGTCCAGCACCGGCAGCTCGGCGAGCAGCCGCATGGTGTGGCGATACGCGCCCGCCGCGTCGAAAGCCGCCTTGCGACAGCGGTTCTCATCGGCCCCGGCCTCGCGGCCCGCGAGTACGAGCGAGGCCGCGAGCCGCTTGAGATCCCATTCCCAAGGGCCCTGGACCGTCTCGTCGAAGTCATTGAGGTCGATGACCAACTCGCCCCGCGCATCGGCGTACAGCCCGAAGTTGGCGGCATGCGCGTCCCCGCAGATTTGCGCGCGAATCCGCGTCATGGGCGTGCGCGCGAGGTCGTACGCCATCAGACCCGCCGACCCGCGCAGAAACGCGAAGGGTGAAGCCGCCATCCGGCCCGCCCGCAGCGGAGTGAGCTCGGCGATCCGCCCACGATTGGATTCCTCGACAGCGTCGGCAATGTGCGGCCGCGCTCCGTCGAGCTCGAATGCGGAATGCGCGCTGCGCGGCACCGACTTTCGCAGCGCCTTGCCCTCGTTCTTCGGCGACCCCTGGGCGGGCCACTCGGCGAACCCCCGCACCGGCGGCAGCCGCCGCAGACCCGACCCGGTCGCCGTTTCCTCGATGCCGGTCACGGTCAACTCCTGGCGTCGACGAGTTCGGGCTCGCGCAGGTGCTGGGGTTCGGCCCGAAGAACGGGTTCGCCCAAGCCGATTCGACGTTGGAGGCGCTTCATCCAGGCCGGAGCCCACCAGGCCCGGTCGCCGAGGAGCTTCATGGTGGCGGGGACGAGGAGCATGCGCAGCACGGTGGCGTCGATGAGCAGGGCGGCGATCATGCCGTAGGCGATGTACTGCATGAGAACCAGATCGGAGAAGGCGAAGGCGCCGGTCACCACGAGCAGGATCAGGGCCGCGGCGGTGATGATGCGGCCGGTGTGTGCCGTGCCGGAGCGGATGGCCTCCTCGGTGGTCGCGCCGCGCGCGCGGGCTTCGACCATGCGGGACAAGAGAAATACCTCGTAGTCGGTGGAGAGCCCGTAGATGATCGCGATGATCAGGAACAGGATGTTGGCCTGGATCGGCTGCGGGGTGAAGTTCAGCAGGGTCGCGCCGTGACCCTCGGTGAAGATCCAGGTCAGGATGCCGAGGGTGGAGCCCAGACCGAGAACGCTCATGAAGGCGGCCTTGAGGGGCAGGACCAGCGAGCCGAAGGTGAGGAACATGAGGATCGTGGTGAAGGCCAGCACCAGCAGGATCATCAGCGGCAGCCGATCGAGCAGCGCCGCGATGGCATCGTGCTGGATCGTCGGCACACCGCCGACGAGCAGCGTCACATCATCGGGAACCGGCAGCGCCCGCAGATAGTCGATCGTCTTGTCGTACTTGGTGGAATCGACCAGGAACGCCGAAGTCCGATAGATATCCGCCTGCTTCTTCGAGCGGGTCGGAATATCGAACCCGGCGGGCAGCAGTCCGGGCGCCTTGCTCGCCTGCGCCAGCAGCGGACCGACCTCGGTGCTGTCATCCGTCTTGATGATCAATTCGATCGGATCGGACTTGCGGTAGGGGAAATAGGTGTCGATCTGCTGCTGAGCCACGCGCACCGTATTGTCCGGCGGCAGATACTTCTCGCTGAACCCGCCGAAGGCGATATTGCGCACCGGCACGATCAACAGCAGCAGACCGAGGATCAACACCGCGGTGATCTTGCGCGGATGCCGCATCACCCAGTCGGTGCTGCGGCCCCAGAACCCGTTCTCCACCTCGTCCGCCGACTGTGTACGCCGGAATCGCTTGATGCCCAGCGCATCCACCCGCCGACCCAGGATCGCCAGCATCGCGGGCAGAATCGTCACGGCCGTCAGCGCCGCCAGCGAGACCGTGGCGATCGCGCCGTAGGCGATCGACTTCAGGAACCCCTGCGGGAAGATCAGCATGCCGCCCAGGCTGGCCACGATCATGGTGGCGGAGAACAGCACCGTGCGTCCCGCGGTCATCACCGTGCGCCGCACGGCCGTGGGCGTGTCATATCCCGCGGCCACCTCCTCGCGGAACCGGCTCACGATGAACAGCGCGTAGTCGATGGCCAACCCCAGCCCGATCATCGAAACCACCGGGGCCACAAAGGAATTCACCTCGGTGTAGTTCGTGATCCACCGCACGATCCCGTTCGCGCCCAGCACCGTGAGCACACCCATCAGCAGCGGCAGCGACGCGGCCACCACACCGCCGAAGATGAAGAACAACAGCACCGCCACCGCCGGAATGGCCAGCAGCTCCATCCGATGGGTATCGGCGGAAATGGTGTCGGTCAGCGCCGTGGCCACCGGCTGCAGCCCGCCGACCCGCACCTCGATCCCGGGAACCGTGAACGCGCCCTTCACCTTCGCGTACTCCGCCGCGAAGTCGCCGCCGACGACGTCCTTCAGGGCGATGCCCGCGATCGTGCGCGTCTTGTCCTTGGTGGCGAAGGCGGCGGAGGGACCCCGCAGGGAGTTCACATTCGGCCAGTACGCGAAACTCACACCCGCGATCTCGTCCGGAAAACGCTGGGGGAGCGCGTTGAGCGCATCGACCACCGGCTGACTGACATCCGGATCATCGAACGTCGTGCCCTCGGGCGCCTGGTAGAGCACGACCACATCGACATCGTGGGTCGCCTCGAAATTGATGGCCGACAGCTGCGATTCGAGCACGGACTCCGAACTCGGATCGTCCAAACCGCCCGCGCTGAGATGACTCTCGAAGCCCCAGGCGTATCCGCCCAGCGCCAGCATCGCCGCCGCGACCAGGGCGAGCACGACGAACCGGAAGCGCGCTACGAATTTGCCCCATAGCGCGAACACATCTCGATCACGCGGTCGCCTCATGCCCATACGACACGGTAACAGTCAAGATCACTAGAAGTGAAAAACGTTGCAATACAATGCAATTCAGCTATTTCCGATCAGTGGCAGCCATCGGTGGCGGGAATCGGGTGGGTGGGGTCGAAGTAGTAATCGGAGTCGTGCTCCGGCGGTGTTAACCCGTGGCCGTTTCCGAAGGAAGGCGCCAGGAAACCCTTTCTGGCCCAGGCGCAATCCACGGCATAGGTGTGGCCCTTCCCGTTGCGTAGCCAGATGCCCTGGGACTCGGCCGAATACGGCCGCCCCGAGCCGTCGGTCGCGCCGACGAAGGTGTAGTCGATTTCCCACCGCTGCACCACCACGATGTCCATCGCCTGGTGGACCTTCTGCGGATTCCCCGGATCGAAGGCGTAGGCCACCACGTAATTGGTGTGCACCGCCAGATCGCCTTCGTCATTGACCTGGGCGACCATGGTGCCGTTCACCTTCGGCTGCGCGGGCAGCAATTGCTGACCCGGCGCGAGCGCGGTGACGAACATGCCCTTGCCGTCCTCGGGAGTATCCCGGATTTGTTTCTCGGCGTATTCGCGGTATTTCGGCGCGAATTGGCTCAGCACCCGCGCGGTGTCATCGGCCAGCAGCGTGGCGCGATCGACCCGCGCGGTGATCAGGGCCGGGCGGGTGCGCTCGTAGGCCGCGGCGACGGCGCCCGCGTCATAACGCCCGACGGGTGCGGGTTCGGGCGCCACGAATCCCTCCGCACCGTCGGCCCAGCCCGCCGCGGGAGTATTGAGAAACGGCATCGTGAGATTCACCCGCACGGTTTCGGGCGCCCGCTTGGTCGAGGTCGCGCTCGGCTGCCCCGAACTCGATACGCCGACCGCCCCCATACTCGGCCGATTGAACGCGATCCACGCCCCCAGCACGACCACCAGCACCGCGGTCACCGGTATCCATCTGCGCATCCGGCGGTTTCGGCTCGACCAACGCTGGCGGCGCGCATGCTGTTTCTCTATGCGCGCGATGCGGTCGGCCCATTCCGACCCCATCAGATCCGGGTGGTTCGCCAGATCGTCGTTCTCGCTGTTCATTCATCCCCACGTTCGGTCGAGCGGACCGACGTTAACGGACGAACCGGGCGCTGATCAACTGGAGGCGAAGCGCGGCCGCCGAATGCTGCCGATCCGCCTCACAATGCGGGGTCGGCGCAGGTCGCGGGCGATCCACTCGCCGAGCGTGACACCGGCGGCCAGGGCCAGTCCCACCGCGAACGCACCCGAGAGTTGATTGAACCCGATCAGCAACTCGTCATTGAGAAACGCGTACAGCCCGCGGTACACGCGCAGACCGGGCAGCAGGGGAGTGATGCCCGCGACCGCCACCACCAACGGCGGGGTCAGCGCCCGCCGCGCGAGCAGACCACCGGCCAGGCCCACCACGGTCGCCGCACCGCCCGAGGCCACGATCGGCCCGAACCCGAAGTGCTGGATCAGCAGATACACCACCGTCGCCGCCGCACCGCTGAAGGCCGCCGCGGCCAGCGCCCGCTGCTCGGCGTAGCAGGCCAGCGCGAAGGCCAGCGAGGTGACGGCACCGGCGAGCAGCTTGAGCGGCAGATTGGTCAGGTCGCGCGCGGTGACCATGTCCACGGCCGGCACCGAGGCCTCGAACACCTCGGCCACCCGCAGGGTGAGCGCGATGCCGGCGATGATGCCGCCGGTCATCATGATCACCTCCAGCATGCGGGCCGACGCGGTGATCGGCGCGCCCGTGATCGCGTCCTCGACCGCGCCGACCAGTTGTAAACCGGCCAGCAGCACCGCGATTCCCGCGGCGATGATGAGCGAGGGATCCAGATGCAGGCTCGAGGCGTAGGTAGATATGAGCACCGCGGGCGTGGCGGCGATGATGCCACCCATCATGTGCTGGAAGAAGAAGGGCAGCCCGCGCCGATTCAGAATCCGGTTGGTGCGGTCGATGAGGGTGGTCGTGGCGAAACTCAGCAGGGCGATCAGCCAGCCGCCGTTGAGCAGCACCGCGACACCCGCGGCCATCAGCGCCCAGCCGACGGTAGCCGACCATCGGGGATAGGGATGCGGCGCGGAGGTGATCTCGTCGAGGGCTTTCAGCGCCTCCTGCGGCGGCACCAGTTCCTGTCGGATGCGGCGGGTGAGCCGATCGACGGCGGCCAGCCGGGTGAAGTCGAGGGACCGGTAGTGCACCACGCGCATGGTGGAGGCCGGGGGTAGTCGCGGGCCGCGGTCGGCCGAGATGCGAATCGAGTTGTAGGTGACGTCGATATCGCATTTGGACAGCCCGTAGGTGGCGGCGATGAATTCGATCTGGGTGGTGGTGTCGGTGACGGCCGTGCCCGAGGCGAGCACCACCTCGCCCACCCGCTCGGCCAGATCCAGCACCTCGGTCACGGTGGCGTCATCGGTGAGGTCGATGGGCTGCACCGGTGCGGGGGCTTCCACCACCGTGTCCACGGTGGCGCGATGCTCGGCGGTCACGCGGTCCACGGTGCCGGTCAGCAGCCGCTGCCAGCGGGCGCGCAGCCGGGGGGCCGTCCCCACTTGCTCGTCGGTAGCCAACTCGTTGGTCACAAGGCCGACCGTACACGGGTGCGAAAGATCACCGGGGTCAGTGGTGCCCGGGCAGTAGTGTTTTCGAGTATGGCGACGAGCGACGTTTCGATTGCGAAAGAGCTACGCGCGGCACTCGACGGCCCTTGGCGGGAGGTGCGTGAGGAAGCCCGGGCGAGCATCGACGACGACCGCCTCTACGGTGATCCGTCCCTCGACATGAAGGCGGCGCGAGCCCGTGTCCTGGAACAAATGCACCTGGTCGCGTCCTACGGCTGGGTCGAACGGGGGTTCCGGCATGTGGACGGGCGCCCGGCCGATCCGGGCGCGGCGGTCACCGCGCTGGAGATGCTCGCCTACAACGATCTGTCGCTGTGGGTGAAAAGCGGTGTGCAGTGGGGACTTTTCGGTGGCGCAGTAGAGAACCTCGGCACAGATAGGCATCGCGGCTACATCGACGATCTGGTCTCGCTGCGACTGCTGGGCTGTTTCGCCATGACCGAGACCGGGCACGGCAGCGATGTCGCGAATCTGGAGACCACCGCCACCTACGATCCGGCCACCCAGGAGTTCGTGGTGCACAGCCCGACTCCGTCCGCGCGCAAGGATTACATCGGCGGCGCGGCCGAACATGCCCGCATGGCAGCGGTTTTCGCACAGCTGATCACCGGCGGCGAAAGCCAGGGCGTGCACTGCTTCCTGGTGCCGATTCGTGACGAGGCGGGCAGCGACCTGCCCGGCGTCACCACCTCCGACTGCGGTCTCAAGGGCGGGTTGCTCGGCGTCGACAATGGCCGAATCGTGTTCGACCAGGTGCGAATTCCGCGCGAGAACCTGCTCAACCGGTACGCCGATGTCGCGCCCGACGGCACCTACTCCTCCGATATCTCGAACCCGAGCCGCCGCTTCTTCACCACCCTGGGCACGCTGGTGCGCGGACGGGTCAGCGTCGGCGGTGCGGCCGCCGCGGCGGCGCGGATCGCGCTGTCCATCGCGGTGCGCTACGCCGAGCAGCGCCGCCAGTTCGCCGATCCCGATACCGGCGAGGAGACGCTGCTGCTGGACTACCGCAGCCATCAGCGCCGCCTGCTGCCGCTCGTAGCCCGTTCCTACGCACTGGCTTTCGCGCAGAACGACCTCGTGCGCCGCATGCATCTGGTGCAGACGGGCCAGGATCTGGATCCGCGCGCCCAGCGTGCGCTGGAGAATCGCGCGGCCGGTCTCAAGGTGGCCCAGACCCGGCATGCCACGGCGGCCATCCAGGAGTGCCGCGAAGCCTGCGGTGGCGCAGGCTATCTCACCGAGAACCGGCTGGTCACCCTCAAGGGTGACACCGATGTGTTCACCACCTTCGAGGGCGACAACGTGGTCCTCACCCAGCTGGTAGCCAAGGACTTGCTGACGGCCTACGCGGAGGAGGTCCGCGACCTCGACGCGCTCGGGTGGGTGCGCTTCGCCGCCACCACGGCCCGCGATGTGGTGCGCGAGCGTTCCGGTGTGCGACAGATGATCCAGCGGCTGCGCGACCGCGGCGACGAGACCGTCGACGACGCCGACCTCTCCCGCCGCTCGGTGCAGCTGCAGCTCTTCGCCGACCGCGAGGACTACATGGTCCGCACCGCCGCCCACCGCCTGCGCGCCCGCGCCAAGGAAACCGGCCCGTTCGAAGCATTCAACAACGCCCAGGACCACATCCTCGCCGCCGGCACCGCCCACATCGAGCGAATGGTGCTGGAGGCCTTCATCGATGGCATCGCCGACATCGAGGACCCCGACGCCCGCGCCCTGGCCGACTCCGTCTGCGACCTCTACGTGTACTGGACCATCGAGCAGAACCAGGCCTGGTACATCATGCACCGCTTCATGTCCGTGGAGCGGGCCAAGGCCGTCCGCCGTGGCGTCAACGAACTCGTCGACCGCCTACGCCCCCAAGCCCTCACCCTGATAGAAGGCCTCGGCGTCCCCGAAGGCATGCTCCGCGCCGCCATGCTCGACTGACGCACGCCGCCGGGCGCGGCCGTTCACACTGAACCTGATTGCCGCTGTGCATCGTTGAGAGGTTGACCACACTCGCACTACTACATGCTGTCGTACCCCAAGATGTGATCGATATCGTCCCCGCGCGAGCGGGGGGATCGCTTTGCCGCGAGGGGGAGTCATGATCTCGGTACGCGTCCGATCGCACGACGGTGAGGGCACGCGATGATCGATCGGTTGATCACACCGGCGCTGCGGACGCCGAAATTGGTGCTGGTTCTGGTGGGGATCGCGTTCGTGCTGTGCGGGGCACTGGGTTCGCAGGCGGCGGCGCGGCTGACCAATGGTGGGTTCGTGTCCACGGAGTCGGAGTCGGCGCGGGTCGCCGGGATTCTGGAACGCGATTACGGCATGTCCGGGATGCAGTTGGTGCTCACGGTCGAATCGCCCGGCGGCGCTTCGGGTCCGGCCGCGAGCGGCCGCGGCAAGGAGATCGCCCAGCAGTTGAAGGGTGACTCGCGGATCTCGAAGGCGGTCTCGCCGTGGACCGATCCGATGCTGAGCAAGGCGCTGCTCAGCAAGGACGGCAAGATCGGGCTCATCGTGGCCACCGTGCTCGGCGACGAGAACAACGCTCCCGGCATCGCCCACGAGCTGGCATCCGAATTCACCGGAGACAGCGACGGTGTCACCGTGCGGGCCGGGGGACAGGCCATGGTGTGGCGCGACACCGGGCAGCAGACCCAGAAGGATCTGGCCGTCGCCGAGGCCATCGCGCTGCCGCTGACCTTTCTCCTGCTGGTGTGGTTCCTGAGAAGTCTTGTCGCGGCGCTCATTCCGTTCGTCACCGGCGTGGTCGCCATCGCGGGGGCCAGCGCGGTGCTGTACCTCATGACCTATGTGGTTGAGCTGTCGGTGTTCGCGCTCAATATCACCACCGCCATCGGCCTGGCCTTGGCCATCGACTACTCGCTGCTGATCATCGGACGCTATCGCGAGGAGATCGCGCGGGGGAGTGATCGCACCGAGGCCCTGACCGTCGCCATGCAGCGCGGTGGCCGGGCGGTCGCCTTCTCCGGCAGCACCGTCGGCATCGCGCTGATCGGAATGCTGTTCTTCCCCATGGCCTTCCTGCGCTCGCTGGCCTCGGCCGGGCTCGCGGTGGTGGCCCTGTCCATCCTGCTGACCTTGACCATGGTGCCCGCCCTGCTCATGCTGCTCGGCGACCGCATCAACCGGAAACCGTTGCGGGAGGCGGCGCCTGTCGAACACAGCCCGCTGTACCGGATGGCACGCCGCGTACAACGGCGGCCCGCGCTGTACGCCCTGCCGGTCCTGGCTCTGCTCCTGCTGCTGGGCTCACCGATCGTCGGCCTGAAACTGGGTCTGCCCGACGACCGCGTCCTGCCGGGCACGCTCGAATCCCGTCAGGTCGGTGATGTGCTGCGAGATCGGTTTGACGACAACGCGACCGGGACCGTGCAGATCATTCTGAGCGGCGTGCGGAACGACTCGATCGCCTATGCCGCCGAGCTGTCGAAGGTCGCCGATGTCGACGCGGTCGTCGGTCAATCGGGCACTTTCCGCAACGGCCAGCTCGTCGGCCCGGGGGATCCCACAGCGATCGGTCCGGATACCGTGCACCTGTCCGTCGACTCCCGACTCGACCCCTATTCGGAAGCGGCACAACGGCAATTGGACGCTCTGCGTGCCGTGGCAGCGCCCGCTCCGGTGCTCTTCGGCGGCCTCGCCCAGCAGACCGAGGACGCCGGGCAGGGCATCGCCCAGGGCTTCCCCAAGGCCGTCGCCTGGATCGCGATCGTCACCTTCGTGCTGCTGCTCCTGCTCACCGGCAGTGTCGTGCTGCCGCTGAAAGCCCTGGCGCTCAATACGCTTTCGCTGTCGGCGACCTTCGGCGCACTGGTGTGGATCTTCCAGTGGGGCCACTTCGGCGGCCTGGGCACCCAATCCACCGGATACACCATCGCCACCCTGCCGGTCCTGCTGTTCTGTGTGGCCTTCGGCCTGTCCATGGACTACGAGGTGTTCCTGCTTGCCCGCTTCACCGAGGAATGGGAGCAGTCCGCGAAGACCCGCGCCGACAACGACAATGCCGTGGCCCTGGGCATCGCCCGCTCCGGGCGCATCGTCACCGCCGCGGCCCTGCTCATGGCCGTGGTCTTCGCGGGCATCGCCGCCAGCGGCGTCACCATGAACCGCATGCTCGGCCTGGGCCTGGCGCTGGCGGTGCTCATGGACGCCACCCTGGTCCGCATGGTGCTGGTGCCCGCCTTCATGCGCGTCATGGGCACCGCCAACTGGTGGGCCCCCGCCCGCTCGCGCCGACTCCTGGAACGAGCCGCCCTGCGAGAGTGACACCTGCCCTGCGAGAGTGACGCAGGGACCGTCGCTATCGTGCAGGCGTGACCAGATCGACCGCCCCCGCCCCGGCGCAGCCCGGCACCTGGCCCCGTCGCGCCGCCCTGCCCGCCCTGTTGCTGGCGGGCGTGGTCGTCACTCTGCTTGTGCCGCTGTCGTTTCCGCCCGGGGGAGGGTCGACGAGCCTGGACCTGACCCTGGAACGCGACATTCACTCGGTCCTGGACGCGCACCGGTGGGTGTACTCGGTGCTGATCTTCCCCAGCGATAGCTATGTCGTCCTGCCCATGCTGCTCGCCTCCGCCGCCTGGTTCGCCTATCGGCGGCAGTGGTGGCAGGCGGGCTTCGCGCTGGTGGCCCCCGAGCTGGTGGTGGCGGTGAATACCTTTGCGCTGAAGCCGTTCTGGGGCCGCGAGCTCCAGCACTACCTCGCCTACCCCAGCGGCCACACGGTCCAACTGGTGGCCGTCGCGACCGCCTTCGCCTTGGTGAGCGATTCCGCGCGCGTCCGCGCGGTCACCACCATCGTCATGATCGTGGTGCTGCCGGCCGTCATGATCGGCATGGTGGGCTTCGGATACCACCATCCGACCGACGTTCTGGGCGGTACAGCGGCCGCTGTCGCACTCGTGACGGCGCTGTATCTGCCGTTCCGCTACTTCACGGCTATGCCTCCGGCACAGCCGATTTCACGCTGAGCTAGAGCGTCGTCCAGGCCAGCGCGACGACGAACCAGACGCCCCACACCAGCGCGATGATGAAGCCCAGCGTCAGCATCACCCGCATGAACCCGCGCCCCACCTCGATCCGGTCGCCGGTGCGCGGGTAGAGCTTGCGCGGGCTGAACCACGGCTCCGGAATGTGCAGGCCGTGCCCGGCCATCGCGGCCTCGCGCTCCAGTCGCGCCTGCTCCTCCGCGTACGCCTCGGCCTGGGCCTGCTGCGGCCCGCCGTGCCACAGCGTCACGTCGATCGGACCCAGGAAACCCTCGTTGAGCAGGTCCTGCGGCGAGGGCAGATACGGCAGGATGCCCAGGCCGCGGAACGCGAACGCCACGTCATTGGCCGACCATTGCGGTCGCCCGCGCGAGAGCAGGCTGGTGAAATGGTCGCGCAGCGCCCGTTCGTCGCCCAGCAGCACCTGGAAGCTCGGATCGCTCCACAGCTGCTTGACCCGCAGATTCGACCCGGGCGGCGGCACCACCAGCACGATGCCGTGAATGACGCGCTGCCCCAGCCCGCGCTCGGCCAGCCAGTTCTGCAGCGCGAAGGTGTGATCGCGGGACTTGTCCAGCGGGGTGCGCTTGTCACCGCCCTCGAAGCCGATGATCCGGTCGCCGACCCGCCACGGGCCGTTGACGGGAACCTCGAGCTCACCGTCGAGCTTCTCCGAGAGCGCCTCGGCCTCGATCACCACACAGCTGTTGGGAGTCCACACCACCGCGTCGAAGGGATGCAGCCGATCACCGTGGAACAGACTGCAATTCACGGTCGCGACACCCTTGGGATCGGTGGTGCCCTTCCAGGTGCGCATCCAATCGATGAGCACCTTCTCGGCGTGGGTGCCGGCGGCGTTCTGCACTCGGACGAGCATCGGCTCTCACCTTCCTCGTCGAATCGATACCGGGAATGGTACGGGCACAACGCCCCAAACTACCGCCGGGCACGCCGCCGCGCTCAATTCACCGGCAGCGCCGGATCGGTGGGGTAGTCGGTCGGGAAGATGGGCAGCCGCAACGCGCCCGGCGCGAAGTCCGGCACCACCGCGTGCTTGGGCGCGACCGGGTTGATGCGCCGGTACGGCGCGCCCAGCTCCGGACGGGTGTCGGCCTCGTTTCGGTTGGGCCAGAACGCCATTGCGCGCTCGGCCTGCGCGGTGATGGTCAGCGACGGGTTCACGCCCAGGTTCGCCGTCACCGCCGAGCCGTCGGCGATGTGCAGGCCCGGATGGCCGAACACCCGCTGATACGGGTCCACCACACCGCTTTCCGGCCCCTCACCGATCACGCAGCCGCCGATGTAGTGCGCGGTGGCCGGGATATTGAAGACATCCATGGCCAGCATCTGCACATCCCCGTCGACCTTCTCCCCGAACCGCCGCCCGACCTCGTGGGCGAGCGGGATCCAGGTCGGATTCGGCTTGCCCGTGCCCTGTTTGGTCTTGAGCTGCCCCCACCGCCGGAACGAGGTCAGCGAGTTGTCGAGGGACTGCATGACCAGCAGGATGACCGACTTCTCCGAGGCCCGGCGCGCATTCAGGCTGCGCGCGAACACCACCGGATGCAGCACCATGGCCAGCAGGAACCGCAGGAACCGGAACGCGCCGCCGTCGACCAGCGGCACCGACAGCGGGAACAGGCCGTTCTGGCCCTTGCCGTAGTGGCAGACCTCGACATGGGTGTCGGGTTCGGGATGGATCGAGGAGGTGATGGCGATGCCTTCGGCGAAATCGTCGCGCGCCTTGCTCACCACATTCAGGATGGCCTCGGAGTTGGACCGGGTCAGCTCGCCCAGCCGCGGCGACAGATTCGGCAGCACACCCTCGTCGCGCATCTTGTGCAGCAGCTTCTGGGTGCCCAGCGCCGCGGCCGCGAACACCACCTGCTCGGCGGTGAACACCTTGCGCCCCTTGCGAACCCAGCGATCCGAGCGCTGCGTCTCGATGGCGTACCCGCCGCCGGTCATGGGCCGCACCTTGGTCGCGGTGGTCAGCGCGAACACGTGCGCACCGGCCTGCTCGGCCAGGTACAGATAGTTCTTGGGCGTGGTGTTCTTGGCATTGTGCGGGCAGCCGGTGAAGCAGCGCGCACAGTGGATGCAGCCGCTGCGCCGCGGCCCGACCCCGCCGAAGTACGGGTCGGCCACCTCCACGCCCGGCTCGGCCTCATTGAAGAACACGCCCACATTGGTGGCGTGGAAGGTGTCGGCGACCCCGAGATCCTCTGCCACCGAACGGATCACGTCATCGGCCGGGGTCATGCGCGGATTCGGCGCGACACCCAGCATGCGCTGCGCCTGGTCGTAATAGGGCGCGAGCTCCTCGCGCCAGTCGGTGATGTGCGCCCACTGCTTGTCGCTGTAGAACGCCGGCAGCGGCTCGTAGAGGGTGTTCCCGTAGATCAGCGACCCGCCGCCCACCCCCGAGGCGGAGAACACCGCGCACTTGCCCAGCACGCTGATCCGCTGCGTCCCGGTCAGCCCGAGCCGCGGCGCCCAGATCGACTTGCGCACATTCCAGTTCGTCTTGGGAATGTCCTCGGCGTTCCACCGGCGGCCGGATTCGAGCACGGCCACCCGGTAGCCCTTCTCGGTCAGCCGCAGCGCCGAAACGCTCCCCCCGAATCCGGAACCGATAACGACGACGTCGTAGTCGAAGTCGGGCATGGTCTTTCCTCTCCCTGCAACCCCTGGATGAGAAGGATCGCGTCCGATTCTCTCACCTCTGTATGGCGCAGACCATATCTCTTCCGTACCTGGGCGGCGCGGCGGCGTGCCCGGATGGTGATGCCGGAGTGATTGAGGTAAGACCGGTCTGTGACTACCGAGCGGAACGCCGAACCGGTCTACAGCGACCGGATATTCACGGTGCCCAATATCCTCAGCGTGCTGAGGCTCATCGGCGTCCCCGTTTTCCTCTGGCTGCTGCTGGTCGAGAAGGCCGACGGCTGGGCCTTCACCCTGCTGGTCCTCAGCGGTGTCACCGACTGGCTCGACGGCAAGCTGGCGCGCCTGTTGGACCAATCGTCCAGACTGGGCGCCCTGCTCGATCCGCTGGTCGACCGCCTCTACCTGCTGGCGACCCTGGGCGGCTTCCTGATTCGCGGCATCCTGCCCTGGTGGGTGGTGGTCATCCTGGTCGGCCGCGACGCCATCCTGACCCTGACCCTCGGCATCTACAAGCGCCGCGACCTGCCCCCGCCGGACGTCATCTACCTGGGCAAGGCCGCCACCTTCGCCCTCATGTCCGCTTTGCCGTGGTTGCTCGCCGGTCAGATGGACTGGGCCGCCGCGGGTTTCGGCCGCGCCTTCGGTGGGGCATTCTTGGTCTGGGGCACGGCGGTCTACGTCTGGACCGGAATCCTCTACGTCGGCAAGGCCGTCGCCGTGGCCCGAGCGATCCCGCCCGCGGGCCCGAGCGATACCGCCCGTGCCACACCATGATCACTCCCGATAGGGTGTGCCCGACGGATCGACGACGATCCCGAGAGGAACGCCCGTTGAAAGGACACTGCCAGTGACCGCAGTACCCGAGCAGTTGCGCTACTCCGAAGAGCACGAGTGGGTGAGCAAAGTGGGTCCGACCCGGGTTCGGGTGGGCATCACCGATTACGCGCAGTCGCAGCTCGGTGACGTCGTGTTCGTGCAGCTGCCCGGCGTGGACTCCGATGTCGCGCTTGGTGACAGCATCGCCGAGATCGAGTCGACCAAGAGCGTGTCCGACATCTACGCCCCGCTCGCCGGGAAAGTCGTTGCGGTGAACGAGGTTCTGGACGCCGAGCCCGAGACGGTCAACTCCGAGCCCTACGGCGACGGCTGGCTGTTCGAGATCGAGACCGACTCCGCCGAGGCGCTCGACGCCGCACTCGGAAAGCTCCTGGATGCCGCAGGTTATCAAGGAGTTATCGGAGGCTGAAGGAGCCTTCACAGTTCTACCTGCACGGGTACGCCCTGGCAGGGTACGGTCAATGCCAACAGAAGTGCGCGCAGCCGGTGCCCGGAGTTTCCGGAACTACCCGAAGCGGGGAGCGGCCGGAGTGCCGCATCGCTGAGGGCACCAATTGCTTGCATGGATTATTCGGTTCGAGGAGGAGAGCAAGGGTGAGCGAGAACAAGGACCCGGGTTACCAGGAGACGGCAGCAGAGACCACTTCGGTGTTCCGCGCCGACTTCCTGAACGAGGTCGACACGTCGCGCACCGAGCAGACCGGCGAGCAGCCGGTACAGGGAGTGGAGGGCCTGCCCGCGGGCGCGGCCCTGCTGGTGGTCAAGCGTGGCCCGAACGCCGGTTCGCGCTTCCTGCTCGACCAGCCGACCACCTCGGCGGGACGCCATCCCGACAGCGACATCTTCCTTGACGATGTCACCGTCAGCCGTCGCCACGCGGAATTCCGCCAGGACGACGACACTTTCCAGGTGGTCGACGTGGGCAGCCTCAACGGCACCTACGTCAACCGGGAGCCGGTGGATTCCTCGGAGCTGCAGAACGGTGACGAGGTCCAGATCGGCAAGTTCCGCCTCGTCTTCCTGACGGGTCCGCGGCCGGCGGCGAGCGACTCGACGCTATAGGGCCGAGCGGAATGACTGGCGCAGCGCAGTGGACGCGCGGAGGCATGTCGATCGGCTCCGTGCTGGATCTCCTGCGTCCGGATTTTCCGGACATCACCATCTCCAAGATCCGATTCCTGGAATCGGAGGGTCTGATCAGCCCGGAGCGCACGCCCTCGGGGTACCGCCGCTTTCACGTGGCGGACGTCGAGCGCCTGCGCTTCGTGCTGACCGCACAGCGGGATCAGTACCTGCCCCTGAAGGTGATCAAGGAACAGCTCGAAGCGATCGACAGTGGGGCGGCGACGCTCGGGGTCCGGGAGGCCCGGGCCCGGGCGAACGCCGTGGGAGGGGTCGCGGCCATGCCCGATTCGACAGATGGGCTGGCCGCCAACGGGAACGGCCGCCTGCGGCGGCTGAACGCGGTGCCCGGTGAGGTATCGCCCGAGGAACTCCGGTTCGATCACGAAATCCGGATCACCCGGGCGGATCTGCTCGACCAGGCGGGTATCGACGAGAAGTTCCTGACCGAACTGATCCGCGCCAACCTCATCACCCCCGGCGCGGCAGGCTATTTCGACGGTGACGCGGTCACGCTGGCCCGCACCGCCAAGGCGCTGAGCGAATTCGGTTTGGAGGCAAGGCATCTGCGCGCCTTCAAGCTGGCCGCCGATCGCGAGGCCGCCATGGTCGCGCAGATCGCGGCCCCGATCGCCAAGAGCCGCGACGCCGATGCCCGCGCGCGGGCCGAGGAGACGGTGCGCGAGTTGGCGGCATTGTCGCTGACGCTGCACACCTGCCTGGTGAAGACCTCTGTGCGCGCTTCCCTCGGCGGCTGAAATCTTCGCCTAGACTCGGTATTACAGCCGGGGGCTGGCGGCCGGTGTGGATTTGGGAGGCAGTGCGATGAGCGAAATGCGTGTGATCGGCATCCGTGTCGAACAGCCACAGAATCAGCCCGTGCTGTTGCTCCGAGAGGTTTCCGGCGACCGGTATCTACCGATCTGGATCGGGCAGGCCGAGGCCACCGCGATCGTGCTGGAGCAGGAGGGCGTGACACCGATCCGCCCGCTCACCCACGATCTGATCAAAATCCTGATCAAGGAGCTCGGCCACACCCTCAAGGAAGTGCGGATCGTGGATCTGCAGGAGGGCACCTTCTACGCGGATCTGGTCTTCGAGAACGATCTACGCATCTCCGCGCGGCCCTCGGATTCGGTGGCCATCGCGCTGCGGGTGGGCTGCCCGATCTATGCCGAGGAGCCGGTGCTCGAGGAGGCCGGACTGGTTATGCCGGACGAGCGCGAGGACGAGGTCGAGAAGTTCAAGGAGTTTCTCGAATCGGTATCTCCCGATGATTTCAAGGCCACGGACAGCTGACCAACTTCTGACCTGGCGATGATCTTGGTCTGAGCTCGAAACGAGACAAATCCGTGTCTCTACCTCAGGTTTAGGGTTAAAAACACGCGGCCCGATCATGCTTGGACGGACCCGATTCTCCCGCAACAATCAGGAGAGTAGCCTCGATTGATAGGCCAACGCTCCAGAGTCGATTGACAGAGCCCAGCCCTGATAGGCAAGCAGTAAGGGAGTAGTCAGTGGGAGATCAACCGCAACCTCAGGATGTGGTGCAGCCAGGGCTGTTCCCCGATGACACGGTGCCGGACGAACTCGTCGGCTACCGCGTGCCCAGCGCTTGTCAGGTGGCCGGGATCACCTACCGCCAGCTCGATTACTGGGCCCGCACCGGACTGGTCGTCCCGTCCATCCGCAGTGCCACCGGATCCGGCAGCCAGCGCCTCTACTCGTTCAAGGACATCCTGGTCCTCAAGATCGTCAAGCGCCTGCTCGACGCCGGCATCTCGCTGCAGAACATCCGCATCGCCGTGGACCACCTGCGCAGCCGCGGGGTCGAAGACCTCGCCGGCATCACCCTCTTCTCCGACGGCACCACCGTCTACGAGTGCTCCTCCGCCGAGGAAGTGGTCGATTTACTGCAGGGCGGACAGGGCGTCTTCGGCATCGCGGTCAGCGGTGCGATGCGCGAATTGACCGGGGCCATCGCCAACTTCCCGGCCGAGCGCGCCGAAGCGGGCTCCACCTCGGATCGCCCCGAGGACGAGCTGTCCTTCCGTCGCAAGGCCCGGATGAGCAAGACCGGCTAGAAGACCCTGTTTTCGGATGCGCGTCGCCCGTTGGGCGGCGCGCATTTTCGTTGTCCGGATCCGGTCGCGATGTGAAACGCAGCCCAGGCAACATTCCTGTAACTTGACGCCCTCTAAACTGGCAGTGCGTCGCAGCCGTGCGGGAGAGTTCCGGGGGTAGCCTCGGACGCCGAAGGAGCAGCACCTCCCCGTCAATCTCTCAGGCACAAGGGACCGTGCGGAGTTTCGACGCCTCTGGAAAGTGGTGGCCGCGCGTCACCCGCCCATGGTGAAAGGTCAACGGCCGCAAGGCCGGGGTCCGAATCTCTCAGGCATCGAGGACAGAGGGGGAGGGCAGACGAAGCGCCGGTTTTCGGACCGGCACCCCGCCCACCCCTTGGAGCAGCCGTGATCTGGACTCGATCCTTCGCCGACCGCCACATCGGCCCCGACAGCGGTGAGACCGGCCGCATTCTGGAGACCGTGGGCGTGGAGTCGCTGGACGAACTCGCCACCAAGGCCGTGCCCGCCAGCATTCTGGACGCGCCCGCCGGCAATGGTCTCGACGCGCTGCCCCCGGCGCTGTCGGAGCACGAGGCCCTCGCCGAGCTCGCGGCGCTGGCCGGTTCGAACACCGTGGCCACCTCCATGATCGGGCTCGGTTACTACGACACCCTCACCCCGCCGGTGTTGCTGCGCAATCTCATCGAGAACCCGGCCTGGTACACCGCGTACACGCCCTACCAGCCCGAGATCAGCCAGGGCCGGCTCGAGGCGCTGCTGAACTTCCAGACCATGGTCGCGGACCTGACCGCCATGGAGGTGGCCAACGCATCCATGCTGGACGAGGCCACCGCGGCGGCCGAGGCCATGACTCTGCTGCAGCGGGCCAACCGCAAGAGCAAGTCGCAGCGGCTGCTCATCGACACCGACCTGTTCCCGCAGACCCGGACGCTGCTGTACACGCGCGCCGAGCCGCTGGGCATCGAAATCGTCGAGGCGAACCTGGCCGATGAGGCGCTGCCCGAGGGCGAGTTCTTCGGTGTGATCGTGCAGCAGCCGGGCGCCTCCGGGCGGATCGTGGACTGGGCTCCGGTCATCGAGGCCGCGCACGCGCGGGGCGCACTGGTCGCGGTCGGCGCGGATCTGCTTGCGCTGACACTGATTACGCCGCCGGGGGAGCAGGGCGCGGACGCGTGCTTCGGCACCACGCAGCGCTTCGGTGTGCCGCTGGGCTTCGGCGGGCCGCACGCGGGATACCTCGCGGTGCACTCCGCGCACGCGCGCCAGCTGCCGGGTCGACTGGTCGGTGTGTCGGTGGACGCGGACGGCAGCCTGGCCTACCGGCTCGCGCTGCAGACCCGTGAGCAGCACATTCGTCGCGAGAAGGCGACCTCGAACATTTGCACCGCGCAGGTGCTGCTGGCGATTCTGGCCGCCATGTACGCCTCCTACCACGGCGCCGACGGGTTGCGGTCGCTGGCGCGTCGCGTGCACGGTCACGCGCAGTGGCTGGCCGCCGGACTCGGCGACGCGGTCGTGCATCAGAGTTTCTTCGACACCGTGCTGGTGAACGTGCCCGGCGGCGCGGAAGCCATTGTGACCAAGGCGAAGGGGCACGGGATCAACCTGCGGCTCGTCGACGCCGATCACGTCGCCATCGCGTGTGACGAGGTCACCACCGACACCCATGTGGTCGCGGTGCTGGACTGCTTCGGCGCGGAGATCCCGGTCGGACCCGAAGGCGCGCTCTTCCACGGCAAGCAGCGCCCGCACATCGAGGTCCGCACCTCGGAGTTCCTGACCGCCCCGGCGTTCACCAAGTACCGCACCGAGACCGCCATGCTGCGCTACCTGCGCGCGCTCTCGGACAAGGACATCGCCTTGGACCGCAGCATGATTCCGCTGGGTTCGTGCACCATGAAGCTGAACGCGGCCGCGGAGATGGAGTCCATCACCTGGCCCGGCTTCAACCGGGTGCACCCGTACGCGCCGGTGGAGGACGCGCCGGGCCTGATCAAGCTGATCGAGGACCTCGAGGGCTGGCTGTGCGCGGTCACCGGCTACGACCAGGTCTCGTTGCAGCCCAACGCCGGTAGCCAGGGCGAATACGCGGGCCTGCTCGCGATTCGCCGCTACCACCTGGATCGTGGTGACTCGCACCGGGATACGTGCCTGATCCCCGCCAGCGCGCACGGCACCAACGCCGCCTCCGCGGCCATGGTCGGCATGCGGGTGGAGGTCGTCAAGACCAGCCCCAACGGCGATATCGACCTCGACGACCTGCGCGCCAAGATCGCCGACCACGCCGAGCGGCTGGCCTGCATCATGATCACCTACCCGTCCACGCACGGCGTGTACGAGCACGAGGTGGCCGAGCTGTGCGGGCTGGTGCACGAGGCGGGCGGCCAGGTGTACGTGGACGGCGCGAACCTCAATGCCCTTGTCGGACTGGCCCGTCCGGGCAAGTTCGGCGGCGACGTCAGCCACCTGAACCTGCACAAGACCTTCTGCATCCCGCACGGCGGCGGCGGTCCGGGCGTCGGCCCGGTCGCGGTGCGCGAGCACCTGGCCAAGTACCTGCCGGGCGATCCCCTCGAAAAGGGTTCGCACGCGGTGTCGGCCGCCAAGTACGGATCGGCCTCGATCCTCCCGATCACCTGGGCCTACATCCGCATGATGGGCGCCGACGGCCTGCGCCGCGCCACCCTCACCGCCATCGCCTCGGCCAATTACATTGCCCGCAAGCTGGACCCGCACTTCCCGGTCCTCTACACCGGCGACAACGGCATGGTCGCCCACGAGTGCATCCTGGACCTGCGCGAGATCACCAAGCAGACCGGCGTCACCGTCGACGATGTGGCAAAGCGCCTGGCCGACTACGGCTTCCACGCCCCGACCATGAGCTTCCCCGTCGCGGGCACCCTCATGGTGGAGCCCACCGAGAGCGAAAACCTCGAAGAGCTGGACGCTTTCATCGAGGCCATGATCGCCATCAAGGGCGAGATCGACCAGGTCGCGGCCGGTGTCTGGCCGGTGGAGGACAACCCGCTGCGCGGCGCCCCGCACACCGCGGAATGCCTGGTGGGCGAATGGGATCACCCGTACAGCCGCGAAAAGGCCGTCTACCCCATGGGTGTCAAGCATGCCCGCGCCAAGGTGTGGCCGTCGGTCCGTCGCATCGACGGCGCCTACGGCGACCGCAACCTGGTCTGCTCCTGCCCGCCCCTGGACGCCTACGCGGAGTGATCCGCGCGGCTCGATGAGCGTGGTCGAGTGCCCCTCCGGTTCCAGGAACCGGAGGGGCACTCGGCATTCGGCCGATGAGTCATGTTCGAGGTCCGTCACCGGCGCGGACGGATAGTTTTGTCGAATGGGTGTCGGTGGGCGTGACCGGTCCTGTGATGCGGCGGCGTTGCGTGCGCGGTTACGTCACGTGTATTGGATCGGCGGGGGCAGCGGTGCGGGCAAGTCGACGGTCGCGGCGAATCTCGCTGCGCGGCACGGGTTGCGGGTGTACTCGACCGATGAGGCGATGCGGGCGCATGCCGCACGGAGCACTCGGGACGACTCGCCTTGGCTGAGCCGGTTTTCGGCGATGAGCATGGATGAACGCTGGGTGGAGCGGTCACCGGAGACGATGCTCGACACCTTCCATTGGTTCCGGGGTGAAGGATTTCGGTTCATCGTCGACGACCTGGTGGGCGTGTCCGGCGAAACCGGGGTCATCGCAGAGGGATTCCGCCTGCTGCCGCCTCTGGTGGCTCCGCTGCTCGCCGAGCACGACCGCGGTGTGTGGTTGCTTCCGTCGCCCGAGTTCCGCCGGAGAGCGTTCGACCGGCGCGGCTGGGAGATTCCCGGCAAGACCGGTGATCCGGAGCGTGCCGCGCGCAATCTGCTGGAGCGGGATCGGTTGTTCACCAACCGTCTTCGGGAGGAGACCGCCCGCCTCGGGCTGCCCGTCATCGAGGTCGACGACATATCCGAGGAGGATCTGACGGCCCGGGTCGGCGCGGTGCTCGGCCTGTGAGCCTGCTTCCGGCGGAAAGGGAAGCAGGCTCACGGTGCGGAGCCTTGGGTGGCCAACGGTCAGGGAAGGGTGCGGCAGTAGAGGGCCTGGGGGCGGTTGCCTCGGTTGTTGTTGCCGGAGAAGGCGATTCCGGCGACGTACTCGTTGGCGTTGCACTGGCCCTTGTAATAGCCGTTGGCCCAGTCGCCGCCCTCGCCGGAGGCGGGACGGTTGTCGCCACGGTCGAACCAGACGGTGCGTCCGGCGCCTGCCAGGGGGAGGCGGGCGGGGGCGCAGAGGATGGCGGACATGGCGTCACCGTGCAGGCTGTAGCCGAGCATGAATTGGCCTTCGGCGCACTGGTATTTGGTGAAGCCGTTCGCCCAGTCGGTGGTGACCTTCTCGGTGTTGACCTTGACCGCGTCGGCGCCGGGCTGCCACAGGTCGCTCACGGTGGCGTCACCGCAGAGCCCGCCCTGGCCGCGGTCGGTGACACCGAACAACCGCTGGCCGTCGGGACACACCATCTTGTGCGCGCCGCCGTCCCAGTCCGCGGCGGCGCGGATCGAACGGTTGTCGTCCTCGTGGATGCCCTGCAGCATGGACCAGCTGCGAACCGGGGCGACCTTTCCGGTGAATCCATTGGCGGCCATCAGGCGATCGAAATGCCCACCGCGCCAGTCGTCCGCGTCGGTGATCTTGCGCAGCCCGCCGCCGGTGTCATAGCGCAGCAGGCCCCAGGAGTTGCCCTTGTCGCTCTGCTGGAAGCCGACGATCGGCCAGTAGGCGAAGTCGAGATCCCGATCGATCAGGTAGTCGACCATGTTCTTGAACCACGCTTTGTCGAGATCGCTGGAATCGGTTTTGCCGACACCGAATTCGCTGACCCACACCGGGGCGGTGAAATGCTTGTCGGCCGTGGTGGCGACGTAGCCCGCGCGTTCGTCCATCGACTTGAACAGATCGGCGCGCGACATGTCGCGGAAGCGCGGATCGTGGGTCTCACCGCCGCCGAGGCCGGTGCCGCCGGTGTGATTGGGGCCGATATAGCCGTAGAAGTGGACCGCGTACACGACCTTGTGGGACGTCACCAAGGTGGTGGACAGTCGCTGGATCGGCTCCAGCATCGGCCGCTCGTGCCAGGTCAGGTCGGTGGGGATGCCCATCCAGTTCACGCCCTCGACCATGATGAGCAGCTGCGGATTGCCCTTGGTGAGGATGGCGTCGCCCGCCTCCTGCGTGGCGTCGGCCCAGTCGTGGCTGTCGCCCTGCCCCCAGTTGGGGTTGTCCCAGGTGTCACGGCGCACCTCGTTGCGCAGGTCCGCGCCGATGACGCCGGGATCGTTGCGATAGCGGGCGGTCATGAAAACCCAGTCGTCGATCCACTGCTCCCAGGACTGGCCCGAATTCCAGCGCTCGTTGCCGTCCACGCCACAGCACCAGCGCGTACTCGTGGTGTGGTTGTTGAGGATGACGCCGAGCCCGGCCGAGGTGAGGGCGGTGACGGCCCGGTCGTACACCTCGAGCGGGCGCAGTCCGTTGAGTTCCGGGTTGACGGTCAGTCCCTGCACCGCGCGGGTGTCGGTGATCATCTGGTTCGAGAACGGCAGGCGAATGCTGTTGAGCCCCAGCGCCTTGAAGTCCGCGACCAGTTTGGCCATCGGTACCCGGTCGAGTCCCAGCGGGGCCCGGTGCCCGTTCTCCTCGGCGGCGTTGTTGGCGTCCACCTCGTCGTCGCCGCTGCCGTTCCAGGTGCCGCTGGCCCCGTGCCAGTTGCCGGACTTCAGCTTCACCCGATTGCCGCCGGCATCGACGATGTATCGCCCGCTCGTACTCAAGGGGCCCTTCAGACCCCCGGGGTCAGCCGTTGCGGGAGCGGTGCCGTTCATGAACGGCACCGCCAGCGTCCCGAGCAGGAGCAGCACCGTGGCCAGCTTTCTCATTCCGAATCCTCATCATCGCGAAGCCAATCCGATCGACCGTAGGATCGGGCGCGCGATTTCTGAAACAGCAAAATTCGGGCCGCTGATCAGCTTTTCTTGTTAATCACCTGAGCGGCAGGGATGGTCGGCCCAGGCCGCGGGCAGAATTTCGCCCGAGATGTCGGCGATTTCGCTCAAACGGGACGGGGCGACGCCCATGCGGCTCAGCTGGATCAGGCCCTGGGTGGTCATGATGATGTTGGCGCTCAAGGTCGAGAGCAGGGTTTCGTCGATCGGGCCCGCGGTGGCCATGGGCTTGCGGAGGCGTTCGGCTACACCGTTTTCCATGGCGGCGGTGGTGCGCGCGCCGATGGTCGCGACCTCGGGGATGCGGGTGGCCAGCTGGGCGATGCTGTTGATCATCAGGCAGCCGCGGCGGTCCGGGTGGGCGGCGCAGTCGTCGATGACGGCCCGGCAGAGGGCACGGACGGCGGCGCGGGCCGAGCCGGGGGCGGATTCGACGACCTCGCAGACGAAGCGGGCGCGTTGGTCGCAGTAGCGTTCGAAGGCGGCCAGGAACAGGCCGCGCTTGTTGCCGTAGGCGCCGTAGAGGCTGCCGTTGCCGATGCCGGTCGCACGGGAGACGTCCTCCACCGAGGTGGTGTCGAAGCCCTGGGCCCAGAAGAGCTCGATCGCGGCATCGAGCAGTGTCTGCTCGTCGAACTGCCGTGGTCTACCCATGGGGATCACCGTATCAATATGCGATCTGGCGCACTCCACTTGTTCTGGAGGCGTGCCTCCAGAATACTGGTGGATATGTCCTCCATATCTTCCGATTCGACCCGCCGCCGGGTGGGGATCCTCATGTTCGATGGTGTGAAGATGCTCGACTTCGCAGGCCCCGCCGACGTTTTCATGGAGGCCAATCAGGTCGTGCACGACTATGAGGTGGTGTTGCTCTCGCCGGACGGCCGCGATGTCCAGACCTCGATCGGGGCGCGGGTGGCGGTGTCCGGGGCCGCGGCGGAGGCCGGGCGGTTCGACACGGTGATGATTCCGGGCAGTGAGCTGCCCGCGTCGGTGTTCATGACGCCGGAGGTGCTGGCGGCGGCCCGCTGGCTGTCGGCGCGCACACGTCGGTTGGTGTCGTTCTGCAGTGGCACCAGGGTGCTGGCCGAGCTCGGTTTGCTCGATGGGCGGCGAGTGACCACGCACTGGAAGTTCGCGTCGGATCTGGCCCGCCGATTTCCGGCGGTGGAGGTGGACGCCGACGCGATCTTCGTGCGCGACGGAAACCTCTACAGCTCGGCCGGTGTCACGGCGGGAGTGGACCTGGCGCTCGCGCTGGTGGAGGAGGATCACGGTGCGGAGGTGGCGCGGCAGACGGCGCAGCTGCTGGTGGTGTACATGCAGCGAGCCGGTACGCAGTCGCAGTTCTCGGCCTCGCTGGCCGGGCCGGTGCCGCGCAGCTCGCTGGTGCGCACGGTCGTCGATTTGATCTGCGCGGATCCTGCCTTCCCGCATACGGTGCAGACCCTGGCCGCGCACGCACGGGTCAGCGTCCGGCACCTGACCCGGCTGTTCCGGTCCGAGTTGGAGCGGTCACCGGCCGAATACGTGGCCTTCATCCGCTTCGGCGTCGCCCGGGACCTGCTGCACAGCGGGGCGTCGGTGACCGAGGCGGCGACGGCCGCCGGTTTCGGCAGCAGTGAGGCGCTGCGCCGGACTTTCATCGCGCGCCTGGGGATTTCACCGCGCGCCTATCAACAGCACTTCCGGACCACCGGGTCGGCGAGCTGGGCGGACCGGCCGGACACCACCATCGCCGCCGTGTCTTGAATCGTGGACTTCACGGCCCATCCGGCGGGGCGCGGTTCGATATTTCCGGACGAAAATGAAAGCCGCTGTGGCACAGGCCATCGCGACACTGCCTGATCTCCGATTCGACTCGAGGAGTTACCCCGCTATGACGACCGCCCCGACCGTGGTTCTGGTGCACGGCGCTTTCGCCGATTCCTCCAGCTACAACGGCGTCATCGAAATCCTGGCCGCCGAAGGCATCCCGGTGCTCGCCGCCGCCAACCCCTTGCGCGGTCTCACCTCCGACGCCGCCTACATCGCCTCCGTCGTGGACAGCATCGACGGGCCGGTGGTGCTGGCCGGACATTCCTACGGCGGCAGCGTCATCAGCGTTGCCGCACAGGGAAAGCCGGAGGTCAAGGCACTGGTCTACCTGGCGGCCTTCATCCCCGCCGAGGGTGAGAGCGCACTGGAACTGACCGACAAGTTCCCGGGCTCGACCCTCGGCCCGACCACCCGCCCCGCGTCGTATCCCGCGGCGGATGGCGCCGAGGCCACCGAGCTCTACATCCGCCGGGACGAATTCCCGCAGCAGTTCGCCGGGGATGTTCCCGCCGCCACCGCCGCCGCCATGGCGGTGACGCAGCGCCCGGTCGCAGTGGCGGCGCTCCAGGAACCGGCCGCGGCCGCCGCCTGGACGACCATTCCGGCCTACGCGCTGCTCACCACCGAGGACAAGAACATCCCCGTGGAGGCTCAGCGTTTCATGGCCGAGCGTGCCGGTGCCGACACCGTCGAGATCGCCGCTTCGCACGCGGTCACGGTGTCGCGGCCCGACGCGGCCGCCGAGCTGATCCTGCGGGCGGTACGCGCGATCGGCTGAGCAAAGGGCAAGCGCCCCTGATCAATCGAGGCCGACGAGTTTGGTGAGGAAGCGGTCGAGCTGCTCGTCGGCGGGGGGCCAGGGCATATCGGGTTCGTTGATGCGTTGGGAGAGCATGCCGTTCACGGCGGTGCGCAGGTCGATGGCGACGGTGGTCGCATCGTCGGCGGGGGCCAGGTTCGCGTCCATGCAGCGCTGGACGGCGTCGACGGTGCGCTGGACCATCACCTGCTTGAACGGCATGCCGAGCTTTCGGTGCACCAGACTCTCGTGCAGAACCTTGTAGAGGCCGGGATGCCGCTGGGCCCAATCCATTTGGGCAAGCATGCGCGCGCGTAGTCCGCGGGCGGGATCTTGCTCGGCGGCGTCCGCGGCGTCGCCGGCGCCCACCAGTTCCTCGTGACAGCGCTGGGCGACCGCGAGTACCAGCGAATCCCGGTCGGGGAAGTGCAGATACACCGAGGTGGCGGCGATCCCGACGGTGCGGGCCACCGCGCGCAGTGACAGCGCCTCGTCGTCGGCGAGGTCGTCGAGCATTCGCATCGCGGTCTCGACGATCTCCTCCCGCAGCATCTCGCCGCGTCCGCGGGCGTTCGGGCGGCGGCGCGGTGCCGAGATTTCTTCCATGACCGGCATTGTAACTGGACAGTCATAGCGCTACATTTATAGCGCTACAGCTGTAGCGCGACACATGTTCATAAAATGAGGAGTGGTCGCCATGACCGCAGTCACCCCGCCCGCCGAAACCGATATCGCGGCACTGGATTCGATGTTCGCGCAGATGGAATCGGCCAGCGTCCGGCACGCCGACGCGGTATCCAGCTTGTCCGAGCGGGAGAAGGTGTTCCTGCGCCTGACCGCCGACGTCTGCGCCCAGGCCCTCGGGCTTCCTTTCGAACGCCACCTGCGCGACGGACTGAATCTCGGCGTGACCTCCGCAGACGTGCGCGCCCTGCTGCGCCTGATCTCCTACGACAGCGGCTATCATACGGCGCTGGCCGCATTCGATCGCCTGGCCGAGCTGGAAACGGTGCTGGGCCTGCCGATTCCGGAGACCGTGGAACCGCTGCCCGGCGAGCTGGTGACGTCGGGCCCCGATGCTCCGCCCTCGCCGCTGCCGGAAGCGGCGCGCGCCACCTTGGCTCAGCTGGATCCGTACTTCCTGGATTACTTCGATCTCCAGTCCCGGATGCGCACGCCGTCCGGTCCGGGGACCCTCACGGTTCGCGAAAGAGCCTTCACCACAATGAGTATCGATATCCACTACCAGACCCTGGGCGATACCTTCCGCATCCACACTCAGCGGGCGCTCGGCGGCGGCGCGACCGTGGACGACGTCCGGGACGTGCTGCGCTTCAACGCGCAGTTCGGCGCCACGCGAGCCTGGCAGGCGTGGAAGGCATTTCACGCCCACGCCGCCGAGGGGGCATGGGAGCTCGGCTGAGCAGTGTGGCGGGGACGGCCAGGACTATGAGCGACAGGGCCGCCAGGAGGGCGTAGCCGCCGAGTGCGTAGCCCGCGGTCGAGGCGAGGGTGGCCAGGGCCGATCCGCCCCACACCCGTGATTCGACGGCTCCCTGGATGTGCATGCGTTCGGTCTCGGGGAGGTTGCCCGCGAGCAGGTTGCTGGCTCCGATGTAGGCGAGGTTCCAGGCGTAGCCGAGCAGGAACAGGTCGATCGCGAGTAGGGCACCCCCGACGGCGCCCGCCACGGGGGCCGCGGTGGCCGAGATCGCCAGCAGCGCAAGGCCGGTCACGATCAGGGGCCGGCCGCCGAAGCGGTCGCACAGCAGGCCCGACAGGGGTGCGAGGGCGAACATGCCGAAGGTGTGGGCGGAGATCATCACGCCGACGATGTGCAGGCCGTGGCCGTGCTGGTGGATGGCGAGCGGGGCGGCGGTCATGATCGTGGTCATGACCACCTGCGCGGCCAGCATGGAGGTAAGGGCCAGCCGCATGGGCGGGCGTTGGGGCGGAGTCTCCGGTGGAGTGGTGGACGTGTCGCGGCGCAGGGTGGTAGCGGTGAGGGCCGCGACCGTGACGGATACCGTGCCGAGCAGGAAGACGGCCGTCTGCGCGGGGCGGTCCACCGTCTGTGCCGCCGCCGACAGCGGGGCGAGCAGGAGCGGACCGCCCACCGCCCCAATGGTTCCCGCCCACACGACCACGGCCAGCAGCGCACCCGGCCGTCCCGGCCGCAGGTCGGCGGCCGCGTACCGGGACAGCTGGGCCGCCGCATTGCCGACGCCGAGCAGCACCATGCCGACGATCAGCAGCCAGACCGTCACCGTCGACAGCACCGCGCACAGCCCACCGGCCACGCCGACGGCGTATCCGCTCACCAGGCCCGCACGTCGACCGCGGCGTGCCATGACCGCGGTCAATCCCGATGCCCCGAGCGCGGTTCCGAGCACACCGGCGGCGCTCGGCAGCCCCGACCAGGCCGGGCCCAAAGCATCGGCGGCCACCAATGTGCCCATCGTGGAGGCGGTCACCATGGTCAGGCTCATTGCCGCGGCACCCAGGAACAATGCCACCAGCCACCGGCGTTTCAGCACCGGCTCGGTCTCGATTGCGGTCATGAGAAAACGCTAGAAGCCGTGCGGGCCGCAAAGAATATGATGGTCAAGGAGATTCGGCCGCTTCGGCTGCCGATCGCAAGGCGTTCAGGAGGAATCGGTTTGCACACGAACAAACCCCTGGACGACACCGACTGGAACATCCTCGCCGAGCTCCAAGCCGACGCCCGCCTCTCGTACAACGAATTGGCCCGCCGCGTCCACCTCTCCGCGCCCGCCGTGGCCGATCGGGTGCGCCGCCTCGAGGAGTCGGGCGTGATCGCCGGTTACGAGGCCCGCGTCGACCCGCGCCGCACCGGCCTGCCGGTCCTCGCGTTCATCCAATTGCGTTGTGCCCTGGGCAAATGCCTGCTGAAGACCAGCACCGCCGAGGACTATCCGGAGGTCGTGGAGGTTCATAAACTCAGCGGCAGCCACTGCACCCTCCTCAAGGTCCGCGCCGCCTCCCTGCAGCACTTCGAGGGCTTGGCCGAGCGCATCGGCGAGCACGGCACCATCGAGACCCATATCGTCCTGTCCACCCAATACGAGACCCGCTCGATCGTGCCTCTGGAAGTGGACCGCCCCGTGAGCAATCCGAGCGGCTGGCCGCAGCGCTGAGTCAGGCTCCCGTGGTGCGGGAGCGGATGGCGCGGTAGGTGCGGGGGACGGTCGCGAGAACGAGGCTCGTCAGGGGATCGGTGAGTGGGTGGTCGAGGTGGACCCACATCTCGTATCGGTCGATCAGAATGCGGTTGAGGGGCACCACCTTGTAGTCGATGGTGCCGATCTGTGCGCCGTCGGCATCGCGGACGAGGAATCGGGTCGATCTCGAGCCGGTGCATTGGACCGTGGCGACCAGCCGATCGTCCTCGTCGGTAATTGTGAACTTGCCTGTCGCCGACCAGCCCTGGGTGATCTTGCCGAGCCCGTCGATGCGCGTGACGGCCTTGAACCGGACGACGCCCTCGGTGATCGTGTGGACGAGTGCGTCATGCTCGTCGCGAAGTTCGACATTCGAACCGGCCAGCCGCTCCAGCGTTTTCGCCCCGATCGGCACCAGCGACCCCACCGCCGACCCGTCGCCGTCGACGATGCTCCAGCCGTGATGCTCGATCAATTCCGCCTTGTGCCGAAACACCAGCGCCCGTTCCCGGAGCAGCCGCGGATCGTCCGAAACCTGCTGCGTCGCCGTGGTTCTCACGGGCAGCGGTTGGCTGCGTTCGGTCCATCGATAGCCATCCCAGAACCGGAGAACGCCGCGCTCGGGATACCAGCCCGCGGGCGGAAGCGGTTGCGTCATGCCCTCAGGGTAGGAATCCCGGGCCTGCGGCCCCACCCACCGCAGGGGTGGGAAAACATCACCCGGTCATCGATCGAGTCGCGGACCCGATGCTATGCCTGGCCGGTTTCGAAGCGGCTGACCTTGCCACCGGTGATGGTGAAGCGCCATGCGGTGCGCATCGCGCCCCAGGTGTCGTTGCGGTAGTTGGCGATCAGGGCGAGGCCGTCGTCGGATTGCGACTCGACGTCCATGTGGCCTCCCGAGGAGAAGATCTCGCGCTCGGTCCAGTCGTCGACGTCGCGGTCCGAGCCATCGTCGGACATGGTCACTCCGGGCGTGAGGGTTGCGGCGAATGCGCTGCGGTCTCCGGAGTTGAGCGCGTCGACGAATGCCCGTACGGCGGGGTTGGTCAGCTGATTGACGGCGATGCTCATGAATTCACTCCCTTGCGGTTGGCGGGAACGATCTCACTTGATGCGAACCTCATGGTCACACGGGGCGCAGGGTGGTCAGGGCTGTGTCGAGGAAGTCTCGGACGAGTTTATCGGGGTGGCCGGAGGGGAGGACCAGGCAGGTTTCCAAGGCGGGGGCGTCGGTGACGACGTGATGGACCACATCGGGGCGGGTGTAGGCGCGGGCCAGGCTCAAGGGGACCAGGGCCAGACCCTGGCCGGAGGCGATCAGCTCGAATTTCTCCTCCAGGGAGGCCGTGCGGCGGTTGGCGAAGTCGAGGATCTGTTCGCCGTCGAGGTCGGCTTCGGTGAGGGAGTCGCGTGCGGCGAGTGGGTGGGTGGTGGGCATGCAGGCCACCCTGGGATCGAGGCCCACGGGGATGGTGCGCATGCCGGTGTCGTCGAAAGGTCTGCGGAGGTAACCGATTTGGGCGCGGCCGTCGCGAAGTGGAGTGTCTCGTTCCCACCAGCGGGCGGGGACTATGTCGGTATCGATGTCGGGGTGGAGGGCGGCGAATTCGCGGATGGCTTCGGAGATCCGCAGGCCGGGGGAGAAGGCGATGACCAGCCGTCGCGCGCCGCGGTCGGCGCGCTGGACGCGTTGCACCGCGGCATCGACGGCGGCGAGGATGCTCTGCGCTTCCTCGTAGAGCTGCCTGCCCGCGGCCGTCAGCTCCACATTGCGAGTGGTGCGCACGAGCAGCGCGCAGTCCAGTTCCTGTTCGAAGGCCTTGATCTGGCGGCTCAGCACGGGCTGGGCGATGTAGAGCTGCTCCGCGGCCCGGCCGAAGTGGCGGTGCTCGGCCACGGCGGCGAAGTAGCGGAGCTTGCGCAGATCCAGATCCATACCTTCACGGTATCAATCGATGGAAAGGGTCTTGGACGTCGCGTCGTGGGCTCACCAGACTCGAAGCATGATCGTCATTACCGCCCCCACCGGTCACATCGGCAGCCGGCTGCTGGAGATCCTGCTCGAAACCGCCACTCGCGGTGAGGAATTGCGCGTCATCGTGCGCGATCCCGCCAGGCTGCCGGAGGCGGTCCGCTCCCGCGTCGACATCGTCACCGGATCGCACGGTGACGCCGATGTCGTGGACCGGGCCTTCGCCGGCGCGGACGCCGTCTTCTGGCTCGTCCCGCCCGACCCCTCCGCCCCGACCCAGGACGCCCCGTTCTCCGGCTTCACCGCCGCGGCCGCGAAGGCGTTCACCAAACATCGGGTCGGCCATGTCGTCGGCGTCTCGGCGCTGGGCCGCGGCACGCCGTTCGCCGATCGGGCCGGGCACGTGACGGCGTCGCTCGCCATGGACGACCTCATCGCGAGTACGGGCGTGGCCTTTCGGGCGCTCACGAATCCCTCGTTCATGGACAACCTTCTGTGGCAGGCGATTTCGATCCGCGAGACCGGCGTGTTCACCGGAACCGTGGCCCCCGACCGTGCCGCGCCGATGGTCGCCACCCGCGATATCGCCGCGGCCGCGGCCCGCCTGCTGCTCGACCGCTCCTGGACCGGAACGGGTGAGGTGCCGGTGCTGGGACCGGAGGATCTCGCGCCGAATGACCTGGCGCACACCATGTCCGAGGTGCTCGGCCGCCCGATCGGCTACCAATGGCAGTCCCTCGACGACTGCCGTGCCACGCTGACCGCGCGCGGTACCAGCGAGGCGATGGCCACCGCCTTCGTCGACATGATGCGCGCCAAGGAGAGCGGCCTCGACGACGCCGTCCCGCGCACCGAGGCGACCGCCAGCCCGACCACCTTCCGGGAGTGGTGCGAGCAGACCCTCGCACCGGCGGTCGGCGTCTGAGCGATAGCCGATCGCGCTGAGCGTTGGCCAATAACGAAGTGCCCCACCGGTTCCGGGAACCGGTGGGGCGCTTTCTGTGGTGCCGGAGTCTAGCTCGACGCGGGCTTGTAGGCCGCGATGGCCCAGATCACCACGACGTCCAGCGCGATGATGAGCAGCGACCAGGCCGGGTAGTACGGGATCCAGAGGAAGTTCTCGACGATCGAGAGCGCCGCCAGGATGATGGCCGCGGTGCGACCCCAGGTGGTGCCCATGAGCAGGCCGATGGCCACGCAGATCTCGATGACGCCGAGGACGATGTGGATCCAGCCCCAGCCGGTGGTGTTCAGCTTGTAGATGTAGTCGTAGCCGACTACCAGCAGGTCGTCCGAGGCGACCGCGGAGATGCCCTGCAGGACCGAGAGCACACCGATCACGATGAGCAGAATGCCCGCCGCGATCGATGTTCCGGCTGCCAAGCCCTGCTTCAATGTCGGTTCAGGACCGGTACTGTGTGCCATTCGCCGAATATGCCACGGGTTTGCTGGCTAATCGGACAACCGATACCGACGTGTTGCGGTGGGGATTTCCGCACACTCGTCGGACTGGGGGTCACGGCGTGGTGAGCGCCTGTGAGACAGCGGTTCCGAACGGGAGATCGGCGGTGGTGCCGACCTTGGTGTATGTGCCGCCGGTGCGCTGGCTCAGGGTTTGCAGGGTCTGAGTGCCCGCGCCGCCGACCACGATGACGTCGACGCGCACCGGATGGGCCGGGTCGGTCGCGGCGGCGATATCGGCGAGCAGCTGATCGCCGGTGATGGGGGAATCGTCCTCCGGGCCGTCGGTGATCAGCAGAATCGAATTGGTGCGCGCCGTCGCGTAGTTGGCCAGGACGTTCTTGTAGGCCGCCTCGAGGGTCGGATAGGTGCGGTCCGGCTTGGACGGACTGGCGGTGACGGTGGTCAGGCCCTGGCTGATGGCCGCCCGCTGGTCGTTGCTGAGCGGCGCGGTCGCGGTCACCACCTTGTAGGGGTTGTTGCCGTCGAGATTCTTCGAGTACTCCCACACGCCGAGCCCGAACTCCGGCGGCATCACGCCCATCGTGGACTCCAGTGCCGCAACGGCATTCGCGAGCCGGGTGCCGTAACCCTCGGCGGCGGTCATGGACGAGGAGACGTCGAGCAGCACGGTCGCCTGCACGCCGAGCACCGGGTGGGCGAGGATCTGATTCACCTTGTCCAGCACCGCTTTCGCCGGCACCGGGGTGGTCGCCGGGGGAGCGGCGCCGAAACCGTTGTCGGTGAACAGCTTCGACTGGTCGGGGGCGCGCAGGAAATCGGAGAACAGGCTCGCGACCAGATTCTGGGTCGCGTCCACCCAGGAACCGGTGAGCTGGGCGGCCGGATAGTCGGCGACCGGGCCCGCGCCGTCGGGGCGGAAGGCGGTCAGGCCGTTGCGGGCGCGGATCTGCTGCTCGGTGGCCGGCACGGCGTGCACAGGCGCGTTCGCCTGGGTGTTGGCGGCGAGGTCGGTGAGCGCGGTGGCGGTATCCTTCGCCGCGGGTGCGGATGCGGCCAGGTTCGAGATGGCCGAGACGACCTGACCGGTGGCGACCGCCTTCGCGTCGAGGGGATCGGTGCCGGAGACACCCGACCCGACCGCGGAGGCGACCGCGAGCGAGGCGTCGCCCGCGGGCAGGGCCAGGCGCAGCTTGCCCCAGGGCGCGAGCCCGATATCGGCGAGTGAACCGCTCTGCAGCTTCGGCAGATCCGCCCAGTGGACCTTGCCGGTTTCCAGGGCGGTGCGAAGTTCATCGGGGACCGCGAGAGAAATAGGACTCACGGCGATCGGCGCGGGGGTCCCGGCGATCAGGCCCGGCACCCGCATCTGCTCGACCGAACGGGTGGACTCCGGAATCCAGAGCCCGGGCTGCGGGCCCAGCGCCGGATCCCACGGCTTGCCGGAGGTGAAGCCCGCGACCATGGCGGCCGACGGCTGGGCCGTGACGCTGACCTGCGCGCAGTGGTCGCGGACGTGCGGCTTGGTGGAGTTGAAGCGGTCGGCGGCGGATTTGACGGGGGTGAGGATGTCGGGATCGACGGTGACATTCAGGGTCGCGGTGCCCTCGACGCAGGAAGCGGCCGCACGGGTGTCGCGCTCCTTGGACCGATCCGATAACCAAGCCCAGCCGACGACGGCCAGCGCTAGCACGATCACCGCGGCGATTGCGATAACTGGTCCCTTGCTGACACCTCGTGACCCGCCCGCGGCGCGATGAGTACCCACGATCGACCATCCTATGATGACCACCAGGTCACCACGTGTACCAGCCGGTTACGCGCAATCCGACCGGCACGGAACGGAAACGGCGGCCACCCCGCAGAAGTGGCCGCCGTCACGCGGATTCGTCAATCGCGAATCATCTTGCCGCGGTCGTACTCGTGGCCGCCCCAGACACCGGACTGGCCGGTACGCGAGGCGAAGTCACCGCATTCGCGGCGGATCGGGCAGGACTCGCAGATCGAGCGCGCGTAGTCGAAGTCCTGCGAGGGGTACGGGAACCACGCCTCGTGGTTCGGGTCGCCCTTGCAGGCCGCGTGCTGCCAGTAGTCCTTCGAGTCGGAGATGGGGAGCAGATCCGCCAGGGTCGGCTCCCGAAGTGCAGTGTTCGTCATCGGATCTCGCTCCTTTCATGTCCGATCACGCGTGATGGATTACTTCTGTTCAGTCGATTCGGTTCACGAGGCGGCCAGTTCCTTCCAGACCTGGCGCTGCGCCCGCTCTCTGTCGTTGGGCGCCTTGGGCTCCCACAGCAGGCGCATCCCGGCCTCCTCCGGAGTCCGGTCCGCCTTGTAGGTATTGCAGGGACCGCACGCGGCGATCAGGTTGGCCCAGGTGTTGGGCCCGCCCTTGGACCGCGGGCGGATGTGGTCGACGGTGCGTGCCCAGCCGTTGCAGTACCCGCAGCGGTAACGATCACGCCGCAGAATCGCGGGCAGGGTCGCGCGGCTGTCGTCGTCGTGCACGAGGATCCGGTGCTCGAGGTAGATGTAGCGGTGCAGCCGGATGGTTTCCGGCAGCGCCAGCTCCAGGTGCTTCGAGCGGACCGGGAAGTGCGGCGTGCGATCGGTGACCGTCTCGGCGGCACCGCTGAGCAGCAGCACCACGGCACGGTCGGCGCGGATCGTGGTCAGCGCCTCGTAGGAGGCGTTGAGCAGCAGCACTCCGGCGTGTATCCAGTTGTCGGTGGTTATCTCCGGGTCTTCGGCATGACGGAACAGCATGGGGGTCACCATGTTTCGTGAAAGGGAACGACAGGAAAGAAAGAAGGGGCCGGGGTCTACGCGCGGGCCTGGAGACGGCCGATGGACCGGTCGTTGCCGCGTGGTGTGCGCTTGGTACTCAAGCCGTCTCCTCCTTTCCTGCTGGTCACGACCGTGGCGGTCGGGTGATCTTCGGTGAAACACATGGTGGCACAACGGCCATGCCGTGTGCGAGCGGATTTCTCCCCCGTAGACAGACAACGAACGAGCGCCCCGACTTGTTCCGGGGAGACGGGAATCACATCGGGGGTTCACTGTGTAGCAACCGAACCGGGGGTGGCTGTGCGGTCGCGATTCATCATCGGTTATTTGCCGCCGCTACCGTGAGAGTCACTCGGAAGGAGCCTGGCGTCATGGAGTTCCGACATCTCGTTTCGTTCATCACGATTGCCGAAGAGTTGCACTTCGGCCGCGCAGCGCAGCGCCTCCACCTCACGCAGCCCAGTCTCAGCGCACAGTTGCAGAAGCTGGAGAAGTCACTCGGGGTCCAGCTGGTCGCCCGGAATTCCCACGAGGTTCGGCTGACCGCGGCCGGACGCGAGTTCGAGTTACAGGCCCGCCAGATCGTCGCCCAGATGGAGCGGGCGGCGCGGGCGGCCAAGGCCACCGCCGAGGGGCGGTCGGGCAGTCTGGCCATCGGCTACAACCTGCCCGCGAGCCGGCATGTGCTGCCGGACACGCTGGTGCGGATGACCGAGCGGCATCCCGACATCGTGGTGTCGTTGTGGGAGAAGCGGACCGGGCCGCAGCTGGCGGCGCTCTCGGACGGCTCCCTCGATATCGCCCTGGTGTACGGGCATCCGAGCACGGCGGAATTCCGCTATCGGCGGCTGCTGCACCGGGTGCCGCTGGTGGCGGTGGTCGGGCGAAGACATCGCTGGGCCGACCGCCCGGGCGTGCCGTTCGCGGAGCTACAGGGGCAGGATTGCGTGCTGTTCGCGCGCGAGCAGTGTCCGGCCATGTACGACACCATCTTCCGGGCCGCGGCGCAGACGCGGATCACGCTCAACGTGGCCCATCACGCCGATGATCCGGGTGCGACGGCGCACATGGTGTCGGTGCGGCCGATGGTCGGGTTCGCCTCGCTGCCGCGCGCGATTTCCATGGGAATGGGTGCGCCCGGCAGCAATTCGGTCGCGGTCAAACTTCTCGATCCGGTACCCACTCTGGATTTGTATGCGGTGTGGCGGGCGGAGGAACAGAATCCGGCCGTGGCCGCCTTCCTGGAATGTGTGGAATCGGAGGAGCTCGCCGCGCTCGCCTCGGCATGATGGGAGACATCCGCCCGCCACGCGAAGGAGCACGCGCAGATGACCGTCGACGCCTGGGCCCAGCACCCCACCGCTCGCTTTCTCGCCCACGACATGTTCGCCTCCCTGCGCCGTTGGTCCGGCACGGAAATCCCGACCGGCGAGATCCCTCTGAAGTCGACGCTGGCCGTCATGGACGCGGCCGGCGTCGATCACACCCTGTTGTCGGCCTGGACCGCACCGGAGGGCGTGCTCATCTCCAATGACGAAGTGGCCGAATGGGTTTCCGAAGCACCCGACCGCCTCTCCGGTATTGCCTCGGTGGATCTGCGCCACCCCATGGACGCGGTGCGCGAGTTGCGTCACCGGGTCGAGGACCAGGGGTTCAAGGCGCTGCGAGTGCTGCCCTGGCTCTGGGAGACCCCACCCACCGACCGCCGGTTCTACCCGCTGTTCGCCGCGTGCGTGGACCTCGGCATTCCCTTCTGCACCCAGGTCGGCCACACCGGCCCGCTCCGCCCCTCCGAAACCGGTCGGCCCATCCCCTACATCGACCAGGTGGCCCTCGACTTCCCGGAACTGACGATCGTCTGTGGCCACATCGGCTACCCCTGGACCGAGGAAATGATCGCCGTAGCCCGCAAACACCCCAACGTGGTGATCGACACCTCGGCCTACACCACCAAACGCCTTCCCCCCGAACTCGTTTCGTTCATGAAGACCGGCACCGGCAGCCACAAGGTCCTCTTCGGCACCAACTACCCGATGATCTTCCCCCAGCACGCCCTCGACGGTCTGGACGCGCTGGGCCTGGACGACGAAACCCGCACTCGGTACCTGGACGCGAACGCCCGCCGGATCTTCGCGTTGTAGCCGAACGGCGGGTCGCTACGGGGCTGTGGGTTGTCGGTGGCGCGGCAGCATCAGCGCCGGCAGGACCGCGACAGCGCCGAACATCAGTGCCCACCAATATGTTTGGGTGAACGCGTGGGCATCGGGTGGGCGATGGTCGAGGTAGCGTTGCAACAGCACCAGCAGCGCTGCCACGCCGAAAGAGCTGCCCGCGCGGATGCCGACATTGGTAGCGGTCGTGGCCGAGGGGATTTCGGAGTGCCGCAGGGTGCGGTAGCTGGCGCCCATGGCCGCGGGCATGACCATGCCGTGCCCGAGACCGATCACGAACAGTGTTGCGGCGACCGGGATATCGCCTGCCGATCCGATCCGGATGAGACCGAGCAGGCCCACCAGCACGACGGGGAGACCGGAGAGGATCAGCAGCCTGGGGGAGTACCTGTCGCTGAGCTTGCCGGTGAGCACCGTGGTCGCGATCGCGCCGATGCCGAGCGGCGCGACCAGCGCTCCCGAGCGCAACGGGCTGTCGCCGTGAACGGTCTGAAAGTTCAGCGGCAGTAGCGCTGTCAGTCCGGACAGGGTGGCGATATAGACGAACATCATCGCGTTGACGGCGGCGAAATTCCGGTCTCGCAGCAGTCCGACGTCGACCAGCGCGGTGTCGCCTCTGCGCAGGGCATGGACGGCGTAGCCGCCGACCAGCACGAGTCCGGTCAGTACACCGGCCACGACCCGGATGTCGGTGGGGCTCGTTCCGCCGCCCGCCTGCGAGGTGCCGTACACCAGCGCACCCAAACCCGGGGACAGCAGAGCCAATCCGGGAAGGTCCAGGCGCGCGGTGCGGTCGCGGACCCGGTCGGGCGGTAGCACGCGAATGGCGGCGAGGACCGCGATCGCGCACAACGGGACGTTGATGTAGAACATCCACCGCCACGACAGGTGGCCGAGGATCAGACCGCCGACCGTCGGGCCGAGCACCGGGGCGAGCATGGCCGGTACCGCGACCGCGCTCATGACGCGGCCCATCCGCTCCGGCCCGGCGGCGCGGGCCAGCATGGTCTGCCCGATCGGCATGACCATGCCCGCCCCGAAGCCCTGCAGTAGTCGGAACATGTTGAGCGCGAAGATGTTCCAGGCCAGTCCGCACAGGACCGACCCGGTGATGAACAGCAACAGCGAGGCGATCCACATGGTCTTCGGGCCGAATCGCACGATCGCCCAGCCCGACAGCGGGATGCTGGCCGACAGCGCGAGGGTGTATCCGGTCAGCACCCATTGCACCGTCGTGAGCGGTGAATGGAACCGGGTGCCAAGGGTGTTCACGGCGACACTGGTGATCGTGGTGTCGAGGATGGTCATGATCGCGCCCAGCACCACCACGAGCACCAGCTTGCGCAGGGCCGGGTCGAGGTCCGCCGAGGTGGTGGGTGCCCGCGTCATTTGTCTTGCTCCGCGCGCTCATCGGCCTGCAGCCAGCCGCGGCGCGCGCGGGTGTAGCGAGGTTTCAGCACGTAGCGGTAGAGAGCGCGGATCGGGGCGGGCAGGAAGTCGAGCATCTTGGCCTGGGCTGCGGCGGGCGCGTCGTCCAGCGCCCACGGCAGGTACTCGGTCACGGCGCGAAGTCCGTTGCGTTTGCGCATTTCCGCGCCGAAGGCCGCCCAGCCGGGGCCGCCGACGGTGCGATCGATGAGCGGCAGGGCCACCTGCTCCTCATGGGTGAAATGCGTGTCGAGGGCCGCGGCGAGGGCGTCGACATCGGACCGCAATCCCGGGCCGCCCGCGGAATTGGCGATGCCGAACTCCACCTTGCCCAGGAGGTCCTCGATGCCCTCGTGCTCGGCCTCCATCTCATCGAGAATCGCCAGGTCCGCCGGATCGGCGACAGCGGCGCGCACCAGCGGCCACAGCGCGGCGTCCTCGGTGCTGTGATGCCGGTCGAGTTGGCGGCGGAACGTCTCCCATCCGATCGCCACCGAAGGCTCGGCGAGGCGGCCCGCGGCGACGGCGGACGAGAGGCGGACCAGGTCGCGCATGCAAGCGTCGTGGGCCAGGTACATGCCGAAGAAGTCGATGGTCGTGGTCGGTCTGTGCTCGTTCATGACCAATGTCCTTTCGCCGCACGGTGATCCGCGACGATTGAATTTAGTTAGACTGTCTGTATGAATAAATCACCCGCACCGGGTACTGTCAAGGCCATGAGCCCACGCCAGTACAACCTTGGAAAGCGCACCGCGCAGGTCGAGCTGAGTCGCCGACAGGTTCTCGATGCCGCCAGGTCGTTGCTGGGTGAGTCCGACAGTTACACCGGTTTCACACTGGACGCGGTGGCCAAGCGCGCGGACGTCGCACGTGCCACGGTCTACTACCAGTTCAAATCGAAAACCGGTCTGCTGGAAGCGGTCTGCGACGACCTCGGCGTCGCGGGCGGCCTCTCCGAACTGGTCAAAGCCTTCACCAACCCCGAACCCCTAGCCGCCCTTACCGAATTCATCACCTGCTTCGCCCGCTTCTGGCAGGCCGACCGCCCTGCCATGCGCCGCCTACGCGCCCTGGCCGCCCTCGACACCGACGTCCATGCGGTCATCACCGCCCGCGACGACCGCCGCCGCGAAGGTTTGCTGGTATTGGCCGCGCCCTTCGCCGACGGCGGCGCCGCAGCGGAAGATATCGATCAGCAGGTGCGAATCCTGCTGGCCCTCACCAGCTTCGAAACATTCGACACCATGGTCGGACCCGACGGTGACCTGCTCGACGCGGTACCGGTGATCGCCGGCCTCGCGGCGACCGTCCTCGGGCCGGACGCCTGAATCTCGTTGGTTCGGAACGCGATTCGATCAATCGATCGGTGCCTAGCTCAGGGACTTCAGGGCCGCGGCGTCGTAGGGCTTCAGCTCGTCGATTCGGCCCGCGAGGACCTTGGCCGCCCATTCCGGATCCTGAAGCAGCGCCCGGCCCACGGCGACCAGGTCGAATTCATCGCGCTCCAGGCGGTCGAGGAGATTGTCGAGGCTCCCGAGGGGAGCGCCCTGGCCGGCGAAGGCGCGCAGGAAGTCGCCGTCGAGGCCGACCGAGCCGACGCTGATTGTCGTTTTGCCGGTGAGCTTCTTGGTCCAGCCGGCCAAATTCAGGTCCGAGCCCTCGAATTCGGGGATCCAATAGCGGCGGGTGGAAGCGTGGAAGGCGTCGACACCGGCGGCGGCGAGCGGGGACAGGATCGCCTCGAGTTCCTGCGGGGTTTGCGCGAGCCGGGCGTCGTAGGCCTCCTGCTTCCACTGGGAGTAGCGGAAGATCACCGGGAACTCGGGGGAGACCACCGCGCGGACCGCCGCCACGATCTCGGCCGCGAACTTCGTGCGGGCGACGGAATCGCCTCCGTAGGAATCGGTTCGGCGGTTCGTCCGCTCCCAGAGGAACTGATCGAGCAGGTAGCCGTGCGCGCCGTGCAGTTCGACGCCGTCGAATCCGATGCGCTCGGCGGCCGCGGCGGCCTCGGCGAACGCGGCGATGACGTCATCGAGGTCACGCTGGGTCATCGCCTTGCCCGTGCCCTCGGTGCCGTCGACGCGAATACCGGACGGGCCGACCGCGGGGGCGTCGGCGAAGGGCGGCTCACCGTGATTGCGGACCATGCCGATGTGCCAGAGCTGCGGCATGATCGTGCCGCCCGCCGCGTGCACGTCCGAGACCACCTTGGCCCAGCCAGCCAGCTGCTCGTCACCGTGGAACCGCGGCACCCGATCGCTCTGCCCGGCGGACTCGTGGCCGACGTAGGTGCCCTCGGTGACGATCAGGCCGACACCCGCGGCCGCGCGGCGGGCGTAGTAGGACCGGACATCGTCGCCGGGAATGCCGCCGGGGGAGAACATGCGCGTCATCGGCGCCATCACAATGCGATTCGGGACGGTCAGCCCGTTCAGCGTGATGGGGCGTGACAGCAGGCTGGCCGCGCGGGACACATCGGAAACGGTGACGGTCACGGGTCGCTCCTCGGAGTTATTTGTCAATGTGGATGGTTGAGAACTTCAAGCAATGCGACCCGACGCTAACCGCAGATGCTTGAGGTAGTCAAGTATCTGCGGATAGGCTGATTCCCATGGCCGCCGCTCCCCGCACCGACACCGCCCAGCTCATGGAGTTGCTCTCGCTCTCGCTCGGCGTCTACTACGGGGACTTCACCGCGGCGGCCGCGAGCGAAAATCTCACCGCGATGCAGGGCAAAACCCTGACCGTGTTGCGCAGGGGCCCGATCGCCATGCGCGCACTGGCCGAGATCATGGCCTGCGACGCCTCCAATGTCACCGGCATCATCGACCGACTGGAGAAGCGCGGCTTCGTCCGCCGCGAGCCCAGCGCCTCGGACCGCCGCGTCACCAACCTCGTCATCACGCCGGAGGGCGAGCAGCTCTCGGACGCGATCCGCGCGAAGATGCACACCACCCGCGACGGATTGAACAGACTCGACTCCGAGGAGCGGGCTCAGTTGTGCGCCTTGCTGAAACGAGCCTTCCTCTCCCGCCCCGAATAGCACCAGTAGTTCGCAGACTCGGCTCGCTGCGTGCCTGCGGCGACGCTGTGACCAAACGCTCAGGGTTTCCCCGGATGCGGTGAGAGTCGGTGGCGACCATAGTTATTCGCGTCATCGTCCATATGACTGACAGGGGGGCGTATGTCTGCGCCGACTGATCCCGATATGACCGACTTATTAGGTCGATTGTCCAGAATTCCGAGTGGCCGTCGCAGCAAGTGGGTTGTGGTGGGGGTGTGGGTCATCGCGTTCATCGCGTTGGCGGCATTCGCGCAGCAGCTCACCGGTGCGCAGAAGAACGACAATGTGGCATGGCTTCCCGGTGGGGCCGAGTCCACGCAGGCCTATCATCTCGCCGAACCGTTCGGCAACGCCGACGAAGCGCCGGTGGTGATCGTCTATGAGCGACCCGAAGGCATTACCGACGCGGACAAGGCCGTCGCCGAGGCCGATGCGGCGAAGTTCAGGTCGGTGAACCATGTCGTCGGGGAGAAGGTGCTCGGGCCGATCGTCGCCAAGGACGGCCAGGCGCTCGAGACGGTGGTGCCGATTCGAATGGGGACCGGCGGCTGGAATCAGTTGGCGGACACCGTGAAAGCCCTGAAGAACGCGGCGGGGGAGCGGCCGGACGGGCTCTCGTTCCTGCCGACCGGTCCGGCCGGTTACGCGGCGGAGTTCGGGCAGGCGTTCAAGGGCATCGATGGAATGCTGCTGTATTCCGCGGGTGCGGTTGTGATCGTGGTCCTGTTGGTGACCTACGGCCCGATGCTGTGGCTGCTGCCGATCATCGCGGCGGCCGTCGCGTTGACCATTGCCCAGAGCGCCGTATTCGGCGCTACCAAGCTGGGATTGACGGTGAACGCGCAGAGTGCGGCGATCCTGATGATCCTGGTGTTCGGCGCCGGAACCGACTATGCGCTGCTGCTGATAGCGCGGTATCGGGAGGAGTTGCGACGGCACGAGGACAAGCACGAGGCGATGGCCGTCGCGCTGCATCGGGCCGGGCCCGCGGTGCTGGCCAGCGGTGCCACCGTGATCATCGCGATGCTGACATTGCTTGTGGCGGAACTGAATTCCACCGCGGGGATCGGGCCGGTCGCCGCGATCGGCATCGCCGTGGGTCAACTCGCGATGCTGACGCTGCTGCCCGCCCTGCTGGTCATCGCCGGTCGATGGATCTTCTGGCCGCGGCACCCGAACTTCGGCACCGAGGATCACACCGCGACCGGAATATGGGCTCGGATAGGCAATTTCGTCGCGATGCGACCGCGGGTCGTGTGGGCGGTCACCGGATTGGCGTTGGTGGCCTTGGCATTCGGCATGACCGGGCTCGACACCAACGGGGTCGCGGGCCAGGACTCGTTCACCACCAAGGTCGACGCGGTGCGCGGCACCGAGGTGATGCAGAAGCACTTCGACATCGGCACCGGCAGCCCGGTGGTCGTGGTCGCGAAAAAGGATCGGGCAGAGGCCGTTCGGGATGCGCTGGCCGCGACACCGGGCATCGTGTCCGCGACTCCCGCGGTGACCAAGGATGGCTACGCATACCTCGAAGGCACGCTGGCTGACGCACCGGACAGCCGGGCCGCCGACGCGACCATCGACCGGGTGCGCGAACGAGTGCACGCCGTCGACGGCGCCGATGCCAAGGTCGGCGGCACAACCGCGATCCAACTGGACATCAAACGCTCTGCGTCACACGACAACAAGGTGATCGTCCCGCTTGTCCTGGTGGTCGTCATGGCAATCCTGATGCTGCTCCTACGCTCCCTGCTCGCCCCTGTGCTCCTGACGTTGACGGTGGTTCTATCCTTCTTCGCAGCACTCGGAGCAAGCACGTTGCTGTTCCACGCACTCGACTTCCACGGCGCCGACCCCGGATTACCCCTGATCACCTTCGTATTCCTCGTAGCCCTGGGCATCGACTACAACATCTTCCTGATGTCCCGAGTACACGAGGAAGCCAAGCAATTCTGCACCCGCCGAGGCGCATTGGTCGGCCTCTCCGCCACCGGCGGCGTAATCACCTCCGCCGGCCTGGTCCTGGCAGGCACCTTCGCCGTCTTCACCACCATGCCCATCGTCACCTTCGCCCAAATGGGCATAGTCATCGCCGTAGGCGTCCTCCTGGACACCCTGATAGTCCGCTCCATCCTCGTAACCGCCCTCAACCTCGACCTCGGCGACCGAATCTGGTGGCCAAGCGCACTTTCCCGCCAACCCCAGCCCCAACGCCCCGAACCCGAACTGGCCGAATCGAACGCCTGAACGCTCACGGCCACCGCCATCGAAAGACCCCACCCGGGGGAGACTCTGGGCGGGGTCTCCCCAAACCTCTTTTCCGACAGGGGTGTTCATCTGGCGCGGTGTGGGCGGCTTTGGAAACGGGAGCTGTCGCCCGCATCGCGCCATGACGGGAGGTGTTGAGACGTGAGTGTTGGTGAAGCGGTCACATCGTCAGTTGCGCGGCGGAGGCGGGTTGTTCGGGGCGTGGGCCGCCTTTGAGCCAGGACAGTGAGCCGGGGTTGCTGGCCTCGCGGCGGATTTTGGTCACTCCGAGATTGCAGGTCATTTCCTTGATCTTCGCGCCCGCGCGGCCGCCGATGTAGAGGTTGATCGCGATGTCGTCTTTGCGGGCGAGCTGTCGGATGCCGGCGCGGCGGCCGAGGCTGACGCAGGTTCCCAACAGGGCCAGGTCGATCGGCGCTGGTTCGGTTCCCGCAATGTGGCTCAGGACGGTGTTGGCGGCCTGCGCGCCGAGGGGGCCAGCGCCCTGGCCGCTCATCCGCAGGGGTTGGCCCGACGGTGCGGCGGCGTCGCCGGTCGCCACGATGCGCTCGTCGTCGATGCTCGTCAGTGTCTCGTCGGTGAGCAACCGGCCGACCGCGTCGGTGCGCAGCCCGCTGTCGGCCGCCAGTGTCGGGACTCCGAAGCCTGTCGTCCAGATGGTGAGTGCGCTCGGACGCACGGTGCCGTCGGCGAAAACGACTGCGTCGGGCCGAACCTCGGCCACCCTGGCGGCCTCGAGGACGACGACACCGTGCCGCGACATCCATTTGGCGACATAGCGGCGACCCGGCGCACTCAACGACGGCATCAGGGTGCCGCCGCAGACCAGCGTGACCGCACGTCCTTGTTCGGCCAGCTCGGCCGCCGTCTCGATACCGGTCGCGCCGCCGCCGACGACGGTGACCGGAGCATCGAGTGGCAACTCGGCCAACCTGGCGTGCACCCGCTGCGCGGACTCGAATTCGGCGATGGGGAAGGCGAACTCGGCAGCGCCGGACACCGACGGAATCAGGGCGGTGCTGCCGACCGCGTAGATGACATGGTCATAGTCCAACGCGCCGCCCGACACCAGCCGCACCTTCCGAGCCGCGGTTTCGATGCGGGTGGCGCTGTCGACCACCAATTCGACGTCCTCCCCGAGGAGCGTGCCGTAATCGATCGTCGCCTCGCCGGTACCGGCCACCAACTGGTGCAACCGGAGTCGATCGACAAACGTGGGACGGGGATTCACGAGCGTGACATCGACATCGGTGCGCAGCCGCAGCCGATTGGCGGCGACGGTGCCGGCGTAGCCGCCACCGATAACGACAACCTTGTGGTGTGTGTTGTGTTCAGTCATGCCCTCGAGACACCGCTGATCGCGGAGATATGACACGACCCGATGTGACGTGCGCCACGTGATCGGAAGTCAACTCGCCGTATCTCGCCGACCGCCTGTTGCGGCGTTGCGGTTGGAGTGCCACAGACCCGGATGCGTGTTCCTAGCTGGTGACCGTGGTGGTTCCGGGGAACGAGCGGCGCTCGCCCAGGGTGGCGAGTGTGCCTGCGGCGAGCATGATTACGGCTTCGACTGCGTGCACGATGCTGCCGAAGGTGTCGACTGCCATCATGTGCAGGACATTGTCGCCACCGATGAATCCGAGTGCGGCGACGAGGAGATAGAACGGCCCGCACGCATACAGGTAGCCGACCGCGCGGTTGCGAAAAGGCGCGAGGGCGAGAGCGGCCATTCCGGTGAGCAGATGAAACAGTGCGTGCCAGCCGTTGACGGTGACCGGGATGAAGCCGAGGAACCGCATAGTGCAGGACTGCATGTGTCCGCCGAAAGCCATGTCCGGGTAGATCCCGTAGGCGATCACGCCGTTGGCGGTGAACCACGCGCCGATCAGGAAAACAACTACCTGGACAGGAGACTCGAAGATCGAAGTGGCATAGCGCAGCACCCGGGCGCGGACACCGGCGAATAGCGGCTCCCACCATTTCTGGGCGCCTCGTGACACAGTGCCGGTTTGGATCATTGCCGCCTCGTCACCGAGCGCCACGGCCGCATGTCACCTTTGGACGACTTCTTTGTCATACCCAGTCACACTACATGTGACATTGCGTTACAGGCAATTTTCAAGAGTGAGAGGGTGGCGGCGGAGTCGTTCGATGGCGCGGGTTTCCCTTGGAGCGCAGAGGTATTCATCGATCAGGCGGCTCGTACCTTGATGGCCTTCGTAACTGGAGGTCGATCGGTTCGGTGGACCGGTGGGTGGAGGTCGGCGAATGGCCGGTTTGCCGGTGGGAGAGGCGGTTTGGAGTGGGCTCGGAGTAAGATCGGCGGGGCCATCGCGGGTTCGGGTCCGCTGCCGAGAGGCTCGACGGTGGATCACCGGATCGGGGGAAGCGCCGATGTCCGAGTTGCGTGGTTATGCGGTGTTGGCCGCCGCGGTGCCGGTGTTGTTCGGGTCCGGCGTGGCCGCGGCGCAGCCCGCGGAATTCGGCCGGCCTGCCGTGGATCGGCTCTCGCCGACGGAAACTCCTGGCGCCGTGGCGAATCCGGATCCGCATTCGCTGCGGTTGGGAACCACCACGGTCCCGCTGCCGGACGGCATCGACCCGCGGTTGCGGGACCAGGCCCAGGCCTATGTGGACGGGGTGCAACAGCAGATCACCACCGCCCTTGACGGCGCCGGCGTTCCGCGTGGCGAAGCCGACCGCCGCAGTGCCGCGACCGTGGGCGGAGCGGTCATCGGCGCCGCTGTCGGCAAGCTCGCCGTCTTCCCGCTCGAGATCGTGGGATGCGGAGTCGGCGCGGCGGTCGGTGCGGTCGCGGGTGGTGTGATCGGTGGACTTCCCACCGTGGGCGCCGGGGTACCGGTGGGCGCGGCGGTCGGCGGTGTGGCGGGCTGTCTGCTCGGCGGATTGGCGGTGGCCATCCCCGTGGACGTGATCGGCCTCGTCGGCGGAGCCGTCATAGGGGGCGCCGCCGGTGGGGCATTGAGTACCGGCGGCGACGAATCCTCGACCTCGACCGACCTCCTCGCCAAAACCCCCACGCCCCAACCCGATCCACCCGTCTTCGAGCCCGCCGCGCCGGTGGCCGAGGCCGTCGCCGCGATCAGCCCCGACGCCGACGCGGCGGTCACGTCGCTGCGCTCCGCGATCGCCGCGATACCCCCACTGGATCCCAGTGCGCTCGGCGTACTCACCCAGCCCGCCAACGATCTGCTCGCGGCGGTGCAAGCAGCGCTCTGAATTCCGGCGCACGGCGAAAAGACCCCGCCCGGAGGGGAATCCGGGCGGGGCCGTGTCCCCCGCGCGAGCGGTCGCCGGGTTTGTGGCTGCGTTATTTGGCGGGGGTGAAGGGGGAGTTGATGGTGGTGAAGTACTGGATGGCCGCGGCGATGGCTACCGGGGCCGTGACGAACAGCTGACCCGCGATGGTGCCGAGGAAGCCGACCGCGGCGGCCCCCGCGATGCAGCCCGCGAGGGGGCCCGCGCCGAAGAGGGTGGCCAGGGCGCCGGTGAGGGCCAGGCCTACGGTGGCGCCGCCGAGGCAGCCGAGGGCTGCACCGGCCAGGCCGCCGGTGAGGGTGCCGATGGTGGCGCCGGTGGAAATGGTGGTGGCCATGCGGTTCCAGGCGGCCTGTTCGCGGTCGTACATCGACTTCCAGGGGGCCTGGTCCTCGTAGGGGAGGGCGACCGGCTGGTAGACGGCATGGGATATGTCGAATCGGGGGGTCAGGGTGGCGGTGCGGTCGGTGATGTCTGCCGCGATCGGGAAGACGAAATCGTCTACGCGGAAGGACAGTTCGGTGCCCGCGAGGACGGTGCCGTCGGTGGCCTTGATCTTGAAGATGCCGTTCTCGACGACCATGGAGCCCGCGTCGGTCCGGATGACCGTGGTGGCGGGGGTGCTGGTCGCGGTGTAGTTCAAGGGGGCGGGGGTGTCGGCCCCGGCCGTGCCGGTGGCGCCTGCGCCGATGCACAGGGTGGCCGCGAGCAGCGCGGACGCCGCAGCAGTGTTCCTCATCTGTTTCTCTCTGCGTGTGTTTTCTGGTGCTTCCCGTGTCAGAGATCGAGCACGAGAACGTCGGAGAGCGCCCGGGACACGCAGGGCATCAGGGCCCTGCCGTGGGCGCGTTCGTCGGCGGTCAGCACCGAATCGCGGTGCTGCACTTCGCCTTCGAGGAAGGTGGTCTCACAGCTGCCGCAGGTGCCCTCGCGGCAGGAGGTGACGATCGCGACGCCCGCGCCTTCGAGGACGTCGACGATCGTCCGGTCCGCCGCGACCGACAGCACCTGACCGCTGTGCGCGAGCCGGACCAGAAAGGCGCGATCGACGGCATTGTCGACGCGCCGCGGCGTGAACCGCTCGGTGTGCACCGCCAGGCCCCGGCGCGCGGCCTCGGACTCGACGGCGTCGAGCAGGGGCGCGGGGCCGCAGCAGTACACGGCGGCGGTGGTGTCGGCCAGCAGGGAAGCGATGGGCAGGAGCCCGGATTCGTTCTGCGGCAGCAGATTCACGTGCTCGTAGCCCTGGAGCTCGCCGGTGAAGGCGAGATGCTCCCGGCTGCGCGCACCGTAGTGCAGGCTCCAGCGCGTCCCGGCGCGCTCGGCGGCGGCCACCATGGGCAGGATCGGCGTGATCCCGATACCTCCCGCGATGAACACGTACTCCTCGCTCGCCACGAGCTCGAAGTTGTTGCGTGGCAGCGACACCCGCAGCTCGGTACCGGAAAGCGCGGTTTGGAACAGATGCTCGGATCCGCCGCGCCCCGCCGGTTCCCGCAGAATCGCGATGCGCCAGCGCCGCTCGTCGGCGGGATCCCCGCACAGCGAGTACTGTCGTGTCCCAACGGATCCCGCGTGCACGTCGATGTGCGCGCCCGGCGTCCAGCTCGGCAGTACACCGGAGCCGGATGCCGAAAGCTCGAGGGCGAACACGCCCTGCGCCACGTCCCGCCGGTCGGTCACCCGGACCGTCAGCTCGCTCATCGCATCCCCTCGTGGAGTCGGTGTCGAGGCCAACCCTGGTGGAGCCGGGGCGTCGATCGCGTGGCGGTTGCCCGAGTCGATTCGACCGATAGGCATTGACGATCGTCCCGCCGAACCACCCTGCCTCCGCCCGAGACTGGCCCCATGAGCGCTGTGGCGGAACTGGTCGAACGGACCAGAGCATTCGTGACCGAGCACGTGTACCCCGTGGAGCGCGAGGTGGTGGCCGGCGGCCGCGTCACCGATGACGCGCTGCGGCTGGATCTGCAGAAGAAGGCCAAGGAGGCCGGGGTGTTCGGGCCGCTGTCCGATCCGCGCTACGGCGGACTGGGACTGGACACGCGGGGTCAGGCGCAGGTTCTCGAAGCCGCGGGCGCGAGCCTGCTGGGTCCGCTCGCGGTCAACGCGTGGGCGCCCGACGACGGCAATATCCACCTGCTCGCCCATGTCGCCAATGAGGAGCAGCGGGAGCGTTATTTGGCTCCGCTGGCCTCCGGCGAGGTGCGGTCGGCGATCGCGCTGACCGAACCGGCCCCGGGCGCGGGCTCGGATCCGCGCATGCTGCGCACGGTCGCCCAGGAGGCCGACAACGGCTGGATCATCAACGGGGCCAAGCACTTCACCACCGGAGCCAATGGCGCGGCCTTCACCATCTGCGTGGCCATGACCTCCGACGGGCCGACCATGTTCCTGGTCGACCAGGACAATCCCGGCCTGCGCGTGGGACGCCGCATGCCGACGCTGGACCACACCAGCGCGCCCGGCGGCCACTGTGAGGTCGAGTTCGTCGATTGCTTCGTCCCCGATGAGGCGGTGCTGGGCGAGGTGGGCCGCGGCCTCGAGCTCGCACAGGTCCGGCTCGCGCCCTCGCGGCTGGTGTTCTGCATGAACTGGCTGGGGCTGGCGGTACGGGCACAGGAGCTGACCGTCGAACACATCACGCGCCGTTCGGCTTTCGGCGTCCCGATCGCCGAGCACGGCATCGCGCAGGGCCTGGTCGCCGACAACGAGATCGATATCGCCGCCGCCCGCGCCCTGGTGCGCTCGGTCGCCGAGACCATCGACACCTTCGGCCCGTCCTCTCCGCAGGCCCGTCATGAGACCTCGGTCGCGAAAACCTTCGTCTCCGAAGCGGTGTGGCGGGTGCTCGATCGCGCCGTCCAGCTGCACGGCGGACTCGGGGTCTGCGAGGACCACCTCGTCGCGCGATTCCTGGTGGAGGCCAGGGCTTTCCGCATCTACGAAGGCCCGTCGGAAGTGCTGCGCTGGTCGATCGCCCGCCGAGTCCTGCGCGGGCCGCGCTGAATCCGAGAGCCGCGCTGCATCCGAAATCAGAAGGGAAGACAAAGATGACCGGAACACTGGCCGGATTCGCCGCCGCCTATCCGGAATTGGATTACGGCGCTGTCGATTACGAGTACCTGCGGGTGGTATCGCAGGAGATGGTGCCGTTCGGTGGCCACGTCGGCACCCTCGTCACCGAGATCGGCCCGGAGCGGGCAGTGGTGGAGATCCCCGCCGTGGAGCAGGTCCGCAACCACATGGGCACCGTGCACGCGGGCGCGCTGTTCACCGCCGCCGATATCGCGGGTGCCGCGGCCTTCGTCGGCGCGGCCGCCGAACGCCTCTACACGGTGGAGCGGCTGGTGCTGCGCGGCGGCACCGCCTCGTATCGCAAACCGGCACTGGGCCGTATCCGCGCCGTCGCGACCGTCGACGGGCCCGAGGTCGCGCTGATCCTGGCCGCGACGGAGTCGGCGCGCTTCGAACTGTCGGGCAAGGCGTCGCTGTTCGACGACAACGACGTGCTGGTCGCCAAGTTCACCTTCGACTACGTGTGCGATGTGACCATCGCCGGAACCGAGGCGCGATGACCACCGCGACCCCCGAATCCCGTTCGGACTTCACCGGCTTGGAATCGAGCCGGGTGGAGACCGCCGACGGCGTGACGTTCACCGTGCGGTTCCTGCCAGCGGAGAACACCGCCGCGCCGGTCGTGCTGATCCTGCCCGCCATGGCTATGAAGGCCAAGAACTACTTCTCCCTCGCCAAAGCGCTGCACGCACAGGGCCTTTCGGTGGCCACCGTCGACCTGCGCGCTCACGGCGAGTCCACCCCGAAGCTCGGTGAGCACACCGATTTCGGCTACCGCGAGATGATCGAAACCGATCTGCCCGCCATTGTGTCCGCGGTGGAGGATCGCTTCCCCGGCGCACCGATCCACCTGTTCGGCCACAGCCTCGGCGGCCAACTGGCACTGTTGTTCTCGGCCGCCGAGACCGGCCGCATCGCCGGCGTCACCGTCATCGGCACCGGCACCGTCTTCTGGTGGGCCTTCGGACCGCGCCGCTGGTGGGAGGCGCTGAGCCAGATCCAGTGGATCGGCCTGGTCTCGCGGGTGCGCGGCAGCTGGCCCGGCGGCGTGCTGATTCCGGCCCCCATGCCCGGCGGGGTGATGATCGACTGGTCGGTGCACTCGCTGACCAGCTACTACCGCCCGAGCGGCACCAAACGCCGCTACAACTCGCTGCTGGCGGCCATGCGATTGCCCGTCCTGGTCATCTCGCTGTCCGAGGACGTGCTCGGCCCGAAATCCAATGTGGACTTCCTGGTTTCGCGAATGCCCGCAGCCCAGGTGACGCAGTGGCACATCGACGAGAACTCGAAGGTCGCCAACCGCGACCACTTCCTGTGGGTCAAGGACGCCCCCGCCATCGCCGCCGGCGTGGCGAATTGGATCACGACCGGCTCCGCGCCGGCCTGAAGGAGAGACGTGGCCCGGCTGCAGATCGACGCGGTGTCGAAACAATTCGGCGCCGACTACGCGGTGCGCGAGGTGAGCCTCGACATCCCCGACGGTGAATTCCTGGTGCTGCTCGGACCCAGCGGTTGCGGCAAATCCACGCTGCTGCGAATGATCGCGGGGCTCGAGCAGCCCAGCGAGGGCCGAATCCTGCTGGACGGCAACGACATCACCGACGAGGCGCCGCAACAGCGGGATCTGGCCATGGTTTTCCAGAGCTACGCGCTGTATCCGCACCTGAGCGTGGCCAAGAACATCGGCTTCCCGCTGCGCGCCCGCCGCCGCTCGCGAGCCGAAATCGCCCGGAGGGTAGGGGAAGTCGCGGGCACGCTGGAACTGTCGGCCCTGCTCGAGCGTCGTCCCGCCGCATTGTCGGGCGGGCAGCGGCAGCGAGTCGCGTTGGCGCGGGCCATGGTTCGCGATCCCGGCGCGTTCCTCATGGACGAGCCGCTGTCGAACCTGGACGCCAAGCTGCGCAGCGCCACTCGCGCCGAACTCATCGGCCTGCACCGGCGCCTGGGGGCGACATTCCTCTACGTCACCCACGATCAGGTGGAGGCCATGACCATGGCCACCCGCATCGCGCTGCTCAATGCGGGACGGGTGGAGCAGGTCGGGACGCCCGAGGAACTCTACGACCGGCCGCGCACCGCCTTCGTCGCCGGATTCCTCGGCTCGCCGCCGATGAATCTGTTTCCGGCGGAGGTGATTTCGAACGACGGCGCGCTGCGGGTGCGAGCGGACGGCATCGACGCCGCCCTCGGGCTGAACGGCGGACCCGAGGACGCCACCGCCGTGCTCGCGGGCATCCGCCCCGAACGACTGCGCCTGGATCCGGCCGCGACCGCCGTGCGCGGGCGCGTGACCATGGTCGAGAACCTGGGCAGCGAGGAACTCGTGCACATCACCGCTGGCACGGTCGAGCTGTGCGTGCGCGCGCCCCGGCCGGTGGGCGTCGCGGTCGGCGAGGACATCGGATTGCGCGCCGACGCCGCCGACATCCACCTGTTCGATCCGGCCTCCGGGCTGCGGATGACCTGGCAGGAGCCGGAATCCGACAGCGCGGACGCGACGGCCTCCGTCGCCTGAACTTCGATCACCACTCGATGAGGAGAAACCCCGTGAAACGCACCGTGCCCTTACTGGGCCTGGTGTTCGCCGCCTGCCTCGCGCTCACCAGCTGCGGGCTGGGCGGCACCACCGCCACCGAAACGACCGCCACCGCGCAGGTCCCCGAACTCGGCCCCGACCAGAAGGTCTCGATCGTCTTCGAGTCCTACAACTACGGTCTGGCCGGCGCGTGGACCGATACCTTCAACGCCCTGATCGCCGACTTCTCCAAGAAGTTCCCCAACATCAAGGTGACCGCTCAGAAGCCGCAGGGCAACAGCCCCAACCCGGCCAGCGACACCATCTCCAGCATTCAGAACCAAATCGTCGCGGGCAATCCGCCCGATGTCGCCCAATTGGGTTTCAGCGACCTGGATTTCACCGTTCACCAGCTCGGCGCGAAGCCGCTGGACACGCTGTTCGGCAAGCAGGCGGTGCAGGCCAACTTCGACGGGCAGCGCTTCCACTTCCATCCGCGGGCGCGGGTGCTCGACGACTGGGACGGGCACACCTACGGCGTTCCGTTCGTGTTCTCCACGCCGGTGCTGTACTACAACGCGAGCCTGTTCACCGCCGCCGGACTGGATCCGGCCAAGCCGCCGACGACCTGGCAGCAGGTTAGCGAGGACGCCAAGGCCATCGCGGCCAAGACCGGCCAGGGCGGGGTGTACCTGGACTGCCTGACCAAGTCGGCCAAGGACTGGTGCTTCCAGTCGCTGGTGCGTTCCAATGGCGGACGCGTCATCTCCGAGGATCGCCACCGCCTGACCTACGCCGACGCGCCCAGCGTCGAGGTCGCCAAGATGGCGCAGGATCTGGTCGGCGCCGGCGCCATGCCGAAGCTGGCGCAGAAGCAGGGCTACGAGGCGTTCGCGCGCGGCGAGATCGGCATGATCCTCGAGACCAGCGCGATTCAGGGCACGTTCGTCGCGGGTGCGAAGGACAAGTGGGATCTGCGGGCCGCCGCCATGCCGCGCTTCGGCGACAAGGTGCCGGTGCCCACCAATTCCGGTGCGGGACTGCACATTCTGACCAATGATCCGGCCAAGCAGCGCGCCGCCTGGGAGCTGATCAAGTACCTCACCAGTGAGGACGCCTATGTGCAGATCTCCAAGAACATCGGGTACCTGCCGCTGCGGTCGGAGATGGTGACCGACACCTCCGTGCTCGGCGCGTGGGCGTCCCAGAATCCGCTGCTGTCACCGAATATCGCGCAGCTGGCCACCATGGAGCCGTGGATTTCCATGCCCGGCAACGATTATCTGCAGATTCGTGACGGCATGATGGACGCCATCGAGTCGGTCGTGTTCCAGGGCAAGGACGCCCAGTCCACGCTCACCGCCGCGCGTGACGCCGGCGCCAAACTCCTGCCCGCCTCATGAGCCCGCTGACATTGGTGCAGCTCACCGACACTCATATTCGCGCGGCAGGGGAGCAAGTGCTCGACGCGGTGGACACCCACGCGGTACTGCTGGGCGTTCTCGACCGGCTGCGCGGCGGCGGGCGGCGCATCGACGCGCTCATTCTGTCCGGCGATCTGTCGGACAACGGCTCGCCCGAGGCGTATAGGCGGCTGCGGGACGCGGTCGAGCCGGTGGCCGCAGAACTCGGCGCGAAGGTGCTGTACGTGATGGGAAATCACGACGAGCGCAACGCTTTCGGGACGGAACTGCTGGGTCTCGGGGCCGAGGCCACCGGGCCGTACGACCGGGTGCTGGACGTGGACGGGCTTCGAGTGATCGGCCTGGACAGCACGACCCCGGGCCGCCACGACGGCCGCCTGGAACCCGAGCAACTGGCCTGGCTGGGTGAGCAATTGCGGCGGCCCGCCGAGCGCGGCACGCTGCTGGTGCTGCACCATCCGCCGCTGCCGTCGGCCATTCCCGCCGCGGAATTTCTCAAGCTGCAGGACGCCGACCGGCTGGCCGAGGTAATCGCGGGCACCGATGTACGCATGATCCTGTGCGGGCACAACCACATGACCGCCGCGGCGGCGCTGGCCGGAATCCCCGTGTGGGTCGGCCCGGCCCTGGCCTATCGCATCGATGCCATGGCACCGGCCGGACGTCAGCAGGCCTTCGGCGGTGCGGGTTTCACACGCCTGGACGTGCTCGGCGAGACGGTCATCGCGACGGCGGTCGATGCCATCCCGGTCAATCGGATCTACGACAAGTCCGAGACCGAGGTGCAGGATCGGCTGTCCGCGCTCGCGGCGGAAGCCGGGTAACCGGTGTTCGTCACGGTCGAACTCGAGGACGCGCCGCCGGTGCTGGCCACGGCACCGGCGGCGCGTCCGCGGCGTGCCTTGATGCGCCGGGTAGCGCGGATCGCGGCCCCGTACCTCTATCTGGCGCCCGCGGTGTTCCTGCTGGTGGTGTGGACGTATCAGCCGCTGGCGCAGGCGCTGCAGCTGTCCACCTACTCGTGGAATCTGCTGCCGACCTCGCCGATGCGGTCGGTCGGGTCGGCGAATTACGAACGGCTGGTGGATCTTCCGGCCTTTTGGGCGTCGGTGCGCCGCACATTCGTGCTGATCGTCGGGCTGCTGCCGTTCACGGTCGGGCTCCCGGTGCTTCTCGCGCTGGCCAGTCGCCGGGTGGGGCCGCGCGCTCGCACCGTCTATCACGCATTGATCTTCGCGCCGTTCCTGGTCGCGCCGGTGGCGGCGGCCGCGGTGTGGCGGTGGCTGCTGCATCCGCGCACCGGATTCGTCGACCGCGCACTGGATTCGCGGCGCAACTGGGTCTACGACGGCAGCACCGCGCACTGGGTGATCATCGGCGTCACCGGGTGGCAGTTGCTCGGCTTCGCGGTGCTGGTGGTGTGGGCCGGATTGGCCGGTATCAGTGGCGATTACGACGAGGCGGCACGTGTGGACGGCGCCAGCCCCGCACAGATCCGCCGCTGGATCACCCTGCCGCTGCTCTCGCCGACCCTGCTGTTCCTGGTGCTGATGACCGTACTGCTCAGTCCCACACTGACCTTCCCGCTCATCGACACCATGACCCAGGGCGGCCCCGCGCAGGCCACCACCAACATCTACTACCTGCTCTACGAATACGCCTTCCACAGCTTCGACGCCGGTCTCAGCGCCGCCGCCGGTGTGCTGATGTTCGTCGGCTTCGGCGCGCTGGCCGCCGGGCTGGTCTGGATCTCGGAAAAGGTTGCCTTCCACGATGATTGACTCCCCGACGGGGCAGCGGCTGCGGACCGCCGGCGGCCATGCGCTGCTGGCGGGCACCGCGCTGATCTGCGTGTTCCCCATCTACTGGCTCTTCGCGACCGCCCTGCGCCGCCCCGAGGAAGTCGGGTCGCTGTCGCCGCTGCCGTGGCCGATCTCGCTGTCGAACTTCTCCGGCGCGGCGCGTCAGGTCGACATCACCGGCCTGATCGCGAATACCTTTGCGATGGCGGCACTCTCGGCCCTCGGCCAGCTCCTCATCGCCCTGCTCGCGGCCTACGCGTTCGTCATCTACACCTTCCGCTTCCAGCGCCTGCTCTACCTGGCCTTCGTAGGCACCTGGCTGGTCCCCTTCCAAGTCACCATGCTCCCCAACTACATCCTCCTGACCCGACTGGGCCTGCTGGACACCATCATCGGCGCCATCCTCCCCACCCTCTGCTCGGCCCTGGCAGTCCTGCTCCTCCGCCAGCACATGGCCGCCTTCCCCAAGGAACTCATAGCCGCCGCCCGCATAGACGGCCGAGGCAGCTGGTCCATCCTCTGGACCGTAGTCGTCCCCAACCTCCGCCCCGCCCTAGCCGCCCTGACCATCCTCCTGTTCATCAACGCCTGGAACGAATACTTCTGGCCCGCAGTAGTCCTCCGCCGCTCCAATGCCGTCCTCCAACTGGGCCTCCGCTCCTTCATGGGCACCGAAGGCGACCAATGGGGCCCCATGATGGCCGTAGCCGGCCTGGCCTGCCTCCCCGTCCTCCTCCTCTACCTCCTCCTCCAACGCCACATAGTCAACGCCTTCGTCCGCTCCGGCCTCAAATAGCCGAGTACACCGCAGCTTCGCCGCGACCACCCCGTCAGCGGTGACTCGCGGCCAGCTTCACGCCGAAGGCGACCAGGACGGTGCCGGTGAGGGTGTCCATTACTCGCCGCACCGAATCTCGGCTCAGCCACGCCTTCGCGAGGGTTGCCGCGCCGATGATCGCGGTGAACCAGATCATGCCCTCGATGTTGTGCACCACGGCGAGGGCACAACCCATCAGCAGCGGTGACGCGCCGGTCGGCAGAAACTGCGGCAGCATCGCCACGTAGAAGACCCCCACCTTCGGGTTGAGCAGGTTGGTGCCCAGCCCGCGTGCCCACGCGCCCAGTATGCCGTTCGGGGAAACAGTATCCGAGGGTCGTCGGGTCATATCCGAACGCCGGACACCCTGACGGATCATGCCGATGCCCATCCAGATCAGGTACAGCGCGCCCGCTATTCGCAGTGCGGTGTAGCCCAGTTCCGAGGCCGCCACCAACGCTGAGACTCCCGCCGCCGCGGCGATTCCCCACACCAGGGTCCCGGAACCGATCCCGACGGCGGTCGCGAACGCGTAGCGGCGTCCTCGGCTCACTGCCGCCCGCAGGACGATCGCGGTATCCAATCCCGGTACGACGGTAAGCAATCCGGCTACGACTGCAAACGACATCAAGGCTTGCATCATCTGCTCAGCCTAGGGCGTGGGCGCGGCCGGACCTGGGCGGGCCAGTTGTGAAAGGTGTTTGTTTATGACAGATTTGGTGACCTATTCGCGGCGGTGTCGCCGGGTGGGGATGGACTGTTAGGGTTCGCCGCTGTCTTTGTTCGGGGGTGGCGGATGTTCGAGTAGAGGGAATCGGTGGGGATGCGACGCGTTTTCTTGGTGGGTTCCGCGTGGGCCGGGATGGTCGCGGTTGCGGCCGGGGTCGCGGGGGCTGTTCCGGGAGATATGAGTAATGGGGAGCCGGATGTGGTTGCGCAGCAGCAGGTTCGGCAGGTTGCGGTGGGGGTGGATATTGGGGCGGAGGTGTGGGTGTTTTCGCCGCCTGCGGGTGGGTTCACCTGCTACTGGGGATATGTGCCGTATCCGGGGCATGATGCGCAGGGGAAGCCGTATCAGCCGTGGGCGGATACGGTTCGGGTGGTGGGGCCCGGCGGGTGGAGCGAGCGTCTGGATACCGGTGCGGTGATCCAGACGAACTGCTATATGCGGGCCCGGCGGTAGTCAGTCCAGCAGGACCGGGAGTTCGCGCAGGGAGTGGATGAGGGTGCTCGGATGCCACGCCAGCTGCTCGGCCTCCGTGGACAGTCTCAGCTTCGGGAAGCGGGATAGCAAGGCGGAGAAGGCGATTCGGGCTTCCAGGCGGGCCAGGGGAGCGCCTACGCAGAAGTGGATGCCGTGGCCGAAGGCCAGGTGGCCGGTGGTGTCGCGGTGGGGGTCGAGGTCGTCGGGGGAGAGGTAGCGGTCCGGGTCGCGGTTGGCGGCGACGAGGGCGATGAAGACGAATTCGCCCTGGGGGATGTCCACGCCCGCGATGGTGACCGGTTCGGAGGTGTGCCGGATGGTGCTCATGTTCACCGGGCCGTCGAAGCGCAGGAACTCCTCGATCGCACCGGGAATCAGCTCCGGATCGTCGCGCAGGGCCTGGAACTGTGCCGGATTGCGGAGCAGGGCCAGGGTGCCGTTGGCGATCAGATTGACGGTGGTGTCGTGCCCGGCGACCAGCAGCAGGAACGCCATGCCGACGAGCTCGGCCTCGGTGAGCGTGTCACCGTCCTCGGCCGGAACGGCCAGGGCGGACAGCAGATCGGCGGCGGGCGCAGCGATCTTCTCCCGCACCAGCCGGGTCAGATAGCCGGCCATAGCGCGGGTGGCGTGCTCGCGCTCGTCCTCCACGCCCGCCACCGCGACCAGCGCCTTGGTCCAGTGCTGGAAATCCGCGCGGTCCTCGATCGGCACCCCGAGCAGCTCGCAGATCACCGTGATCGGCAGCGGCTCGGCGAAGTCGTGCAGCAGATCCGCCTCGGCGCGACCGTCCATGGCGTCGACCAGTTCGGTGGCGATCTCCTCGATGCGCGGGGCCAGCGCGGCCACCCGGCGCGGAGTGAAGGCACGGGTCACCAGCTTGCGCAGCCGCGTGTGGTCGGGCGGATCGGTATTGAGCATATTGGTCAGCAGCGCCAGATCTTCCGGGGTCGCCTCCGGCGTACCGCGTTTGCGGCTGATGATCCGGTTGGTGACCACCGCGTCCTTCTGCAGGCGTGGGTCGTTCAGCGCGGCGCGCCCGGCGGCGTAGTCGAGAATGACCCAGCGAATGATGCCGTCGGGGAACCGAACCTGCCGCACCGGGCCGTCCTCGCGCCAGCGGCGGTAGTGGGAATGCGGATCGGCGAAGAATTCCGGCCCGATGGACTCGATCCGATCCGGGGCTTCGATGTCTGCCATAACGCGACACTATCCGATGTAATCAACTGTGGTGGCGACGAATTCATCACTGAACAGCCCACCGCCGGTCCGGCGCGAGCGGACGATGCGAGCGTTCGAGCCCGCGCGAGACCCACTCTCGTGATGTAAAAAATTCTGTACACCGAGTCGGGTTTGCTTTACATTGCATGCATGCCCTACGAGGAGAAGCGAACCTGCATCCTGGGTGCCGCGGCCGTGGTCTCGTACGCGATCTATCTGATCGTCGTGCTGGCCCGGGCGCGGCACTCGGCCTTGGTGGACGTGGCCTACGTCGCGCCGCTGCTCTGGACGGTCGGCGCCTCCATCGCCGTCTCGATCCTGGCCAGCATCACCGTCGCGCTCGTCTCCCGCGACCGCGACCGCCGCGACCAACGCGATCGTGAAATCGATTCGCGCGGAACGCAGGTCGGCAACGCGTTCATCGCACTCGGTGCGATCGCGGCGCTGGTGCTGGCCATGGCCGATGGGGACCGGTTCTGGATCGCGAACGTTCTCTACCTGGGTTTCACCCTCGCGGCCGTGGTCGGCGCGGCCACCAAACTCGCCGCCTACCGGCGGGGGATGCCGCCGTGGTGAAGCCGACGCGGGTCACCAACAATATTCGCGCGCTGCGCTTTTCCCACGGCGAGATGACCCAGGCCGAACTGGCCGACCGGCTCGGGGTGACCCGGCAGACCGTCAATGCCATCGAACAGGGCAAGTACTCGCCATCCTTGGAGGTGGCGTTCCAGATCGCCCGGGTGTTCCGTGCACCGCTGGACGAGATCTTCGAATATCCGGAAGAAGACGAGCCATGAAGGCCATCACGCAAGACGCCTACGGCGGCACCGAAATGCTCTCCTACACCGAGGTTCCCACACCGGATACCGGGCCGGACGGGGTGCTCGTCCGGGTCCGGGCCGCGGGCGTGGACCCCAGCGTCTGGCACATCATGACCGGAGAGCCGCGGATCGCTCGGCTGGCGCTGGGGCTGCGCCGGCCGCGAGAACGGGTGCGCGGCTGGGACGTCGCGGGGATCGTCGAGGCGGTCGGCCCGCGGGTGACCGAATTCAAACCCGGGGACGAGGTTTTCGGCACCGCGCCCGGCTCCTTCGCCGAATTCGTCTGCGCCCCGGCCGCCAAGTTTCAGCCCAAGCCGGTGCGGCTCGGCTTCGAACAGGCTGCGGCGCTGCCGATCTCGGGGATGACCGCGCTCACCGGGCTGCGGGACGCGGGACGGATCGAGGCCGGGCAGAAAGTGCTGATCATCGGTGCGTCAGGCGGGGTCGGCCACCTCGCCGTGCAACTGGCCAAGCACTACGGGACCGAGGTGACCGGCGTGTGCTCGGGCAAATCGGCGGAGTTCGTGAAGGAACTCGGCGCGGACCACGTCATCGACTACACCACCGAAAAACTCACCGGCCATTACGATCTCATCCTCGACATAGCCGGCATCCGGCCCCTGCCGCAGCTGCGCTCGCTGCTCACCCGCACCGGGACCCTGGTCCTCGTCGGCGGCGAGGGCGGCGGCCGCATCCTCGGCGTGCTCGACCGCATGCTCCGCGCCATGGTGCTGTCGCCCTTCACCCGCCAGCGCCTGCGCGCACTGGTGTCGCTGCCCGCACCCGAAACCCTGCACACCCTCGCCGAACTCGCGACGGCGGGTGCGGTGACCCCGCGCATCACCCGCACCTACGCCCTGCCCGAGGCAGCCGCCGCCATCGACGCCCTGGCCACCGGCCACTCCCGCGGCAAGGCCGTCCTCGTCGTCGGCTGACCCCGGAAACGCCCGAACCCCTCCACCGCGGTCCGCAGTGGAGGGGTTCGTGAAATCGTCTGCTCTACAGCGGGATCGGGCCCGAGGAACCCGTGGTGAGCCAGGACCAGGTCGCATTGACATGGCTCAGCAGCACATTGGCGATTTCCAGGACGGTAGAACCCATCGATTATTCCTCAAAGTCGGGGTTGTCAACGGTGCACAGCGTATCCGCCCCCGTCCGGCAGCGAAACCGGCTGGCGCGACGGCGAATCGGCGAGGAAGGCCAGTAGATCGGCGGTGAGCCGCTCGCCGTGGGTGAGGTACAGGGCGTGCGGGGCGTTCTCGTAGACGATGAGTTCGCTGTTCGGGAGGAGATCGGCCTGGCGGCGGCCGCCGAATTCGAGGGAGATCGACGCGTCGGTGTCGCCGTGGATGATGAGGGTCGGCACCGTGATCGCGGGCAGTTCGGCGCGGAAATCGGTTTCCACGACGCTGCGATTGCTCTCGATGGCAGCCTGGAGAGACGTGCCGAGGATCGACGCCAGCGCCCGGTCGCGGGCGAACTGGGAGACCGCGCAACCCGGTAGACCCGCACCGACATACGGATCGGCGTTGTCGGTGAGCCACGTGTCGAGACCGTGCCGCCACGAATCGCGCAGCGCCTCGGCCGCTTCCGCCGGGACGCCTTCGGGATTGTCCGGCGTCGCGAGCAGGAACGGCAGGGCGGCGGCGACCAGGACGAGCCGGTCGACGCGGGCGCTGCGGTAGCGGGTCAGGTAGCGGACGATCTCGCCGCCGCCCATGGAATGCCCGACCATGGTCGCGTCGTGCAGGTTCAGGTGATCGAGCAGATCGGCCAGATCATCGGCGAGGGTGTCGTAGTCGTAGCCGAGACCCGGATCATCCGAGCGACCGTGACCACGCCGGTCGAGGGCGATCGCCCGGAATCCCCGTGCCACCAGATCGGCCATCACGCCACGGGGTTCGGTGCTGTCCATGGCCCAGGCCGAGCAGAACACGACCGGGCGGCCGGTGCCCCAGTCGCGGTAGAAGAGGGTGGTGCCGGTGCGGGTTTCGATGAAAGGCATTGCGGTGTCTCCCCATTCGGTTCGTTCGGAACGAGGAGCAAACTAGCGGCGCTTCACTGACATCTAGTGTCAGTGGATTCCGGCAGAATCTCGGTATGCGTGCCAGCCGTCTGATGTCGATCCTTCTGCTGCTGCAGACGCGCGACCGGGTCACCGCGCAGGAGATCGCCGACCAGCTGGAAGTCTCGGTCCGCACCGTCTACCGGGACATGGAATCGCTCTCCGCCGCGGGCATTCCCGTCTACGGCGACGCGGGCCACGACGGCGGCTACCGCCTCCTCGACGGATTTCGCGCCAAGCTCAACCTCCTCACCACCGACGAGGCCGAGTCCCTGTTCCTGTCCGGATTGCCCGCCGCCGCCTCCGATCTGGGGCTCGGAGCCGTCGTCACCGCCGCCAACCTCAAGGTCATGTCCGCCCTGCCCCCGGAGCTGCGCGACCGGGCGGGCCGCATCGCCGAACGATTCCACCTCGACGCCCCCGGCTGGTACAGCGAGACCGAACCCACGCCCTACCTCACCCCGGTGGCCAACGCCGTCTGGAATGAGCACGTGGTGCGTTTCAATTACATACGTTGGGCCACACCGCATCTCGTGACCCGGACCACCGAACCGCTCGGGCTCGTCCTGAAATCCGGCAACTGGTACCTGGTCGGTCGCACCGATGCGCAGATCCGTACCTACCGAATCTCGCGAATCATGGAACTGGAGATTCTCGACGACCCCGTGGCTCGTCCCGCCGACTTCGACCTGGCCGCCTACTGGTCCGGCTACCTCGAATCCTTCGACCAACGCCGCCACCGGGATTCGGCCTCGATCCGCGTCGACAGCGCGACCTTCGAACGCCTCACCGAGCTCCTCGACCCTGCCGCGGTGCAGGCTGCCCGGGAATCGGCCACCGCGCCCGACCCGACCGGCCACCGCGAAATCCGGCTCCCCATCGAATCCCTCGAGCGCGCCGTCCCCGACGTGCTCCGTCTCGGCGCGGGTGCGGAAGTCCTCGGCCCCGAGGAACTCAGGTCGCGCCTCGCCGCCGAGACCGCCGCCATGGCCCGCGCCTACCGGCCCTGACGTCGGCGCGGGGTGGAGTCAGCTGCCCGCGGAACCGAGACCTAGATGCTCGGCCAGGATCGCCACCTGATCGGCGAACTGTTCGAGAAACTTCGGCGAGCGCGGATCGACTCCGCAGGCGGCCTCGACGATCTGCGGCAAGGTGGTGGGAGCCATGGCCATCGCCATGAGCATGACCGTCAGGCATCCCGGGTCGAGCTCGGCCGGCAGCTTGCCCGACTGCTGAAGCTCGCGCAGTTCCGCGATGGTGTCCGCGAACCGGTCCGAGGCCGTGGGGGTCTGGGTTCCGGCGTATTCGAGCCCGCCCACGCCAGCAGGCGGACACCCTCCGGATTGTGCAGCGCCTCGAGCGCGTAACTGCGCAACTGCTCGGGCAGCGGAGTGTCCGCCGGCGCCACCTCGCCCCGGCGCTGCTGCCACCACTGCTGCGAAATGGCCTGGTACAGGCCCTCTTTCCCATCGAAGTAATACGAGATCAGCTGCACGTTCACCCCGGCCCGGGCCGCGATCGCGCTGATTCTGGCACCGGCGTAGCCGTGCGCGCCGAACTCCTTCATCGCCGCGTCCAGGATCAGGGCGCGGGTGCGTTCGGGATCGCGCTGCCGCTCCTGCGGCTTGGGCGATCGGCGGGGAGTCGAAGCGGGCATGGACGCGATCATACATCCGCCTGGTTCAATCAAACGAACACTTGATAATGTCAATAAGACGATTGACAGGGCTGTGCTGGCGGCGCACCCTGGAGACGCAGCTGCCGAAGAGTCGAACGGAATCGTCGAGGAGTATCGAAATGAAAGACAGCACAAGGGTTCTCATCGCCGGCGGGGGAGTCGGCGGTCTGACGCTGGCGCAAGCCCTGCGCACCGCCGGGATCGAGGTCGTGGTCTATGAACAGGACCCCACGCCGCAGACCCGTAATCAGGGCTATCGCATCCACATCGATCCGGACGGCAATGCCGCGCTGGGCGAATGCCTCACTCCGGAGATCTTCGACGCGCTGCGCCGTTCCAGCAGCATCAGCGGCGATATGGTCACCAGATTCACCACCGGACTCGAGCGGGTGTCCGCCTACGAATTCCCCGGCATTCCCGCCGACATGATCACCGCCGTGGATCGCAATGCCTTCCGTCGCGGGCTGCTCACCGGGTTGGACGACGTCGTGCGATTCGGCCGGACGGTCTCGGACTACCGGATCACCGACTCCGGCCGAGTGCGAGTCGAATTCGCCGAGGGCGGCACCGACGAGGGCGATCTGCTGGTCGGCGCCGACGGCGTCGGATCGGTCATCCGCCGTCGACTGCTACCGGAGGCGATCGTCGAGGACTTCGGCATCCGCTGCCTCTACGGCCGCATGCCCCTCACCGGCAACCTCGAACCCGAGGAATTCGACCGCGGCCTGACCATGGTGGCCGAGGGCCGCACCTGCGTCGCCGCCTTCGGACCCGTCCGGTTCCGCACACCCCAGGCCGGGCAGCCGGACTACTTGATGGTCGCCCTGTGCGCGACACCCGAACGCCTCGGCGTCGGCGACGAGGTGCTGTTCCGCATGTCCGCCGAGGAACTGTGGAAGCTCTCGTCCGACATCGTCTCCGACTGGCACCCCCGGATTCGCGACATCTACGCCCGCTCCGAGATCGACAGCTTCTTCCCGATCACCTTCCGCATCAGCGCCCCGGTGGCAGGCTGGGAACCCGGCCCGGTCACCCTGATCGGCGACGCCATCCACGCCATGCCCCCGACCGCCGGTGCGGGCGCGAACACCGCCTTGGCTGATGCCGCCACCCTCGCCCGCGAAATCCTCTCCGCCACAAGGGGAGAAAAGTCGCTCGCCACAGCCCTCGGCGACTACCAGTCCGTCCTGCTGCCCCGCGGCCACCGCGCCGTCGAGAACTCCCGTCGCATGGCAGCCGAGATGTTCTCCGACTGACGCGGATTCCGATCACGCTGATCGAATGCGGTGTGCGGAAAGGTTCCGATCGGTAGTTTCCCGGTTTTGCCTTTCCGTCCGACCCTGGAGATTCCACCGTGTCACGCTTGGCCTCGGTCCTCACCGTTCCCGCCCTCGTCCTGTTGGCGACGGCGTGCTCCCAATCCGGCGGGGGCGCAACGGGACCGCAGGCCACCTCGACGGTCGCGCAGGCGACCGGCCCGCGGCCCGCGCCGTTCGATCACGGCGCGGTGCCGGTGGCCCTGGTGCGGCAGAGTGGTGCGGGCGACTACTTCGAGCAGTGGGGCCAGGGCGCGAAGGCGCAGGCCAAGGCGCTCGGCATCGATCTGTCCGTCTACGACGCGCAGGCCGACAATGCCAGGCAGGCAACCGATCTCTCCACCGCGATCAACTCGGGTGTGCGGGCGATCATCGTCGACCACGGCTTCCCGGCGACGCTCGAGCCGCTCATCGATCAAGCCGTCGGCAAGGGCATCACCGTGGTGACTTACGACGTGGACACCACCAACCCGAAAGCTGTGACCACGAGCCAGAACGACGCCGATATCGCCAACGCGGCCATCGGAGCGCTGTCCGCGGCCATCGGCAAGAACGCACCCGTCGGCTACGTCAATGTTGCCGGGTACGCGCCGCTGGATCGCCGGGATGCGGTGTGGCAGCGCGCCCTCGGCGACAACGGCTGGACCCAGGCGTTCAAGGTGGGGAAGGTGACCGACTCCACCGCGACCGACACCGTGCCGCTGGTCAGTGCCGCACTGACCCAGCACGGCGAGGTGAAGGGCATCTTCGCGCCCTATGACGAGCTCGCCAAGGGGGCGACGCTCGCGGTGCAGAACAAGCGACTCAGCGGGGTCAAGGTGGTCGGGGCCGACATCTCCAACGCGGATATCCAAGCCATCACCGCCGCCGACAGCCCGTGGGTGGCGACGGCCGGGACCGACCCGTCGGCGGTCGGCGCGGCCGTGGTGCGCACCGCCGCCCTGCAGCTGGCGGGACAGCTCGGCAAGCCGAGCGTGCAGTTCCCGGCCGTGGCCGTCACCCGGGATCTGCTGGTGTCCAAGCAGATTCAGAACCTCGATCAGCTGCGTGCGGCCGTGCCCGCCTTGGCACTGGGACAGGTCAGCGCCGCGGACTGGATTCCCGTTGTCGCTCACTGACTCCGGGGAGCCCGCCGATACCGGCACGCCCGCACCCGTGGTCGCGCTGCGGGAGGTCGGGATGTCCTTCGGCGGGCGCGCCGTGCTCGACGGGGTGTCGCTGGACCTCACCGGAGGCCGGGTGGTCGCGCTGCTGGGCGCGAACGGGGCCGGGAAATCGACGCTGATCAAGGTGCTTTCGGGCATGTACCCGGCGCACCGGGGCGAGATCCGGATCGATGGCGTCCCGGCGCGGCTGCATTCACCCGCCGAGGCGCGCGCATTGGGCATCCGCACGGTGCATCAGCACATCGCCGACACCGTCGTTCCGGGCCTGTCGGTGGCGGAGAACCTCGTCTTCGAGGAGCTGGCGGCGGGCCGGGGCCCGGCCCTGTTGAAAGGCTCCCGAATCCTGGCACGCGCCAAGGAGATCCAGGACGTGCTCGACCTGGGCTGGGATGACCGCCTGCTGCGGCGCGATGTCGCCGAACTCGGCATCTCCGATCGGCAACTGCTGATTCTCGCCCGCGCCCTGGCCACCCGTCCCCGCCTGCTGATCCTCGACGAACCCACCTCGGCGCTGTCAGCGGCCGAAGCCCGACGATTGTTCGCCCTCGTCGAACGGCTGCGCGACGCCGGGATCGCCATCCTCTACGTGTCCCACCGGATCGGCGAAATCGACGCGCTGGCAGACGATCTGGTGGTACTGCGCGACGGGAAGCTGACCGAGCTCCAGCAACGGCCCTTCGACTGGGATGCCGCGCTGCGCGCCATGCTCGCGACCGCACACTCGGCGGCCACCCGACGGCCCGCCGACGCCGGACCGCGCGACGGTGAACCGGTGTTGTCGCTGCACGGCATCCCGCTGCGACCCGCCCGCCGCCCGCTGGACCTCGACCTGCGCGCCGGTGAAGTGACCGGCATCGTGGGATTGCTCGGCGCGGGCAAGACCGAAACGGCGCGCGGCGTCTTCGGCGCGGACCGGTTCGCGGGCGGCTCGATGCTGTTGGACGGCAAGCCCTTCCGTCCCCGGCATCCGGCCGACGCCATCCGGCGCGGTGTGCATCTGGTGCCCGAGGACCGCCACGCGGACGCCCTGGTGCCGGGATGGTCGATCGCGGAGAACATCAGCCTGCCGTTCCTGTGCTCGGTGTCGAATCGCTGGGGATGGCTCGGCTCCGGAAAAGAGGCCGCCGCCGGCCGTCGCGGCATCGACGAACTCGGTGTCGTCGCACGCGACGAGCACAGCCGCATCGAGGAACTCTCCGGCGGCAATCAGCAGAAGGTGGTGGTCGGGCGCTGGCTCGCGGGTCCGCCCCGGGTGCTGGTGCTCGACGAACCGTTCCGCGGCGTCGATCTGGGCGCGCGCCGGGACATCGGGCAACGGGCGCGGGCGCTGACCGCCGCGGGCGGCGCGGTACTGCTGCTGTCCGCCGATGTGGACGAGGTGCTCGAGGTCGCCGATCGCGTCCTCGTGCTCGTCGACGGCGAAATCCGGCTCGACACCTACGATCCCGACCCCGATGCCATCGTGCGGGCCCTCGCCGCCGTGTGACCACCGGCCGAATTCCACTGTCCTACAGAAAGACTCCATGACGATCACCGAAGAAACGTCCGCGGCGACCGTCGCGCCGCGCGTGCGGCGCGCGGGCGACCTCGTCGTCAAATACGGATTCCTGGTCGTGACGGCCGGGTTGTTCGCCTATTTCAGCGTGAGCGAACCGGCATTCCGCAGCGGTTCCACCCTGCTCGAGGTCCTGCGCTACGTGTCCGTCGCCGCCATTCTCGGCCTCGGCGTGACCCTGACCATGGCCGTCGGCGGCCTGGACATGTCGGTGGGCGCGGTCGCGGGTCTCGCGGTCTCGGTCGCGGCGCAGACCATGGTGGTGCACAACCAGATCGGCGCCATCGCGATGCTGGCCGTGCTCGGCGTCGGCGCGCTCGCCGGTCTGGTGAACGCCGCACTCGTGGTGCTGCTGCGGGTGCCCGACATGCTCGCCACCCTGGGCACCATGTTCGCCATCTCCGGGCTGAAACTGGTGATGGTCGACGGACAGTCGATTTCGCCGGGCATGACCCTGGCCGACGGATCGACCGCACCCGGCAAGTTCACCTCCGGATTCCTGTCCATCGACCGCGGCAGCGTGCTCGGCGTACCGAACTCGGTGCTGATCTTCGCGGTGCTCACCATCGCGGCATGGGTGTTCCTGGCCCGGACCCGGTGGGGCCGGGTGCTGTACGCGATCGGAGCCAACCGGGAGGCCGCGCGCCTGGCCGGGGTGCGGGTCGGGCGCTACCGCAGCCTGGCCTACGTCCTCTCGGCGCTGCTCGCCGCCACCGGCGGGCTCATCCTGGCCGCGCGCATCGGCCAAGGCGATGTCTCGGCGGGCAACTCGCAACTGCTGGAGGCCGTGGCCGTCGCGCTGGTGGGCACCTCCGTGCTGGGGCGCGGGCGGCCGAACGTCTGGGGGACCGCGCTGGGCGCGGTGCTGATCGGCATAGTGTCGTCCGGGCTCACCATCGCCGGATTGCCCTACTACACACAGGACGTCGTCGAGGGTGTCGTGCTCATCCTCGCGCTGGTCTGCAGTTTCACGCTGTCCGAAGGGAGAAGATCGTGACCGGGGACTATCGCATCCTCGAACCCGCCGATGTTCCGGAGTACCTGCGCGAGCGCGGCTACTGGGGCACCGGCGACGTGGACGTCCGGGAGGTGTCCGACGGCAATCTGAACCGGGTGTTCATCGCCACGCGCCGCGACGACGGGCGCAGCGTCGCGGTGAAACAGGCGCTGCCCTGGGTCCGGGTCGCCGGGCCCTCGTGGCCGATGAGCCCCGCCCGCGCGGACGCCGAAGCCCGCGCCTACCAACGGGTTCGGGCCGTCGCACCGGAGGTTGTCCCGGTCCTGCACGACTACGACGCGGCGAACTACGCGCTGATCCTCGAAGACCTCTCGGATCTGCGCGTGCTGCGCGGCGTCCTGAACGAGGGCGGCGGCTACGGCGGCGTGTCCACGGCGGTCGGCGTCTTCGTCGCCCGATTGTCCTTCGCCACCAGCGATTTCGGATTGTCCTCCGGCGAACGCAAGGCGCTGATCGCGGAATCGGTGAATCCCGACCTGTGCAAGATCACCGAGGATGTGTTCCTCGCCGAACCGTTCATCGAGCACGAGCACAACCACTGGCACGAGGGCGTGGCCGACCTGGCCGCGGAATTCCGTGCGGATTCGGCCCTGCGCACCGAAATCGCCGACCTCCGACACACTTTCATGACCAGCGCCCAAGCCCTCCTGCACGGCGACCTGCACACCGGCAGCATCATGACCGGCACCCGCGACGGCTCCGAAGTCGTTCGGATCTTCGACCCCGAATTCTCCTTCGTCGGCCCCATCGGCTTCGACCTCGGCTCCTACTGGGGCAACACCATCGCCGCCGAGGCCCGCGCCCGCGCCCTCGGCCGCCCGACCGAACCCGGCGCAGAGCTCACCCTCAGCTGGCAGGCCTTCACCACCGAATTCCGCCGCCTGTGGCCCACCCGCGTCGACACCTTCTTCGACGACGCGTACCTCACCCGCTTCCTCCACCGCGTCTGGACCGAAGCCCTCGGCTACGCCGGCGCCGAACTCATCCGCCGCACAATCGGTTTCGCCCACCTGTCCGACCTCGACACCCTGCCCGACCCGACCCTCGCCACCCGCCAAGCCCTCCTCGCGGGCCGCGACCTGATCCTGCACCGCACCACCCTGGCCAACCCTGCCTCAGCCGCCGGCCTCCTCGAAGGGTCGGGCCGGGCCATCGAAGGTGCCGCCTGGGCGAGTCAGTAGGGGATGGGCCGATTCTCCTCGGCCCAGGCATGTTCGGCCGCACTACCGATCGGTGGTGGGAACAGTCCTGCGATCATCCAGGTGTCCCGTGGCACTTCGGTCACATTGAATTCCAGATGCAGCCCGCGGTCGTGCGTGTAGGGCGCGAGCATCGCGTCCAACCCCTGCGTCATCCGCTTGCGCATCTCCGGATCCTCGAGCGTGCGCGCCAGATGGTCCACCGTGATCCGCACCGAAGCGCCGGTGGCCCGCCCTCCCACATAGAACGAATCCGACGGAATCTCGTGATAGAGCACCACCGCGTAGAACTCCGGGAGGCCGAACCGCACGTAGTACGCGGTGATCTCCTTGGCCAGACGCTCCTTGTCCGAGGCGGTGTAGGTGTTCGCGGGATGGTAGATGTGCCACAACGGCATGACGATCGACTCCTGTTTCGAAGGCTCAGCGCAGGAAGGGAAGGGTGAGGTTCTCGACGGGTCCGTTCAAGCCCGACTTGACCTGCCGGGTGAACTCGTCCACCAGCACCTCGGTGGCCCCGCCCTCGAGACCGTCGGCCAGCGCCGTGGCGACCTCCGCCGGGCTGAGTTTCTGGGTCTGAATGCCCTTGACCATGTCGGTGTCCGCGAAACCGAGGTGCACGCCCACCACCTGGGTTCCCTGCCCGGCCAGCTCGATGCGCAGTGAATTCGTCAGCGACCACAGCGCCGCCTTCGACGCCCCATAGGCCCCCGCACCCGAACTCCACGACAGCACCGAGTGGATATCCACCAGCGCCCCACCGCCGTTCGCCTCCAGAATCGGCGCGAACGCCTGCGCGATACGCAGCGGCCCGAACACATTGGTCTCGAATGTCTCGACCACATCGGCCATTTCGGCCTTCAGCAGGGGAGCGGACCGCAGCACCCCGGCATTGTTGATCACGATCTCCACATCGGCGGCCGCTTCCGCCAGCGCCGCAACGGAATCCGGGTCGGTAACCTCCAGCTCCAGCGGCACCACGCGCGGATCCGCACTCGCCTCCGGCTTACGCGCCGTGACATAAACCTTCGCCGCACCCCGCGCCAGCAACTCCTGCGTGAACGCGCGCCCGAGCCCGCGCTGCCCGCCGGTGACAAGCGCGACAGCACCCTCAATCCTGGCCATCTCTACCTCCTGAGTTCCAGACCATCTAACTTTATTTCACTATAGTCAGGCAATCGGGTCGATGGCTAGGTCAGAGGTCCGGGTGTGGCGGACCGAGGCAGTGGGGGAAATCCGTCCGGCGACATTGAAATGTTCCTCGACACGGGTTCGAGAATCCGGGCGGATTCGTCTGCCCGGCAGACAGCGGGTTTGCGGGAGGATCACTGGGAGCGTATGCCGCCGAACAGCCGTTCAAATAGCAGAATCAGGCATCGGTGCGAAAGGAACGTGGTGTTCAGAACAGGAACGGATATCGAAGTCCCAGAACTTCCCTGGCCGCAGGCGTGGGGTAGCGCACGGCCGCGTCCGGCGATGGTCATCGCAGCGATCTTCTTCGGGATCGGCTTCCTGATCGCGATCCCGTTCACCCTCGATGCCTCCCGGGCTGGGAACTCTCTCAAGACGTTCTACGGTGTCGCGATCGCCCTCGTCTGCCTCAGTTTCGTGGCTGCCGCATCGTTGAATCTGCGTGTGCGCCGCAAACGCCTTCCATCAGGAATCATCGATGGAGCAGTTGATGGCATTGTGGGACTACGACTTTCACTAGTTCGATACTGGCGTGCAATCCTCGCGATGTGGCTCATCGCGGGCACCGTCTTCATGATCGCTCGTGCGGCCTTGGTCCTTCGGCAACTGTTTTCACACGACGCAGACGGGCAGGGCACAGGGGTGGCACTGGAGGTGACGCAACTCGTGATCGCGGTTGCGGTCATAGGCGCGTTCGCCTTTCTCGCCGTATTCCTCTTCACAGGGCGACGTGACAACCATGTCACACTCGACGAGGCGGGGCTGGTGCGAGTCTCCGGACCCGTCACGAAATCGATTGCCTGGGAGGATATCGCAGTTGTCACGCCCTTCCTTGCGAACGAAACACCAATGGTGCGAATAGTTCCTACGTCCGGAACCTCCTTCCAAACCGACACTGGTAAGAGCAGAGCGGCGCGCTGGGGGCGGCAACGAGCCGACCGGCAAATGGACCTCCCGGCACTGGCCTTCGGCATCGACCCCGCACTGCTGCTCCATCTGGTGCAGTTCTATCAACGGCATCCCGAAGACCGCCACGAACTGCGGTCCACGGCCGTTCTCGACAGAATCCGCAGTGGAAAACTAATGGGCTGAGCGGACGAGGTTCTGCGGTCTGATTGCGCGATTGCTGCTCTACCGTTTGTGGTCGGGGTGTAGCTGATCCTCTGCCTCTGAAGCCTTGCGTCTCTGGGCGGCCCGTCTCAGATTCTGTTGTATGACTAGACGCTGGTGCTGCAGTTGTGCGGCTTTCCTCTGTGCGGAGCTTGGGCCTGGTCCGAGGTGCATGTCGCCTCCGCTCCGATTCAAAGGGATGTAATTGACCCAGTCTCCGAGCCGAAGATCATGATCGCCACTGCTCGCGGTTGACCTCGACGGCGATCCGCTCGGGCTTGGGTAACGGGCCGTTGAAATGTTGTTCCACGGGGTTCGAGAATCCGGGTGGGTTCGTATGGCCGGCAGGCAGTTACGAGAAGTCGGCCAGGCGGGACAGTGGGAAGGAGATCGGGAACGGGTCGGTGACCTCGAGGATGTCCTTCTCCTCCAGAAGGATTGGATCGCCGTAGGCAGAGCCTTCGAGGCGGCGGATCTGAATACGTGGACGCGGGTCGAAATCGACCAGCCAGTACTGCTCGATTCCGGTGCGGGCATACTCGATCACCTTGCGGTGGCGGTCTTCTCGCTCGCTGCCTGAGCCGCGGGAAACGACTTCTATTGCCAGTTGGACGTCGGTACCGGGGAACAGCGAGAGGTTTAGATGCCATGCGTCGCGCGCAGCCGTCCTGCTCACGACGACGACATCGGGTTTTCTGGCACCGGAAGGCGTTGGAATGTCCATCGGCGCTTGGATGTAGATGTCGGCTCCGGATCGCTTGGCGGCGCTTTCGACGATGTCCCTGAGCGCGTACACGACGTAGTCATGGCGAGGACTGGTCGACCGTTCGATCAGCCAGCCGTCGACGAGTTCGAAGCCTTTACCCTCGTCTCGAAGGTTTGCCATGTCCGCCACGCTGTAGGGACCGTGGCCATACACCGGATCGCGTGCGCTCACCGGTTGCCGTCTTCGCGCTGAGGAACATGCGCCCAGAATAGGGGAATCCCCGGCAGACCAGTGGTCGACCGGGGATTCCTAAGGGGCTCAGCCAGAGTCGGGGTTACGCCGTCTTGTTGAAGGCCTTGGCCTCGCGGCGGCGGCGGTGGAGGATGGGCTCGGTGTAGCCGCTCCGGCACTCTTACCCGGTCTGACCTGCGCCGGACGCCGACACGAGTGGGCGTGTGACCGTTTTGTGGACGTTTTGGGCAGATCAGTCTGCATACCTGGTACTCACCGTGCGTCGGCCAGATCGACGACCACGCGCTCGTCGGGGACGTAGTGACGCGCTGTGATGGGCGAGTTCTCCTCATGCCCGAGGATGAGACGCGCGGCCGGGAGTTTGTACTTCTCGGCGACGCGGGTCGCGCGGGTCGAGCGCAGCGTTCTCGGCGTCGACCACTCCAGGCCGGTTCCACGCACGACCTTGGCCCAAGTCAGTGACATCTGTTCCGACCGCACCACCTTCCCTGTTCGAGAAGGGAGCACCAGCCGCTGCCCCGGCCGAGCCGCGATCTTCCGTCGTCGCAGCATCGTCATACAGTCGTCGCCAACCTTGATCGTTCGCATCGATTTCGCGGTCTTCGTGAACGGCTGCCGATACGCAACGCACACTACGTCCTCGTCGGCGAAATCCGGCCAGCCGCGTGGGTAGACGATCTCATCGCCTTGGAGGTTGTACTGCGCGACGACACTTCTGACCTGATGCACACGGAGTTCGGAGTCGACGATCGTCCCGGTGACACTGACCTCGCATCGATCGAAGTCGATGTCATCGAACAGGACGGCAAGTGCCTCGCTGGGGCGAGCGGCAAGCTCGTACGCCAGGGCCCTGAAGTCCATGTAGCGCTGCTCGAACCAGGGCGAGGCGAACGGGCGTGGGAAGTAGCCTCGCTCCGCCTCCAGGTACGAGCTCATCTCGTTTGGCGTGAACGGCTGCGGTTCGTCAGGGAAGTACGGGTTGGGGGTGGTCCTCGCACGGCCCCGCTTGACGACGGCCTTCGTCCGGCTGCCTTTGTTCCTCTTCACGCTGTTGACCGGGTTGTCATCGCGGAGCCCGTCGTCCACCAGCATCTGAAACGCATTGCGCAGGATCGACTTCTGGCGGGTCTTCTTGTACGCGGTTCCGTTCATTTGCTCCAGATGGATGCGGATGTGGAACGGTCTGGTCTCCAGCGCCTTCATCCGCCCCAACGCGGACCCCGAAATCGTGATCTTGTCTTCTTTCCCCCGACCTTTCGTCGCGGGATTGATCTCTCGCCGATAGTGTTTGGCGTTCTGCGGGCGCTTCGTGTCGTCATGCTCATACAGCTTCAGCCACGTCAGGCATAACGCCTCGACCGTCACGTTGGGACTGTAGGCGCCAAGCGACTCGGCCCGCGGTTTCCATGCGGCGATTCGCTTCTTCAGGTTCGCGACGGCTTTCGGCTTCGACTTCCCGGAGGCGTGGACCTTTGTCGGCTCACCGAGCGGCTCGCCGACAAGGCAATGGATCTGGTAGGTCTGACGCGACGCACTCCACTTCGGTTCACTGAATTTCCCGGGGATCCCCGGGCCCAGCTCAGCCTGTGACATACGCGGCCCCCCTGTTGGCAACCGCGCCGCCCGAGTACCGCAGACCTCCGGCACCCGGATGAGACAGGTGCCGCGCTGAATCCACCGCCTGTCCAAGCATTTGCCACCCCTTCCTACTCGGTCATTCGCCTTGGTCTACCTGGGCACTGCCATTCAGCTGTGCCGTGCGGCGAGAGCGTAGGAAAGTCAGAAGCACGCATGAAAGACCACCAGCAGTAGCTGTGTGATTGCTAGACGACCTGTGTATGAGGTACTACAGATCACCGGTCATGTTCTCGTCGATGAAGGCACGCAAGGAACGCCACGGATAGAGGACACTGCGGCCATACTTCATATAGCGTGGCCCGATTCCGAGGTGTCGGTCGTTGGCAAGCTTGCCCACGGTTGTCCGCAGAAATCTGGCCGTCTCGGCGGGAGTTGCCAACTCGCACATATCCGCTCGTGCCGCGAGATCCTTCTCGGTTTCATGCCTCATCTCTGAATGCTTGCCTTCCGCATCCATTTGATCATCCTCCATCGCTCACCTCCATTCATCTCAGATTGAATATGCGCCTACCTAATTGAAAATCCAGAGTCCTTCTCAACTTGATGGAACCAACGATAGCCAATTATCGGCCATTTTCTATGTCCCCAACGCGTCGCCCATTACATTCCATATGGCGAGCTCTCGGACCCTGGTCAGTGTCTCCCCGTCGAGCCCTGGACCATCGAAAGGCGGCCCGGGACTACTGCGCTTGTTTTCGTGATGCCGTCATGGCGTGATCGGGTTCAGGCCTGCTTCGGTGAGGCAGCCGTCGATCAGGTTGGGGCGCTATTGGATCCGGCGTAGCCCGGTGCGGACGTCGATAGTTAGACAGGCGGGGTCGGTGACCAGGTGTTGGCCAAGCGGCGCCGTGGGAGGGGTCAGATGCCTTCCGGTCGGGTTGAGCTCGGTCGCGTAGGCCGGCAACTGGTAGACCGTCAGCTAGTCCCGGTCGGCGAGACATTCACGCAGCCGCTGGCTAAGACCAAGGTCGAGCTGGCTCGGCTGATGACGCAGAAGGCGACGGCACTTAACGAGCCTGGGCGGTGAACGCTGGGCTCATAACCCAGAGGTCGCAGGTTCAAATCCTGTCCCCGCTACTAATGAGGGCGGTCCTGACCGATAGGTTTCAGGACCGCCCTCAACTTTTGTCGAGGCTCCTGGCAACGGATTTGGCAACTTCCCGGGATGCCTGCGCCTGATCGGTGCGTCGAGACTGTGAAATGCTTTGCTACCAGGCGGTTCTCGGTGAACCAAGCGGGAGGCGGTGGGACGGTGCGATCGCTGGGGTGCCAGCCCAGTGATCGCAGGCGGGCGGGATCCCGGACCTCGGGGGATCGAGGGGCAGTCGATCTGGTGGATGGACCTGTCACAGGCTGCGATTCGGGCGGTGCAATGCACGCAAGGCGGCCCCGAGTTCGAGGATTGCTCGGGGGTCGGTGAGGGAACGGCCGGTGACTTCCTCGATGCGGCGCAGGCGGTAGCGGACGGAGTTGGGGTGCAGGAAGAGTTCGCGGCCGGTGTCGGCGGCGGAGCCGTTCGCGGCGTACCAGGTGCGGAGGGTTTGCAGTAGCCGTTCGCGTTCTTCATAGGGCAGGGCCAGAAGGGGGCCGAGCGAAACTCGGGTCATCCGTTCGGCTTCGACCGGTGCTGCCGCGATCAGCATGGCGAGGGGGTCGTCGTCGAAGCGGGCGACGCCGCGGGGGCGGTCGCGTAGACCGGTGAGGGCGAGCCGGGCGAAGTGCAGTGCCTGCGGTGTCTCGGGCAGGGCGTCGTAGGGCGGGCTGATGCCCACGCGGGTGTGATGGGCTCGTAGTGCCTTCAGTGCCGATCGTTCTCGGGATTCGGGCAGAGCGAGTACACCGATCTGCTGGTCGGGCAGCAATCGCCAGGCGGAGGTGATTTGTGCTGCGCGCAAGGTGGTTTCGATGCCGGGTAGCGCTTCGCGTCCGGTGGCGGGTGCTTCTGCGGCGACGACGACGTAGCGGCCGGCGGGTGGCAGGCCGAGGATCCGGGTTGCTTCGCCGAGGGTGGCAGGATCGGCGATCATGCCGGTGAACAGGGCCTCGACCAGCACGGAGCGTTCGTGTTCGCGTTGCAGGACCAGTTCGGTGCTGGTTTCTCGGTAGGCGGCCGCGACCGCGACCGCGTATTCACCCGATAGAGCCCAGACCTCTGCGGCGAGGGCGACGAGCATCGCGTCGGTGACCTCGGGGTGGCGTCGTGAGGCGGAAACCAGTTCGGACCACAGGAATTCGAATCCGATGCGGAAGGCGTGCAAGGTTTCGGCCAGGGGCACACCCTGCTGTGCACGTAGTCGCCCGGTCTCCTTGGGCGGTTCCGGGTCCACCGGTGCGGTGGTGGTGAAGTGTCGCAGCATCAGAGTGAGATTGCGCGTGCAGGAGGTGCGAATGGTGTCGAAGGGCACCTGCGCCTCGTTGCGGTAGGTGTCGAGTTCGGCGAGGAAGCGCCGGGCCAACCGCAGTCCGAGGTCGTCGATGGTCTCGAGTAGGAGCGCGGCTACTTCGACGATTGCTTCCGGCGGCGTGGTGCGGGGCATTTCCGCAGGTTACCGGTTCGTGGTTGTTGCGGCGAACAGTTGGCGGACCGGTGATGTTGTCCCTGCGTCCATGGGAGCGCGATCGCATCGATGCGACGATTTCGGCGATGTTTTCGGCACTACCGGAAAGTTGACGATGCGCTCCTTGACCGTGAATCTGCTGCAGTCGGCCCTGCGTGTCCCGGACCGGGTCGCGGTGCGATCGGACGATACGGTCCTGACCTATGCGCAGCTCGAGGAGCGGACCGCGCGGGTCGCCTCGATGCTGCGTGCCGAGGGCGTGACTCCAGGGTCTCGGGTGGCTCTGATGATGCCCAACGTGCCGGAGTTCGTGGTTCTCTACTACGGGATCCTGCGCGCGGGATGCGTTGTGGTGCCGATGAATCCGTTGCTGAAGGCCCGTGAGGTCGCCTACTACCTGTCCGATTGCGGTGCACGAGTGCTGTTCGATTGGAGGGGCGGTCCAGGGGAGGGGCCGCAAGGGGCGGCGGCGAGCGGGACCATTGTCCGGACGATCGATCCGACGTCGTTTGCCGCCCTGCTGGCGCGGCACGCGCCACGCCATGACAGTCCAGAGGTGGAGCTGGATCAGGTGGCGGTGATCCTCTACACCTCGGGGACCACCGGCCAACCCAAGGGAGCGGCGCTGACGCTCGCCGGGCTCGCGCACAACGCCGAGGTGTACGCCTCGACCGTGCAGGAGCTCCACCACGATGATGTGATCCTGGGCTGCCTGCCGCTGTTCCACACCTTCGGGCAGACCTGCGCACTCAATGCCGCGATCTATTGCGGAGCCGCGCTGACATTGGTTCCGCGCTTCGAGCCGGCCACGGTATTCGAGGCGATCGCCCGCGACCGGGTCACTGTCTTCGCTGGTGTGCCAACCATGTACTCCGCGCTGCTGCACGACGCGGTCGCGACGACAGCGGACGTCACGTCGTTGCGGCGCTGTGTATCCGGCGGTGCGTCGCTGCCGGTGGAACTGCTCACCGCCTTCGAGAAGACCTTCGGCTGCGAAATCCTGGAGGGCTACGGTCTGTCGGAGACCAGCCCCGTGGTCACGTTCAACCACGCCGGGCGGCCGCGCAAACCCGGCTCGATCGGTGTGCCGATCCGTGACGTCGAGGTCGAGTTGGTCGATGTGATCGACGGGATCGGCGAGATCGCGGTCCGCGGCCCGAATGTCATGTCCGGCTACTGGAATCGGCCCGAGGCGACCGAGGCCGCGATTCCCGACGGCTGGTTCCGCACCGGCGACCTCGCCCGGCGCGACGACGACGGCTACTACTACATCGTCGACCGCAAGAAGGACATGATCATTCGCGGCGGGTACAACATCTACCCGCGCGAAATCGAGGAGCTGCTCTACGAACACCCCGATGTCGTGCAGGCCGCCGTCTTCGGCATCGCCGACGATCACTTGGGGGAGGAGATCGTCGCCGCCATCGTTCTGAGCGCGGAAGCGAACACCACCGCGGAGGAACTGCAGAGCTTCGTGCGCGAACGCATCGCTGCCTACAAATACCCCCGCCACGTGTGGTTGCTCGACGAGCTGCCCACCGGCCCCAGCGGCAAGATCCTCAAACGCGCCATCACTCGGCCGTGAAACACGCCGCCACCCTCCATGTTTCATCCCTCGAAGCCGCAGGAGCATCCCATGTCCACCTTCACCAGCAGCGATGGCACCGTCATCCACGTCCGGGAATGGCTGCCGGTCGACCAGGAACCGGTCGGGATCGTGCAAATCGCGCACGGGATGGGCGAATACGCCGCCCGCTACAGTCATCTCGCCGAACGACTCGCCGACGCCGGATACGCTGTCTATGCCCCGGACCATCGCGGGCACGGCCACAGCATCACGGGCACGCCCGGCGACCTCGGCGAGAACGGGTGGAACTTACTGGTCGAGGACCTTGTGACACTCACCAGGCTGCTGCGCGTCAAGCACACCGGGATTCCCGTCGTCCTGTTCGGACACAGCCTCGGATCCTTCGCGGTTCAGCAGTACATTCTCGAACACTCGGGCCTCGTCGACGATGTCGTGCTGTGCGGTACCACAGCGGTCGACCAGCTGTTCGCCATGATCGCCGAGGCAGATGGAGATCTGCTGGGGCTGTTCAATGCCCGATTCCAGCCCACACGCACGACGGCCGACTGGATCAGTCGTGACGAGGGGCAGGTCGACGCGTATGTGGCACATCCGTGGTGCGGGTTCGATCTCGACCCGGCCAACATGACGCTCTTGGCAACGGTTGCCGCCGAACGGCTTTCGAATCCGACAACCGTTCCCACCGATCTACCTGTGTACGTGATGGTGGGTGATCGGGATCCGCTCAACGACAATCTGCGGTTGAGTGATCTGCTGATCGACCGATATCGCGAGGTCGGGTTGACCGACATCACCTACCGCGTGTATCCGGGGGCGCGGCACGAGATCCTCAACGAGATCAACCGCGACGAGGTGGAAGCCGACCTGATTGCTTGGATTACCCGTGTGCCGAGTCCATAATCGTCTGCTGCCCAGAGCATCTCGTAACAATGAGGGCGGAATCGGCCGGGCGAGACGATTGTTCATCGCACTCGTCAGCTCGGTCAGGAAGTTCTCGGACTGCCGGAGCTGCTCGGGGAATGCCGGGCATGACGGCGGCGACCTGCTCGCCGAGCCGGCGGAAGAACTCGTCGGCGAGCTCGTGTACCTCTGTCGACCTGGTCCGCCTAGGCCTGGCCTTCGAGGTCATCGGTCCAGGCGCACTGGCAGTGTTCGCCTTACCGGAGCGACAAGGCTCCCCGGCCCGCCCAGCCATTGGGCGCGCTGGGATCGTGATCTTTGCCGTGGTGGTGCCGATGCTGACCGAACCTCGCCTCCGGGACCGCGAACAACTGGCACGGCGACCGACCAGCACCCACGCCGATCGGCCGAAATTGGCAACGGATTTGGCAACCGGACACGGCGAAATCCAGTGTGCCGGGTGAAACGACACGGATAGCACGGACGATCGAAACCCCGCTGACCGGCACGGAACGGATTCCGCCGAACACGGCGGGACCGTGCGGGGCAGGTCCTTGTTGGCTCATAACCCAGAGGTCGCAGGTTCAAATCCTGTGCCCGTTACTACGAAAAGCGGCCCTGGGCAATAGGTTTCAGGGCCGCCTTTCAACCTTTGTCGAGGTTGATGACATCGCAGTTGGCATCACGCCGAAATGCTCATATTGGTCACCGCTTGAAACGCTCCGAAACGCCTGCTACCAGGTGTTTTCCATGGGGCGGAGCGGGACGGATGGGACTGTGATCGCTGGGTTTGCCAGCCCTATGTGGTACCACCCGCGCTGGTTCGACCGCTACGTCCCCGACCTCGACATCGAGGGCGTCGAACTCGAACAGCGATTCGCCCGCGATGCCGAACCGGAAGCTCCGCAGCCGGTTGCGGAATCCTCATGACCTGCGCTGGTGACAGAAGCCGATTTCGCCCTGACCAGCATCGAGCGCTAGGTGGTCATCGACGCTGACCATCGTGGCTGGACCGCGGGGTGACCTTACCTGGCCGAGTTTGGACTACTCGGCTTCGGCCTGAATCGAGGACTCCGCCGCTAGCTGCTCGATCAGGGGCGTCAGTCGATACCCCACGAGCTCACGCATGACCAGAGCGGTGTTGGTGCGTTTGACGCCCCTGATGCCGAGAATTCGCCCTGCGATCCGGTAGAGATCGTCGGCGTCCCGTGCCACCACCTGGATGAGCAAGTCCGATACACCGCTGAGTCCATGTACCTCCACGACCTCGGGGATTGTCTCCAGGGCCGCGGAGACTTCGTTGAGCAGACGTTGCTTGACGTTCGTAAACACGAAGGCGCGCAGCGGAAAGCCCAAGAACGCAGGTTCGACACGTCGCTCGAAGGAGCCGAGGACGGCCGACTGATCCCAGCGGGCCAGCCTGGCTTGGACGGTGTTGCGGGAGACGCCGATGCGGTGCGCCAGGGCGACCGTCGCGGCCCGCGCATCCGCTCCCAGCGCCTGGAGCAGACGACCGTCGAGTGCGTCGCCGACTGTTTTGCTTGTCATATCGCTGACCTTCCGCCGCGACGTGCCGACGTATCGCGTGCGATCTGCTCAAATTTCCTGTCGGCGATTGCGCGAATCTTGTATCAATGCTGCACTTGTGAGGCAGTTTTGCACAAGCATGCTGTTTTCGGTAGGTCGGAGATCCCGCTGCCGCCTCAATCCGCCGCGCTCGCCGACCACTGCGTGCGCAACGGTCAGTCTCACCTCGTCATGCGTGCTGCGCCGGTTCTATCGGCGCGGACGTCGCGCCTATCGTGATCATCTCCCAGGAAGCTGCCATGACCGTGTCCACAGCAGATCGGCCATCTGGTCCCCGGTTCGGGGCTCACTCCACGCACGCCGACACTCTCGACGAAATTCAGCGTCGAGTGCTCTGGTTGTCGACTGGAATCGTTCACCACGCCAACAGAATTCGGCCGAATGCGTCGGGGCTCAAGGTGGGTGGCCATCAAGCCTCGTGCGCGTCGATGGTTTCGATCATGACCTCGTTGTGGTTCGAGCAGTTGCAGCCAGGCGATCGAGTTTCGGTCAAGCCCCATGCGTCTCCGGTGTTGCACGCGATCAATTACCTGCTCGGCGTGCTCGACGAGAAATATTTGACGACTCTGCGCGAGTTCGGGGGCCTGCAGTCGTATCCCAGCCGGGCGAAAGACCCCGACCCCGTGGACTATTCGACCGGATCGGTCGGAATTGGTGCTACCGCTCCGATCTGGGGCGCGATCGCACGGCGATACGTGAACGCCGCGATCGGCAATACCGGAACCGGCCGCCAATACTCGCTGGTCGGCGACGCCGAACTCGACGAGGGAGCGGTCTGGGAGGCAGTACTCGACCCCTCGGTCGCCGACCTGGGGGAAATCGTCTGGATCGTCGACATGAACCGTCAATCACTGGACCGGGTGGTGCCGAACATCGCTGCGGCCAGGCTGGAGAAGATGTTCGACGCTGCCGGCTGGCAGGTGATTACCGTCCGGTTCGGCAAGCTCCTGGAATCGTTGTTCGTTCGCGCTGGCGGGCCTGAGCTTCGCGCCAGGATCCTCGACATGTCGAATCCCGAATATCAACGCCTGCTCCGGTGTTCATCCGACGAGCTGCGGCGACGGTTACCCGGCAGTGGGATCGGCGCTGGACCGATCGAGGAACTCGTCGCGGAACTCGACAACGAGACGCTCACCAGGGCGATCGGTAATCTCGGTGGACATGACCTGGACGCGCTTCGCGCCGCCTATGCACAGATCGACGACACGCGGCCCACCGTGATCATCGCGTACACCATCAAGGGATATGGGCTTCCTACCCAAGGACATCCCCAAAACCACTCCTCCCTGCTGACCGTCGAACAGTTCGCAGCACTGGCCGACACGCTGGGAATGAGCGTCGAGACCCCCTGGATCAAATTCGATGACAACACCCCCGCCGAACGACTCTGTCGAGCCGCGGGCGAGCGCTTGCATCGGCCCGAAATTGCTTCTGTAGCAACTCCTGCGGTGCCCGCTGATATCGGCCGTACCCCCGGGGGCATCGCCACTACACAGGCGGCACTCGGCCGGGTACTGCTCGATCTGTCCAGGCAGGCACCCGAGGTCGCGAAGCGGGTGATCACCGTGAGCCCGGACGTGAGTTCCAGTACCAATCTGGCCGGCTGGCTCAACAAGGTCGGAGTTTGGTCACCGCACGAGCGGCACGACTGGTTCGCGGACGACGCCGAGACGATCATGCACTGGCGGGAGGATCCGACCGGGCAGCACATGGAACTGGGAATAGCCGAAACCAATCTGGTCGGGCTGATGGGTGAACTCGGTGCCACCTGGAGTCGGTGGGGGCAGCCGCTGTTCCCGATCGGAGTGCTCTACGACCCCTTCGTGGAGCGGGCGCTCGAGCCCTGGTCGTACGGGATATACGCTGGGGGCCAGTCGATTCTGGTCGGTACGCCGTCGGGGGTGAGTCTCGCCGCGGAGGGCGGGGCGCACCAGTCGATCAAGACGCCGTCGATCGGGCTCGAACAACCCGGGTGTATCAGTTATGAGCCGGCATTCGCGATCGAGGTCGAATGGACTCTACTGGACGCGATTTCGCGCCTCGGTCGCCCCAATGGAAGTTCCTCATATCTGAGGCTTTCGACTCGGCCGGTCGATCAGACGCTGGCCGCGGTGCCCGCTGATCCGAGTGCTCGTCAGCGCCGCCGCCGTCACGTACTCGCAGGTGCCTACCTGCTGCGCAAAGCTTCGCGACCGACGGTGACTCTGGCGGCGATGGGTGCGATGATGACCGAAACGATCATTGCCGCAGACCGACTCGCGGATCTGGGAATCGATGCCGACGTCATATGCGTGACCAGTCCCGGCTTGCTGTACGACGCCCTGCAGTCCCGGCGAGGCCGCAGTGAGGGCTCGTCCTGGATTCTCGACCAGGTTTTCGCCCCCGATCGTTCCGCGCCGATGGTGACCGTCCTCGACGGACACCCTCACACCCTCACCTTCCTGTCGACGATCAACCACGTCCGAACGATGTCGCTGGGGGTCAGCAAGTTCGGGCAAGCCGGCTCGCTCCAGGACGTCTACCGCTATCACGGCATCGATGCCGACTCGATCGTCGCCGCGGCCCTCGACCTCACCGACTGACCAAGGAAACAAATGAACACACCGCAGGCACTCGCCGGCGTTGTCACGCTGCAGCCACTCGGCGACAACATCACCGAAGCCACCATCACACGCTGGCTGAGGGCCGTCGGAGATCACATCGATGCTGATGAACCGCTGGTAGAGGTCGCCACCGACAAGGTGGACACCGAGATCGTGGCGACGCTGTCGGGTACGGTGCTCGAGCTTCTGGTCGCCGAAAACGACGTTGTTCCGATCGGAGCTCGGCTGGCAGTCATCGGCCAGATGGAAGGAGCCGCTCCTCGCGAGATGACCGCCCCGCCAGTGCCATCAAAGCCGATCGAGGCGCCGGTGGTGGAGCTCGAGCCGCCGAACGATGCCCCTGCGCCCGCGGCCACACTCGCATCGGATGCGCGAATCGAGCGGCTCCCGCGAATTCGGCAGACCATCGCCAAACGGATGCTCGAATCACTGCACACGACAGCGCAACTCACCACTGTCGTCGAAGCGGACGTCACCAACGTCGCGCGCCTGCGCGATGCCCACAAGGAGGACTTTCGGCGGCGGACCGGCGTGAAGCTGTCGTTCCTGCCCTTCTTCGCCAAGGCGGCGATCGAAGCACTCGTCGTACATCCGGTGCTCAACTGCTCGGTCAACTCCGAGTGCACCGAGGTGACCTACCACTCCGCGGTTCACCTCGGCATGGCTGTCGACAGCGACCGCGGCCTGATGGTCCCGGTTATCAGAGATGCGCAGACTCTCACCATCCGCGCACTCGCACAGGCGATCTCGGACAGTGCGGATCGAGTGCGCACCGCGACGATCGGCCCCGACCAGCTGATCGGCGGCACCTTCACGATCACCAACACCGGCAGTCGAGGCGCGTTGTTCGACACCCCGATCCTCAACCTCCCGCAATCGGGAATCCTCGGAACCGGCGCGGTCGTCGAACGCGTGGTGCCCCAGCGAGATTCAAGCGGCGCACCGACCTTCGGAATCCGCTCGATGGTCTACTTGTCGATCTCCTACGACCACCGGATCGTCGACGGAGCCGACGCCGCCCGCTTCCTCGGAACGATCAAACAGCGCCTTCACAGTGGATTCAGCGCCGAGGAACTCGGCTGATCGGCCTTCTAACGTGAGGACCCGCGCAGGGTGGCCGCACCGGCGAAGAGGGTTGCCACAGCGAAGAGGGTAGGGGTTAGCAGATCGAGCCAGAGTCGGGTTGTAGGCAATGGGAAGGTACCGGCCTCGGCCATGGCGTCGGCGGCGTAGCGCAATGGCACCATGTCGCTGGAAATCGGGAGTAAGCCTTTATCGGCTTCTTGCTGGTCGACTGGTCATCGAAGCAGTCTTGTGCACCTGTGAGTCCTAGTACTCCAGCCGCACTTCGTGATGTTGTTGGGTAGCATAGGGTTTCGTGCTGGTTGATGAGGATCTGGCAGCGTGGACTGCTGGGCTCGAGGAGTTGTTCGGGCGGGTTGCGGGGCGGTTCCACCGGGCGGAGCCGCGGTTGCGGGCACGCGCGTACGTACGGGGCCTGCTCGCACCGCTAGCGGGGAAAAACGGCTGGACCTTGGCCGAAGCCGCAGGTGATTCGACCCCGAACGGGATGCAGCGGCTGCTGAAGAAGGCGGCCTGGGATGTCGACGGCGTCCGCGACGAGGCACGCGCCTATGCCGTCGAGCATCTGGGCGATGCGGACGGCGTACTGGTGGTCGACGAGACCGGATTCCTCAAGAAAGGAACGAAATCGGCTGGGGTGCAACGGCAATACTCGGGAACGGCTGGCCGGATCGAAAATTGCCAGCTCGGCGTGTTCTGCGCCTATGTCACCGCGAAGGGCCGCACGTTGATCGACCGGGAGTTGTATCTGCCCAAGTCGTGGACCGCCGACCGGGATCGCTGCCGCGACGCCGGCGTGCCCGACGAGGTCGAGTTTGCTACGAAACAAGTCCTGGCACAACGGATGCTGGCTCGCGCCCTGGACGCCGGTGTGCCCGCTCGGTGGGTCACCGCCGACGAGGTGTACGGCGGTGATTCGAAGTTCCGGCTCTGGCTCGAACGCCGACGGATCGGCTATGTGGTGGCCGTGCCCAGCAGCGCGCCGATCGTGTCACTGGCGGGTAGTTGGCGCGCCGACCAGGTCGTCGCGGACGCACCACACGAGGCGTGGAAGCGTCTGAGCTGCGGCGACGGAGCGAAAGGCCCCCGGCTGTTCGACTGGGCCGTCGCCACACTGCCCTCGGTCAGCGAAGCCGGCTCCGGGTGGCGACGCTGGCTTTTGGCCCGCCGGTCCCTGACTCGAAACGCCAAGGGCGAACTCGAAATCGCCTACTACCTGTGCGGTGCGCCGATCGGCACTCCCGATGAGGATCTCATCCAGGTCGCCGGCGCCCGCCGGTCGGTCGAGGACTGTTTCCAGACCGCGAAAACCGAAGTCGGGCTCGATCAATATCAAGTCCGCCGCTACGACGCCTGGTACCGCCACATCACCCTGGCCATGCTCGCCCACACCTATCTCGCCGTCACGGCCGCTGTTTCCCCAAAAGCCTTGGCAGCGGCCTCATTCCACTCACACTCGGCGAAATCAAACGTCTCCTGGCACACCTGATCACACCGATACCGAACCTGACCATGGCATATCGCTGGTCGACCTGGCGACGAAAACACCAGCACCGCGCCAAGCAAGCCCACTACCAGCGAAGACAGGAAAACATCACGAAGTGATGCTGGAGTACTAGGTCCTGTCTCCTAATGGAGTGAATCGATCGGCCCCGATCTTGGGGCCGATCGTGCATCATGTCCGCCGTGGCGACCGTGATCGGTGATCGATACCAGGTTCTGACCGACAAGCAGTGGGAGCTGCTGGAGCCGAACGCCCAAGGCCACGTGGGCCGGAACTTCGCCGACAACCGCCTGATCGTGGAAGGCATGCTGTAGCCGCGCTGCTGGCTCTGGCCGATACCACCGGCAACCTGGACACTGGGTCCCCACCTCTGTTGTCTACGGACTCATGGCTGTCGAATATTTCACGAGCCGGGTTCGGACCGGGGAGTTGTGAGGGGTACCGGATTTGCCGTCGATGAAGGTGTGGATGACATGGTGGCCGCTGAACTCGCTGCGGTATCGGGTGACGGGGTTTCCTTGGTTCTCTTGCGTGCCCACCGGTGCATGATCGGCTTGTCCACCAGGTGGTAGAGCGCGGCGGCCAGTGGTAGCTGAATGACGAATGTCAATGCGGTGATGAAAAGATAGCCGTGGAAACCCCAGCTGTGCCCGGCGATGAGGTGGCGCTGCAGGAACAGCTGGACGGGATATCCCACCATGTAGAACGCGAAAGATACGTCGCCCAACCACACTCCGAGCCTGCTACTGTAAATCCCTTTGATGCCGCGGAGATCGCGCACCGCATAGGTCGCGATGAGTGCGGCGAGGGGCAGCATCATCACAATGGAGGTCTTGAACGCCATCGGCACGTAATAGGTCAGGGCGTAGGCCCCGGCGCAGACGACCAGCGTCCAGGCGAGGTTGGTGTTGCGCCACATTCCCGATTTCACCAGGCGGCAGAACAGGACGCCGATAAAGAATTCCAGCAGGCGGGTGGGTGGGAATTGGTAGGACAGCCACGCGCTGGTCGGCATCGCAAACGTTCCTGAGCTACCGACCGAACCGGCCATGTCTGGGGACATGGGCATACCGGGGGATACGGACATGGTGGCCGAGTAGTCATAGCCCGACCAGGTTATATCCGGCGATTTCTGCAGAGGTGGATACATCGACGTAATGCTCGAAATATCGAAGGCGGGAGAACTGAAGTGGATTATCAGGTGTATCGCCAGCAGGATTCCGGAGAGGATTCCGATGGCCCACCAGATCGCTCGCCCGCGGATCCGGTTGACGAGTGGCACCAGGAATGGAAAGAGGAAGTAGAACAGCATTTCGGAGCAGAGGCTCCACGACGGACTGTTCAATTCCGCGCTGGTGCTCCAATCCTGGGACCAGGTATGGATCAACAGGAAGTTCGGGATCTGACCGGCCAGTTCGGCGAGTGGGAAACCGAGCAGGACCACTACGATGAGGGCAGTAATCAGATGCGACGGAAAGATTTTGAATACCCGACGCCTAAGAAATGCGCGGATGGTGTCCTTGGCGCTGTCGTACGACCAGTCGATGATGAATCCCGACAACAGGAAGAAGAATGCGACGCCGGTTGCGCCGAGCTGCAGTGGGGCGATGTCCGACAGCTTTTTCGAGGCGTTCGAGGCGGAGAACGGAAATAGTTGGATCAGGAATCCCGAGTGTAAGAGAAATACCGCGAAGGCGGCAATAAATCTCAACCCGGTAAGGGAAGGTAGCGCGGGTAGACGGCCTTTCGTGGAAGCTATTTCCACAGCGGGTGCAGACATGGAAGGTTGACCACCTCTCTGGCGGGAATGTAGTCGGTGAAATGTGGTGACACGTCGATTCGCCGGTGAATCGGCGGCACTTGGGGCTGTGTCGTGCTTGGGGCGCCTGGCCCGCGGCCGACTCGGAGGACACCATCACCGAGACCGGAACTGAAGCGTCGCGGTGTACTTCGGGCGGACCTGCGGTGTTCAGGTCGAGCGATCGGGTGTTACGCGCACCAGGGTGACCCCGTGTGGCGGGATGTCGTGTGCGGTGATCGGGCCTGTTGTCGTTGTGGTCGTGTGTGCCCATGGGTCACGGACCTGGTACTGGTCGGCTGTTGCGAGTCCTGTTGCCGTGGTGGTGGTTTCGATGGTCGTCGGGCGGTCGCTGTCGTTGTGCAGCGCTACCGCGACGGAGCCGTCGGCGAGTGGTTTGGTGATGATGCGATGGTCATTGGGCAGGGCGGTGCCAGGTGTGCGTGTGAGGTCTTGGTCGATGGCGATGACTTCGCGGTTGGTGAGGATGTCGCGGGTTTCGGTGGACATTGTTCGCACGTCGTTGCCGGCGATCAGTGGTGCGCCGAGCATGGCCCACAGTGAGAAGTGGGCGCGCTGTTCGGCGATGGTGAGGCTGTCCTGCCGGCGGAGCAGGTCGAGCAGTTGCGGGGAGATGCGCAGACGGGGGCCGAGATGTTCGGCGTCCTCGGTGGACAACGCACCCTGTTTGGCGGCCATGGCGGGCATGCCGTCGGTGTGTGCGCCCAAGAACTCGGCCATGGTGAGCCCGACGACGAGCATGTCCGGATCGCGCCCGGTGCGGTTTCCGGCGGCTGTGGCGGTGTATTGATCCATGACGCCGACGAATCCGCGGGTGTCGAAGCCGCCGATCTTCGCCGGTGGTAAATCGTTGCGCCACAAGGGGATCAGGTCGCCGGTGCTGCGCGTCATATCGGCTACCGCCGACCAGTCGTAGGTGGCGCCCGCGTCGGCGTCGTCGGAGCTGTTGGGGTTGATGCTGTAGACGATTGCGCGACCGGTGGCGCGTAGCTCATCTCGCATCGCGGTGAATACGTCGACCTGTTCGTTGTGGTCGGAGTCGGCGTGGCACCAGTCGTATTTGAGGAGGTCCACGCCCCATGCGGCGAATTGCCGCGCGTCCTGGGCCTCGTGGCCGAGGCCGGCGGTGGCTCGGGTCTGCCCGCAGGTCTCGTTGTAGGGGCTGGAGTACAAGCCCAGGAGCATGCCGTGGTCGTGGGCATAGCCGGCGACGGCGGCCATGCCGTGCGGGAACTTTTCCGGATCGGCCTGCAGGTCGCCGTGCGAATCTCGCTCGGGTGCAGCCCATCCGGCGTCCAGGTTGACAAACCGGTAACCGGCATCGCGCATGCCGGAGGCGATCATGGCGTCGACGGTTTCTCGGATTGTGGTCTCGTTCAGTGGAATTCCAGAATTCCAGCTATTCCAGCCCAGCACCGGGACGGGGACCGTGCCGGGCTCGGTCGGGGACGCGTTCGCTGTCGCCGCGGTCAAGACCGTACCCGCGACGAACACTGCGAAGGTCATTCGCCGTCGCATCACCACTCCGATCGTTCCGGGGAAGCCCGCTGGTAGATACCTGCGATACTGCTGAACATGGCTATCTGCTCTCGGGTCGTGGGTCACATGTGGACGGTCGGTGTCTGCGAGTCGCTTTGTTCGAGGACGTCGCGGCGGTACAGCAGAGCGGTGACGACCATGCCGGTGCCGAGGATGGCGGCCGACCACCAGTAGGCGGTGGCGTAGCTGGTGAGCTGAGCGTTGGCGAGTACACCGGGGTCGACGGGGCCGTGGGATGCGAGGTAGTCGTCGGCTGCGCTGGTCGACATGGTGGCGAGGAACGCGGTTCCGATCGAGCCGCCCACCTGCTGCGCGGCATTCACGGTCGCGGACGCGGCACCGGAGTCCGCGGCCGCCACCCCGAGGGTCGCCGCGCTCATGGCGGGCGCCACGATCAAGCCCATACCGAAACCGGCGACGAACAGTGCGGGCAACACGTGGGTGAGGAACGCGCTGCTCAGGTCGAAGGTGGTCATCCACACCAGTGCGATCGCGGTGATCGCCATACCGGGTGGCACAACGAGTTTGGGGGTGATCCGTGGGATCAGGACATTGTTCGCCGTGATGGCCGCGATCATCAGACCCACGACCATCGGCATGAACGCCAGGCCGGTGCGGATCGGCGTGTACCCGAGATTGAGCTGCAGATAGTAGGTGAAATACAGGAAGATGCCGAACATCCCCGCACCGCTGATGAAGATCGCGGTCATCGATGCGGCGCGAGTGCGGTCGGTCAGGATCCGCAACGGCAATACAGGATGATTCGTGCGGGTTTGCCACCATACGAAAGCCGCCAGCAAAACGACGCTGGCCGCCAGCAGACCCCAGGCGGAGATATCTGCCCAACCGTTGGTCTGCGCGTTCGTGCAGCCGTAGACGAGGCTGAACAGACCAGCCGACACCAGCGTGATGCCGGGTACGTCGAGCCGCGCCGTGCGGTCCCGGCGGCCACGCGGCAGTAGGAGTGCCCCGCCGATTGCCGCGAGGAGCGCGAAGGCCAGATTGACGAACAGCGTCCAGCGCCAGCTCAGCGTCTCGGTCAGGACACCGCCGAGCAGTAGCCCGATGGCGCTGCCCGCACCCGACACCGCGCCGTACACGCTGAAAGCGGTCGCTCGTTCCTTGCCTTCGGTGAAGATGGTGGTCAGCAGCGACAGCGCGGCCGGGGCGAGTAGTGCGGCGAAGATGCCCTGTCCGGCTCGGGCGGCCACCAATATTTCGAAACCGGGTGCGGCACCGCCCACCGCGGACGCGATGGCGAAGCCGATCAGACCGACGAGGAACGTCGCTTTGCGGCCGAACAGGTCTGCGATCCGTCCGCCCAGGAGTAGCAGGCTGCCGAAGGCGAGGGCGTACGCGGTGACCACCCACTGCCGCTCGTTGTCGCTGAAGCCGAGGTCGTGCTGCGCCGATGGCAATGCGATGTTCACGATGGTCGCGTCGAGCACCACCATGAGCTGCGCGAGGGCGATGACGATGAGTAGCAACCACCGCGAACGGCCGGGACTTCGGGAGGAATCGGCTGGGGCAGGGTCGCTTTTGGTCGGTTCGACAGCCGCATGCTCGGGCATGGACTACGCCTCTCTTATAGTACGAAGTCGTTCTATAAGAAGAATGGCAGTGGCTTGGGAGGAACGCAACCGTACTATTTAGAGTGTGAGCCGTGTCTCATGAGAACGACTCGGGCTGCCGCTGTCGGCTGGGCGCGGCCGAGATTCAGTCAGCGACAGGCGGAGTGGTGTAACGCCGGTAGCTCGATGTCGTCGATGAATCTGGTGATGTAGTCGGCATCGGCGAGGGAACCGTCGAAGACCGGCCGCGTGACGAACACGCCGAAGAGCGGTGGGTCCAGCGCCGCGGTCGATAGCTCGTACTCGCGACTAGGCGTCATGTGCGGCCGCCGAATAGGCGTTCTCGGTCACGGCGGCTCCTCATCGCCTGTGGAGTAGCAGAGCCAGGTAGTCGGGATGGAAGCCGCGGAAGTCTTCGACACTGGGGTCGGACACGACCTCAGCTGCCGCTTGCCCGTGATAACTCGAACAGGGCGTCAACGACCATCTGCTGTTCCGGGGGACACCGGTCGATCGCGTCATCATCTGTTGCGATTTCCGCCTAGCTGGCGGTTGTCCGCCGGGTCGTGCTAGGCGTGCAGTGGTGTGTGGAGGGCGGGGAGGATCAGTTCGTCGATGAATCGGGTCATGTAGTCGGTATCGGCGAACGAACCGTCGAAGAGCGGGCGGGTGACGAAGACCGCGAAGAACAGGTGGGACAAGAGGTCTGCGGTGGGGTGTTGTTCGGGCAATTCTCCTCGCTCGACCGCTCGATCGAGGAAGTGGGTCAGGACGGCGGTGTCGGGCTCGAGCAGGACGGATCGAAGGGTCGCCGCCAGGTCGGGGTTGGTGAGCGCGGCGTGATCGAGGGCGGCGATCAGCGCCGTGTCCTGCGCCGCCCGCGGTGTGAAGCGGCTGGCCATGGCCACCAAGTCGCCGCGCAGGCTTCCGGTGTCGATATCTTTCGCGTCGGTCGGGCCGGTGACGCGTATGGCCGCGGCGACCAGTTCGGGCTTGGTCGGCCACATGCGATACAGGGTTGCCTTGCTGCAATGTGCCTGCGTAGCAAGGGTGTCCATGGTCAGCGCCTCGTATCCGACCTCGCGCAACAGGTCCAGCGCCGCGGTCAGCAATTCATGCTCGCGGGCGGGGGACATACGAGGTCGGCGAATGCGCTCGGTCTCGGGCATCGCGACTCCTCGGGAATAGTACGGGTCTGTACTCAACGATAGCGGTCGAGCTTCCGGTGGCCGACGAGCATCGAATTTCGGTTACGGTGTTTCCGAAATTTGGACATTCCGGCTACGCTGTAACCGAAATAACCGTGCGAGTCCAGGAGAAGTCGTATGCGCACCGTTGAGACCACTGCCAGCTACCAGGCCCAGCCCGATCAGGTGTGGGCGGTCATCGGCAACCCGGCGCGATGGGGGGAATGGCTGGCCATTCACAAGTCGTGGAAGACGCCGGTGTCCGATCGGATCACCGAGGGCGAGACGGCGACCGCGGCCGCCAATGTCATGAATATGCCGGTCACCATCGACTGGACCTTCGAGAAGGTCGATGTGCCCCGATCGATCACCATGGCCGGCACGACACCGGTGGGCGTGACGCTCGCCCTCGACATTCACCTTCGCCGAGTCGATGGCCAGGCCACCCATGTGGACCTGCGGGTGAGCATCAACGGCGGCATGATCGACGGCCCGATGGGGGCGATCTTCAAGGGTTCCATCGTTGGCGCGCTGGACAAGTCGCTGAAGAAGGCCGGAGCGCTGATCTCCTGATGTCGGTGGGTTCGCCCGGCCCTGGCCGGGTCACCGCGACGCTGGGGAGTGGTGCAGGGCGAGCCCTTCGATGATCATGTCCAGGCCGAAGGCGAACTCGTCTTCGAGCCTTTGTGTGGGCAGGCAATCGGCGACCGCGATGGTCGAGGGGAAGTCGGCCGGATCGAGCTGGTGGAAGAGCGCGGTGAGACGGGCGGGCTCGGGGTCGGGGGCGGTGGGGTCGTGGAGCTGCGCGGCGAACCCGAGGACGTATCGGGCCAGCACGGCGTACGTGCGGGCGGCCGCTTCCGGCGCGAAACCGGCGTTGAGCAGCATGGTGAGGAAACGCTCGCGTAAGGCGAGTGCATTGGGGCCGGTGGGGACTTGTTCGATGAGCAGCGGTGCGATGCCGCGATGCCGACGGAGGGTCTCGAAGATGGTCTGCGCCGCCGCCCGGCAGGCCTGTCGCCAGTCGCGATCGGTCGTGTCGATATCCAAATCGACCTCTCCGAAGACGTGGTCGACCACGAAACCGACGAGCTCGGGACGTCCGGTGACGGCTCGATAGAGCACCGCCGTGCCGGTGTCGAGTCGCTGGGCGAGGGTGCGCATCGATAAGGCCGCCGCGCCTTCTTCGTCGACCAATTGCACTGCGGTGGTGACGATTTTGTCGAACGGCACGCGCGGGCGCCCCGGTGAGCGACGCGCCGGGCGGGTGCCGGTTTCGGGTTCGATGCTGCTTCCCATGCGCACATTGTCGCCGACGGCGACGCTGTCCCGGGAACGGCACGTGGTTACGGCGAAGCCGAATGTGGTCGAACCCCGATTTTATTGGCTACGCTGTAGCCGATAACGTCTCGTTCTCGGCTCTGAGGAGTAGGCATGAATATGAGTGACGCCGAATCGGCTATCGCGACAATGCCGCGCGGCGGCCCCGACGCCTCCTGGCTGGACCGGCAGCTGCAGACGGACGTACCGGAATATCTCGATCGCTACGACGTCCCGGATGAGCTGAAGCAGAAGGTCATCACCGCCCTCGATCGGTTCGGCACCCTGGCCCGAGTGCACGAGAAGAACGCTCGAACGGCGTTGCGGATGGTAGCCGACGTACCGGAGCCGCGCATCCTCGAACTCGGTGCGGGCCACGGGAAGCTGTCGGCCAAAATCGTCGAGTACCACCCCGGGGCCACGGTCACGGTGAGCGACCTGGATCCCACCTCGGTCGCCAAGATCGCCGCCGGCGAGCTGGGTGCGCATCCTCGGGTGCGCACCCAGGTCATCGACGCGACCGCCATCGATGCCCCGGACGACAGCTACGACCTCGTGGTGTTCGCGATGTCGTTTCATCACCTGCCGCCTTCGATCGCTTACCGCGCGATCGCGGAAGCGACCCGGGTAGGGAAGCGGTTCCTGGTCATCGATCTCGAGCGGCAGTCTGTGGCGGGGCACGCGGTGGGTGCGATTCTGGGTTTCCCGCTCCTGGCCGCAGCGCTGCTCGCCCCGCCGGTCCGGCCGTTCGTCCACGATGCCGTGATCAGCGGCTTGCGCGCCTATAGTCGCTCGGCGTTCTCGGCTCTCGGTCGAGCGGCTAATCCGCACATGGACATCGAATTCCTGCCCACCCGAACGCGATTCGGACCTCCGTCGACGACGGTCGTGTTTTCGCGACCGAGGGGCGTGCCGAATCCGCTTCCGGCGGAATGACGCTCAGACGAGCGGTGTGATCTGCTCCGAGATACCGAGTAGGGCCTTGCCATAGGTTTCCATCGAAACGTGCGGCAGGGTCACTGCGTGCCGGGCGGCGATATTGGAATCGCGCCAAATGCGCTGCATGGCATTGACTTCGGCGAATGCTCCCGCGCCGTGGGCGTCGAGCAGGATGGTCAAGGCCTCGTTGATGCTGCGCAATGCGATCGCGACATCGCCTCTGATCCGGGCGCGGTCGAGCAGCTCCGGGTAGATTCCGGCCTCGGCGAACGCCTGGACGTCGTCGGCCGCTCGATAGGCGTGCAGGTGCGCGGTTTCGATCTTCATCGCGGCCTCGGCGACCAGCAATTGGAAGGCCACGGAGTCCGCTTGCCGGGTGATCGTGGTGTACGCGAGCGCCTTCTCCGCCGCTTTGGTGCGGACCAGCTCCAGGGCCGCACGGCCGAGGCCCAGTTGCGGTCCCAGGACCGCGACGTTCAGGAACGAGGCCATGGCCGAGCGGTAGAGGGGCGCCTCGGGATGCTCGGAGATGTACTCGCCCATCAGGATCGGAAGCAGCGGCACAACGCGAGCATCGGGAACGTACACGTCTTCGGCGACGATCGTGTTGCTGCCTGACGCGCGCATTCCCGCGACGTACCAGGTGTCCTCGACCTGGAAGTCCCCGCGGGGCATCGCGATCGCGACCTGGTCGAGCGGCTGACCGTCGTCGTCGACCAGCAGTGCCCCGTTGGTGGCCCAGTCGGCGTGCAAGCTGGCCGACGCGTAGGGCCAGCGGCCGTTCACCCGGTAGCCCCCGTCGACCTTGCGGACGGTGCCGGAAGGCGCCAGCACACCGGCGATGATCAGATCGGGGCTCGTGGCGTACATCTGCTCGAAGTCGCTGCCCCCTTTGAGGGCGGCCAGCCAGGCATTGGTATTCGACAGCATGACGACCCATGCCGCGCCGCCGTCAGCTTCGGCGATCGCCGACGATACGTCCAGCAACGCGCGCGAGCTGCTCTCGAGGCCGCCCACGCGACGCGGTACCAGGAGTCGGAACGCGCCGGCTTCCTTCAGCGCGTCGATCGTCTCCTCGGACACGCGTCGGGCCGATTCGCTTGCGGCCGCGTTCTTCCGGATCAGCGGCGTCAACTCCTTGATGCGCGCCAGCACATCCTCGACGGTCTCGACCCGACTGTTCGCTGCGGTGGTCATGGGTGCTCCAAAATTGTTGTGATGGTGGAAATTCGGTGGCTGTTCAGGCGACGAGCCGGCGATACCGCGAGCCGTGGAAGACCAGGGGGTGCGCACCGGGACGCGCCCGGATGCCGTGGATGGTGAGCACGACGATCGTGTGATCACCCGCGGGAAACTCTTCGTACGGGGCGCAATCCAGCCATGCCGTCGCACCGGCGATCAGTACGGCGCCTTCGGGGGTGCACTCGTACTCGATGCCGGAGAACCGGTCGTTCGAGCGCGACGCCAATTGCCGGCATGTCGGCTCCTGCTCGTCGCCGAGGATGCTGAGCCCCAGTCTGGGCGCGTCGCGTAGCTCCGCCCAGGTCCGCGAGCTGTTCATGATGCAGATCGACACGAGCGCGGGTTCCAGCGACACCGAGGTGAACGAGCTGACCAGCATGCCCGCGGGCCGTCCCCGCCGCTCGGCGCAGACCGCGAGTACGCCACTGGGGAAGCAGCCGAAGGTGAGCCGCAGCTGGTCGGGGCTGCGGGGCGTTTTCAAAGAGGCTGCGGAAACGTCGATCTCGACGCTATCGCTCATAGCACAACTCCTAAGTGAGCCAGGCCACTTCCCGGCCTTGGCGAGCAGCGTAACTATCTCGTTGATTTTATGTCAATGACTTCAAATCAACTTGTTTCTCCCTGGTCGCGAGGGCACTATCGGGTGGAGACGGCTAGGTGAGGGAAGGGCGAGATGACTGAGACGACCAAGGCGGGCCGACCGAGTGCGCGGGCCGCGCAGGCCGCCGAGACCCGGCAGCGCCTGGTGGATGCCGCGGTCGAGCTGTTCGCCGAGCGCAGCTACGACGAAGTGGCCGTGGCTGATATCTGTCAGGCCGCCGGGGTCGCGCACGGGTTGCTCTTCCATTACTTCGGCAACAAGCGCGGCATCTACATGGAGGCGATTCGGGAGACGTCGCATCGCATTCTGCAAACCCATGTCGTGCGTCCCGGGATCTCGCCCGTCGAGCAGATTCGCGAAGCGTTCACCGCCCAATTCCGTTATCTGGCAGCGCATCGCGGTCTCGCATTGCGTTTGGTGCTGGGTGGCCGGGGCGCCGATCCCGAGGCGTGGGAAGTGCTCGAGTCCGGGCGCTGGCAGACCATCGAGGGCTGGATCTCGCTGCTGGGGATGGACCCGCAGAACAAGGCTCTGCGCATGATGATCCGGTCGGTCGTGGGCGCGATTGACGAGGCTGCCGCCTACTGGCTACAGAACGACGAACCGTTCGATGTCGATGTCGTCGTCCAATGTCTGATGCACCTGACTGCCTCGGCAGTGCGCTCGGCTGCCGCGCTCGACCCCACGCTCGATATCGAGGCGACGCTGCGGCCCTTGCTCGAGGAGTTCGCTGCCTCCTGACATCCTGACCGGCTCCGACGTGGCCGGAGTGGGCAGAATAATAACGGCAACAATGTTGCTGAAATAGCTTGACGACCGAAGTGATTACGGACACACTGTATCCGTTATGGATGGACACGCTGTCGTGGAATCACCGGACGTCGCCGCACCGAATGCGCGAGCGCGGCGCGTCTCGCGCACCCGGGCCGCCCTGATCCGATCCGGACGACAGGCCCTCGTCAGCGGCCGGGCGACGCGGCTCGGCATTGCCGATCTGGCGCGCGACGCAGGCGTCGCGACCGGATCCTTCTACAACCACTTCACCGGCAAGGACGAGTTGTTCGCGGTGGTTATCGCCGAGGTGGTCGACGGGCTCGCCCGCATCCTCGACGACGCTGTCGCGGGCGTGGACGAGCCCGGCGAATACCTCCGCGCCCAGATCCGCGCACTCGTGGCGATCGGCCACGCCGATCCCGGCACCGCCGCGGTGGTCGTGGTCGCGCGATATCAGGTGCTCGAGGATCCCGCCATCCGCTCGCACCTGTCCTTCGGCGTCCATGCGGGGCTGTCGTCGGGATGCTTCCGCGTCCACGATGTCGAGGCCGCCCTTGACCTCGTGGGTGAAGTCGTCCTGGCGCTCCTGCGAACATCGCGGCGCAATCCCGCCGCGGTGACGACCGAGTGGATCGAGACCCTGGCCCAGCAGGTGCTGTGCGCGCTGGGATATCCGAGCGAAACATCCCGAACGAAAGAACGACTGTCGTGACTCTGCTACCCAAAGTGTCCGGCGCACAGCGTGATTCCGCTTTGCGGCTCGTGCGCGAGAACTTCTCCGACACCGTCGTCTCCGGCCTGCGTACCTGGGGGCGGACGGTCGACCTCGTCCTCGAGTCGGTCGGACAGGGGATGGGCGATCTGGTGCGCGGACGCTTCCAATGGCGCGAAATGCTGCATCAGGCCTGGTATTTGGTCACGGTCACCGCCCTGCCCGCGATCCTGATGGCGGTTCCGTTCGGCGTGATCGTCTCGGTGCAGATCGGCAACATGATCCGGGAATTGGGCGGGGACTCGCTGCTGGGGGCGGCGAGCGGACTCGGGGTCATCAAACAGGGCGCCCCGATCGCCACCGGACTCCTCCTCGGCGGCGCCGGCGCCGCGGCGATCGCCGCGGACCTGGGCGCCCGAACCATCCGCGAAGAGGTGGACGCGTTGCGGGTCATGGGCGTCAGCCCGGTCCGCCGCCTGGCGGTTCCGCGCATAGTCGCGATGGTACTGGTCGCGCCACTGCTGAACGTGCTGATCATCTTCACCGGTGTGGCCGCGGGATACTTCGTCGCGATCAGCGCCCAGGGCGTGACCTCCGGAAGTTACTGGGCCACTTTCGGTTCCTTCACCACGGTGACCGACGTGGGGATCTCGCTGCTGGAAGCGATCCTGTTCGGCTTCATCGTGGCGATCATCGGCTGCCAGCGCGGGCTGGAGGCCAAGGGCGGGCCCCGCGGCGTGGCCGACGGGGTGAATGCCTCGGTGGTGCTCTCGGTGGTGTCGGTTCTGGTCGTCAATCTCGTTGTCAGCCAGCTGGTTCAGATGTTCGCTCCGACGAGGATGGCGTGATGACCGCGACGCCGTACGCGCCGCGCGGTCTCCGCTGGGCATATCGAGCGGTCCGCGGCAGACGACGGCTGCTGCTGCCGATCGATTCGATCGGATTCATGCTGTCTTTCTGCTGGCACACGCTCTCGGCTATTCCCTTGACGCTCAGGCACTATCGCATGCAGACGCTGCGCACCATCAGCGAGACGACCTGGGGGAGAGGCTCGCTGATCGTCGGCGGCGGCACCGTGCCGATGCTGATCGTGCTGGGCATGGTGCTCGGCGCGGCCGTGGGTATCCAGTCCTTCGGCACGCTGAACATGGTCGGACTCGGCCCGCTGACCGGCATCGTCTCCTCGTTCGCCAATACCCGCGAACTCGCGCCGATCATCGCGGCCATCGGATTCGCGGCCCAGGCCGGATGCCGGATGACCGCGGAGATCGGATCGATGCGCATCTCGGAGGAGATCGATGCGATCGAATGCCTCGGCCTGCGCTCGATTCCGTTCGTGGTGACGACCCGGGTGATCGCGGGCGTGGTCGCGATCGTGCCGACCTTCCTGATCACCTTGATCCTCAGCTACCTGTCCTGCGCATTGGTCGTCGTCGGCGTCCACGGTCAGGCCTCGGGGGTCTACGACCACTATTTCAACCAATTCGTCAGCGGCCCCGATATCGCCGCTGCCGTGCTGAAGGTGATGGTCTTCGGCGTCGCGGTGATCCTGATCCATTGCTATCAGGGCTATTTCGCGACCGGCGGCCCGGAAGGCGTCGGCATCGCGTCGGGACGGGCGGTGCGCGCCAGCTTCGTCGCGATCATCACATTGGACATGCTGTTGAGCCTGATGATCTGGGGCTTCAACGCGACGATCACGTTTACGGGATAGCGACATGCCAGTATTCGGGTTGCCCGGGGCGGCCATCACCGAAAAGACCGCACGGCGAACGGGATTGCTCGCCCTCGTGGCCGCCGTGGCCATGGCCGCGGCCTGGACCGGGGTGCAGTCGGCGCGTGTGGACGATCGGATGCGCGTCACGCTGCGCACCGAGCAGATCGGCGACGGCATCGTCACCGGTGCGCGAGTGCGGCTGGACGGAGTGAACATCGGCGAGGTCACCGGCATCGACAGTGCCGGTGACGGGCAACAGCGGATTACGCTGCGGCTGGACAAGTCTCAGCTCAGCGGGCTCACCGACACGCTCGCCCTCGACTACGCGCCGTCGAACCTGTTCGGCATCAGCGAGGTCGAATTGCGCCGCGGCCAAGGCGGAGTCGTGTTGCGCGACGGCGAGAACGTCGATCTCACCGGCGCCTCGGCGGCACGAGTCACGAACGCCACCCTGGGCACGCTGATCCGGTCGCTGGGGCAGACCACCGACCAGGTCCTCACGCCGCGGCTCGCCGAACTGCTCACCACGCTGGCCACCGACGCCAAGGCCTTCACCCCGATTCTGGAGGCCATCGTGATGCTGGGCCGCGTCGTCGCCGAAACCCAGCGCTACGATCCGTCCTTCCTGATCGGCCGGTATGCCTCCACGTTGCACGGCACCGCCGACTTCGCCGGTGCTACAGTCGATCTGCTCGACCACATCAACAACATCGAGGTCTTGCGCACCGATCAGCCGCTGTTCGATTCCGGCGTCGCGCTGCTCGCCGAGCAGATGTTCCCCGCGATCACGAACCTGGGATACACCGGAGAGCGGTACTACACCGGTTACGCCGACATGCTGACACCGTTGCTGAACGTCACCGCCCAGATGGTGCCCACACCGCAGCGGTCGAGTGCGGAGCTGCGAACCCTGTTGGAACGCATCGACAATGCGTTCGTCGACACCCCTGACGGCCCGGTGCTGCGCCTCGAACTCACCCTGCGCGGTTTTCCGGTGCTGGCCGCCCCGCTGTTCGGCACCGCGAGCGCGGGAGGCGCACGATGAAATCGACTGCCGGCGTGCTGCTTCGGCTCGTGGTGTTCGCGGCCACGATGGCGGTGCTGTTGGCCGCGGTGGTGGCGGCGATCGAGCGGCCCGTCTCCGGTCGCACCGACTCGTTTCGGGTGCTGTTCACCGATGCCAACGGTCTGAAAGCCGGTGACGACGTGCGGATGTACGGCGTGCAGGTGGGCAAGGTCGGCGCGATCAAGCTGACGCAGGGCCGCGCCGCCGTGCAGGTCAGCGTGCAACGCGATCACCCGGTGTTCGAGACGAGCGTCTTCGCGATCCGCTATCAGACCTTGACCGGTCAGCGGTACGTGGATGTCCGCCAGCCCGCGGCGCTGGGCGTGCGGCTGACGGCCGGGGCGACCGTCGCACCCGAGCACACGATCCCGTCCTTCGATACCACCACCCTGTTCAACGGGCTGCAACCGGTGTTGCGGGACTTCTCGCCGAGCGCGCTCAACCAGCTTTCCGAAAGCGTGCTCGCGGTGATCGAGGGCAACGGTAGCGGTCTGGGACCGGCACTGGACGCGGTGGAACAACTGAGCCGCTACGCGGTGGATCGGCAGGCCGTGATCTCCGTCCTGGTCCGCAATCTGCACACCCTCGACGACCGCCTCGGCGGTAAGTCGCCGTATCTGGACACGCTGATCCAAGGACTGACCAACTTGTTCACGGTGCTGGAAGACAAGCTGAAAGGTCTCGTCGACTTCGCCCTGGCCGCGCCGCCGGTCCTGGGTCCCCTCGACGATCTGCTCGCGACCCTCGGGCTGACCCCGGACACCAATCCGGACCTCGACAATGCCCTGCACGCCGCGTTCCCCGACCCGCAGGCGGCCACCGAGGTACTGGGCAAGCTGCCCGGACTGCTGCAGTCGCTCGATGCGATGTTGCCCGCCGCCGCCCCGGAGCTGACGGCGACCTGTTCGAACGGAAATGCGCCGGTGCCACCGCAACTGCGGGTATTCATCGGCGGCCAGAGGATCACGCTGTGCAACCGGTGATGTCAGAACTTCGCAAATGGATTCCCCTCGGCGGTGACCGGCCCGTCGCCGATGCGCGAACGGTGCGCCGACGCGAACTGCGGCTCGGCTCGGGCGGCGCGGCCGCGGTGGTCGTGGTGCTGGCCGCCTGCGGTGTCCTCTACGCCGCGCCCCCGGGCCGCGCGGAATACGGGGCCGATATGACCGAGGCCGGAGCGATTCGCGCCGGTGAGGACGTACGCATGGCCGGCATCACCGTGGGTACGGTGAAATCGCTGGAATTGCACGACGATCGGGTGCACATGACCTTCACGGTCGATTCCGATGTCTTCGTCGGCGACCAGTCGACCCTCGACATCCGGATGCTCACCATCGCGGGCGGCCACTATGTGGCCTTGATCTCGGCCGGTTCGAAACCGTTGAGCCGCAAGGTGATCGCCAAGGATCGGGTACGGCTGCCGTACACGCTCGGTCAGGCGTTCCAGGACGCGGTGACCCCGGTCCACGACGTCGATGGGGAAACCTTGCGGAAGAATCTCGCCGAACTGCAGACGGCGCTGGTCAAGAGCCCGGACGGGCTGCGTCAGCTGGGACACGCGGTCGACTCGGTCGTCGACATTCTCGACCGGCAGAACGCGGATGTCTCTCGGGCACTGGCGATTTCGCAGGAGTATCTGAGCGCGATCAGCGACGATACCGCGCTGTACGGCCGACTGACCCACGAGCTCAACCTCACCACCGACATCCTCGTCGACAAGCGGGCCGAGTTGCGCGCGTCGCTGGATCTGCTCGAACGGATGCTGTCGCGCCTGGCGGCGATCGAACCGGCCTACGACAGCTCCCTCAAACCCATGTTCGACAAACTCGCCGAGGCGGTGCCCGAGTTGGATCGGCTCACGGGTCGGCTCGACCAGGTCGTCGCCAACGTCGAGCACCTGGGGCAGCAACTGACCGAGATCGCCGGTGCTCCGGGCGGGCCCGCCCTCGACCGGTCGGCGACCACGGTACCCGCGCCCGCACTGTGCATTCCGGTGCCGGGGAGGACCTGCTGATGCGCCGATTCCTTGCTTCCCGAGGCTTCATGTCGGTCGCGGCGGTGATGGTCATCGCCGTGGTCGCGGCCGCCGGCTATATCGTGCTGACCGGTGCGGCGAAGCCGACGCGCGCGTATTGCGCCATGATGCCGGACGCGGCGGGGCTGTATCAGGGCAGTCACGTCACCATGCTCGGCATCCCGGTCGGCTCGGTGACCGGGATCGAACCGTCCGGTGACGGGGTGCGAGTCGAGTTCCGGATCGAGTCCGATCATCCACTGCGCGGCGATGTTTCGGCGGTGACACTGTCGGACACCCTCGTCGCCGACCGCAACCTCGCCATGCTGTCGGCGCCACGACCGGCCCCCGAGTGGGACCCGGGTCGGTGCGTCACCCGCGCGCTCACCCCCAAGAGCATGACCCAAACCATGGACGCGCTGTCCAAACTCGCGAGCGAACTGAGCGCACCGGACGACCCGGCCCGCAGCAGCACCCTCGGCGGCGGCGTTTCGGCCCTGGACACCGCCGTCACCGGTACCGGCGATGCGCTCAACGCGTTGTTGTTCAAGCTCGGCGATGCGTTGAAGTCACCGGATGCGGCCATCGGGCGCATCGGCGAATTGATCGATGCGATCACCACCTTGAGCGCGGCGATGAAGAACAACTGGGGCGATCTCGAACACATGCTGACCCGACTCGGCGGCATGCTGGATCAGGCCAATACCGAGGTGATTCCGCCGTTCGTCGGCATTGTCGACGCGCTGCGCGTGCTGCTGCCCTGGTTCAACGACATCACCACGACATTCGGGCGGTCACTGCTGAACCTCGTGCGCGCGACGGTGCCGCTGGTGCGCTGGGTCGGCGCGAATGTCGGCACCCTCGAGCAGTTGGTCGGCATGATTCCGACGCTGACCGACGCCTTCCGCAGGTCCGTCGACCCGGCTACCGGGCAGGCCGCGCTCGCCTACGCCGGGCCGAAAACGGCTCTCGCCCAAGCCGATGCCGAGCAGACGTGCGCGGCGATCAACCTCGCTCTCCCGGGCCGGTGCCACAGCGCCGAGCACGGTTTGGCCGAGATCGATCTGGTTCCGTTGGTATTGGCTATGGCCGGAGCGAGGGTGCAATGAACTTCACGACGAAGCTGCTCGCACTGGCGGTGGTCGGATGTGCGGTCGGCGGCTGCGCGTTCGATCCGTCGGCTATCACGCTGCCGGGCACCGGCCGCGGCGCCGGATATCGGGTGCATGTCGAGTTCGCCAATGCGCTCAATCTGCCGGGGCGGGCGAAGGTGATGGCCAACGGTGTCCAGGTCGGCGACCTCGCGGCCGTGCGCGTGGTGGATCCCGCCGCCGCCGCGCCCGGCCATGTGATCGCCGACGTCGACATCGACCGCGCGGTCCGACTGCCCACCGCCACGACCGCGCAGCTGCGACAGAACACCCTGCTCGGCGATATTTTCATCGAACTGACCACGCCGCCGGGCGGATTCGGCAACACCCTCGCCGACGGCGGCACCATCCCGATCGCACAGACGAAACCGGCGGTCCAGGTCGAGGACGTCATGGCGGGCCTGGCGACGTTCGTGCAGGGCGGTGCGGTCCAGCAGTTCCAGGATCTGGTGAATCGCTTGAACGCGGCATTGCCCGCACAGCCGTCCGACAGCGCGCACATCGCGCAGGTCCTCGGCGCCGACTTCGGCGATGTCGCACAGCATCTCGGCGAAGTCGACAACTTCCTCGACGGTATGGAAGCCAATGTGAACATGGCGCTCGACCGCGATCGGGCACTGCAATCACTGCTGACCGAGCAGGGCGCCACACACGTCACCTCGGCGCTGCACTCGCTGATCCTCGTCCTCGGCCTGGCCGGTGCGCTGGGTGACATCGTCCACGCGCTGACCTGGATAGCGCCCCTGGCATCCGCGGGCGACGCCGCGGCGAAAGCCCTGGTGCCGTTGCTGTTCACCGATCGACCCCTGGACCTGAACGCGCCGTCGAACCTCAACCGGCTGGTATCCCTGCTCCGAGACCAGATCATCCCCTTCGTCGAGCACGGCCCGAAGGTCGACCTCGTCGGCATCGATGCCGGAAACGGTGTCCCCGCGTCGGAGCAGACCGCGCGGCTCATCGACACGTTGCGCATGATCGGAGCAGTCCGTTGAAATCCCGAATCCTCGGTCCCGCACTGTCATTGGGCAGCATCGCCGCCGTCGCGCTGATCGCTGCCGCCTACCTCGCCTTCGATGTGGTCGGCGTCGACTGGTTCACCAGGTATTCCACCTTGACCATGACGCTCACCAATTCGGGCAGCCTCGGTCCCGAATCGCCGGTGTCGCTGGCGGGGCTGCGCGTGGGAAAGGTCGTCTCGGTGCGCAATGGCGAGGGCGGCGTCCGCGTCAGCATGAAGGTGAACGATGACTACCGCATTCCGGTCGCGAGCACGGTCACCATCGAAAACCTTTCCGCGCTGGGTGAACCCGAGGTCCGATTCACTCCGAACAGAGGCAGCGCCGCCCCGTACCTGCGCGACGGACAACAGATCGACACCCGCGTGATCCGGACACCCACATCGATACCGGAGGTGGCTCGTCAGGTAACCCACCTGATGGAGCAGCTGGATCCGCGGGCGATCGGCGATCTCGTCGACACCTTCACCCGCGGGCTGGCCGGTACCGAGGCGATCGTGCCGCAGCTGGGGCGATCCACCAGCCTGCTCGCCGCCACCCTGCTCGCCCGCACCGATGCGATCCATCGGATGCTCACCGACCTGCAGGCGGTGGGTGCGGATATGGAGTGGACCGGTCCGGCGCTGAGCGCTGCCGCGCCGGGCTGGAGCCAACTCGGAACCTCGGCGGACAATCTCGCCCAATCCATCGAGAGGTTCGTCCGCATAGGGCAAATGCCGGACATGTATGTCGAAGGCACCGGCCTCATGCCGTTCTTCGCCGAGTTCACCGACTACCTCGCGCAGATGGGGCCCGGACTGGCGCAGCTGGTGCCCGTGCTCAGCCCCTTGGCGGCCCAGGCCACCGGGCAGTTGAGCAGCGTCGACCTCAGCGCGCTGATTTCGCAAGCGCTCGCCGAAACCGGCGACGGCGCACTGCGTTTGCAGATCAACGTCAAATAGCCGACGTGCAGACCCAATCACCGTAGGAGTAGAGATGTCCATCGAAACCGAAGATCGAATCGACGAGGAAAAGACGACGCAGGCGGACGCCCCGGCCTCCGAGGCCGGGCGAACATCGGGGACGGTGTCGATCCGGTTGTCCGCCATCGCGGTCGGAGCCGCGCTCGCGGCATTGGTCGCGGCCACGGGGATTTTCGCCGCGTTGTGGATGTCGGCTCGCGGTGACCTCAGCGACCGCGATGCCACCGCCGCCGCCGACCGCCGGGCCGAGCAGACCGCCACGGAGTACGCGGTCGGCGCGTCCACCATCAATTTCCAGGACTACAACGCGTGGGTCGGCAAGCTGAAAGCCAATACCAGTCCCCAGCTTTCGAACAAGTTCGACGCCACCGCACCCAAACTTCAGGAGATTCTGGTGCCGTTGAAATGGTCGTCGACCGCGACACCGATCAGCGCGGTCGTCACCTCCGAGACCGGCGGCGTGTACAAGGTGAACGTTTTCCTGAACGTCAATTCCACCAATGCCCAAACTCCCGACGGCGGTCAAACAACGGTGACCTACAACGTCACCGTCGATTCGGGCGCGGGGTGGAAGATTACCGACGTCGGGGGCATGGACGGCGCCCTGCCGTTAAAATAATCGCACTGCCGTTGAAATGAGAGCCCTCATGGCTGGGCGGTGCCGTCGCGCAGCGGCACGAGGCCGGCTACGAGAAGTTCGAGACCGAAGCGGAATTCGCTCTCCAATGTCTGCGCCGGCAGATGATCGGCGACGGCGATCGTGGCGGGGAAGAGCTCCGGATCGAGCCGACGATACAGCGCTGTAAGGGTTGCGGGGTCGATGCTGGCAGCGGTGCTGTGGCCCTGTAGCTGCGCGGCGAAGCCGATGGCATACCGGGCGATGGTGGCGTACGCCAGCGCCGCCGATTTCGGCGAAAACCCATGGGCCAGCAGCATGGCCAGGACGCGCTCGCGCAGCGCCAGCGAATGGGGCCCGATCGGCACCTGCGCGATGAGCAGTGGCGCGATCCCGGGGTGGCGGTGCAGCACCGAGAAGATCGCCTCGGCGACCGCGATGCCCGCGCGCTGCCAGTCGCCGTCGGGCTCGTCGTCGCCGATGTCGATCTCGCCGAGCACCCAGTCGACCACGTGGGCGAGGAGTTCGGCGCGATTGGCGACCGCTCGATACAGCACGGCGGTGCCGGTATCGAGGCGTTGGGCGAGCGCGCGCATCGACAGCGCGTCGGCGCCCTGCTCGTCGACGATCTGTAGCGCGGTCGTCACGATCCGGTCGAAGGGGACCCGTGGGCGGCCGGGGGAGCGTCGCGTCGGCGCCTCGACGGCGTCTGAATCGGTAGTGGTCACGCGTTCGTCCTTGGGGTGTCGTCGGGTCTGGACACTCGATCATCATATCGGTAACGACGTTGCCGATTATGCTTGACCTGGCGTCATATATCGGCAACACTGTAACCATTATGAGTAGACGAGCAGCCGAGGATTACCTCGACCCCGATTCGCGCTACGCGGTCGTCGAGGGGCGAAATATCCACTACAAGCGCGCTGGCGCCGGTGCCCCGGTGCTGCTGCTACACGGCAGCGGATCGTCGCTGCACTGCTTCGACCGGGTGGCCGCGGATTTGCCCGCGTTCGACGTGATCCGTCCCGATCTGCCCGGCTTCGGTCTCACCGGCCCACGCCGCGACCGGGACTACCGGATCGCGGCCTTCACCGAGACGGTCGCCGCATTCCTGGACGCGATCGGTGTCGCCAAGGTGGCGATCGTGGGCAATTCGCTGGGCGGCAATATCGCCTGGAATTTCGCGTTGGACTACCCGCACCGAGTGGACCGGCTGGTTCTGATCAACGCCACCGGCTATCCGGGTAAGTCGCTACCGCTGGCAATGCGCCTGGCGCGCAACCCGATCGGTCGCGTGCTGATCCACCGGCTGTCCTCGCGATCGGCCACCGAACGCAATCTGCTCTCGGCGGTGGGATCGCGTAAGTCGGTGGTGGATGAGGCGATGGTGGATCGCGTGCATGCGATGCTGACCCGGCCGGGCAACCAGCAGGCGTTCATCGACTTCGCCAATACCGACCAGATCGACCGCACCGCAGAGATTCCGGCCATCGCCGCACCCACGCTGGTGCTGCGCAGCGCATCGATCGACGCCCAGTATTTCGTCCGCGATATCCCCGGCAGCCTCGAACGCGTGCACCCCGGCGGTGGTCATCTGCTTCCCGACGAGGACCCGGAATGGGTGGCGAGCGCGCTGCTGGAGTTTCTGCCCGCCGAGGTGGTCGCGCCGAAAAGGAGCCGACGATGAAGTATTTCGTGGTGCGCGGCGAAACCCGTCGCGTCGATCGGGCCACCCGGGCTGATTTGCGCGGTGATTTCCTCGAATGCAGTGCCGGGATAACACATTACGAGCTGACCGGCCCGGAAGGCGGCGAGGTCGTCGTCTGTGCGGGCAGCCTGACCACCCCCTTGTTCTACTGGGATCAGCTGGTGGGCGAGTTGCATTCGCGCGGGTTCCGGACCCTCACCTACAGCCCGTACGGCCGCGGCTATTCCGACCGCGTCCAGGCCACCTACGACGAGGCCCTGCTGGTCGGGCAACTCGCCGATCTGACCGAGCGCCTGGGCCTGGTCGAGCCCTTCCACCTCGTAGGCGCCTCGATGGGTGCTTTGGTGGCAATGGTTTTCGCCCAGCAGCACACCGCCCGGGTCGCCACCTTGACCTTGGCCGGTCCGGCCGGGCTACAGCCCGCACCCGCCTTCGCCGCCGTGCTGCGCAACGAGACGGTGGGCACTTTCGTGGCGAAGAAGCTGGGCAGCAAGATGCTCGACCGGCATCTGTCGCATAACGTCCGCGATCCCGAGCGGTCAGCGGTGCTGACGGCGATGGTGCGCGAGGCCTACCTTTTCGAAGGATCGATCTACGCCCTGGCCGCCACGATCGCCGACTTCCCCCTCGGCGGTCGCCGGGAGCTCTATCGGCAGACCGGGCGCTTACCGATCCCGAAACTGTTGCTGTGGGGCGACGAGGACACGGTCACCCCGATCACCAGCCTCGACGAGGTGACCGAGCTGCTGGCGCCGGTCGAGTCGCACATCGTCTCCCCGTGCGGGCACATGGTGCCCTTCGAGGAACCCGCCGAGATGTGTCTGCGGTTCACCGCGTTCGTCAATGCAAGGAAGGAGTCGTCGCGATGACAACCAAGCCGAAGACCGAAACAGTCGACGTCCTCGTCGTCGGCGCCGGACCGACCGGTACCGCCCTGGCGCTCGATCTGGTCCGCCGCGGCGTGACGGTGCGGATCATCGACAAGGCCGCCAACGCATTCGAAGGCTCGCGTGCCAAGGGAATCCAGCCGCGCAGCCTGGAGGTCCTCGAGGACCTCGGTGTCCTGGAGGAGATTCTCGCCGGCGGAGCCAATTATCCGCCCCTGGGCATTCACGCGGGCCCGCTGACGATTCCGTGGCACATGGTGTCCCGTAACGACATGACATCCGATGTGCCGTACCCGAATACGTGGCTGATTCCCCAGTTCCGCACCGACGCCGCCCTGCGCGACGGATTGCGGCGCAGGGGAGTGGCCGTCGAAACCGAGTGCGAATTCCTCGGATTCGAACAACGGCCGGATGCGGTGGTCGCGACCATCTCGGGCCCCGGCGGGGTGACCGAGATCAGCGCGCGCTACCTGGTCGGCGCCGACGGCGGCGCGAGCGTGGTGCGCCGGGCCGCCGACATCGGCTTCGAGGGTTCGACGGACGAAGCCGATCGAATGATCATCGTCGACGCCGCGGTCGACGGCCTTTCCCGGGACCGCTGGCATGTGTGGCCGCGGCCCGGTGGCCGATTCGTGGGCGCGTGCCCGCTGCCGCACTCGGATCGGTTTCAGGTGATGATTCGCCTGAACCGAGGCGAGGAGCCCGCTCTCGACGAGGAGAGCCTGAACGCGCGCTTCCGCAAGCAGACCGGCGACAGGAAGCTGCGGCTGTTCGATATCGGCTGGAAGTCGGTGTTCCGCCCCAACATTCGCCTCGCGGAGCGCTATCGCTCGGGCCGGGTGTTCCTCGCCGGCGACGCCGCCCATGTGCATCCGCCCGCGGGTGCGCAGGGACTCAACACCGGCCTGCAGGACGCTTACAACCTGGGCTGGAAACTCGGCCAGGTACTCGCGGGCGCTCCCGAGTCCCTGCTCGACACCTATGAGGCCGAGCGGCAACCGATCGCCGCCGGTGTCCTGGGTTTGGCGACCAAGAAGTACGAGGGCCTGGCCAAGCTCGACCCGTCGGCGATCAAGCGCGGCAACGATGAACGGCAGCTCGACCTGAACTACCGGGGCGGGCCATTGGCGAAAACCGGAACTGGCCGGACCGCGAAGTTGCAGGTCGGCGACCGCGCCCCCGACGCGAAACTGGTGGACGCGAACGGCGGCGCGCGACGCCTGTACGAGCTCTTCGCCGGAGCGCATTTCACCGCGATCGCCTACGGCGGCGCGGCCGTCGAGGAACTGGCGGCACTGTCGTGGCCGACGGCTGGCGCGGGACTGAAGAAGATCGCCATCGATGGCGGGGAAGACGCGAATGCCGATGTGGTGCTTGCCGATATCGCGGAGTCGTTCGCCCGCGCGTATGGCGTCACCGACTCCGCCCTGCTGTTGATCCGGCCCGATGGATACCTCGTCTCGATCGCCACCACCGATATGAGTCGCGCCGTCGGTGCCCAGGCCGCGTTGCTGTCGCCCGCCGTCGAAATTCCTGCCGTGCCGACAGTTTGATTTTGGAAATGCGATGTTGTGGCACCTGACCGTCGATTTCGGGATCGGTTCACCATTGCATTTCCTTGCCACCTACGAGGCCGCCATCACGTTCGCGCGGGAGGCGGTCGAAGGCGGCTGGGCGCGGGCCGTCGCCGTCGATGATCGCGTGGACCAGAGCTATCCGGCCATGCCGTGCCAGGGCCTGTTCGCCCAGCCGTGCCCGCCGAATTCCGTGCGTATTCCTAACTTCACCAGAAAGGTCGCAGATGCCCCCTGAGACGATGTTGGCCGCGGTACTCGGCGAGCCGGGGACGATCACCACGACGCGGTTGCCCGTCCCCGAGGTCGGACCGGACGACGTCCTGGTCCAGGTCCGCCGCGCGTCGCTGTGCGGTTCGGACCTCAAGATTCGAAGTCAGAAATTCTTCGGCGGCGACGGGCCGCCTTCGAAAGCCTTTGTCCCCGGGCATGAATACGCGGGTGTGGTGGTCGCGGTGGGCAGTAGCGTCGACGAGTTCGCGGTCGGCGATCGGGTGGTGACCGAGGCGCACCGCGGGTGCATGCGCTGCGTCAACTGTCTTTCCGGGTCCTATACCGACTGCTTGAACTCCGGCAAGCTGCACAAAGGCCATCGGACGCAAGGCATGACGGTCAACGGCGGATTCGCCGAATACGTCGTCAACCACGTGTCCACACTGCATCTGCTGCCGGACGCCGTCGACTTCGACGCGGCGGTCGTCCTCACCACCGTCGGCTCGGTCATGCACGCCTTCGACGCGCTCGGCTCGCTCGTGGTCGGCGCCAGCGTCGCCGTGATCGGCCCCGGCCCCATCGGGCTGCTGGCCGTCCAGGTCGCGCGCCAACTCGGAGCCGCACCCGTTGCGCTGATCGGCACTCGGGCCAGCCGGTTGGAACTCGGGAAACAGTTCGGCGCCGACCTGGTGATCGATTCGCGCACCGAGGATTCCGTTGCCGCCGTGCGCGATCTCACCGGCGGGCGTGGTGCCGATATCGTGCTCGAATGCTCGGGTGCCGGGCCGTCGGTCGATCAAGCGATCCGGATGGCCAAGCGGTCCGGAAAGGTCGTGCTGGTGGGCTTTTTCGAGCAGCCGGTGACGGCGGACCTCAATCATGCGGTCATGAACGGCATTTCGCTGCAAACGGTCCGTGGCGAAGGCGCCGGTTCGGTGGCCAGGGCCGTCTCCCTGGCCGGTCAGGGCAGAATGGACACCAATGCGCTTGTGACACACCATTTCCCGCTCGAGGACATCGGTGAGGCGTTCGACACCTATGCCGAACGCCGTGGCGATGCCATCAAGGTGATGCTGGACGTGTCCGACGACCCGCAAGCGCCATGATCGGTGCAGCGCATACGCAGGCCACCGAGACCGACTCGCGACGAGCGGTCGCCGCGGCGATGACGACCGCGGTCACGGCGTGGCTGGACACCCTGACCGACTCCCAGCGTGCCGCGGCGCTGTTCGATTCGCCGCTGGTCGCCGCGGCGAATGCCGAACGCGTGCGGTGGTATTACACCCCGACCGACCACGGCGGGCTGGCCCTGCGTGAGCAGTCCGCCGCCCAGCAGCGGCTGGCGATGCGACTGGTCGCCTCCGGGCTGTCCGAGGCCGGGTACGCCACCGTCGCCACCGTGGTCGGTCTGGAGAACATTCTGGACCAGGTCGAAGGCTGGAAAGCCGATTGGGCCAGGGAACGCGGACGCGACCCGGAGTTGTACTGGCTCAGGCTGTTCGGTACGCCGGGCAGCCCGGTGTGGGGTTGGCGCTTCGGCGGTCACCACATCTCGCTCAACTACCTCATTGTCGACGGTTGCCTCGTCTCGACGACACCCTGTTTCATCGGTGCCGACCCGGCGAGCACCGCCCTGCTGGGTGGTTCGCCGCTGCGGCCGCTCGGCGGGATCGAGGAGGTGGCAAGGAATCTGGCCCGCTCCTGCACCCCGGAGCAGCGCGAACACGCCTTGCTGCACGAGTCCGCGATCTCCGACATCGTGTCCGGCAATCGGGCCCGGGTGTCGCACGGCGACACCATGATGCATATGCAGGACCTGTGGCGCGGCCAGTTCGCCGACCCCGCGCTGAACGAACTCGTCGACGACATCGACCGGCGTGCGGAAGCGGCGACCGGATACACGGAGGCGGATCACGCGGCATTGGCAATTTCGGTGCCGCCCAAGGGAATCTGCGCACGGAGTCTCGACGCCACGCAACGGCAAGACCTGCGCCGGTTGATCGCGCTGTATACGGACCGCGCACCGGCCGCGATGGCGGCTGTCCATGCCGCGCGCTACGCCACCGACGCGGTCCTCGACGCCACCTGGTTCGGGTGGGCCGGAGGCATGGACCTCGATGATCCCCACTACTACCGGATCCAAGGACCGGACCTGCTCATCGAATACGACAACACCCAGCGCCGGGCCAACCACGCGCACGCCGTCTGGCGGGATCTGTCCGCCGACTTCGGATTCGATGCGCTCGCCGAACACCGAATGAACCACTCCCACTGACAGGCCGCCGCGCCGACCCGCAAAAGAGGCACCGTGACGAACAATTCGAAGACAAGCGTGACCGCATTCGCCGAGCAGCTGCGGTCCGGGGCGACAGCCGTGGGTTACTGGGTGGTATGCGACAACCCGGTGGCCACCGAACGGATCGCGATGCTGGATTACGACTACGTCTGCATCGACGCGCAGCACGGCCTGATCGAATATCGGGGCCTGCTCGCCGGAATCACCGCGATTGATGCCGCGGGGACCGCTGCCCTGGTCCGGGTGCAACTCAACGACCCGTTCTGGATCGGCCAGGCGCTTGACGCGGGCGCCTGCGGAGTCATTGTGCCCATGGTCGACACGGCGGCCGAGGCGGCAGCGGCGGTGGCGGCGTGCCGCTTTCCGCCGGTAGGCCGCCGCAGCAATGGCGCGCTGCGCGCGGGGCTGCGGATCGGCCCCTCGCTGGCCGAAGCCAACGTCCAGGTCGCGTGCGTGGTGATGATCGAGACCGCGGATGGCTTGCGCCATGTCGACGAGATCGTGTCGGTTCCCGGAGTCGACGCCCTCTACATCGGGCCCTCGGACCTGCGTCTCGCACTCGGCGGCGCGAGTCCCACCGACCCGGCGGTCGATGCCGAGTTCGAGGAGGCGCTTCGCGTGGTGCGCAAGGCCGCTGCCGCCGCCGGAAAAGCCGTGGGCATCCATTGCCCGAACGGTGCGGTTGCCGCACGCCGCCTGGCCGAGGGCTTCAACTACGTCAGCATCGCCAACGACTTGATGCATATGGAACAGGCAGCCAAAAGCCACCTCGCACAGGCGACCATCGAATAAAGGGCCGCCATACAGACCTGCAGCACGCTTCCGAGCGGCCTCGAAGTCGGGGCCATCAAGCGTCCGACTCGACAACTCCTACCTGACAACTTTGCGCGGAGTCGGCGGGGTGCACTCCCACACACCCCAGTCAGACGAAGGCTCCGACCCCGCAAAGGCCCGCGTTCCCTGCCGGAATCAACATCCCACAGCGGCCATCGGCCCCACCCCAACGATGGCGCTGACAGAGAGCATCCCCACCCTCACGTTCAATGGGGCCAGCTCCTGGACTGGCTCAAAGAGTTCGCCTCGGAGGCGATCAGGCGAGGGTGGGATCCGGAGGAGTATCCACCACCAAGGGCGATGGGCCAAAGATCCACGGCTGGTGGATGTATGGGCACGGCCGCAGTGTCGTTCGGGTTGTCGCTGAGGACGGTTCGGTGTGGCTTATCAGTGAGAAGGGCTGATGCAACCTGCTTAAAATCCCGTGAACCGAGGATTCGGAACTGGGCCGGGGGCCGGGCCGGCGAGTGCACGCACATGCCGCGCAGCTTGTCGGCGATGTCGAGGCGGTCCGGATCGGCGTGGATGGTGTTGCTGCGGAAGGCAATCGGCGGAGGTGCTCGAGTCAGGATTGGGCGTTCGGCTGGCCTGCGCGGTCAGGGGTAGGGATGAGGGTGCCTCGGATCGCGAGGTCGATATGAGGGCGGACGATGCCTAGCGGGGGTTTGATGCCCAACGCCGATAGGTCTATCCGTTTGGCGGCCGTGGCGATGAGTTGGGCGCCGTATTGTTCGAGTTCGACGTCGAGGCGGATGTCGGTCGTTGCGTCGCGGACGGTCAATACGCCGTCCACCTCGAGGCGCGTGGCACCGCGAGCGCCGGCGCGACCGTGGAAGGAAATCACCGGGTGGGTTTCCACGTCGAGGAACGTGGGTTCACGTAGATGCCGATCGCGAATATTGAGACCGGTTGCAATGCTTGCGGCATGCACTTCCAGTAGTACCGCGGCGGTTGCGTTCTTGTCCCAGGTTATCGAGCCGCTCGCTCGGCGAAAGCGACCGGAGACGGGGACTAGACCCCAACATCCGCGCGCGGAGAACCCGATGTCCGCGGTCGCTGGATCGAGTTCCCAGGTACCGGCTTGCTCCATTCTGCCGTTCATGCGGGACCGGCCGCGACGATGGGATTCTGCAGCTCGCCGACACCGTCGATCCGGCTGATCAGGATCTGGCCGGGTGTCAGGAAGCGCGGCGGATTCAGCGCGCTGCCGATTCCAGCCGGTGTTCCGGTGAATAGCAGGTCACCAGGCAGGAGAGGGAGCACGGCCGAGAGGCGTGAGATCAGCTGTGGCACTGGGAAGATCATGTCCTTGGTACTCGTCTTCTGCACTTCTACTCCATCGAGAGTGCAGGTCATGTGCAGGTCGTCGGGATCGGGCAGCTCGTCGGGGGTGACCAGCCAGGGGCCGATCGGGCCGTACCCGGGGAGGGATTTGCCGAGACTGAATTGCGGTGCGGGCCCGCGAAATTGGATGGAGCGTTCGGAAATGTCTTGGGCCACGGCGACACCGGCGACATGTTCCCAGGCGCGCTCGGCCGAGACGTCGCGTGCGTGGACGCCGATCACGACCGCCAGCTCGATCTCCCAGTCGGCGGTGCCGTCGGTCGGTACGGGAATGCTGCTATGGGCACTGGCCAGGCAGCTGGCGAACTTGGTGAACACGAGCGGGTCGCTCGGCAGGTCGAGACCGGACTCGGCGGCGTGCTGCCGGTAGTTCAATCCGATGGCGAAGATCTGCGGCGGGCGCGGCGCGGGAGGCTGCAGGAGCGCGAGGTCCAACGGCTCGGCGGTGGACAGGTCGGCGCTCTCCGCCCACTGTCGGAACCGGGTCCAACGTTCGTAGATCGACTGCGGTTCGGCGGTGAAACGCCCACCGCTGGCGCGTTCGACGTCAACGGCTCCGGCCGCGGTCACGATGACCAGGCGGCCATCGAGATTACCGATCCTCACTGTCACTCCTTGGCGTTGAAGATATTGTGGCTTTGTCTAATTCGAGGTATGTGCGGTCATATCCACGGATCCGCGGACAGGGCTCGGCAACCCGTGAAAAGGATCTTGTCGACACGGGAACGGCTTACGAGACCTGCCGCGGAACTTTCGAGATGCTGTAGCACCGATTCGACGTCCACGCCGAGCAGTCGACCGTCGCGCTTGACGATGCGTCCGTCCACGATGACGGTGTCCACGTTGCTGGTGTCCATGTGCTGCACGATCGCACCCGCCGCGTGATTCACCGGTCCCGCGTTGAGCGTGCGCGCGTTGAGCGTGATGACGTCTGCCCGCTTGCCCGGTGTCAGGGATCCCACGAGGTGATCGAGATGAGCGCCTTGCGCACCGCCGAGGGTTGCCATTCGGAGTATGTCGCGAACCGAGATCGGCTGTACCTCAGTCGAATTGGACTGCCTAGCGACTTCTATGCGACTGCGCTGCCAGGTGTAGGCCGCGCGCATCTGGGAGAAGAAGTCGACGGGTGCGATGCCGACCGTGTCGGTGCCGAAGCTCGTGGCGATCCCATGGTCGAGAGCTGCCTGCAGGGCGGGTTGCCCCATCGCCAGCGTCTGCTCCGCACTGGCAGAGACCGACACCGTGCCGCCGGTTCGCTGGATGACTTGCCAGGCGGCATCTTCGAGGCCGAGGCAGTGGATGTAAGTGATCCAAGGCCCGAGCAGTCCCTTCGTTTCGAACTGTTCGAGCACGCGCCCCCAAGTGGCGTCGTTGACGTGCGCGAACATCGGCAGCTCGAGATCTCGGGCGAGCGCGAACAAATCCTCGTCGATGTGATAGCCCAACGCGAGCCGGATCAGGGTCTGATCGCCGGCTGCCCCGGCATTCGCGAGCAGGCGGTGGATGTCGTGCGGGTGGGCATACGAGGGATCCGGCTCGTGATCGCCCAGCGACGGCGAAAGGCTGAAGACACAACGGATTCCGGATCGGCGGATGCCATCGAGCGCAGCGTCGGTGTGGTCGGGGGTGTAGGAACATTGCGAGGTGTCGACGACGGTTGTGGTGCCCGCGGCCAGGTTCTCCAGCGCTCCGCCGAACTGTCCCCAGTAGACGTCGTCGGGTGTGTACTGATGAAACAGCGCGTCGGTGCCGACCCGGGATTGCATGAAGTAATCGACGTCGAGGGCGTCGGACCAGAAGGAGCGCAACGCGGTCTGAAACATGTGGTGATGCGAATTCACGAAGCCGGGAAGAATGATCTTGCCCGTGCAATCGACCACCTGCGCGTCGGCATGCACCTCCTGGCCGACTTCGGCGATCCGGCCGTTCTCGAGTAGCACGTCCCCGCGCTCGAAATCGCCCAGGCTCTCGTCCATCGTGAGCACGATCCCGCCGCGTAGCAACAAGCGTCCGTCTATCTCGTTCATAATGGTAACAGTGTTGCCGTTATTGTGAGGAGTGTCAACGGGTGGCCCGATCTGGGCGCCTGCCTATATTCGGCAACGGCGTCGCCTTTAGTGATTGACACACCCTCGAATAAAGGCAACACTGTTGCCGATAAGGATCCGTGTGGGCGACCGCAGGCCTCTACGTGATCCAAGCCGCTCCGCCTCGCCTGGAGATTTCATGCCCTTTGCAATCCGTGTCGGATTGACCGCCGTGCTCGGGTGCGCGTCACTGCTGGCCGGTAGCTGTTCTTCGGTGTCGCATCCGATCGTGCGCGACACTCACATCACCGCTGACTTCCGCAGCATTGCCGGTGTATACGAGGGCAATCCCATTACGGTGCTCGGCTTGCAGGTCGGGACGGTGGACAAAATCATCCCGCGCAGTGGTTTCGTCGAGGTTCACATGAGCGTCGACGGAACGGTGGAGATTCCCAAAGATGTTGTAGCGGCGCTCATTTCACCGTCCATCGTCACCGACCGGCACATCGAGCTCACGCCACGCTACACCGGTGGCCCCACCCTGCCGGACAACTCGCACCTGAGTGTCGAGTCCACTCGCACTCCGGTGGAGTTGGACGCGATGATCAGGACGATCGACGAGTTCTCCGCGGCTCTGAAACCCGAACCGGGCACTCGAATCGGACCACTTTCCGGTCGGGTGCTGTACCCCCTGCTGGACCGGCAGGGCGAAAAGCTGCGCGACAGTCTCGACGCCTTGTCGGGCGCGCTGCAGGTCGGCGCGCAGAACAAGGACGCGATCAGCTCGATCATCGTCAAGCTGAACGAGCTGACCACGATGCTCGCCGACAATGACAGCTCGGTGCGCGACTTCAGCGCAAACCTCACGCAGATGACGTCGATGCTGGCCGAGCAGGCCCCTGGCCTCCAGGCCGCGCTCGATCAACTCGATGGGTTCCTGGCCGATACCAGCACCACCTTCGGTCAGTACTCGGACCGGTTGGCCTACACGCTGTCCGGGTTGACGGCGGTGACAAATCAGTTGCGTGCCAACGCCGCTGGAATCACCGAGGTTGTCGACGTTGCGCCCCTGCTGTTCCAGAACCTCGACCGATCGGTCGATCGCTCCGACCGATTTCTGCGCGCTCACGCGGTATTGGGTACTTCGCTGTCCGGAGAGGCGATCAGCCTGTTCTGTGAGCGCATTCAGATGCGCTCCGACGGCTGCCGCACTGGAAAGGTGCAAGACTTCGGCCCTGACTTCGGGCTCATGGCAGCAATGTTGGGCCTGACCCCTTGAGAGTGCGTCGGGGCGGGCACCGGCGCACCGTCGAGGGGCTGCGATGGACGGTTCAGGCTCCGCGCAGAGCGGCGTCGAGTTCCGAGGCATCGGCCCAGCTGCCGTGGAATCCCATGGGAACCCGATGGTTCAGCTTGATCCGGGCGATGGGTGCGGCCGTGAAGTCCCGCGCGTCCTGGACGACGACCTCGCTACGATCGACGGCGGGATCCCACCAAATGGACAGCAGCCAACCGTCATCCTCGTCCGTGGCATCAGGGCGTGGCACGAATTGTGGTTCGCTGGGTGAGGTCAGCGAACCGTCGAGGGGTTGGACCGACGTCTGGCCCGTGAGGTAGTCGTGCTTGGCCACGCCGTCGGTGAACCAGTCTCCGACCCCTCGGGTCGTGGCGTAGTAGCCGTACCGATGCGACAACCCGGTGCGCTGCTCGTTGATCTGAGGGAACTCGCCGAGGATGTCGGTGGTCTGGCTGTCCTTCACCGTCCCCGCGGCGAGGTCGAGTTCCCACCGCCAGGGTGTGGCGACCAGCTGCTTGAACCACCAGTTCCAATCCCCGCCCGGCGGTGGGGATTCGAGCTCCTTACGGGTGGGACCGAAGCGCTCCGTACGGTGCCCATCGACCACGATTCGGGTGCCATCCTGATAGGCATTGAGGAAGTGAGTGGGCGCGAAAACGTCGGGGGAGTCGAGCCAGCGAACTACACCGGTCTTGCGATGCAGGACGGCCCATCGGCAGATCGACAATGTCTCCGGTTCCCAGACTGTCGAGGGCTGGCCGTTGAAGACGTTCTCGATGCGGACCATCGCCGGATAGGCCAGGAAGATCGCGTAGTCGGGCGTGACGGCGTAATCGTGGACGAAAGTGGGAACGCCCAGGTCGACGAGGTGACGATCGAGGATCTTGCCGTGCCGGTCGGCCCGGTACCAGGTGAGGGCGCCGTTGACGTTGCCGAAGAACAGGAAGTCACCGTTGGTCGGGTCGACTTTGAAATGGGCCGTCATCGGTCCGACGATCTCGCCACCGAAGTCGTAGCACCGGCTGACCGTCTCCAGGGTGTCCGGACGCAGCTCGTGTGGAGCGGCCGCTTCGCAAAGTACCAGCAATCGATTGTCGTAGAGAGTCACGTGCGTGTTCGCTGGGTTCTTCGGGAGTGTGCCCGGTGGCAGTGCAACGTCCGAGCCATGCATGAAGCTGCCGAAGATCGCTTGGCCCCGTTGCCTTTCCAATTGCAGCCCCGCAGTGGCGACGTACCGGTTGCGATAGGTTGCTCTGCCGTCGCGGAGGAAGATGGCGTTGATCATCCCGTCGCCATCGAACCAGTGATGCCGAGTGGGATCAATCGGGCGATAGGCCTGACTGCTGCTGACTCGATACAGCGCGCCACTCAGCTCACGCGGGAGCCGTCCCTCGATTTCCAGATCGAAGGCCTCGCCCTCTTCTCGCCATGGTGCGTAAGGGCCGTTGAGAAACATGTTCGTGGGGTCCCACATGGGCACTCCTCTTTGTCATGACTGGAATCCGGGTGTGACCACGGTTCAATATGGTACGAATCCGTTCTATATGGAGAGCTTCGCATGAGTGTGGGAGAAACGCAATCGTACTATTTGTGCTGTGATGGCGGTCTCAGCCTGGCTTGGCCCCTAGTTCATGGCGTCGAAGATCTGTGGTGCCGAGCTGAGTGTTGGGAGGTACCGCATGCTGCTGCATGACGCGACGGCGGGTTTCGTGGATCGCGGCGGTGGCGGACTTTGGCGGGGCTCGACGCGTCCGCCCAGGATGGTCCGTCGGCCGTCGCCGGGCCTGCCGTCAACTCAAAATGGCTGTGCGCCTGGATGAAATGGAAACTAACTTGCTCCGCCTAAATGCCCCACCGAACAGGAATCCTGGCACGGCGAGATCGAGGGGCTCCCACCGCGCGCCCGCCTAGGTCAGAACCGTTGTCGTTCACCGTGTTCGGTGGGATCCGCCCGCATTACCGCTGTTGCGCCGCCTTGCCGAGGTCCAGGACACAACGCGACTTGGTTAGGGGTGCGCGACGACCAGATCGTCGCGGGCGGGGAGATCGCGGGCGGCGGGCTCACCGCAGCGCTGACTCTGCTCGTTCGCGACCGGGGCCAGGCCGAGATCGCATTCCGGATGCCCATCTACCTACCAGAGGTCGCAGGTTGCGAGCCATCTTGGCTGCCAGTCGGAATCCTGGCGCAGGTTCGAGCGCTCGATGCCGCGGAACCGGTGGGATGTGATGGGAATTTTAGTGCCATTTTGCGTGCCATTTTGCGGCCGGAATGGTGCGAATCCATAGGTTTCGGCAGGACACGATGGGACGTCTCGGGATCGTGAAATCGCAGGTCAGAATAGGAGACCCCCCCAAGATCGCCTGGTCAGTGGCCGATCTTGGGGGTTCTACGAGATGATGAAAAAGTGATGGTCTAGGACCAGGCATTTCGGCCGCTCGGTGGGCGTTTTGTGCCTCTGAAGTGCCACTTTGGGTGCCACTTTGAGCCGGTTCGAGAGGTGGCCTCTACGGTCGAGTCCTTCGTCGTCGGTGGGTGGATGAAGAAGGACTGACGGTTTCTGCTGGTCAGCGGGTCATGAACCTCTGAACCGGGTCGCAGAGTGCCATTTTGGTGTCAGTTTGAATGGATTCGGCTGTTCCGGGACGCCAGTCTTGTCGACTGTGACGATGCCGCTGGTGGACCGGCATGCCGGTGCATGCGACCCCGCAACGAATTCCTTATCGATGTGCCCCTGTCGAGCGCAGCTGTCCACCCGCCGGTTCCTTCTTCATCGTCTCGAGGATGACCTTCAGCGGGATCGTCGTGGCTTCGGTGTCGAGGTTCCTGATGACAGTGTGGATGTGCTCGAGTCGTTGCAGGCGCGGATTGTAGTTGAGTGGGATGGCGTCGAGACGAATCGCCCGTGACCCACTGACGTCGCACCGTTGCTACGCGACACGCAGGTTGGTAGTCAGTCCGTGTAAGTAGGCAGCGCCGGTTCGCTGGCGACGAATGGTTGTTGCAGTGCTTGGATGCCGCCGAGAGTGACGCCGTGGGCTTCGCCGGTGAGCATTGCGGGTGCATCCGCGTACGGCATGAATTGGGTTGAGCAGACTGTGGAGTCGATGCGGGTGGGGTCGGCGGTGCCGTCGTGGGTGAGGGCGTCGAGGGTCAGGGCCCAGGAGATGGAGTCGCCGACGATGAGGCCGTGGTCGGCGATGCGGGTGGCGCAGAGGTTTTGGAGGGCGATGTTGCGGGCGCCGGTGAGGGTGCTGGCGGTGGGCTGGGGGAGGACTACTTCGTCGAACATGCTGTAGATGCTGGTGTAGTCGATGGTGTCGGGCAGTTTGTCGCGGGTCAGACGGCGCAGGAATTGCGAGCCGGGCCGCATCTGCCAGGCGAGTGCTGGGCACAGGGAGGCAGCGCACAGCAGGTCGGCGTCTGCGGTGCCGTTGTAAACGCCTGCCAGAGAAACGTATTTGTCGACGGCCGCGGCAGCACTGGGCCAGAACTTCAGCGCCCACAAGGCCAGTGGTGCGCCTTGGCTGTAGGCGACGACCGAGATCGGCTGTCCGGAGCGCACATTCGCGACCCGGATGGCATTGACGACGACTTCGGCGCTCTCGTACACGCTCGTCACTGCTCGGTCGAGTTCGACGGTGCACACCGCGAACCCGGCGGCCTCCAACCCTGATCGCCAACCCCACGACCAGGTTTCGGCGGCGTCGATCGCGGTTCCGGGCACGAGTAGGACAGTCTTCTTCCGTGCGATGTCCGGACCGCAGTCGACGGCTGCATCCAGGGAGGATTGCGGGGTGGTCAGTGGCGGGTCGGTCGCTTCCGCGCCGGCGGTCGGTGCGTGGAGGCTGGTCAGCACGACCGAGGACAGTGCGGCAAGAACAAGGGCGCGCAACGTTGGGCTCCTGTGGGTGAATCGATTCGGTCAGCGTGGGGTGGTGTCGGGGAAGCCGTCGCCGAGCCAGTTCGCGAGCACGCGGTCGCGGACGGCGGCGGGGACGTTGTGGGCGAAGCCGGTGCGCTCGGGGCGAGTCACGCCCACGGGCGGAAGGCAGTTGTAGACGATGCGGGGGTTCATCCAGCCCTGCGGGTAGTTCCCGATGGCCGGGAAAATGTAGGGCGTGGTCGGCCAATTGAGGACGCCCTCGACGAGAATCCGGTTTTCGGGCCTGGTGTCGTAGCGACCCTGCAGCGCCCACACGACCTCGCCGAGATCGGCCGGGTTCACGTCGTCCTCCAGCACGATGACGGTATTGAGCGGGGTGCCGTGCCCACGCATGCCGAGCGCGGTTTCGGCGATGCGGCGGGACAGGATTCGGCCGTCGGATTCGACGTCGCGCCAGTCGTCGGTGACGGTGACGACGAGCCATCCGCAGGCGGATTCGAAGGGTGTCCAGGCGGTGGCGACGGGCAGGCCCGCGGTCCGCAGGGTGACCACCATTTCGGCGGCCATGCCAGGGCCGATGATGGTGTGGGTTTCGTCGGCGGGTTCGCCGGAGGAGGAGAACGGGAAGATCGGGTTGTCCCGGTGGGTGATCGCGTCGACGTGATAAACCGGCTCGGGGGCGGGGGTGTCCGGGAACATGTAGCCGCCGAAGTCGCCGTAGGGGCCTTCCAACGCGAGTTCGGAGATGGAGAGCCGGCCCTCGATGACGATCTCGGCGGTCGCGGGAACCTCCAGATCGTTGGTCTCGCACGTGATCACTTCGACGGGTTCGCCGAAATAGCCACCGATGTAGTTGACCTCGTCGATGTCACGCGGCAGCGGTGAGCCCCCCGCGAACAACGCCAGGGGTTCGACGCCGAGCGCGAGCGCGAAAGGCATGTCCTGCCCCAGTTTTCGCCATTCCGCGAAGATCTGGCCGAGGTGCTGGAACGGCATGACGGTCCCGGTGGCCCGACGCTCGTCGAGCACCTGGATACGGGCGACGGACCAGTTCGTCCAGCGGCCGTCAGGGCTGCGGACGATGATGATGCCCAGGGTGTTGAGGTAACGGCCGCCGTCTCCCGCATGCAGATATGGCGAGGGCAGCGTCGTCAGGTCGACCTCATCACCGAGCAAGATGTGCTGTTTGCAGGGCGCGGCCTCGACGCGCACCGGGGGGATCGGGGCGCGATCGCGCGCGGCGACGAGCGTTTCGATGATCTCGCGCGCATCGGCGTGCGGATCCAGGCCGAGAGTGAGGGCCAGGCGGGAGAGGTGCTGTCCGGGAATCCGGCTGGTGCCGACCGGTGCGGTGAGGGCACGGAAGCCGGGCGCGGTGTCCGTGATCGAGGTGAACAGTGCTGCGGGGGAGCCGGTTTCGTAGATCCGGCGGGAGATGGCGCCCATTTCGAGGTTCCAGTCGACCTCGCGCTCGACCTCGACCAGCTCGCCTATCTCGCGGAGCGCCTCGATGTAGTCGCGCAGACTCGAAAAGCGTTTCATGCCAACTCCTGTTCACCCTTGATTGCACACAGTATCGTACACTCTGTTCGATATTGGAAGACTCCGAAAGAGGTTGTCCGGTGCTGGTCAAAGACCGTCTCGCGCGGGCGAACGCGCACTTCATCGCCGGTCGTAGCCCGGCTCAACTGGCGATACTCGACCGCGGTCCGGTGCGCCGGGTCGTGCTGGCAACGCTGCCCACGCTCATGCGATTGTTGTTCGACGAGTCGGGCACGCGGGCGCTCGGAGGCGATCCGCTGTCGGGCACGCTCGAACTGAATATTCGCCGACCCGATGGAACGGGCGTCGACCCGTTCGAGATCGCGATTCGCGACGGCGGCTGTACGGTGTCCCGCCGCAGCAGCTTTCGCCGTCCCGACGCTCGAGTGACCATCGGACTGGCCGACATGGTGCGGATGGGCAGCGGCGCGGTCGACCCTGGCCGGTTCGTCGCCGAGGGCATGGCCGACGGGCGGATTAGCATGGGGGGCGATCCGTTCCTCTTCCTGGCCGTTCCCAATCTGTTTCGGATGGCCAACCGGAAACTGATCTGAACACCCCGTCGTCGCGAATGCGCACAGGATGTTCGACATATCGTTCGACCAGTGGGCTGCTCGAGCGATAGGATTCGTTCATGGCATCGGTAACCCGCAACAAGAGTAGCCACCGTGATCGGCGCACCGCGACGGCTCGTCGCGTGCTCGAGGCGACGGACGCGTTGTTGCGGGGCGGGGAGCGGTTCACCGAGATTCCGGTGGAGCGCTTGCTGGCCGAGGCGGATGTCTCGCGGTCCACGTTCTACGTCCATTTCGCCGACAAGTCGGTTCTGCTCGCACAGCTGGCGGAGCAGGCTCTCGCCGATATCCAGGCGGCGGCCGAGGTGTGGTGGTCGCTCGAGCATGCGATCGGACCGGAGCCGGCGGCGAAGACGATTCGCGGGATGATCAAGGTCTATCGCAGGCACGCACACGTCTTGCGCGCCCTGACCGAGGTCTCGACCTATGACGACGCGGTGGGTGCGCTGCGACGGCAGCGGATCGAGGACTACACCGCGATGTCGGCCCGCCGGATGCTCGAGGAGCAGCGGCAGGGGTTGATCGCCGCGGAGGTGGATGTCGACTACACGGCTTCGATGGTGATCCACCTGATCGACGGCGCGATCATGGAGCACATCGCCTACGGCTCGCCGCGCGATGACGCACGGCTGGCGAATGCGCTGGCCCGAATGGGCTGGCTCGCGCGCTACGGGCGGATCCCGGCCGAAGGTGCCGCCGGGCTGGGCTGAATCGCCGCTCGCACACACGAAATACGGGCCGCTGCGACCTTCGTCGCGGCGGCCCGCGTCTTGACACCTGTGGCCTTCCGAATGCAATATCGAACAGACTGTTCGACACACTGGTGTGTCGGCGCCGTATTTCGAAGGAGGCGGCGGTGAAGTCGCTGCTCAAGTTGCCCGAGGATTTCGAGCTACCAGCCCTCCGTCCACAGCAACCGGCGCCGCCCCGGCCGGGGAGCGGCCTGAAGTCGATCCCGGGTGACGCCGGACTGCCCGTCGTGGCCGATACGTTTCGATACTTCCCGGATCCCGGCGCCTGGTGCGTGCGGCAATACCACCGGTACGGACCCGTGTCGTGGTTCGGGCTGATCGGGCTCACCGGGGTGGCCGCGCTCGGCCCGGACGCCTGGGATGTGGTGGCGCGCAACAAGGATCGCGCCTTCGCGGCAGGTCCGGGGTGGGGCAAGATGATCGGCCCGTTCTTCACCCGCGGTCTGCTGCTGCTCGATTTCGACGAGCACCTTTTCCACAAGCGGGTCATGCAGGAGGCGTTCGGCCGGCCGCGGCTGATCAGCTACCTGGACGAGATGAACCCGGCCATCACCGCCGCACTGGCGAAATGGCAACCGGGGCAGCGATTCCCGGCCAGCCGTCAGCTCAAACAGCTGACCCTGGACGTGGCGACCCGGGTGTTCATGGGTGAGGAACCGGGGCCGGAGTCCGACGAGCTGAACGCCGCCTTCACCGACTGCGTGTACGCGGGCTCGGCCCCGATCCGCTTCCGGATGCCGGGCGCACGCTACCGGCTGCCGGGCACCAGGTGGGCTCGCGGGCTCGACGGCCGCAAGGTACTCGAGCGCCACTTCTACGAGCGTCTCGCGGACAAGCGCGCATCCACGGGCAACGACCTGTTCACCGTGCTGTGCCACGCGCGGACCGGGAACGGCGAGGAGTTCACCGATGTGGACGTGGTCAACCACATGATCTTCCTGATGCTGGCCGCGCACGACACCGCGACCATCACCATGACCACCATGCTCTACCAGCTGGCCAAACATCCGCAGTGGCAACAACGTTGCCGCGAGGAATCCCTGGCGCTGGGCAAACCGGCCCTGGAGTTCACCGATCTCGATCGGCTGCCCGCACTGGACATGGTGATGAAGGAAGCGCTGCGCCTGGTCGCACCGATCCCGCACATGCTGCGCTACACGGTGAAGGACACCGAAATCCTCGGCCACTTCGTCCCGCAGGGCACCTATGTGCTCGTCAACCCGCAGATGAGCCATCAGCTCCCCGAAATCTGGCCCGACCCGGCGCGATTCGATCCGGAGCGTTTCGCCGAGGACCGCCGCGAGGACAAGGCGCACAAGAACGCCTGGGTGCCGTTCGGTTCGGGCGCGCACAAGTGCATCGGCATGTACTTCGCGGGTATGGAGATCAAGGCGACCCTGCATCAGATGCTGCAGCGCTTCGAGTGGTCGGTCGAACCGGGTTACGAGATTCCCTGGGACCGTTGGACATTGCCGATCGCCAAGGACGGCATGCCGGTCGACCTGCGCCCGCTGCGGTAGTGGAACCGAACTCGCTTCGGACGTTGACAACGCCCGCAAGTATCGAACACTATGTTCGACAACTAGTTCATCAAAGTGCGCGTCCGCGCCCGACCCGAGGCCAGTGATGTCGACCAGAACAACTCCCCGAAAGCCGGTCACCGCCCCGGTTCTCCAGGTGCACCGCCCCGCGGACGGCACCGTGCTCGCGGAACTACCGATGACGACCGCCGCACAGGTGCACGAGAAGGTGGAGGCCTTGCGCGTCGCGCAGCCCGCCTGGGAGGCGCTCGGTGTCGCCGGGCGCGCCAGACACTTGGAGAACCTGCGAGATTGGTTGCTCGACAACCAGGAACGCATGCTCGGGCTCATGCAGGCGGAGGCGGGAAAGCCGCGTGCCGACGCCATGATCGAGCTGGGCTGGATGGGCGACATCGTGAACACCATGGCCGCGGGCAGCCCGAAGTGGCTGGCGGATCGGCACGTTCGCCCGCATCTGCCACTGCTGGCGACCCGCCGGTTCACCGTGGTGCGGCGGCCCTTCCCGGTGGTCGGGGTGATCGGTCCGTGGAACTTCCCGACCGTGCTCTGCGCCGGCGACGGCATTCCCGCGCTGTTCGCGGGCGCGGTGGTGCTGCTCAAGCCCTCGGAGATCACACCGCTGGCGTGTGCGGAGGTGGTGCGCGCCTGGCGCGAGGACATCGGCGCCCCACCCGTGCTCGACGTCGCGATCGGACTGGGCGAGGTCGGCGCGGCACTGGTCGATGCCGTGGACTTCGTGCATTTCACCGGCTCGGTGCGGACCGGGATGCTGGTCGCCGAGCGGGCGGCCAAGACGGTGACACCGGTGAGCCTCGAACTCGGCGGCAAGGATCCCTTTGTGGTGCTGCGGGATTCGAATATCGCCCGGGCGGCCAACTGCGCGGTGTTCAGCGGCCTCGCCAACAACGGCCAGGTGTGCGTGTCCACCGAGCGCATCTACGTCGAGGCTCCGATCTACGACGAATTCGTGGCACGGGTGGTGGCCAATGTGCGCGCGCTGCGCCGGGGCACCGACGGCCCGCACATCGGCGTCGAACTCGGCGCGATGACCTCCGCGGCCCAGATCGGCATTGTCGAAGACCATGTGCGCGAGGCGATCTCGAAGGGTGCGCGCGTCCTGACCGGCGGCAGCCGGGTCGAGCGCGCGGGCAACTGGTTCGAGCCGACCGTCCTGGTCGATGTGGACCACTCCATGAAGGTGATGGTGGAGGAGACCTTCGGGCCGGTGCTGCCGATCATGAAGGTCGCCGACGCGGAGGAAGCCATCCGGCTCGCCAACGACTCCGAATTCGGGCTCTCGGCAACGGTTTTCAGCGGCGATGTGAAGCGCGGTGAGCAGGTGGCGCGGCGGATCGAGGCCGGTTCGGTGAACGTCAACGACTACGGATCCACCACCACCTGCCTGGATGTGCCGATGGGCGGCTGGAAGAAATCCGGCATCGGCTCGCGGGCCGGGTCGACCGCGGTCACGAAATACACCCGCACCCAGGCGATCGCCAGCCCGCGCGTGCCGACCCTCGACACCGAGGCGTGGTGGTTCCCGTACTCGCCGCTGAAGCAGGGCGTCGTGGAGTGGGGCCTGCGCCTCCTCAACGCACGCGGCCTGCGACGACTCGGCCTGCGCCGCGATCTGGCCGTCGACGGACGGTGACGAGCGTGGAAACAACAACCCGCACAACAGGACTGGAGAACAAGGCATGACCGCGGATCACACGGCGGAATCGGCTCGGATCGGCCGCCTCTACGTCGAACTGCTCGGCAATCGTGAGTTCGAGAAGGCCGCCGCGCTGTGGAAGGCGGGCGAGATCGACGACATCGTCGGCGTCGGCAAGCTCCGGGCCCCGGAGGGGGTCGTCTCCTTCTTCGAGGGCGTGGTCGCGGCCGTACCGGACATGCGCCACGAGGTCCTATCGGTCACCGCGCAGGATGACCGGTGCGTGGTGCTGTGGCGCATCTTCGGCACCTTCGACGGGTCCGGCACCCTGATGGGGCTCGCCCCCAACGGCCGTGCGCTGAGCATGCTCGGCACCGACGTACTCACCATTCGCGACGGCCAGATCGTCTCGAACACCTCGCTGTCCAACGGCCTCGAGGTGGCACGCCAGCTCGCCGTCATGCCGCCGCAGGGTTCGATCGCCGAACAGGTGACCTTCGGTCTGGTCAATTCGCTTGCACCGCTGGCCAAGGCGGTGCGCCGCAAGCGTGCCGAGAGCGCGCGGATACCGGCCGACGCCCTGGCGGACAAGCACGTTGTCATCACGGGCGCGGCGCGTGGCATCGGGCGCTGCACCGCGGAGGCCTTCGTAGCGGCGGGCGCTCGGGTGGCCATCGGTGACCTGGACGGCGCGGCCGCCGAGGCCACCGCTGCGGAGATCGCCACACGCACCGGCGGGCACGTCCTCGGTTTCGCCGTGGACGTCACCGACACCGCGGCGTTCGCGCACTTCCTCGACGCGGCCGAGGACGCTCTGGGCGGATTGGATGTCCTGGTCAACAATGCCGGGATCATGCCCACGGGAGCATTTCTCGAGGAATCGGATCTGCTTACCGACCGCCAGATCGAGGTGAATGTGAAGGCGGTCATCACCGGCGCCAAGCTCGCCGGTGGGCGCTTCGCCCGCCGACGCAGCGGCCATATCGTGAATGTCGCCTCCATGGCCGGTCTGTCCCCGGCTCCCGGCGTGGCGGTCTACTGCGCCACCAAGGCAGCCGTCGTGTCCCTCGGCGACGCGCTGAATCAGGAGTTCACCGGAACCGGCGTGCGGGTCAGCACGATCGCGCCGTCGCTGGTGCGGACCGAGCTCTCGGCGGGAATTCCGGTGCCGCGCATGCAGGAACGCTTCCTGCTGGTCGATCCGGAGGAGGTCGCCGCCGCGGTCGTCGCGCAGGTGGTCGGCCGTCGGGGCGGCCTGGTCACCGTGCCCCGCGCGACCGGCGCGTTCGTCCAGTCGACCCGAATGCTGCCCGAAGGCCTGCGCAACACTCTCTACCGCGTCACCGGCGTCAGCTCGGCCAACTTCCGCACCGACGAGACGGCCCGCAAGAGCTACCGCGACCGGATCGCCGCGGAAAGCGCGGTGGCGCAATGACACTCGCAGACAGATTCGCCACGGTGATCGTTCCCGGGCACCGCGCGACCGCCGAGGAACTCGACGAGCTGTTCGCGGCGGCCGAGAGCATCGGCATCGAATTCATGCTGGGGGAGTGGGACGGCGGGCATTTCGCGCTCGGACATCCGATCGAGAAGCAACTCGACGCCATGCGCTGGGCCGGTAAGTCGTTCACCGACCGCGACACGGTCTCCCCGATCGTCTGTTTCGATGCGGCCGGCGGGCGCGCGGCCAACCCGTCCTTCGGTGGTGCGCGCCTGCGGGAGATGGTCTATCAAGGCTCGGTGACCGCCACCATGGTCTACGACGAGCTGCCCATGTTCGATCACTTCCGCAGGATCGACGACGACACCGTCATGGGCGCGATGGACAGCAAGGGCCGCACCAAACCCGGCTACTTCTATCTCACCCGCCGTGCCACGGCGGAGATCGAGACCTCCGAGAATGCGGAATCTGATACCAGCGCCGAGATTTCCGGCTCGGCCTCCGTGTTCAAGGCTCAGGTGCCGCCGCTGTTCATCGACGCGGCGTTGATCCGGGCGCGGAGCGGGCCGTTCTCGATCGAACAGGTCGAGCTGGAAGCGCCCCGCGCCGATGAAGTGCTGGTGCGGATAGCCGCCACGGGTCTGTGTCACAGCGACCTCACGCTGGCCGGGATGTTCGTGGCCGGGCAGTCGCCCCTCGTGCTCGGCCACGAGGGCGCGGGAACAGTGACCGCCATCGGCGATGAGGTCACCGATCTGGCCGTGGGCGATCGAGTGGTTCTCAGCTATGCCTGGTGCGGACGATGCCGAAACTGCCTGCGCGGCAAAATGGCCTACTGCGCCGAGGCCGGCACCCTGAACCTGCTCGGTGTGCGCCCCGACGGCAGCACCGGCATGCGACAGGACGACCGCGACGTGCGCGGCCGGTTCTGCGGCCAGTCGTCGTTCGCCGGGTACGCCCTCGCCGCCGCACACACCGTGGTGCGGGTGCCCGCGGACATCCCGTTCGAGATACTGGCTCCGCTGGGCTGCGGGGTGCAGACCGGTGCGGGAACCGTGCTGAATTCCCTGCGCCCCGAACCCGGTTCGACGCTGGCGGTGTTCGGCGCGGGATCGGTCGGCATGGCGGCGATCCTGGCCGCCCGGGTCGCCGACTGCGAGCAGATCATCGCGGTCGACCCGCGCCCGGAGCGGCGAGCCTTGGCGCTGGAGCTGGGGGCGAGCGCCGCGTTCGCCCCGGCGGAAGCCAAGGACGGCATTCGCGCGGCCACGGGATCCGGTGTCGATTTCGCCGTGGACTGTGTCGGCAGCCCGGACGTGGTGCGCGCGGCGGTGGGCGCGCTGGACAGCCCTGGCGTCTGCGCGACCGTCGGCGTGCGGGGCAAGGCCAATCCGATCGAGCTGGATCAGACCAAGCTCGTCGGCAAGGGCCAGACGGTGCGGGGTGTGGTCGAAGGTGATTCGGTGCCTTCGGCTTTCGTTCCCCTGCTGGTGGATCTGTACCGCGCGGGCCGGTTCCCGGTGGACCGGATGGTCACGACCTTCCCCTTCGAGAAGATCAATGACGCCGTCGCCGCCACTCGGGACGGCACCGCGGTCAAAGCGGTGCTGACCTTCGGCGAGGCATGAGGGAGACGACCATGACCCGCAGGCTGATCATCGGAGTGAGCGGCTCCAGCGCACCGCAATTGGGCTATGCCATGTTGAAGGCGCTGCACGGGCGCACCGACGTGGAGACGCACCTGGTGCTGACCCGTGGCGCCGAGCTCAGCATCAAGCTCGAAATGGGTATGTCCGCAGGCGAATTCGAGGCCCTGGCCGATGTCGTGCACGATGCGGCGAACCTGGGCGCGTCGATCTCGTCGGGCTCCTTCCGCACCTGCGGCATGGTCGTCGTTCCGTGCTCGATGAAGACCCTGGGCGCCATCGCCTCCGGCACCAGCACCGACCTGGTCGGCCGAGCCGCCGACGTATGCCTGAAGGAGCGGCGCAGGCTGGTGCTGGTGACCCGGGAGACACCGTTGAACCTCATCCACATTCGGAACATGGAGACCGTCACCCTGGCCGGAGCGACGGTCCTGCCACCGGTCCCGGCGTTCTATCACAAGCCGCGCACCATCGACGACCTGCTGAATCAGACGGTGGGCAAGGTGCTCGACCAGTTCGACATCGAGCACTCCCTGTTCGAGCGCTGGTCATGACGGTCCCCGCGGAAGTTCGTACGGCGCTGGCCGGTCGTCCCGAGGTCGGCGCGTGGGATCCCATGTTCCCCTTGCTGACCGTGGACACGACCGGTTTCCCACACGTGTGCCTGCTGGGCCGCGCGGAGCTGTCCACCGACGCCGACCACGTGTACGCCGTGCTCGCGAGCCCAACGACGGTCGGCAACCTGAAGCGAACCGGACTGGCCACCCTGATCGTCATCGGGGCCACGGCCGCCGCGTACTGCAAGCTGACAGCGGGCCCGGGTCAGCTCGAGCGCGACGGGCTGCACGGCTTCGAATTCACCCTCGCGGAGGTGAAATTCGACAGCGCCGCAGTCGATCTCACCCCGCCCCGATTCCAGGTCGATGCCCGCCTGACCGAGTCGGAGCGCTGGCAGGACTCGGCGGCGCTGCTCGCCGAACTGGCCGGAAACCACACGATCCACTGAGCGAACAGAAGGTGCGACGATGCCCCTCCCGTCGACGACGACATTCGACCGACTCCGGACCCTGGTGGCCATCGGCGACCCGCACAACCGGTCGGAACGCCGCATACCGGAGGTGTTCACCGGCCGCGAGCTGGCGACCATTCCGGTCGGCACCGCCGAGGACGTGACCGCCGCGGTCGCGAAAGCTCGTCGCGCCCAGCAGGAATGGGCGCAGCGTCCGATCCGGCAGCGGGCCGCGATCCTGGAACGGTTTCGCACCCTGGTGTTCGAGCACGGCGATGTCGTGCTGGACATGCTGCAGGCCGAATGCGGTAAGTCCCGCGCCTCGGCGCAGGAGGAGCTGCTCGATCTGGCGCTCAACGCGCGATATTACGCTCAACGCGGACCGGATCTGCTCGCGCCCGAGCGCGTTTCGGCCCCGCTGCCCGGGGTGATCAAGACCGTCGTCCGGTACCAGCCCAAGGGTGTGGTCGGCATCATCGCGCCCTGGAACTATCCGATCGCGCTGTCGGTCTCCGATGCCCTGCCCGCACTGCTCGCCGGGAACGGAGTGATCGTCAAACCCGACAGTCAGACGCCGTACAGCACCCTGGCGGCCGTGGAATTGCTGTACCGCGCGGGAATTCCACGCGAGCTGCTCGCCGTGGTGCCCGGTCCCGGGGCGGTGGTCGGATCGGCCTTGATCGAGCAGTGCGACTACCTCATGTTCACCGGCTCCTCGGCGACCGGTCGGCTGCTGGCCGAGCAGTGCGCACGCCGGCTGATCGGCTGCTCGGCCGAGCTCGGCGGCAAGAACCCAATGATCGTCACCGCCGGGGCCGATCTCGACATTGTCGCCAAAGCCGCACTGCGGGCGTGCTTCTCCAACGCCGGGCAGCTGTGCATGGCCATCGAACGCATCTACGTGGAACAGTCCATCGCGGCGCGGTTCCTCGAGCTGTTCGGCCGCTATGCCCGGGGCATGGTCCTCGGCACCGCTTACGACTTCACCGTCGATATGGGTTCGCTCATGTCCGAGGAGCAGCTGAAGACCGTTTCCCGGCACGTCGACGACGCGAAAGCCAAGGGGGCCACCGTGATCGCAGGCGGCAACCCTCGCCCCGATATCGGCCCGCTTTTCTACGAGCCGACCGTGCTGACCGGCGTCACCGACGACATGGACTGTGCCCGGAACGAAACGTTCGGACCGGTGGTCTCGGTCTACCCGGTGCGCGACGTGGCCGAGGCCGTGGCGCGCGCCAACGACAGCGAATTCGGGCTCAATGCCAGCGTGTGGGCGGCCTCGGCTGCGGAAGGTGAGGCCATTGCGGCCCGGATCCGTTGCGGCACCGTCAATGTGGGGGAGGGATACGGTCCCGCCTACGCCACTATCGGCGCACCCATGGGAGGCATGGGATCCTCCGGCCTCGGTCGTCGCCACGGCCCCGATGGATTGCTGAAATACACTGAACCGCAAACCATCTCGACCTCGCGCACCATTGTCGCGGACGCTCGCTTCGGCGTACCCGAGCACATCTGGCGACGTGCGCTCGCGCCCATGGTCCAGTTCGTCCAGCGGATACCGGGGTTCTGAGATGACGGTCGTGGCAATCACCGGCGGAGGACGTAGCATCGGACTCGCGATCGCGCGTCGCCTGGCGCACACGGGCATGCGGGTGGCGATCGGCGATATCGACACCGGCGCAGCCGAATCGGCGGCTGCCGCAATTCCCGGTGCGATCGGGCTGCCCCTCGACGTCTCCGACGCGGCGAGCTTCGAATCGTTCGTGCGGGAGGTCGAACGGACGCTCGGCCCCATCGATATCCTGGTCAACAATGCCGGAATCATGCCGATCGGCGAATTCCTCTCGCACGATGCGGAATTGGCACGGCGTGCGGTGAACGTCAACCTGCACGGCCCGCTCAACGGCATGCGTGCGGTGCTGCCCGGCATGCGCTCGCGCCGTCGCGGCCACATCGTCAATGTCGCGTCCACGGCGGGCTCCCGCGGCATCCCCGGCGGCGTGGTCTATTCGGCCACCAAATTCGCCGTGGTCGGCATGACCGACGCCATCCGGCAGGAATTCGCACCACACGGGATCGCCGTCTCGACCGTCCTGCCATCGTTCACCGATACCGAATTGATCGCGGGCACAACCGGATTGCGTGGCGTGCCGACGGTGCGGCCCGAGGATGTCGCCGATACGGTCGCACGTGTCATCGCACGACGCCGCGCGGTGGCCTTCGTCCCGGGCTTCCTCCGCGGGCTGGTGGGCCTGCAGGCAATCCTGCCGGTGTGGGCCGGTGACCTCGCCGCCCGCTGCTTCGGTGCCGACCGGGTGTTCCTGACCGCAGACCACGGCCGGCGTGCGGCCTACGACGAGCGAATCACCGGGTGATCGACCGTGCCGCCCACGATCTCGAAGTCGCGGGCGGCACGGTCGATCAGGAGTAGAGGTCTTCGATGGCCTCGGCGTAGCGGTCGTTGATCTGCTTGCGCCGCAATTTCATCGTGGGTGTCAGCACGTCGCTGCCCGGCTCCCAGAAGTCGGCGACGATGGTGAACTTCTTGATCTGCTCCACCCGTGACAGTTCGGCGTTGGCCAGTTCGACAGCGCGTTCCACCATGGCCCGGACCCGGGAATCCTTGGCCAGCACGCTGGGATCGTTTGCAAGGCCGTGCTTTTCGGCGAACAGGGCCGCGCTGTCGGAGTCCAGGCTGATGAGCGCGACGTTGTACTTGCGGTTGTCGCCGATGGCGACGGCCTGTCCGATCAACGGGGCGTGCGCCTTCACCCGGTTCTCGATATTGGACGGCGACATGTTCTTGCCACCCGCGCTGATGATCAGCTCCTTCTTGCGGTCGACGATGCGCAGATAGCCGTCGGCGTCGAGCTCGCCGATATCGCCGGTGTGCACCCACCCGTCGGCATCGATGGCTTCCGAGGTCTGCTCGGGCTTGTTCAAGTAGCCCTTCATGACGATCGGGCCGCGCACCAGCACCTCCCCGTCCTCGGCCACCCGCAGCTCCGATCCGGGCACGATCACACCGACGGTGCCCAGCCGCACCCGTCCCGGCGGACACATGGTCGCCATACCCGAGAGTTCGGACATACCCCACGCATCCGACACCGGCACTCCCACACCATTGAAGAACCGCAGCACATCCGCGGAAATGGGAGCGGCGCCGGACACGGCCAGGTTGATCTGGTCCAAGCCCAGAGCGACACGCAGTTTCGACAGGACGAGCGCGTCCGCGATCCGCCACCGCAACTGCAGGTCCCAGGGCAATGGGCGGTCCGACAATCGCGTGTCGGAGGCTTCCCGCCCAACCGCGACGGCCCAGCGCGCCAGCCCGCCCCGCACACCGGTCGCCTCGCCCAGCTTCTCATCGATGGCCGCCTTCAGCTTCTGCCAGACCTGCGGCACCGCGCCGAGAAAGGTCGGGCGGACTTCAACCAGCGCGGGGACGAAATCCTTGCGATCGGCGACCGCGGTGACCTGATTGCCCAGGACCATCAAGGTGTAGAGCGCCGACCAGCGGTCCGCCACATGCGCCGATGGCAGGAACGACAGCACGCGATCCTGCGGGCCCGCCTGCACCAGGCGCTCGGTGCCCTCGACCATCGCCAGCATATTGGCGTGCGTGAGCTGCACACCCTTGGGATCACCGGTGGTTCCGGAGGTATAGATCAGGGTGAGAACGTCATCGGGTTCGACCGCACGCCAAGCATTCTCGAAGTCGAAGTCCGATTCGGGAGCCGCCTCGACCTGCTCCAACGTCGGCAGTTCGCCTGCTTCGCCCGCAGTGCGGACCACGTGCGCCACCGCTGTGGCCTCCCGCGCGGCGGTGATGGCGGGTAGGTATGCCTCGTCGCAAACGACGACCCGTGCCCCGGAATCGCCGAGCACATACCGGATCTGCTCCGGCGACGAGGTGTTGTACACCGAAAACGGTGCCGCCCCGAGATGTTGGAGAGCGACGTCGACGGGATAGAACTCCGGCCGGTTGGCCATCATCAGCGCGACCCTGTCACCCCGCCGCACCCCGAGCGCCGCGAAACCCGCCGCCAGCCGACGCACCCGCTCATCCCACTCACGGAAGCTCAGCGCCACCCCGCCGCCCACCGACCGCACCGCGATCTTGCCGGGATCTCGCTGAACAGTGGCCTGAAAGGCCTCACACATGGTGGCGGCGCGGGACGCATAGGTCTGCGGCATCGCTTACTCCTTCGATCGACGGCGGACTTCTGCCCGCCCTACGATCCGAATTATATGTCGAACAAACTGTTCGATATCAAGCATCTGATGCAACCGAGATCGCCGCGGAGACCGGCGTGACGGCGGTAATGGTCAATTGGCTGGCGGGGGCGATCATGGAGGTGACGATTCGGCGGTCTTAGCCTCGGCGGAGGTGCTCGTGCGGTCGCGTGCGAGTGGATCGGGAGTCGGTGTTGTCTCGCATGCGCACAGTCGTTGTCGCGGTCTGCCTGTCGATTGTCGTGGCCGTGGCGATGTCGCCGGGGACGGCGTCCGCCGCTGGGATCGAGTTCGGGCCTCCGGAGGGTTATCCGGGGGTGGTGCTCAGCGGCGGTGCGGGTCCGAGTGAGTTGGTGGTGGCCGATTTCAACGGTGACGGTCTGCCCGATCTTGCTTCCGGGAATACCATCGCGACCGGGATCTCGTTGTCGCGCAATGCCGGTAATGGCACGTTCGTCGAGGCGGGTGGGGTTGCTACCGGGGCGGATACGCCGTTGGTGGCGGCGGGTGATTTCAACGAGGACGGGCATCAGGATCTGGTGGCGGCGTCGTTTCTCACCTCGTCGTTGTCGGTGTACGCCGGGCATGGCGACTTCACCTTCACACCTGTTGGCAGCTATCCGATTCCGTCCATTCCGTTTCAGCTCGCGGTGGCGGATGTGAATGGTGACGGGCACCAGGACATCATTCTGGTGAACGGCGCACCGGCGCTGGTGACCGTGTTGCTGGGCAATGGTGACGGCACCTTCCGGCCGGGTCCGACCGCGATGCCGGGCGGCCTTTTCGGCTTGACCATGGCCGTCGGCGATCTCGACGGGGACGGCATTCCGGATCTGGCCGTGGCCGATATCGACTTCCGGCTGCGGGTGCTGCTCGGCCGCGGTGACGGCAGCTTCACGGAAGTGGGCTCCTACGGGGTGGGCGGTTTGCCGGAGTACATCGAGATCGGCGATCTCGATCGCGACGGCAACCCGGACCTGGTGGTCGCCAACGCGGCCACCAACGACCTGTCACTGCTCTACGGCACCGGTGGTGGCGGCTTCGAGCCGGAGGTCCGGATGCGTGACCCGCAAGGCGCGCTCCTCGACGCCAAACCCGGTGTGACACTGGCCGATTACGACGGTGACGGCTGGCTCGACATCGCGTCGGTCTCGGATTTCGCCAGCCAGGTGACCATCATGCGCGGGGTCGGCGGCCGGAGATTCGAGGAAGCCGGGCGCTACCAGGTCAGCGACGCGCCGGAGGCGATCCTCTCGGCCGACGTGGACGGTGACGGCGCTCCGGACATCCTCGCCCCGGGCAACGTGCCATTGCACGGACTCGACGTGAAGACCCGAATCTGGCTGCTGCGCAACAAGCGCGTCGGCTAGTCCGGTCAACCGCGGAATACAGAGGGAGAGAACGTATGTCACGTCGCGTTCGTTTCGCGCGGGCGATGCTCGTGCTGGTGTCGTCGCTGACCTTGTCGGCGGCCGTCACGGGGCCGGGCCCGGCGGCTGCCGAGCCGTATCCCGCGCCGGAGCCGCCCGACCCGAGTTATGTGTTGTCCAATTTCCTGACCCTGTTCCAGGGCACGGTGCACGATCTCAACAATCCCGCGATGCTCGACTACTTCGTCAAGGCGAGCATCCTCACCAACACCGGCCGGCTGACATCGCAGTTCGAGGAGCTGACCCGGCCCGAGATCTACCAGACCTCCGACGGGCAGTCGAAGGTGCTGGCCGGCGCCCAGAAGCTGTGGGACACACTGCTGCACACCCCACCGCTGCGGTTGGGTTTTGCGCCGCATCCGGATTACCTGCCGGATTGGAATCATGACGGCAAGTTCGGGCTGGCCGATACGGCCGGGGTGACGCTCATTCCGGCCAGTGCGGACGCCATGGTCGACGACAACTACTACGACCCGGCCTACCAGCAGGCGCAATACCGGTTCCCGTGCCTGCAGCCGGACGGTGCGGTGCTCTACGAGACCACCGACGGTGATTGTGCGGCAGGCGATTCCGGCGCTGACTTCAAGTTCGGCATTGTCGAGAAGGTGAAGATCGTCGACTCGCGAGGTATCCCGCTCGTCGGGAAGGTCTGGCTGCCCGCGGATTTCGACGCCTCATCCGAGAAGAAGTATCCGGTGACCATGGGCATGCCGGGCGCTGCGGAGTCACAGGAACAGGTCGCCATGTACGCGCAGTCTGCTGCCCGTGCGGGCTATCTCACCTTCACTTTCGCTCAGGCCGGTCAGCCCGGAAGTGACGGCAACGCACTGGATCTCGTGCTGCCGCTGGGTTCGGTCGAGGACTGTTTCGCCCCTGGCTCCTGCCGCGATGCCCAGGATATCGTGCGCTGGATCTTCGGTCAGGACATCACCCCGGTGGTGGACCTGGCCAACGAGGCCGCCAATGTGCTCGCCGGACAGAATCCGCGGCTGGTCCGCAGCAATCCCGCCTACGAACCGGTCGGCAACAACCCGCGCAATCAGTGGATCGACAAGCTCGACCTCGAGCATGTGAACTTGTGGGGTCAGTCCGTCGGCTCGATCGGCGTCACCAACTATTTGAACTGGCAGGACAAAGGATTCGGCATCGACGGCCGCCCGCTGCCGCATGTCAGCTCGGTCGTCGGCATGTCGGGCTTCGCCGCCACCACCGCGGCCTCCGCGCCCTTGCAGATGCAGACCGCCGACTTCGACATCCCCGGGTTGTCCGGCTACGGCATCACCAACTTCTATCAGCCGTTCTTCAACCCGACCGACGGCCCGTACGGCACCAAGGACCGCTACGACAACCTGCTGCGTTCGGGCCGCAGCCAAGCCATGCAGGTCATCGCGTATGAGGGTGGCAGCCACGGAGATTCGGTCAACTGGGTCGCCATTCCCCGCAACCTGCGCTCGCCCGCGCTGTCGGTGCACTACTACCTCGACTGGTTCGATTGCTACGGCAAGGCCGATTCCAGCGCCTCCGCCTGCCAGTCGTTGAGCGAACCGGTCAAAGGCCTGTCACGGGCGGTGGCCACCGAATACGCGCCCCAGGGGTCCGCCGGACCCAGCCTGTGCGTCACCGTCCCCGACCGGGCCAGCCTCGCCCAGATCCTGCGCCCGGAAGTGTTTCTCTACAACCTCAACAACAGCCCCGCCAAATACGACTGTCAGCCACAGCGCTGACCTGACCTCACCCTCGAACCGCTCGCCGTCCCGGGCCACCGACGGCGAGCGGTTCGTGTTCTGAAGGTCGGCTGAGGGTTCGGTGCGGTGGCCGGGCTTCCCCGGCTTTGGATGCTATGAAGTTGCCATGAGTATCGGGCGCGGGATGTGGATCATCGGTGCGGTGCTGGCGGTGGCCGTCACAGCGGGATGTGGGGACGGGGCTTCGTCGACATCCGGGGCGACTTCATCGACGTCGAGTGCCGCTGCGATTCCGCCGGTGCTCGGCGCGTCGACGATGGCGGGTGCCGGGTCGACGGTGGAATCGCTGACCGTCGATGGCAAGACGGCCAACTATGTGCTGCATGTCCCGGCCGGCGTGAGTGGTGCGTTGCCGGCGGTGATCGTGCTGCACGGCGGGAACGGCAGCGGCACCCAGATCGAGACCGTGAGCGGGATGTCGGCCGTCGCCGATAGCAGCGGTTTCGTGGCCGCCTATCCGGACGCGACCACACCGAGTGCTATCAAAGCCTTGATCGCGGAACTGGTTTCACAACACGGCGTCGATCCGGCGCGGATCTACCTCAGCGGCATCTCCCACGGCGGCATCGACACCCAGGTGGCGGCCTGCGCGCTCTCGGGGCAACTGGCCGGAATCGCGGTGCTCTCGGCAGGACTGCCCACCCAACTCGAATCGCAGTGCCCGATCGCGAAGCCGCTGCCGGTCATCCTGATTCACGGCACCGCCGATCCCGTGGTGCCCTACGCCGGCGGCACCGTGAACAGCCCGAACGCGACGGAACGCGGCAATGCCACAGTGTTGCTGTCCGCCGTCGATACCCTGAAGTTCTGGCGCGGCAAGGACGGCTGCACCGGTGACACCACCACCGCGCCCGCACCGGGCACCGACGATACGGTCACCCTCACCACCGGCCCCGCCTGCACGGATGGCGTTCAGGCGCAACTGTATTCGGTCCAGGGCGGCGGCCACACCTGGCCGGGCGGTAGCACCACCCAGCAGCAGTACAGCAGTACCCTCGGCCCACTCAACACAACATTCGACGCCAGCAAGACGATCTGGGACTTCTTCGCCACCCAAGCCCACTGAGGCCGGGTCAGGTATCGAAAACGACGCACTACCTGTCCACTGACAACTGGCATGTCAGGTGTCGGGTGACGCCCAGGATGCATACCGGGCGGTATTGTGAGACCATCTGTTCTCAGATACCGGCGGTCGTGGTAGATGCCGTTGGGACCATGTGGAGGAGGCCCTGATGGCAACTGAAGCGAGACGCCAGCAGGACACACGTGGCATCGGGGATCGGAGTCCGGTAGTTCCGGCATTTGGGGATGTGTTGCGGCGCTTGCGTGTTGCGCGGCGTATCTCACGGGAAAGGCTGGCTTTCAATACCGGCGTCAGCGGCAGTTACGTCACGCATCTGGAGAAGGGGCAGCGTGAACATCCCACCAGGGTGGTGGTGGAGGCGTTGATTCGATATCTGGATCATCTGAGTCCGCTGTCGGCTGCGGATCGTCGTCAGTTGTGGGATACGGCCGGGATGGGAACCGACGAAAATCGGTCCCTTGCTGAAATGCGTGCGGCTATTACGCCGGACTTGCTTCTCACGCTTGCCCTGCACGACCCGAAACCTGCGGCCTATATCGATATCTGCGGCAATCTCCTGGCATGGAACTGCGGTTTCGGGGCATCGTTCCCGGGAATCGCGGAGGACGGCAGCATCTTTCGCTGGTTGTTCGGCAATGAGCAGGCTGTGCGCGTGCTGGTGAATTGGAATGCCGATGTGGCGCAGGCTGTGCGGTGGTTGCGCAGTTCGATCGGTCGGATCGGCAGCCTGGGGGAGTATGCCGATCTGCTGGATGAACTACGCGGGTATCCGATGCTCCGGCAGGTATGGGACGAGGGAGAGACCGAGTTCGTTCCCCCGCTGTGGTCCGGGGAATTGCGGGATCCGGAAACCGGTCGTCAGTACCCGGCCCTCGTGCAGTGCGGACGGGTCGCGTCCGCGACGTACCCGGGCCAGCTGATCGGATTGTTCGTTCTGCCTGTGGCATAAGTGAATCCGGCGTCCCTGAGAAGCTGCTGACCGGCGCTGCTTTCATGGGCGCGAATTTCGCGGCCTCGGTCACAGTCCCCGAAGGCCATCACGGATCTGTCCGACGGGATCTGCTCCAATCCGTACGAGTTCGGCGCCTTTGCGATCGCCTGGGGGAGAACCACTTTACGGACCTCGTACCCGCTGCTACTCAATCCGGCACGCACGTGCGACCGGCAACAGATTGTCGACCGCAGACCGACTCAACCAGGCAGGCGCAGGGAGCTGACAAGTGCTCGACCGTTTCCCGTTGGCTCAAGATCCGGAGGTCGCAGGTCACGTGTCATCCCGGCTGTGGGTCGGAATCCTGGCGCACGTTCGCGTGGTTGATGCGGCGGAACCGGTGGGATGCGGTGGGAATTCCAGTGCCATTTTGAGTGCCATTTTGCGGCCGGAATGGTGGGAATCCAAGGGTTTCGGTCGGAACTGGTGGGATTCGTTGGGGCAATGAAATGCCAGGTCAGAACGGGTAGAACCCCCAAGATCGCCAGGTCAGCGAATGATCTTGGGGGTTCTACGAAATGATGAAGAAGGATTGACCGTTTCCGCTGGTCAGCGGGTTGTGAACTGCTGAACTGGGCCCCGGCGTGCCACTTTGGTGCCATTTTGAACGGGTTCAGCAGTTCCAGGACGTCCGCGTTGTCGGCCGCCACCATGCGGCGAATACCCTGGTGAATGTAGTGAGGTTGCGCCGTCGACTTGTTGGCGTCCATGTGTCCGAGCTGGGCGCTGGCCCGCTCGTCACCTCCGGTGACTCCGCATCGAGCTGGCGGCGTCTGAGTTGCTGGTCGTGTATCTCGAGGATTGGAAATTGTTGGGCAGGCCTTGCTTTCGGGCAGGTATGTCGAGATCGGTATCGAATCCGCGGGCTGTTCGCGGACGAAGGTAGGAAACGGGCTAGACCTTCGTCGCGAGCCTTCAGGCCGGTTTGCGGGCCTCGATGAGGAAGCGGGTTGTGGTCGCGACGAACGGGCCGTCGGCTTCGATTTGTTCGTGCAGTTGGCGGAGCCGATCGTGGTATTCGACGACGGTGAAGCCGGGCACCATCCAGATCACCTTCCGCAGGAAGTAGATGACAGCACCGATGTCGAAGAACTCGGTTCGCAGCTGCTCGAAGCGCAGGTCGGCCACCTGCAGACCGGCTGCTTCGGCCTCGCGGCGCGTGTCCTCGGGATGCCGTGCGCGCCGGACGTGGTCGGGTTGTGGTCCCAGGAAGTATTCGACCAGTTCGAAAACGCTTGCCGGACCGACGTGCTGGGAGAAGTAGGTGCCCCCGGGCTGCAGTACGCGGGCGATTTCCGTCCACCACGCTTTCACCGGGTGCCGACTGGTGACCAGGTCGAACGCCGCGTCGGCGAAGGGTAGCGGTGGCTCGTCGGTATCGGCGACGACCACAGCACCCCGCGGGTGTAGCAACTGGGTCGCTTTGGCTACATTCGGCGGCCACGACTCGGTCGCCACCATGGTGCGGGGGAGCGTGGGCACGCCGGCCAGTACCTCGCCGCCGCCGGTCTGGATGTCCAGTGCCGCAGTCGATCCGGCCAACCGCTCACCCATGAGTCGTTGATATCCCCAAGACGGGCGCTGTTCGGTGGCGCGGCCGTTCAACCAGGAGAAGTCCCACCCGGCCACCGACACGGCGTCGGCTTCGGCAACCAGTTCCTCGAAGCTCCGCAACATGTCAGCGATCCTCGCACAGGAATCCGTTGTGAGGCGGCAGGGCCGCAGCCCGTGAGCCGGCGCGGTAGGTGGTCCGTAGGTCGGGATCGAGTCGGTTCAGGATGGACAACAGGACGACTTGCAGGTCGTCGCCGCCGGTGATTAGCCATCCGTGAACTCCGGACGGGGTTTCGAACCGATGAATGGGCCCCTCGTTCTGTACTTTCCGGTAGAAGTCGTGGGGGTCTCGGAAATATGCTTCGTCGAATGTGACGCTGGTGGGTGACATGGTTCCCCGGTTTCCGTGATCTTGGAACACGAAAAGCGCACTATTGCAGTATGACCGACAAGATCGTACGTCAGGAGGAACACGCGCCGACGCCACAGTGGCTGCTTGTCGAGACGTTCGGTGAACTGGACGGTAACTACACAATCGTTGACTGGGGTGGACAACCTGCGAAACCTCCGGCTGATCCGGTGGGTGCACGGATCGCCGGTACCTGATGAGATCGCGTGGCGCAGGAATCGCGGAGAACCGGATCCGGAGGTGCACCCTGACGATCGGCAGCAAATGATCGAAATGGCCCGGGAGCCTTTGGATGGCACTCCCTCCCAACGGCATTGACCGGGAACCCGCGCTCGACCCGATGGCAAGTACCGAAAGAACCTCCGGACCACTTGAGCGACTCCGCAATTCATGAGGATCCGAGACATGCCCCAGCCTTCTCCTGTGGCTGGGGCTGTCTTCCCGCGGATTGCGGGCATCGGAATGGCTTCAGGGGGTTACCGCACGGTCCGTACGGAGTTCGGGCGTTCGGTCCGACAGCGGCGGCAAGACACGACGTGAGTACGTCGATTCCGGGTGCACGGTTACCACGTCCAGCCGCTGCACCAGCGAGCCGGGCGCTTCGCCCTCCTCGAAATGCTCGAGCGACGGCACGAACACCGCTTCCGCGTCCAGACGGGTAGCTTGGGCCTTCAACCGTGCGAACGGTGGCCGACCGCTGGCGGGGTCGTAGACCACGATTTCGGCCAAGTCGTAGCCGTATCGCGCTGCGAGCCTACGTATCTCGCTCTCGTCCCACTGCTGACTCACGCCGGAGACATCAGTGCGCAGGTATCCGAGCGCGGTGGGTGTGTATCGCATGACCGCCCTTTGGTCGTCGTGGCCGTCGATGGCCGTGGAGTCGTGGAGTTGGAGGTAGAAGCCGCCGTAGTCGTCGGCGGAGTCCTGACTGCTGCTCTGGAGTTCCAGTACGCCGCCGGGGAACTGGAACAGTCGCGTACGCGGCACGGCCTCTGGTTCGTCTGGATCGGTCACGGCTGCCCCTGTCATCGCTGGTGAGGCAGTCCGGGGCCGAGACGACTGCACCGCCCCGAACGCATAGACCGACGCTAAGAAGCGTGCAGGTCTCCAAGCCATACCTATGCTGAACTATGCCGAAATTGGCCTATTCCGTGGCTGGTCCGTACTTCCGAGCGGGACAATTGGGATGCGCAAGCATAGTTGCGCCTAGTCCAGATAGGGAGCGTCATCATGTTGTTGAAATTCCTGGGCAAGGGTGGTTCGGGCGATGGTGAATGCCCGTCGCTGTACGTGGCCGACACCAGCACCTACGTCATCGTGGGCTGGAAGACCGATACACCGGGGACGGTAGAGATTCCGCACCTGCTGTTGGGGTTCGCAGAGCCGGATACCTTCGTTGGTGCCACCATGACCGATACCGGCCGAGGAACGTTCCTGGTGTCCGGCGAACCGATCATCAACCATGAGATGGTGGTCCGGCTGGACATGGAGCCCCACGAGACCGCCATCGAAGTGCCCAGGGCTGAGAGGACTTTCTACGGTGTTACTGCGGCAGCCTAGCCCGTGGCCTGAGCTGTTCAGGAAGGCCCAACGCGAGGCATTCCACCTGGAAGTGAGGGACACCTACTCCGTGCCTGCCGAATCAGAACCGTTGCGGCGGTTCTTGAACGGTGAACCACCGATACCGGAGTACGGCAAGCGGCCGTGGACAGAGCTTGTTCAGGAGACCGTCAGCCGGGGTGTGCGAGTTACTCGCGTCCGGGTAGTAACCGAGCCGCACTCGGACTATCAGCGTTGGCTGCTGTCCATCACAGCGAGCAATGTCGAGGCAGGAGAAGACATTCGGTACCTGCCCCGTCACCTTGCCCGAGACGTGCCATCGGATGACTGGTGGCTGTTCGACGACGCCACCGTGGGTTTCAATCTGGTGGATAACGACGGGAAGCCCGCTGGTGCAGCAATCACCACAGACCCCGGCATTGCTGCGTACTGCCGAAGCGTGAAGGAAATGCTCTGGCAATCCGCGTCGCCCTTCCGGGAATACACGGGCGAAGTTTGATCGGTGGGTGATTCGGTACAGCAACAGCGCGAAGCGCTCGGGGAACGCCTCCGGGCGCTTCGCCAGTCCGCCGGTCTCAGCGGTAGCGAGCTTGCTCGTCGGGCGGGCTGGCATCAGACCAGGGTCCCCAAGATCGAGTACGGCAAGACCAAGCCCTCGGTGGTCGATATTCAGCTCTGGTGCAAGCTCACCGGGGCTGAGGGTGAATTACCGGACCTGGTTGCGTCGCTGCGGAACATAGACGCCGCTTACCGGGAGTGGCGTCGGACCCTCAGTGGTGGGACCAAGCAGAAACAGCACGAGATTCTGCGCCTGATGCAGCAGGCTAACGTGATTCGGGTGTATCAGCCGTCTCTGATACCTGGACTACTTCAGACCGCCGAATACGCTGCGGCGATACTGCGGAGGTCCATCAGGTTCCACGGGATACCTGACGACCTGGATGAGGGGGTAGCTAAACGCATTGAGCGGCAACAGGTTCTATACAAGGGTGACCGCAGGTTTCATCTGCTGATGGGTGAGCAAGCCCTGTACAACAACGTCGGTGGAGACTCGGTTATGAGAGGACAGCTAGACCGGCTGATTGCGGCAATGGGGTTGCCGCGAGTCACGTTCGGGATTGTCCCCATGGGTACCGAACTTCCGATGCAGCTGACCAACTTCGTCATGTTCGATGAGCGACGGGTTACCGTCGAAGGGATTACCGCAGAGTTGACGATCACCCAGCCACGAGAAATCAAGCTGTACCACCGGACGTTCGATGTCTTGGCGGGTCAGTCCGTGACCGGAGAAGTCGCACGGGAGTTGGTTTTCGAGGCCGCCAACAGGCGAACCGACCGGCGCAAGAGGTAGTCGGGCCACGAGGCACTGGCCGTGTAGGTTCCGTCGACATGCCGGATCGTGAACGCGTTCTTCAAATCGCCGGCCTCGGTCGCGGCGGATGGCCGATTCGCCGACGTTGCGTGACGGCCCGGGATGTGGGGTGATCTCCAGTTATGGCCGAGGCCCCGCCCGGAATGCTTCCGGGGCGAGGCCTCAGGTTGAAAAGAGCTGCCAGGAGCTACTTTTCAGACGTTTCCAACGCTCGGTCAGACCGACTTGTTGAAGGCCTTGGCCTCGCGGCGGCGGCGGTGGAGGATGGGCTCGGTGTAGCCGTTGGGCTGGGTGGTGCCCTCGAGGACCAGTTCCTTCGCCGCCTGGAAGGCGATGGAGGCGTTGAAGTCCGGAGCCATCGGGAAGTAGGACGCGTCGCCCGCGTTCTGGCGGTCGACGACCGGGGCCATGCGCTCCAGGGAGGCGATGACGTCGGCCTCGGAGACGATGCCGTGGCGCAGCCAGTTGGCCATCAGCTGGGAGGAGATGCGCAGGGTGGCGCGGTCCTCCATGAGGCCGATGTCCTTGATGTCGGGCACCTTCGAGCAGCCGACGCCCTGGTCGATCCAGCGGACCACGTAGCCGAGGATGCCCTGGGAGTTGTTGTCCAGCTCCTGCTGGATCTCCTCGGGCGACCAGTTGGTGTCGGGGGCCAGCGGGATCTCGAGGATCTCGTCGACGGTGGCGCGCGGGCCGCCCTTGGCGATCTCGGCCTGCCGCTTGAACACGTCCACCAGGTGGTAGTGGGTGGCGTGCAGGGTGGCGGCGGTCGGGGACGGGACCCACGCGGTGTTGGCGCCCGACTTCGGGTGGCCGATCTTCTGGACCAGCATCTCGGCCATCAGATCCGGCATGGCCCACATGCCCTTGCCGATCTGCGCCTTGCCGGGCAGACCGGTGGCCAGACCGGTGTCGACGTTCCAGTCCTCGTAGGACTTGATCCACTGCTGGGCCTTCATCTCGGCCTTGCGGACCATCGGCCCGGCCTCCATGGAGGTGTGGATCTCGTCGCCGGTGCGGTCCAGGAAGCCGGTGTTGATGAAGACCACGCGGTCCTTGGCGGCGAAGATGGACGCCTTCAGGTTCACCGTGGTGCGGCGCTCCTCGTCCATGATGCCGACCTTGAGGGTGTTGGCGGGCACGCCGACGACCTCTTCGATGCGGCCGAACAGCTCGTTGGTGAAGGCCACCTCGTCCGGGCCGTGCATCTTCGGCTTCACGATGTAGATCGAGCCGGTGCGGGTGTTCTTGAGCTCGGTGTCTCCGTTGAGGGCGTGCTTGGCGATCAGGACGGTGATCAGGCCGTCCATGATGCCCTCGGGAACCTCGTTGCCCTGCGCGTCGATGATCGCGTCGGAGGTCATCAGGTGACCCACATTGCGCACGAACAGCAGCGAACGGCCGTGCAGCACAAGCTCACTGCCGTCGAGGGCGGTGTACACGCGGTCCGGGTTCATGGTGCGGGTGAAGGTCTTGCCGACCTTGGTCACCTTCTCGGCCAGCGTGCCCTTCATCAGGCCCAGCCAGTTGTGGTAGCAGAGGACCTTGTCCTCGGCGTCCACGGCCGCGACCGAGTCCTCGAAGTCCATGATCGTGGTGACCGCGGACTCCAGCACCACGTCCTTGACGCCCGCGGTGTCGGTGGAACCGATCGGGGAGGACGGGTCGACCTGGATCTCGATGTGCAGGCCGTTGTGCTTGAGCAGGATCGAGGTCGGGTTGGCCGGATCGCCCAGGTAGCCGACGAGCGCATCGTTGTCGGCCAAGCCGATCTCGGTGCCGTCCTCGAGGCCGACGACCAGCTCGCCGTCCTCGATCGAGTACTTGGTGGAGCCGACGTGCGAGCCGGTGATCAGCGGCACCGCGTCGTCGAGGAAGTTGCGCGCCCACTCGATGACCTTGTCACCGCGGACCTTGTTGTAGCCGCTGCCCTTCTCCGCTCCATTGGCCTCGGAGATGGCATCGGTGCCGTACAGCGCGTCGTAGAGCGAACCCCAGCGCGCGTTGGCGGCATTGATGGCGAAGCGGGCGTTCATCACCGGCACGACCAGCTGCGGTCCCGCCTGGGTGGCGATTTCGGCGTCCACGTTCTCGGTTCCGATTTCGAAATCGGCCGGTTCGGGACGGAGATAGCCGATCTCGGTGAGGAACTGCTTGTAGGCAGCCTTGTCGTAGCCTGCGCCCGGGTTCGCGCGGTGCCACTCGTCGATCTTGGCTTGGATGTCGTCGCGTTCTGCGAGCAGGGCTCGGTTGCGAGGGGCGAGGTCGTTGATGACGGCCTCGGCACCCGACCAGAACGCGGCGGAATCAACACCGGTGCCGGGGAGGGCCTCGTTCTCCACGAAATCGTGGAGCACCTTGGCAACCTGCAGCCCGCCGACCTGAATCCGCTCTGTCATCTACTGCCTCATTTCGAGAAGCCGGGTGGAAAAAGTACGGGCGTCATATTACTCGCGGTTACCGGGCGGTATTTCACGGCCTCGGGGTTGGGGCCTCGCACGATGGGTCTTGATTGTATCGATCGGTACATTTAATGTACTGGTTGGAACATTTTTTGGCGGCTCGTCGCGAAGGTGCGATTCATGGGAAATCCCTTGTCCGGCAAGGTCTCTGTGGTAACGGGCGGCAGTCGCGGGCTGGGCCGGGAGATGGTCCTGGCGCTCGCTGAGGCGGGCTCGGATGTCGTCATCGCCAGCCGCAAGCTCGACGCGTGTGAGGAATTAGCCTCCGACGTGCGTGCCAAGACCGGGCGACGGGCGCTGCCGGTGGCCTGCAACGTGGGGGATTGGGCGCAGTGCGAGGCGCTCGCCGAGGCGGCTTACGGCGAGTTCGGCGCGGTGGACGTGCTCATCAACAATGCCGGGATGTCGCTGCTCTATCCCAGCTTGGACCAGGTTTCCGAGGCCATGTTCGACAAGGTGATCGCCACCAATCTGAAGGGGCCGTTCCGGCTCTCGGCCCTGTTCGGGTCGCGCATGGCCGCGGCGGGCGGGGGATCGATCGTAAATATATCTTCGGTGGAGGCCGTGCATCCGGAACCGACGGCGGTGCCCTATGCCGCCGCGAAGGCCGGACTCGAGGCGCTGACCATGGGTTTCGCTCAGACGTACGGACCGGCCGTGCGGGTGAACACGATTCGCTGCGGGGCCTTCGGCACCGATATCGCCAAGGCCTGGCCCGCGGGGCTGGCCGAAGAGTTGGCCCGCCACACCGCGCTCGGCCGCATCGGCGCACCCGCCGACATCGTCGGGGCCGCACTGTTCTTCGCCTCGGACGCCTCGGCCTACTGCACCGGTTCGACACTCGCCCTGGACGGCGGGATCCGTTGACCGCCCCCGCCCGCAAGCGCGGCCGCCCGCCCGCCTCGGCCTCCGGCCCGGGGGAGACCCGGGAGCGGATCATGGCCGCCGCGCTGGAGCTATTCTCGGAGAAGGGCTTCCACGGCACCGGCGTCGCCGAGATCGGGGACCGGGCCGATGTGCAGCGCGGCGCGCTGTACTACCACATCGGCTCCAAAGAAGAACTGCTGTGGGAGATCCTCGCCGAGTACACCCGGCTCATGCTGGCCGAGGCCGAACTCATCGCGAGCGGCTCGGACTATCCGGTCACCAAGCTGCGCAAGCTGATCCACTCGCATGTGCGCCTCATCATCGAGAACCGCCGCGCCGTCGCGATCCAGCTGCGTGACGTCACCGCGCTCAGCGGCGAACGGGCGCGCGAACTGCAGGAGCTGCGCGACCGCATCCAAGCCCTGTGGCAGAGCGTCATCGACGCGGGCAAGGCTTCGGGCGTGCTGCGCACCGCCGACCACGTCGTCACCAACAGCGTGCTCGGCATGCTCAATTCGGTGACCTTCTGGTACCGCGCCGACGGGCAGCACACCCCCGACGAGATCGCCGGCATTCTCTGCACCACCGTCCTGGACGGACTCATCCAACCGCGCAAGAGCACGAAAGGCTGATCATGGCTTGGGATTTCGAGACGGACCCGGAGTACCAGAAGAAGCTGGACTGGGTCGCGGAGTTCGTCAGGACCGAGGTGGAACCCCTGGACCTGATCTACCCCAACCCGTATGACCGCACCAATCCGGAGATTCGTGCGCTCATGAAGCCGCTGCAGGAGAAGGTGAAAGAGCAGGAGCTGTGGGCCTGCCACCTGGGGCCCGAACTCGGCGGCCCCGGTTACGGGCAGCTGAAGCTGGCGCTGCTCAACGAGGTACTGGGCACCTCGCAGTGGGCCCCGCTCGTCTTCGGCTGTCAGGCACCGGATTCCGGCAATGCGGAGATCCTCGCCCACTTCGGCACGCCCGAGCAGAAGGCGAAGTACCTGCGGCCCTTGCTCGATGGTGAGATCGGCTCCTGCTACGTCATGACCGAGCCCACCGGAGGTTCCGACCCGACGTCCTTCCAGACTCGGGCGGTCCGCGACGGTGACGAGTGGGTCATCAATGGGGAGAAGTGGTTCAACTCCGCCGCCGAATTCGCGACCTTCCATATCGTCATGGCGGTCACCGACCCGGACGCGCCGCCGCACCAGCGGCTTTCCATGTTCATCGTGCCCGCGGACACACCCGGCGTCGAGGTCGTGAAGAACTTCACCGTCCCCGGCTTCAGCGAACACGAAGGCCACCTGCGTTTCTCGAACGTCCGCATTCCGGCTGATTCGCTCCTCGGCGCGGAGGGCCTCGGCTTCATCGTCGCTCAGACCCGCCTCGGCGGCGGCCGCGTCCACCACGCCATGCGCACGGTCGCGTTGGTGCGCAAGGCCTTCGACATGATGTGCGAGCGCGCAGTCTCCCGCCCCATGGGCAAGGGCGTCCTCGGCGGCAAGCAACTGACCCAGGAAAAGATCGCCGAATCCTGGATCGAGATGGAGCAGTTCCGGCTGCTGGTGCTGCGCACCGCGTGGCGCATCGACAAGGAACAGGACTACCGCAAGGTCCGCCACGACATCGCCGCCATCAAGGTCGCCATGCCGAAGGTCATGCACGACATCGCCCAGCGCGCAATGCATCTACACGGCGCCCTCGGCGTGAGCACCGACCTCCCGTTCACCGACATGATGACCTACGCCCAGATCATGGCCATCGCCGACGGACCGACCGAAGTCCACAAGATCACCCTGGCCAAGGAGGTCCTCAAGACCTACGCCCCGGCGGATCCGGTGTACCCCAGCGGTTACCGCCCGGCCCTGCGCGAGAAGGCCCGCGAATTGGTAGCCACCCGCCTCGAACACACCATCGCCAACCTCTAACCGTTTCCGTCGAGCGGCGCATCCTGGAGGCGAATTCCGGACTATCCAGGCAAATCCCCTCCAGGATGTGCAGCTCGACGGTTAGAGGGTTTTCGGCTCGATCCAGAGGGCCTCGGCGAGGGCGCACAGGTCGCCGTCCGGGGTCGAAAGGGCCACGCCGACAGTGTGTTTGCGGCCGTCGCGGTGCAGGACCCAGGCGTGGGAGATGTAGTCGGCTCCGGCCAGGATGGGGGCCGTTTGGGTGGCGGTGAGGGCGGCGGTGAAGGTGCCGCGGCCCATGCCGGAGAAGATGAATCCGGCCAGGCCGCCGGGGCAGTCGAGGGCGGCCCAGACGATTTCCGGTGGGAGTTCGCCGTTCTCGTCGGCGAGGGCGGTGTCGGGGGTCCAGGCGGCCGCCATCACCTCACGGCCGGGAATCCGCCAGGGGAACAGTCGCAAGCCCCGGCCCGGCTCGCACGCCTCGCCGCAGCCGTAGCAGTCGGTGATAGTGCGACCCGGGTACGACAGCCGCGTTTCGACCGCTTCTTTCGCCTCGGACCAGGACGGGGTGGGGATCGGGTCGATCGTGAGCGTGGCGGTGCTCGCCTCGACCAGCACGGTGTCGTCGAGGGAGGTGAAGGCGGCGCGGCCGGATTCGGGTCGCGACAGCTGGAACGGGGTGCCCACCATGACCGGGCTGCGGAAGTCGACGCGCACGGTCTCGGCGTCGGCGTGCGGCGCGAGTAGGCCCGCGATGTAGCCGCCGAACACGATGTCCGGGTAGCCGTGGATGTGTTCGGGGAGGGTGAGCGCTTCCGCCTGGGTCATGGTGAAGGTCAACCTTTCCCGGCCTGGCGGCCGATCTACACGATCGACGATACCCAGCGGCCGTACCCGTGGTCTCGTGAGATTTCGCACCTCAGGACAGGGGTTGCGCTCCCCGCTGGGCCAGCATGATGGTCATCAGCCCGGCCTCCTGGGATTGGGCGGAGATCATGCCGCGCGCGGATTCCTTCACCGGGCCCGAGGCGATGAGCTGATCGGCCGCCTTCGCCATGGCCGCGCCGCCGCGATGGTGGCGCAGCATGAGCTGCAGGAACAGGATCTCGGCGTCCTTGCCCTTCGCGGCGGCCAGCGAGTCGAGCTCCGCCTGGGTGGCCATGCCCGGCATCGAGGTGCCGTTCGCGCTGGTCATGGTCATCGAATGATCGTGCGCGGCATCGGTGTTCATCCACGCCATCGGATGCTTGGAATCGGGTGAGGCATTGGCCAGGCGCAGCCAGCCGAGCATGGTGCCGATCTCCATGCGCTGGGTGTCGCCGATCTGCTGGGCCAGCTGCCGCACCGTCGGGTCGACGCCGGAATCCAAGCGCTGCACCATGATCAGCGCCTGCTCGTGGTGAGACGACATGTCCTGGGTGAAGCCGATCTCGACCTGGCTGAGAACCGTTGTCGCGGAATGGTTCTCGGAGAACACGACCGGGCGCAGCAGCATCCCGGCCGCGATCAGCGCGAGGGCGAGCACGACGGCCACGAGCGGCCGCCGGACCCGATCGCCCAGGCGGGCAGTCGTTGTGCCCTCGGGTTCAGCGTCTTCCGTCACGAGCCGACCACGGACTGCTGATCGGCGGGTGGCGTGTACACGTCGTCGGCGAGCTGCAACACCATGAAGCCGTTGTCATTACAGGTGGCCCACAGCTGGCTGCCGTGCCACTCCGGCGGCGAGAAGCACCAGTCGCTGGACAGGTCGCCGAAGGCCACCATGCCGGTCCGCGCCGACAGCGCCTGGGTCGGATCGAACTTGCCCTCCAGGATGGCCCGGGCCGCCGACGGGAACTCCATGGCGGGCACGCCGATAATCGAGGCCAGCGCGTGCGGGGAGTTCCACAGCTCCAGGTTGCGGCCCTTGCGCGCGGGCGGATTGAAATAGCCGATCTCCTTGGCGTGGAACGGATCCCGCACATCGAAGACGCGGATCCCGGCCTCCTCCCAGGCGCAGGCCAGCGCGGTCGGGTTGGTCGGGCGGTCCGCGGCGCAGTAGTGCGCGTCGTAGGAGAACACCGACCCGCCCATGGCCGAGGCCATCGCCGAATCCTGGTTCTCCGGCAGGTTGATCTCCAGCTTGATCTTGGTCGCCACGAACGGATTCGTCTCGTCGGAGATGTCGATGAGCTTCACCCCGCCCGCGCCGCCCTCGTCCACGGTGAACAGGTACGGCTTGCCGTCATAGGTGACCGGAATGCTGTGCTGGGTCGCCCAGCCATCTGTCCAGAAGACCCGGCCCAGGTGCGCGACCTGCGGATTCGGATCGCGGCGCTGCACAGCGCTGATGTCGAGCACGGTGAATCCGGCCAGCGCGGACAGGTACATGCGGTTGCCGTCCGGGCTGATCCCGAAGCCGTGCGCCTCGATCCCGGTGAGGCCCTGCCAGATCACGTGGGGATTGGTCGGATCGGTGAGATCGACGGCGCTGACGAAACCGGGCGCGATGCCCGAGGCCCAGTAGGTCCGGCCGTCCGGCGAGAAACCGCCCTCGTGCGTCGTGATCGGCAGCGGCATCAGCAGATTCGTGCCCGCGCCTTGGTTCAGCAGCCGGGGATGCGCGCAGTCGGAGATGTCGTAGACCGACAGGTATCCCGCACCCTCGCCGACCGGAACACCGGTGCCCACCAGCAGTTTCCGCTCAGCGTTGACCTTGAGCGACTCCCAGGTCCCGGCCAGCATGGCCGGTTCGGTGAGGCTCCCGGTCACCACCGGATTCGCCGGATCGGAGACATCGAGCACCTGCACGCCCTGCGAGGGCCCGAGGATATTGCCCGGGAACAGCGATCCCGTGTACGAGCAATGGTCATAGGTCGTCGAGGTGATGCCCGCGCCCTTGCCGACATACCCGCCGACGAACGACAGATTGCAGCGATACCCCAGCGTGCTGCGCCCGCTGTTGCGGTCGTCGGCCGGAACATCGCCCTGCAGACCGTTTTCCGGCAACGCGTCCGCGCCGCAGTCCGCGCGCGGCACCGAGGTCCGCCCGACATCCAGGAACTGCTGCACCTGATTCGCGAGATCGTCCTGCAGATCCGCGGACGCACCGTGCATCGGCAGCACGGCCGCCCCCAGCAGCGTCACCGCCAGCACCGCCGCCGGCTTGGACCGGCGCATGCGCGTGAACCGCCTCATCGCGGTACCCCCGTCTTCGTTTCGAGCACAAGCACGGTGACCGGCCGCACATCAGGATGGCGGCTGTGGTCACGGTTACGTCTCGAAACGCTAACCCATAAACTGACCGGCCGGTAGGGGTTCAGGCAAAGATTGTCTGTGACACTCTGGTGGTGGAAGGAGTGTCGGCAATGCGCAGAGCAGGATTCGCGACAGTGGTGGCGTGTGCGGTCGTGGTGGTCGCCAGCGGATGCGGCGGTTCGACATCCTCCGGTACCGCCACCCAATCCGGTGGGCCGACGGCGGCGACCACGACGACCGCCGACGGCGGCAATTCCGGCGGCACCACCCCGGAATCGACCGCGCCGCAACCGAATCCCAAACCCACCGACACCCCCATCGCCGCCTGCGCCCCCGGCCAGGTCGACGTCACCGCGCAGAACATGGGCGCGGCCACCAGCCACTACGGGCTGACCCTGGTCTTCTCCATCGCCAACCCCGCCCAGGCGTGCACCCTCACCGGCTACCCCGGCATGGACGAGATCACCGAAACCGGCGAGGTCGTGCACGCCGAACGGACGCTACGCGGATTCATCGGCGGGCTCCCCGAGGGCAATGACAAGGAACCCACGGTAGTGGTCAAGTCCGGCCACCCCGCCCGCGCCGTCGCCGAATCCGTCGCCTGCGGCGTGCTCGACAAACCCGACCCCAAGGTCGCGAAAGTCGAAGTCACCCCGCCCAACTCCACCGATACCCGGGTGATCGACAAGTCCCTCACCGTGTGCAATCTGAAGATCCACCCGGTCACCGAATAGCCGCGCGGTCAGTCCTGCTCGTTGTTGGCGAGGATGTCCCGGGCGAGGCTGAGGAACGGGTCGTCGAGCCAGGGGCAGGCCAGGGTGAGGCGGCAGAACGAGGACAGGATCGTCACCGGGCGGGTGCGGGCCGCCTCGCCCAGGTCGAGCATGCGGCGGCAGATCGCCATGCCGATATCGTCGCGGGTGTCGGGATGGGTCCAGGCGACCGCGATGAGAGCGAGCGCGGCGGCCTCGCAGACCCAGTCCTCCGGGCCGCGGAGCAAATCGAAAAGTACCGTGCGGCGGGTGGATTCGTACCAAGGTTCGGCGACGCGGTGGTGGGCGATACCCAAGGATGCGGCGACCTGCACGGCGCGGACCCACATGTCGGGGTAGCGCGCGGTGAAGGCGCGGGTCTCGTCGTCCGCGGGGGCGGGCGGGTGGACCAGGGTGGCGATCAGGTCCGGTAGGGGTACGTCGGACAGTGCGACCGCGTGATCGTAGGCGGCGGGCAAGTGGGGCCAGCGCAATTGGGTTGTGCGCCGGACGGTCTCGGCCGACTCGCGGGCCGGGGCGGGGACGGTGCGCTCGGCGATCATGGCATCGCCGGGGTAGCGCCAGACGGCGACACCCGACGGATTCCATTCGGGGGAGGGGAGTCTCGGGTCCGGATGACCGGCGTCCGAGACGGTGAGCTCGGCGCGGGGCAGCACGGAAAGCAGGGTCATCATGGCGCTCGGCGGCTCGACGCCGGAAACGGTGCCCTCGAACGACAGGTCCCGATGCTCGGGCTGCTCGGCGAGGATCTGATGCAGCAGGTTCACCAGTGATTCGGTCGCGCCGTCGACGTGGCCGAGCCATGGTGTGTCCCAGGAGAATCGGGCCAGCAGATCGCCCGCGTAGTGATGGTCGGGATGGTCGCGGAGGTGGTCGGCGAGCGCCAGCAGATGGCGGGGGTCGCGGTCCATGCGATAGCGCAGGCCCAGGAGTGCGGGCGCGGCCTTCTCGTGTGCCGGTGACTTGGCCGAAACCTCTTCCAGCCAAGGCAATCCCAGCTCCAGGCGGCCGGTGTCGGCATACAGCTCGGCCAGATCGACGTGCAGGTACACGTCGGACGGATCCCGCCGCAGGTAGTCGGACCACACCGCGATCGCATCGTCGGCCCGGCCGATCGACCTGTACACGTGGCCCAGCATCACACTCGAGAGCCGGTCCGGATCGCGGCGATGCGCCCGCACCGCCCAGGATTCGGCACGATCGAACGCGGTGAAGCGGCGAGCCAGCGCAGAACCCAACGCGAGCAGCCGATTATCCTCGGCTTGCCGCTCGACGGCGGCGCACAGCAGCGCGAACAGCGGCCCGAGCGGATCCCGCAGCTCCTCCGGAACCGGTTCGGGCAGTGCCCGATTGAGCGTGATCAGCCCGTAGAGCACCGTCTCACCGCTCAGTGCCTCGGCGAGCCCGTCGCACCCGAGCCACGGCACCCGCGCCCACGGCAGACTCGGCTCGAAGGCTGCGAGCTGAGCGAGCAGCGACACCGCCTCATCCCACTGCCCGGCGGCGGCCAGCAGATGCGCACGCGCGGCCATCGACCCCGCATACGGCCGCTCCATCGGATACAACCCCAATGCCGCCTCGACCCCACCCGCCGCCACGGCGAGCTGCGCCAGCACCTCATGCGCCTCCGGCAGCGCGGGCTCGGTATTCAGCGCATCCGCGACATGATCCGCCGCATGCGCCAGATCACCGCTGTCGAGCGCCAGCACCGCGACCGAAACCTCGCCTCGCGCTTCCGAAACCACCACACCACTCCCCGCATATCGACTCGGCCGATTCGACCTTCGCGCACATGATCTCCGACCACGTCGCCCTTCGCCCGCCGAGGTGCTTGCTCGATGAGATCCGCCAGGGCTCAGTGGGTTTCGAGAGCCGGGCTCGGCAGACTGGAGCGTACCCTCGGTGCCCGATCCGCCACCCCGCAGGTCGGTGGGCAGCAGCCGCCGGGGCGGTGTGGGCCTGCGACCCCTGGTCACGCCGCGACCCCCTTGCCGATCTCGCGCGGCACGACTCGTCACGCGCCGTGCATGCCGCGCAGCACGACCACTTGTCCTTGGTTCGACGACCGGCCTCGGGAACTGGTGCGCCAGCATGGCCGGGACGGCCGCGGACAGAGCGAGTTTCGGCCCGGGGCATGGCGGAATGATCGTCGGCTATCGGATGTGGCGGGGCAAGGTCTGCGGCAGACTGGGGCGGTGACGAATCTCAGCAAAGGCGCCAATGTGCCGGTGTCCGCGTCCGCCGTGCGTGCGGTGGTGGGCTGGTCGGGTGGGGCCGGGGTGCCCGATATCGACGCGTCGGCGCTGCTGCTGACCGCATCCGGGAAGGTGCGCAGCGATGCGGATTTCGTGTTCTACAACCAGCCGAGGCATATCAGCGGGGCGGTGCAGTATCCGGGGAAGCAAGGCACAGCCGATGCCGTCGAGGTGAATCTGGCCGGGGTTGAGGCGGATATCGAGCGGATCGCATTGTGCGCGTCCGCCGACGGCGGGACCTTCGGGCAGGTGCCCGGGCTACATCTGCGATTGCTCGACGCCGCCGGGGGATCCGAGATCGCCAGGTTCGATATCGCCGCCGGGCCGGAGACCGCCATGCTGTGCGGCGAGCTCTACCGGCGCGCGGGCACGTGGAAGTTCCGCGCCGTCGGGCAAGGGTGGTCCAGCGGATTGGCCGGACTGGCAACGGATTTCGGGATCACCGTCGACGAGGCACCGCCACAGCCGATTCCGACCGCGCCCCAGCCCACTCCCCAGATGCCGCCTGGTCAGTACCCAGCGCCCGGTCAGTTCGCGCCGCCCTCCCCGGGCGGGTTCGCGCCACCTCCGCCTGTGGGGCAGTACCCGCCGCCAGTGCCCTCCGGGCAGTTCCCACCACCGGCACCCGCCGGGCAGTATCCGCCGCCACCAGGGCAGTTCGCGCCTGCGCCACCCGCCGGGCACCCTGCGCCGCCCGCGCCTCCGTCGCCCGGTGGCCCCGGGATCCGGCTGACCAAGGGGGAGGAGCGGCTGCCCATCGATATGCGGAAGCGGTTGTCGCTGCGCAAGGAGCAGGTCGCGGTCAATCTCGCCAAGCGTGGCATGCAAGGACTGACCGCACGAGTGGTGCTGGTGCTGGATGCTTCTGGGTCGATGACGCAGCTCTACAAGAAGCGGGTCGTGCATCGGGTGGTGGAGCGGATGGCGGCGGTGGCCGCGCAGCTCGATGACAACGGGAGCATGCAGGCGTGGACCTTCGCCACCGAGGCGGCGCGGCTGCCCGATCTGAACATCGGGGAGCTGCCGCAGTGGCTGGAACTGCATGTGCGCGTGGGCGAGATGGGGCTCTTCGGGCGTCGGCGACCGCCGCAACTGCATCCCGGGCAGGTGGACATGCGCGCCATCGGCTTCTCCAACGATGAGCCGAAAGCCATTGCGCAGGTGCGTGATTACGTCCGCCGGGAGCCGCTGCCCATGCCGACGCTGGTGCTGTTCTTCTCCGACGGCGGGGTGCACAGGAATCGGGAGATCGAACACGAATTGCGTTCGGCGGTGGAGGAACCGATCTTCTGGCAGTTCATCGGGCTGGGTCAGCGCGGCGGATACGGCGTGCTCGAGCAGCTCGACACCATGGGCGGCCGCCGGGTCGACAATGTGGGGTTCTTCGCCGTGGACGATATCGACAAGATCAGCGATGCGGAGCTTTACGATCGGCTGCTGGCGGAGTTCCCGTCCTGGATCACGGCTGCGGCACGCGCGGGGATTCTGCGCTGACGGCAAGCAACTCCCGGCAGGCGGTCAGCAGGCGGGTTCGTAGGGTCTCGGCGCGGGCGGCGATATCCGCCTGCGCCCGGACGTATTCGGCTCGGCCGGAGGGGGTTTCGATCCGGATCGGTTCGTAGCCGAACTCCAACAGGTCGTACGGGCTGGCCTTCATATCGAGTTCGCGGGCCGCGCACGCCAGTTCGAAGGCATTGAACAACAGGTCGGAGCCGATCAAGGGGGTGAGTTTGAAACCCCACTTGTAGATGTCCATATTGGCGTGCAGGCAGCCGGGCTGCTCGCGGTCGACCTGGAGTTCACGGGTGAGGGGCTCGATATTGAGCGGCACCGCTTCGGGGGTGAAGAACCGGAAGGCATCGAAATGGGTGCAGCGCAGTTGCATCGATTCGACGACCGCGTCGGTGCCCGCGGAGCCCAGGCGCAGCGGAACCTGCTGATGGCGCACATCGTCGGTGCGATAGACCATGGCCCACTCGTGCAGGCCGAAGCAGGACAGCTGAGCCGGGCGCGTGGCGGTGGCCGCCAGCAGGCGGGCGACGAATTCGACGGTGTCGCGGCGCTTTTCGAGGAACGCCGGGTCGGCGGTCCACCCGGTGAGCGGTGCGCCGACCTCGGCCGAGATCCGGTGGTAGCCACGGAATTCGGTGTACTCGGGAGCCTCGGCCAGGATGGTGCCGAAGCCGGGGTGCCAGCGCTTGAGCTGGGCGGGCTTGTGGCCGTAGTAGGTGAACAGGAAGTCGATCACCGGATGCTTCGAACCCGCCGCCCGCCGTTGCAGATACGGGCCGACCAGGGCATCGACCCGATCGCGGTGGGCGGCCGCCCGGCCCCGCCAGTCGGGGCCGGACAACCACTCGGATCCGGGTAGGTCGTTGTACACGTTCATCATTCGGCGAGGCGGTGGGTGGCGTCGCGGACGGTGCCCACGAACTCCTCCACCAGATCTTCCAGGGCCACGATGCCCACCGTATTGCCGCGGCTGTCGACCACACGGCCCAGGTGAGAGTTGGTGCGGCGCAGGCGAGCCAGCGCCTCGTACAACGTGGTGCCCATGGACAGAGTGGGCAGCGGGCGGATATCGGTGCGAGGGATCGGCGTACCGGGCCCCGCGTCATCGTCCGCGGTCAGGTCGAGGACATCCTTGACGTGCAGGTAGCCGACCAGCGAGCCGTCGGCCGCACGCACCGGATAACGCGAGAATCCCGTTTCGGCGACCGCGGATTCGATATCGCCGAGCGTGGTCCCGTCCCCGCGCAGCGGGACCGAGCGGAGCTCGGCCAGCGGCACCATCACATCGGCGACGATGCGATCGCTGGTGCCCAGCGCCTGGGTGAGGCGGCGATGCTCCTCCTCGTCCAGCAGTCCCTCCGACCGCGATTCACCGAACATCTCCGCCAGCTCCACCGACGACACCGTGGAATCCAGCTCGTCCTTCGGCTCGATCCGCAAGGCGCGCAAGGTCATATTGGCCGCGAAGTTGTAGACCGCGATCAACGGCTTGGCCAGCCGCAGCCACATCAGATGCAGCGGAACCAGCAGCAGCGCAGAACGTTCCGGCCCGGCCAGCGCGATGTTCTTCGGGATCATCTCGCCGAGCAGGATGTGCAGGATCACCACGATGGCCAGCGCCAGCGCGAACGAGATCGGATGCAGCAGCGAATCGGGCATGCCGAGCAGCTCGAACGGCTTCTCCAGCAGATGCGCCACCGCGGGCTCACCCACCCGGCCCAGCAAGATCGAGCAGATGGTGATGCCCAGCTGCGCGGCCGCCAGCATCATCGACAGATTCTGGCCCGCCTCGATCACCGTGTTGGCGCTGCGCTTGCCTTGTGCCGCAAGCGCTTCCAGCCGGTCGCGGCGCGCCGAGATGAGCGCGAACTCCGCGCCCACGAAGAACGCGTTGCCCAGCAACAGCAGGAAGGTCAGCAGGACGGCGTACAGGTCACCCATGGCTGTGCTCCCAGCTCGCGAGGGCCTCGGCGTCGACCGGGCGGATCAGGACGCGGTCGATGCGACGGCCGTCCATGCGCTCCACGGTGGCGATCCAGCCGCCGGTGGTCTCCGGATCGAGCAGATTGGCCGGCTGCGGCAGCAGGACCTCATCGCCCGCCACCGGGATCCGGCCCAGCCGGGTCAGCACCAGACCGCCGAGGGTTTCGTATTCGCCTTCGGGCGCGTCGTATCCGGTGGCGCGGGAGACCTCGTCGATGCGCAGCAGCCCCGAGCAATTCCAGCCGGTCGGGGTGCGGCGCACGTCGAGTTCCTCCTCGTCGTGCTCGTCGCGCACATCGCCGAGGATCTCCTCGATCAGATCCTCCATGGTGACGATGCCCGCGGTGCCGCCGTATTCGTCGACCACCAGCGCCACCTGCATGCCGTCGCGGCGCACCCGATCGAGCACCTCGTCACCGTCGAGGCTGGCGGGCACCACCGGCACCGGCTTGGCGATGGTCTTCAGCTTGATATTGCGGCGATCCTTCGCCGGATACACGAACACCTGCTTGACGTGCACGAACCCGAGCGTGTTGTCCAGATCGCCCTCGATGACGGGGAACCGGGAGTAGCCGGTCTCGCGCGCGGCATCGATCAGATCGGCGAGAGTGCAGTCCTGATCCAGGGATTCGATGGTCATGCGCGGGGTCATGAGCTCCTCCGCGGTGCGCTCACCGAACTGCAGCGAGCGATCCACCACCTGCGCGGTGCGCTGGTCCAGCACCCCGTGCAGCGCGGAAGTCCGCACCAGCGAACCCAATTCCTGCGGCGAGCGCGCCGAGCGCAGCTCCTCCGCCGGTTCGATGCCGACCTGGCGCACCGCCCAGTTGGCGGCGCCGTTCAGGAAGTTGATCATCCACTTGAACACCGTCGAGAACGCGATCATCGGCCCGGCGGTGAAGCGCGCCACCTCCAGCGGCGCGGCGATGGCGATGTTCTTGGGCACCAGCTCGCCGTAGATCATCGACAGCGAGGTCGCGATGATCAGCGCCAGCGCCAGCGAAATGCCATGGGAGGTACCGGCACTCACGCCGAACGCGTTGAACATCGGCTCCAGCAGGCGAGCCAGCACGGGCTCGGCGATATAACCGGTGATCAGCGTGGTGATGGTGATGCCCAGCTGCGCGCCCGAGAGCTGGAACGAGAGCGTGCGATGCGCACGGCGCACCTGGCGGGCCCGGCGGTCGCCCTCGCGGGCGTGGGCCTCCACGGTGGAGCGTTCCAGGGCGGTGAGCGAGAATTCGGCGGCGACGAAGAGCGCGGTGCCGGCGGTCAGGGCGATGAATCCGAGCAGACTGAGAACGGTGAGCAGAACCGACACGGTCAGCACCACCTGGCCGTTCGCACTACCGATAGAGCGGGGACGCCGGGTTTGTCACCCGGCTCGGTAGAGGAGCCCTCCTGTGAAGCGCCCTTGGACGCGGGTGACAACTGGTTCCTTTCGCAGGGGTTCGCTTGGCGGAATGTACGCCACGGGTACCCATTTTTGGGCCCGGTCAGGCCATGGTACCGGGAGGCTTTCACGGTTTCCGCACAGCGGGGCCGTATCACATGCCATGCCGCGCTGAATCACACGGCATCTCGTCATCCCGGCGTGCTTTTGGCCGGGATCCATATCGGTGCGGTGGATTCCGGCCAGGAACATGCCGGAATGACGGGGTAGTTGTGGCCCGCACACGCGAAACCCGGCGGATCCTCGCGACCCGCCGGGTTTCGGCTGTGCAGTACTAGCGGGTGATCACCAACCGGACGGCAGCGGACGGCCCTCGGCGAAACCGGCGGCCGACTGCACACCCAGCGTGGCGCGCTCGTGGAACTCCGCGAGCGTGCGCGCACCGGCGTAGGTGCAGGAGCTGCGCACACCGGAGGTGATGTGGTCGATCAGATCCTCGACACCGGGACGCTCGGGATCCAGGCGCATGCGCGAGGAGGAGATGCCCTCCTCGAACAGCGCCTTGCGGGCCCGGTCGAACGCCGAGTCGGTGGCGGTGCGGGCGGCCACGGCGCGCTTGGAGGCCATGCCGAAGGACTCCTTGTAGCGGTTGCCGTCACGGTCGACGCGCAGATCGCCGGGCGACTCGTAGGTGCCCGCGAACCAGGAACCGATCATCACGTTCGAGGCGCCGGCGGCCAGCGCCAGGGCGACGTCGCGCGGGTGGCGGACACCGCCGTCGGCCCACACGTGCTTGCCGAATTCCTTGGCGGCCGCGGCACATTCGGCCACGGCGGAGAACTGCGGGCGGCCCACGCCGGTCATCATGCGGGTGGTGCACATGGCGCCGGGGCCCACACCGACCTTGATGATGTCCGCGCCGGCCTCGATGAGATCGCGCACGCCCTCGGCGGCGACCACATTGCCCGCGACCAGCGGCACACCCAGATCCAGGGCCGCCACGGTGCGCAGCGCTTCGATCATCTTCTCCTGATGCCCGTGCGCGGTGTCCATCACCAGCACGTCGGCGCCCGCGTCGACCAGGGCCTTGGCCTTGGCCGGCACGTCACCGTTGATGCCGACGGCCGCGGCGATGCGCAGCTGGCCGTTGGCGTCGGTGGCCGGGGTGTAGATGCCGGTGCGAATCGCGCCGGTGCGGGTCATCACGCCCGCGAGGGTGCCGTCGGCATTGACCAGCACCGCGATATTGGTGTGCTTGGCCTCGAGCATGGCGAAGATGTCGCGCGGCTCGGTGTCGGCGGGAGCGGACACGAAGTTGGTGTCGGCGACGGTGCTGAGGCGGGCGAAGCGGTCGACGTCCGAGCAGGACGCCTCCGTCACCACGCCGACCGGCTTGCCGTTCTCGACCACGATGACCGCGCCGTGGGCACGCTTGTGGATGAGGGCCAGCGCATCGGAGACCGACTGCTCGGGATCCAGCACCACGGGGGTGTCGGCCGTGAGCGAGCGGCTCTTGACGAAGGCGATGGTGTCGGCGGCCGCGGGAATCGGAAGATCCTGCGGCAGCACCACGATGCCGCCCCGGCGGGCGACGGTCTCGGCCATGCGGCGGCCGGCGACGGCTGTCATATTGGCGACCACGAGCGGAATGGTCGTGCCGGTCCCATCCGTGGAGGAGAGATCGACATCGAACCGGGACGCCACATCCGTCCGGCGCGGGACGAGGAAGACGTCGTCGTAGGTCAGGTCATAGGGCGGAGTCTGCCCGGGAAGAAACTGCACGTTGTTCGACGCTCCATAGGTTGACGTGGGAATATGCCTGTATCCGTGCTCCGATAGCAGGTCTATAGCACGTTTTGAAGTCGCCAACGTGTTGGTAACTTCTGACCTGGTGTCACGCACGCCAACCGAACATCCTACCCGTGCATTGCCGCGGTGTAGCAGCGAGCGTCGGCAGCAGCAGCACGTTGGACCATGTTGACGTCGTCTCCGGACTGGCCGGAGATTCCTGCTAGCGCCCTGTCGGGCGCTTTCGGTGGGTTCCTGCTTCACCGGCCGGTGCCGGGGCGAGCCCCGGACTTACCTGGTCTCCACAGGCGTTTAGCAGTCTCTCCGCCCGTCCGGCGGCGAGAACATTGTTCGACGCGTTCAGATCCCGATCCAGCACCGCCCCGCACGCCGGGCACGTCCACACCCGCACCGACAGCGGTTTCGGCCCGTCCCGGTGCCCGCACGGCGCGCAGATCTGTGAGGACGGATAGAACCGGTCCACCTTCGTGAAGTACCGCCTGACGCGGGCCGCTTTCTCCTCCAATAAGTGAAGGAAGATGCCCCAGCCCGCGTCGTGCACAGACTTCGCCAGCCGTGTTCGCGCCAGGCCCTTCACGCACAAGTCCTCGACATAGACCGCTTGATTTTCACGGACTATCGCCGTGGCCTGCTTGTGCGCCCAATCCCGGCGCGTATCAGCCACTCTCGCATGCGCCTTCGCCACCATGAGCCTGGCCTTGGCACGATTGGCTGAACCTTTCTGCTTGCGCGACAACGCTTTCTGCGCCCTCCGCAGCCTGCGCTCGGCGCGGCGCAGAAACCTGGGAGACTCGATCCGCTTACCGTCCGAGAGCACCGCGAACGTCTCGAGCCCCAGATCGATACCGACCTCGGGGTCCACCGGCGGCAGCGGCGCGTCGCCGACCTCGACAACGAACGACGCGAAAAACCGGCCCGCCGCATCCTTGATCACCGTCACCGACGACGGCTCGGCAGGAAGCTCCCGCGACCACGCGACCTTCACCTCCCCGATCTTGGGCAGCCGGAGCTTCTTGCCTGCGGTGACCGCGAAACGTGCATTGCGGGTAAACCGGACCGACTGCCGGTTGTCCCTGCGGGACCGGAACCGCGGCGAGGAGACCTTCGAGCCCTTGCGTTTACCGGTCACCGAGTCGAAGAAGTTGCGGTAGGCGCTGTTCAGATCCGCCAACGCCTGCTGTAACACCACCGCCGACACCTCGCCCAACCACGCCCGCTCCGGGGTCGCCTTAGCGGCGGTCAACCGTTTGGACAACTCCCCGTCAGGTATGTAGGGAAGTTTGTTCGCGAACGCCGCGCGGCGTTCGGCCAGTGCATCGTTGTACACCACCCGCGCGCACCCGAACGCCCGCGCCAGCGACTCCTGCTGACCCGGCGTGGGATACACCCGATATCGGTAACGCAACTGCACCACCGCAACACATCTGCACCCACCGACAACTTCACCAGACCCGCGCGGTCCAGGGCAGGCTCGAGCGGCGACCCTCCCCTTGGGGCCTTCATCACCGCTCTGAAGGGCAGCGCACTGGCCCGCGCCCTGGTAGCTGAATGCTGAGAGTTCGCGGTGCGTTGGGTGCAGAAATATGGGGAGCGGGCGTTGACGGTGTGCTCTACCTTCGCCACAGTGACTGATCTTGCGGCGCTCGCCGATCGACTGGACATCGGCGACACCATCACCAAACTCTTCGTCTACTGCGACCAGGCGCGCTGGTCGGACCTGCGCGAGTCGGTACTCGCCACCGAGGTGTACTTCGACAGCGGTTTCGGCGGACCGGTCGGGCCGCGGCCCGGCGGCGACATCGTCGACGACTGGGCCGCCGGGCTGGGCGCCCTCGACGCCGTGCATCACCAGTCGGGCAATCAGCTCATCGAGATCACCGGCGACACCGCGCTGGCGCATGCGGACGCCATCGCCGTGCACGTGAAGAACGATGCGCAGAACGGCACCACCCGGTGGTTCGTCGGCAGCTATGTGATCGGGCTGGAGCGCGGTGAGAAGGGCTGGCGCATCAACCGTTTCGAGTACACGTTGAAGGTCATCGACGGTAACGCCGACCTGACCTGAGCGGCGCTCACGCGGTGGGGATGAACAGCGCCTCGAAGGGCGGCTCACCCACCGCGACGGTCGTGTGACCGCGTCCTGCGGTGTCGGCGGCCAGCACCAGATCGCCGGGTGCGAAGCGTCGCCGCGCACCGTCGGAGGTGGTCACCTCGATCGCGCCGCGCAGCATGACCACCCACTGCCGGGCCGGGGCCGGATGCGGCTCGCTGTCGAAGCCGACGCTGCGCAGGTAGGAGACGCCGGTGGCCGAGGGCATGCCGCCGACCGCCATCGCGGGCACGCCGGGCGCGAGAGTTCGGTCCGTCAAAGGGATTTCGGCATCGGTGAATACGGACCCACCGTCGGTGGTGGAGTCGATCACGGTGTAGCTCAGGCTCTTTCGCTCGATCATGGTGCCGATGCTCGCCGGTTCGCGGACTGTCCGCGATTCCCCGGAGGGAATAGCGCGGACGCGAGTCCCGGTCGTCGTGCCGGACGGTTCAGCCGGTGGTTCGACAGTCCTGGCGTGTGGTTGCCGGAAAATTGCTATAGCCTCGCGAGGGCTCCGAGTTATCTCAATCTCGTCCGATTTGCCGGGAAAACTCGCCGGATTTCGCGGGCGTGTCGTAGGGACATCCAAACGTGTTGGCGTCAACGGGAAGTACGGCGCGCACCCGGCTTCCGCTTCTTGTTGTGCGGACGGCTCTCACCCTTGGGTCGCGTCCACACCCGAGGCTGCTCGCGCGCATCCCGTTGGGCCTTCACCGGCGTCGACGGATCGGACACCGGACGACCCGAAGGGCGGCGGGCACCGGTGATCTCCGCGAGCCGCCGATCACCCGGCCGCACCTCCACCTCGGTGAGCGTGAGACCGGCGAGCCGGGCCAACTGCGCGGCCTCGTCGGCGTTGTCAGGGGTCACGATGGTGACCACCGTGCCGGAGGCGCCGGCGCGGGCGGTCCGACCGGTCCGGTGCAGGTAGTCCTTCGGATCGGCGGGCAGGTCGACGTGCACGACCAGCGAGACATCGTCGATGTGCAGCCCGCGTGCGGCCACATCGGTGGCGACCAGCACGGGGGCGGTCCCGTCCGCGAACGCGGCGAGGGTTCGGGTGCGCTGGTTCTGCACCTTGCCGCCATGCAGCGCGACCGCACCGATGCCCTCCTCCCGCAGCTTTCGCGCCAGCTTGTCCGCCCCGTACTGGGTCTTCACGAACAGCAGCGTGCGCCCGGCCCGCGCCGCGATCTCGGTGACGACCAGACGCTTGTCGGTCCGCCGCACCCGCAGCGCGTAGTGGGCGATATCGGGGACCGCGCGCCCGGCACCGGCGTTGTCGGCCGGTGAACCCGAATCCGTCACTGCGAGAGCTGGATCCGTGTCCAGCACAGTCGCGGCGACGGGGCGAGCATCGGACTCGTCGCCGGCAGGCCCCGTGCCGACCGAATGCCAGGCCGGATCGCGCAGGTAACGTTGCGCCAGTTCGTCGATCGCGCCGTCGAGGGTCGCCGAGAACAGCAATTGCTGAGCGTCGGCGGGCACCTTGTTGAGCAAAGCCGTGAGCTGGGGTAGGAAGCCGAGTTCGGCCATGTGGTCGGCCTCGTCCACGGTGACCACTCGAATGTCGGTCAGCGCCACGGCCTTCCGCCCGAGCAGGTCGGTCAATCGGCCGGGCGTCGCGATGACCACGTCCACGCCGCGTGCCAGCCGCTCCTCCTGCTTCTTGATCGGCAGCCCGCCGACCGCGGTGGCCAAGCGCAGGCCGAGTGCGAGCGCGGGCTCGTCCAGGGCCGATTCGATCTGCATGGCCAGTTCCCGGGTCGGCGCCAGGATCAGGCCGCGCGGTCGCTTCGGCTGGCTCGGCGCGCCGAACAGCCGGGCCAGCAGCGGCAGACCGAACGCGAGGGTCTTGCCGGAACCCGTGGCGGCCTGCCCCAGCACATCGCACCCGGCCAGGATGTCCGGAATCACCGCGCGCTGAACCGGGAACGGTTTGTCTATCCCGTTGCGCCGCAGTGCCTGCACCAAGACCACGGGCAGCCCGAGATCGGCGAAATTCGCCGCGGTGAGCCTCGCGAGGTCCGGCGTGCGGACCCCGGTGTCGCTCACGGGTTCGGGGGACGAGGGCTCGGCGGTGGGCGACGCGTCGGTGTGGATTTCGGCCTCCTGGGCTGGATTCGGGTGCGTTCGGGATGCGGGCAGGGCGGAACCCGCCGCGCCCGAGTCGGATTCGGGGACGTGCGGGTGGGGATCAGGCACGGCTGACCAGTCGGCTGAGTTCGACCAGCCAGGGGATGGCCACCGCGAGGGTGGGGACCACGAGGATGGCCATCGCCGCCAGATACGCGGCGACGGCGATGCGCAGGTCGCCGATGGGACCGGCGAGCCGCTGGATGCGGATCAGGGTGGTGGGGCCGCCGACGGCCATCGCACCCTGCGGGGCAGGCGAATTCGAACAGGCCACCAGGGCGCGGGCCAGGGGAGTGGGCCCGGTGACCTTCACCGCGGAATCGTCGGCGAGCAGTTCGATGAGCAGCTTCACCGAGTCCAGCGCGGATTTCGAGCGCACCACCCGCGGGAACGCCTCGTGCGCGGCGGTGAACGCCTCGAGCACCAGGTCGTGGCGGGCGCGCAGGTGGGAGCGCTCGTGGCTGACGATGGCGGTCAGTTCTTTTTCGGACAGGTTCGTGACGGTGCCTTGGCTGAGCACCACGCGCTGGCGAATGCCGGGCAGGCAGTAGGCGATCGGCTCGGTGGCCGCCAGCACCCGGATATCGGCCGCCTTGCGTTGCACGCTGGACTGATCGAGCAGGTCGACCAGCATGCGATGGCGGGCGCGACGACGCCGGGTGTGGATGCCGACCCGGATCACCGACCAGATGAGCCGGGCACCGACCAGCAGGGTGAGCGCGAAGACGAACACCAGCGCCAGCCACAGCGGCAGACCGAGCGCGTCGATCTCCTTGCTGGGCGTGGTGGTGGGGCGGCCGTCCGCGCCGGGCACCAGCAGCCGCGAGGCGATGGCGAGTCCGGAACCGAAGGCGGACAGCACCGCCGCCAGCGCGATCGCCTGCCAAAGCACCAGCGCCGCACGGGGACTGCGATAGGGCCAGGTCGCCCGGCTGAGCAGCGCTGGCACCGGTCCCGCCAACAACAGGGCGAGACCGGCGAATACCGGCGCTGTCCAGTCCAATGTCCTCAGCTCACTGCGTTGTGGGGCTCGGGCCGAGGATACGGCTATTTGGACTCGGGTTTGTCCTTGCGCGCGACCTCGGTGGCTTCGAGCTTAGCGAGTGCATCGCGCAATGCGGCAGCCTCATCCGCACCCACCTGTTCGACGAAGTGCACCAGGGCGGCCCGGCGGCTGCCCACCTCATCGGCTTGCTGCAGCGCGTCGAACATCAGACTGGCGACGAGCTCGTCGCGAGTGTGCACCGGGGCGTAGCGATGCGCGCGGTCATCACGCTGCTGGACCACCAGATTCTTCTTCGCCAAGCGCTGCAGAACGGTCATCACCGTGGTGTACGCGAGTTCACGACGTGCAGCGAGTGCTTCATGGACCTGCCGGACCGTTTGCGGTTCGTCGGCCGACCACAACTGGTCCATGACCGCTTTCTCGAGTTCACCAAGACCTGCCATTCCACAAGTTTACGGAGACAACGACAGGAATGCGTACTACAGGTCGTCGTAACCGGGTGGTAGCTGGTGTGGGATTCCTCATACCCCGGCGTCGACCGGCATATCTGCGAGCGCGGACGCGTGCACGTGGCGGGCGCCGATCGGGACGATCATCGGTCGACCCGACACCGGATCCTCGAGCACCTCGGCACGCAGGCCGAAAACCTCGCGCAGAAGATCGGCGGTAATGATGTCGGCGGGCAGGCCCTGGGCGACGATGCGACCGGCGTGCATGACGATCAGTCGGTCGCTGTAGCGAATCGCGAGATTCAGATCGTGCAACACCATGACCACCGTGCGGCCGAAGTCGTCGTGCAGGCGATCCACCAGATCGAGAACCTCGAGCGAATGCGCGAGATCCAGATATGTGGTCGGCTCGTCGAGCAGCAGGATGTCGGTGCCCTGCGCCAGCGCCATGGAGATCCAGGCCCGCTGCCGCTGGCCGCCGGAGAGTTCGTCGAGGGTGCGCCCCGCCAGATCCGCGATGCCGGTCTGTTCCAGCGCGGTCGCCACTTCGGCCTCGTCGTCAGCCGACCACTGCCGCAGCCACGACTGATGCGGATGCCGTCCCCGCGCCACCAGATCCGCCACGGTCAACCCTTCCGGCGCGACCGGCGTCTGGGGCAGCATGCCGACGATCCGGGCGACGTCCTTGGTCTTCATGGTGGAGATGGCCTTGCCGTCCAACAGGACCCGGCCGGACTTGGGACGGAGGAGTCGACCCAGCGAGCGCAGCAGCGTCGACTTGCCGCAGCCGTTGGGACCGATGACGGTGGTGATGAGCCCGGGCTCGATATCGACCGACAGCCCGTCCACGATGACCCGCTCGCCGTAGCCGAGGGTGATGTTTTCCGCAGCGAGAGTCACAGGGTGGCCTTCCGATTGGCGCGAACGAGCAGGTAGAGCAGGAACGGTCCGCCGACCGCCGCGGTGACCACACCGACCGGCAGAGAGACGGGAAAGGCGGTGCGCGCGAGCAGGTCCGCGCCGACCACAGCGATGGCTCCGACCAAGGCGGAGGCGATGATCGGCTCACCGGGGGTGCGCAGGAGCCGCCGTGCGATCTGCGGCGCGGCCAGGCCGACGAAGCCGAGCGGGCCGACCGCCGCGGTCGCCAGCGCCGCGCAGACGACCGCGGCCGCAATGAGAATCGCCTGCTGGGTCTGAATTCGGACGCCGAGGACCCGGGTGGTGTCGGTGCCGAATCGCAAGGTCGCCAGTGTCCGGGCGGATCCGGCCGTCACGAGTAGCGCCAGTCCGAGCCCGATCGAAGCGGGGATCAGGGTCGACCAGTCCGCGGCATTGAGCGAGCCCGTCAACCACTGTTGCGCGTGCGCGGCATCGGTCAGCGTCGCCCGCGTCAGCAGCCAGCTCACCACCGACAGCAGGGCCGCGTTCACGCCGATTCCGATGAGTACCAACCGGAATCCCATGACCCCGCTGTCCCCGGTCGTGGTCCGGCCCCAGGCCAGCAGGTAGATGACCACGGCCGTGAGGAGCCCGCCGATCAGCGCGGCCGCCGAAACACCCAGCGCCGCCGTGGTACCGGTGGCGACGCCGCCCATGCCGACGAGCACCGCGACCGCCCCGCAACTGGCACCCGAGGTGATGCCCAGCAGATCCGGGCTGGCCAGCGGATTGTGCAGAATCGACTGCGTCACCGCCCCGGCCAACCCGAGCGCGGCACCGACCACCACCGCGGTCAATGCCCGCGGCAGCCGCGAATCCATGATGACGAACCGCTGCGCCCGCGTTCCCCCGCCGCCCAGCACATCCAGCACCCTGCCGATCGGAATCCTGAACTCGCCCAGCGCGATATCCAGCGCGAACAGCCCGAAGAGCAAGGCCACGAGCCCGATCACCGTCAGCAGCGCACCGACACGCAGCACAGTCGAGAGTTTCCCGACCCGTAGCGCGGGCCGAACAGCGTGCAATGTCGCCGATTTCGTGCCGGAGGCAGCGTTTGCCGACGGGTCGCCAGGGCTCACAGCGCCTGCTTCGCTGGTGAGAGGTGTTGGAAGACTCACAGGCTCACCAGCTTTCGGCGGCGGACGAGCAGGATGAAGAACGGTGCGCCAAGGGCGGCGAGGGTGATTCCGGCTTGGAGTTCTCCGGGGCGGGCGATCAGGCGTCCGGTGGTGTCGGCCAGGAGCAGGACCACCGCGCCGAGCAGGCCCGAATAGGGCAGCAGCCAGCGGTAATCCGGGCCGGTCAGGGCGCGGGCCAGGTGCGGGACGATCAGGCCGAGGAAGGCGATCGGGCCGACCGCCGCGGTCGCTGCGCCCGCGAGCAGGACGACGGCGGCCAGGCCCAGGGTGCGGGTGCGGGCGAGATTGACGCCCAGGCCGCGCGCCACATCGTCGCCGAGTCCGAGGAGATTGAGACCTGGGGCCGAGGCCAGGGCCAGGATCGCGCCCAGGATCAGGAACGGCAGGATCTGGCGGAAGGTCGAGGCGTCGTGCCCTGCCACATCGCCGACCACCCAGTAGCGGTAGGTATTGAGGGCCGTGCCGTCCAGCAGGACAACGATATTGGTCATGGCCTGCAGGAATGCGGTTACGGCCGCGCCCGCCAGGACCAGGCTCAGCGGGCTGGCCTTGCCGCCGCCGACGGCGGAGACGCCGAACACCACCAGGCCGGCCAGCAGGGCGCCCGCGAAGGCGAACCAGATGTACTGCGCGGGCGTGGTGAGCGCGAGCAGATGGATGCTCAAAGCCGCCAGAAAGGCCGCGCCCGCGTTGATGCCGAGTAATCCCGCGTCTGCCAGCGGGTTTCGGGTGTAGCCCTGGATGAGCGCCCCGGCTATGCCGAGCGCGAGGCCGGTGATCAGGGCGAGTCCGGTTCGGGGGAGCCGCAATTCGCGCACGATCTGGGTCGCCGAATCCGCGGCCGGACACGAAAGCGGTGTTCCAGCAGGACAAACGAGTGCGTCGTACACGGTCCCCAATCCCAGATTCCGGGATCCGAGGGCAATGCTGGCGGCCGCCGCGACCAGCAATAACGCGGCGAGAACGAGAAGTCCGAGCAGACGTCGCCGTCTGTTGGTGACTACGGCGGGCACGGTGACGAACTACTCCTGACGCGTTCATTGCTCGATAAGTATGGTAACCCTAACCTATCTTCCCGTTCTCGTTGTCCATGCAGTGGTTCTCATTCGCTAATGCCATGGCCGAACAGTCGATGATGAGGAGGTTCGATGCTCGAACCCGTAACCGTGTGCCCGCCGCGCGATTCCCTGCTCGCCTTCGGGCTGGCGTGTAACCGCCTGCGCGCGCTGCAACCCGAACACCCGCGCGTCTACGCCGTCGCCGCCATGGCCGATCAGGGCAAACGCCGCTGGTGGCGGCTGGCCGACGGGATCCGTGAGGGCCGCATCGAGTTGATGTACCGGCGTCACGTCGCGGAGATGAGCAATGCCGATATCGCCGCCGAGGTGGTGGCCACCGCGCTGATCCACGCGGTGGTCGGGCGGGTGCTGGCCCTGGTGGTGTCGGAGGGGCGGGCCTGGGATCCGGGCCTGGAGAACCTGTGGATCCACACCGACAATGACGGCGGCATCGACTGGGCGGGATTGTCCGACACCACGATCCGCGTGGTCGACGGCGATCTGCTGGCCCGGCAGGCCGGGGTGGTGGCGCTGCCGTGCGAGGCGGCGCTGTACGTGTGGCTGGCGCACCGCTGCATTCCCGCGCTGACCCTGGTGCAGGAGGCCATGGCCCGCTGCGCCGGACTCGGGCAGCGCCGATTCTGGTCGCTGGTGGCCGAATCCGTGGTCGGGGCCGCCACCTATGTTCCGGCGCTGGCCCGTACGTCCTCGTCGGACGGTGCGCGGCGCGGCCAGGCCATGCTGGCGGCGTTCGAGGATCGTGGTCTACCGGTGCGCCGGGCCTGCTTCGTGCGCTAGCGGTTCAGCTGGGGCACGGCATGGGTCAGGACGGACAGGTGGAGGCGAAGGGCTTGTCGGCGAACAGGTCCGAGATCCAGCCCAGCCATCGGTCGGCCACGGCGGCGGGTGCGTCGTGGCCGCCCGGAACCACCAGATCGTGCACCGGCGTTCCCAGGGTGCACATCTCGGTGACCGCAGCGGAGGACCACGCGGTCACCACGAGCCTGTCGTCATCGCCGCGTGCGATATAGGTGGGCAGGTTGGTCGCGGATTTCGGGAGGTTGGTGCGGTTCTGGAGGTCGGTGAACGGTTGCGCGGCCGCGTCATCGACGAAGCTGACCTCGTCGGGGTTGCCCGCATTGGCGACCGCGACTTCGTCCGGCGTCACCTGACCTGTGCACTGGGATTCCAGACGCGGTGCGGCACTGAGCAAATCACCGTGGATGACCCGGTCGTAACCGTATTCGGGATGGCTGTAGCGCACGGCCGCAACCAGATACGGCAGGATCAGATACTGGTCCGGGGCATTCAGGCTACGGCTGCGAACCGTATCGACGAACCGCAGTTCCAGCGCGGGCGACAACAGCACCGTGCCGTGGATCTTCAACTCCGGCGCATAGGCTTTCGCGGTCTCCGCCGCCGACTCCGCGGCGCGCCCACCCTGCGACGCCCCGACCAGCACCGTGTCTCCGGCCAGCGGCAGCCCCGTCGCGTGCGCGGCCCGAACCGAATTCAGTACGTCATACCCGGATGACGGCGTATCCAAATAAGGTGCCTGCCCCGGCCCATCCAGCCCCTGATAGTTCGTCATCACCACCGCCCGATGCCCGGCCAGCATCGCCTCCACCGACGGCGCGGACCCGAACAACGTCGGCGAATTCGTCGGCGCACACGCACTGACCACCCCGGAAGTCCCGTGCGCGAACGCGACCACCGGCCACCCACCCGCCGGAGCCTCCCCCTTCGGCACGAACACCGCCCCCGACACCTCGATCGGCTGCCCCGTCGGCGAAGTCGACTCATACCGCACATACGTCGCCGACCCGGCTGCCGCGGTCAACGCCGAATCGAGGTTCTCCAACGGCCGCTTCGATATCAGCTTCCCAGGTGAATCAGCCTTCGGTGCGGGCGTTTCGGTGGACGTGCCGCACGCCGCGAGCAGCGCGACGGCCAATATCGGGAGGATGACTCCTGCTCGCACGCTGCTCCTCACAGTGGATTCAGCTACACGGTGGCCCTCTTGCATTATCGGCCCGGAAGCCGCTCAGCCGCGCCCTTCCCCACTTCCGCTCGACGAGTCGCACCGGTGCGCGAGGTCTCGGCGATCAGTCGTTCGCGTCGCGGGCGGAGTCGATGGCGGTGGCGCGGAGAGCCTCGGCGACGCGGGCGACGGGGTCGGGGAGTGGGCCGGGGAGGCGGGCCAGGAGGAGGCGGCGTGTCTCGGTGGGGCCGCCGCGGACGGGGAGGACGCGGACGCCGGGCGGGCAGGCCGGGGCGAGACTTGCTGGGATGGTGGTGATTCCGCAGCCGGCGGCGACGAGGTTCAGCTTGGCCAGCCAGTCGCGGACGGTGTGCGCGATGACCGGCCTTTCGTCGAGACCGGGCCAGACGCCCAGCGACCGGTCGTCGCCCGTGCCCGCGATCCAGGATTGGCCGCGCAGGTCGGCGATGTCGATGTGCTCGCCGCGCGCGAGGGGATGGTCGGCGGGGACCGCTATGCGCAGGCTGCGGTCGGTGAGGATCTGCTCTTGCAGCGCGGGCGTTTCCGCGTCGAGGGGCCGGTAGGGCGGCGGGGAGGCGACCAGTGCGAGGTCGATGGTTTCCGCGCGCAACGCCCGGACGAGTGCGGGCGTACCGCCTTCCCGGCCCACCACCGTGATGCCGGGATGCGTATCCCGCAGCCGGGCGAGGGCGGCCGGGATAAGCGCGGCCCCGGCGCTGGCGAACCAGCCGAGCCGCACCGTCGCCCGCTCCTCGGGCATCCCGGCCAATTCCCGTGCGGTTGTGTCGATCTGGTCGATCACGGCCGAGGCCCGCCGGGCCACGATGCGCCCGGCGGGCGTCAACCGCACACCGTCGTGATGGCGCTCCAGTAGCGGTGTCCCGGCGGCGCGCTCCAGGCTGGCGATCTGCCGCGACACCGCGGACTGGGTGTAGCCCAAGGCCATTGCCGCCGCCGTGAGCGTCCCGCGCTCGGCGACCTCCCGGAACACGCGCAGGGCGGTCAGCGAGGCGTCACTGAAGGTCATGACTTCTACGCATAGCAGTCCCGCCGATTTCGCGCCGCCGACATGATTTGCCGCTGCCCCGTCGGCAGGGTTGCTTTGTTAGGTAAGCCTGACCTACACTAAGAACCGGCGTCAGGACCGAGCGTCGATCCGGAGGGCTGCCGAGATCCCCGGTCCGCTGCCGCGGCGGGCTTCCCCGATTGGGGGAGCCCGCCGCTTCGTATCCGGGATTCGGTATTCGACGGGGTTCGCCCTTGCCCGAATTACTACGAAATCGTATAGTTCGAAATCGTGGTAAAGGATGTGCCCTCGCCGTCCGCGCTGCTCGAACTGCAGCGCGCCACCCACGCGACGCTGCAGCTGCTCGCGGCCGAGTTGGTCGATCTGAATCTGAATGCATCGGAGATCAACGCGCTGGCCAATCTCGCGGATGGTCGCTCTCGTACCGTGTCCGAGCTGGCCGCCGAGGTCGGTTCCCGCCCGACCACACTGACCAGTGTTCTGGATCGACTCGAGCGCCGCGGGCACATCACCCGGACCGTCGGCCCCAACGATCGGCGTGTGGTGGTCATCGATCTCACCGAATCCGGGCGCGCCGCGGCCCGGATCGTTCGCAGGGCGATCGCAGACCTCGAACGCCGAGCCTTCGCGGCCCTGCCACCCGAGACGATCGCCGCCTTGCGCGCGGGCCTGCGCGCCCTGACCGAGGTATCCCCGTGAACGAGCCCCATCCGCGCGACGACGACTTCGATTCCCTGCTGGCGCAGCTGGTTTCGGAAGCCGGTCGTTTCGGACATCGTGAACACGTGCGATTGACCTGGCTGACCGTGCGCGGCCATGGCGTCGCCTCGGCCATCGATCGCATCGGCGACGGCATTCGTCGCACGGCCCGCTACGAGGGCAACCCGCGCAAGTATCACGCGACGCTCAGCCGCGCCTGGGTGGAGCTGATCGGCTACCACGCCGCCGAGCATCCCGGCGCGGACTTCGAGACCTTCCTCTCCGAGAATCCGGAGCTGCTCGACAAGCGGCTCCTGCTCCGGTTCTACAACCCCGCGACCCTCGCCTCCGAGCGGGCCAGGGTCGGATGGGTCGCCCCCGATCGCGCGCCCTTCCCGCGTCGGCATTGAGCAACCCGCCGCTCGGTTTCAAGATCCGGCGTGCGAACGTGGAGCCATGAGTGATGAGTTCGCCTCGATCAAATCTATGGCCGATGTGACGCCGGAGCTGATGAACAAGCTCAGCGCGGGGACCTTCACCGATCTGCTCGGGCTGAAATTCACCGAGCTGAGCGGGGATGGGGCCACTGCGGAGTGGGTGGTGACCGCGCAGCAGCATCAGCCGGCTGGGATCGCCAACGGCGGCGTGTACTGCACGGTCATCGAGACCCTGGCCAGTGTGGCGGCGAGTGCGTGGCTGGGGGAGCGCGGGACCGTGGTCGGGGTGAACAACAACACCGATTTCCTGCGTGCGGTGCGGGAGGGGAAGTTGACCGGGGTCGCCACGCCGATTCACCGGGGACGGTCGCAGCAGCTGTGGGTCGTGGTGATCACCGATGAGCAGGATCGGTTGGTCGCGCGCGGGCAGGTGCGGTTGCAGAATCTCAACGCGCAGAACTGAAATCGGGCGGACCGAAAGGTCTCTTGCCGCTGAAACATGCTGGTAACGCAGGTCGTGCCAGAATGACCGACGATCCATCCCCGCGATTCGACGAGGAGTCCGAATGCGATTGTCGCCGCACGAGCAGGAACGCCTGCTGCTGAGTTACGCGGCCGAGCTGGCCCGGCGGCGACAGGCTCGCGGACTGAAGTTGAACCATCCGGAGGCGATCGCGCTCATCACCGATCACGTACTCGAGGGGGCGCGCGACGGGCGCACCGTCGCCGAGCTGATGGCCTCCGGGCGCACCGTGCTGACCCGGGCCGACGTCATGGACGGCGTGCCGGAGATGATCCACGACGTGCAGGTGGAGGCCACCTTCCCGGACGGCACCAAGCTCGTCACCGTCCACCACCCGATCGGATGACACCGTGATTCCTGGTGAATATCTCTGTGCCGAGGGCACGATCGAGCTGAACTCCGGTGCCGAGCGCATCGAACTCGATGTCGTGAACACCGGTGACCGTCCTGTCCAGGTCGGCTCGCACGTGCACTTCCCGCAGGCCAATTCCGCGCTGGAATTCGATCGCGAGGCCGCCCACGGCCGCCGCCTCGACATCCCCGCCGGCACCGCGGTGCGTTTCGAACCCGGTCTGGGCCAGCGGGTTTCGCTGGTCCCGCTGGGCGGTACCCGCGAGGTGCATGGAATCAGCCTCACCCCACCCGGAAAGCTGGATGCCTGATGGCCGAATTGTCCCGCGCCCGGTATGCCGAACTGTTCGGCCCCACCGTCGGCGACCGAATCCGCCTGGCGGACACCGATCTGCTCATCGAGATCACCGAGGACCGCAGTGGCGGACCGGGTCTCGCGGGCGACGAGGCCGTCTTCGGTGGCGGCAAGGTGCTGCGCGAATCCATGGGCCAGGCCCGCGCCACCCGCGCCGAAGGCACCCCCGACACCGTCATCACCGGCGTGGTGATCGTCGACTACTGGGGAATCATCAAGGCCGACATCGGCATTCGTGACGGTCGCATCACCGCCATCGGCAAGGCCGGCAACCCGGACACCATGAGCGGGGTGCACCCGGACCTGGTGGTCGGGCCCTCGACCGAGATCATCGCGGGCAACGGCCGCATCGTCACCGCGGGCGCCATCGACTGCCACGTGCACTTCATCTGCCCGCAGATCCTCGACGAGGCCATGGCGGGCGGCATCACCACCCTGGTCGGCGGCGGCACCGGCCCGGCCGAGGGCTCCAAGGCCACCACCGTCACCCCCGGATCCTGGCATCTGGCCCGCATGCTGGAGTCCACCGACTCCTGGCCGGTGAACATCCTGCTGCTGGGCAAGGGCAATACCGTCCGCGAGGACGCGCTGTGGGAGCAATTGCGCGGCGGCGCGGGCGGTTTCAAGCTGCACGAGGACTGGGGCACCACCCCGGCCGCCATCGACCACTGCCTCACCGTCGCCGACGCGTCGGGTGTGCAAGTGGCGTTGCACTCGGACACCTTGAACGAGGCCGGATTCGTCGAGGACACCCTCGCGGCGATCCGCGGCCGGGCCATCCACTCGTATCACACCGAGGGTGCGGGCGGCGGGCACGCGCCCGACATCATCACCGTCGCTTCGCATCTCAATGTGCTGCCCAGTTCCACCAATCCGACCCGGCCGCACACCGTCAACACCCTCGACGAACACCTCGACATGCTCATGGTGTGTCACCACCTGAGCCCGTCCATCCCGGAGGATCTGGCCTTCGCGGAGAGCCGGATCCGTCCCTCCACCATTGCCGCCGAGGATCTGCTGCACGATCTGGGCGCGATCTCCATGATCGGCTCCGACGCCCAGGCAATGGGCCGCATCGGCGAGGTGGTCATGCGCACCTGGCAGACCGCGCACGTCATGAAGCGCCGCCGCGGCGCACTGCCCGGCGACGGGGCTGCCGACAACAACCGGGTGCAGCGCTACGTCGCGAAATACACCATCTGCCCGGCGGTCACCAATGGCATCGACCACGAGGTCGGCTCGATCGAGGTCGGCAAACTGGCCGACCTGGTGCTGTGGGAACCGGCCTTCTTCGGCGTCCGCCCGCACGCGGTCCTCAAGGGCGGCGCGATCGCCTGGGCCGCCATGGGCGACGCCAACGCCTCCATCCCGACGCCCCAGCCGGTCCTGCCCCGCCCCATGTTCGGCGCCGCGCCGATCGTGGCGGCCGGAACCTCGCTGCACTTCGTCTCCGAGCAGGCCATCGAGGACGGCCTGGCCGACCGCCTGCGCGTGAACCGAAAACTGGTCCCGGTGGCCAATGTTCGCCGCCGCACCAAGGCCGACCTCCCCAACAACGAGGCCATGCCGCGCATCGAGGTCGACCCCGACACCTTCACCGTCCGCATCGACGGCGAGGTCTGGGCCGAACAGCCCGCGACCGAACTACCCATGGCACAGCGGTACTTCCTGTTCTGACCGTCTGACACCCGACAAGCGCCAATGCCCCGCAGGGCATTGGCGCTTTTTCGTGTCCGGAGCCCGCCCACCGACGCGCCCATTTCTGATGGTTTCATCATTTTCTCTTGACAGAGGAAACGGTCGTAACTGATGATTTCATCAATAACGGGCATGGAGGTGGCTGTGACTGGCATCGATGAGGGCGTCACGACCGGGCGCACGGTTCGGGTCGACGGGCGCGAGATCTATTACGGTGAGGCCGGATCGGGGCCCGCGGTGGTGCTGCTGCACGGCGGCGGGCCGGGGGCGACGGGTGCGGCGAACTACTCGCGCAACATCGGGGCCCTGGCGGGGCGATACCGAGTGATCGTGCCGGATATGCCCGGGTACGGACGGTCGGCGAAGTGGATCGACCGGTCCGATCCGTTCGGGAGTCTCGCCGGGGCGGTGGGCGGGCTGCTGGACGAGCTCGGGATCGACGCGGCGCATCTGGTCGGGAATTCCTACGGCGGTGCAGCGGCGCTGCGGCTGGCCATGGATCGGCCGGACAAGGTCGGGCGGATGGTCCTGATGGGGCCCGGCGGAGTCGGGACGACGCGGGCGCTGCCGACCGCGGGACTCAATGCCCTGCTGGACTACTACCGGGGCGATGGGCCGAGCCGGGAGAAGCTGCAGCGGTTCATTCGCGAATATCTCGTCTTCGACGGGGATTCCGTGCCCGAGGAGCTCATCGAGCAGCGCTACCGGGCCAGCATAGATCCGGAGGTGGTCGCCGATCCGCCGCTGCGTCGCCCGTCGGGGCCGCTGGCGCTGCGGACGCTGTGGCGGATGGACTTCACCCGAGACCCGCGGCTGCGCACGGTCGCTCACCCGATGCTGGTGTTCTGGGGCGCGAACGACAAGGTCAATCGTCCCGACGGCGGGCGGATGCTCGCGGCGGCCATGCCGAACTGCGACCTGTACCTCGCGGCCAATACCGGCCACTGGGTGCAGTGGGAACGCGCCGAGCTGTTCAACACGCTCGCGGGCGTCTTCCTCGAGGGCTGAGCATGAGCGAGCGGTTACGGCCCGCCGGATCGGTATTCGGTGCGGTCCATCTGGGATACATTGCGGTGCGGTCGAATCGGATCACCGACTGGCGGCGCTTCGGCGCCGACGCCGTCGGCGTGCACGTCGACGACATCGACGGTGGCGCACTGCGTTTCCGGCTCGATGACCGAGCCTGCCGATTCCTGATCGAGCGCGGACACGCCGAGGACGTGACCGCGCTGGGCTGGCAGATCGACGATCACGAAACCTTCGACCGCATCCTCGCCCGGGTCACCGCACGCGGCGTGCCCATCGCCGAGGGCAGTGTGGAGGAGGCGGCACGGCGCGGGGTGGAGCGGCTGTGGCGGTTCGCCGGGCCCAAAGGCATTGCGCAGGAGATCTTCACGGCGCCGGTGACCACGCCCGAACCGCTGCGCATGCTCAGCTCCGGCTGGGTCACCGGGGAGGCCGGACTGGGGCACGTGGCCCTGGTGTCGCGCGAGCCGGAGGCCGTGCGCGGGTATTACGGAACCGTCTTCGACTCCCGGCTCACCGATTACATCGACGAGAACATCTCCGGGCTGCGCATGAAGATCCGATTCCTGCGGGTCAACGAGCGGCATCACTCGATCGCCATCGCCAATATTCGCGGCCTCCGGATCGATCCCCTGCGAACCAGGGTGCAGCACATCAATATTCAGTCCGCGACCCTGGACGACATGCTCGCCGCCTTCTCGCGGGTCACCGAGCTGGGTTTCCGCATGCAGTGGTCGGTCGGCCAGCACACCAACGACCGTGAGCTCTCGTTCTACTGCGTGACACCGTCGGGATTCGAACTCGAGGTCGGCTGGAATCCGCTCGTTATCGGGCCGGAACTCGAATCCACCTGGGAGCCCACGACTTATCAGGGCATCAGCGTCTGGGGCCACGGCGCGGTGGGGGAGACCGTGCTGGGCAAGTTCGCCCAGTTCCGTCAGGCCCTGCGCACGGTCCGCACACCCGAGATCACCGTCCCACAGCTCACCGGAGGACTGCCGCGATGACGAATACCGACTATGACGTCATTGTCGTCGGCCTCGGACCGACCGGCCTCACCCTGGCCAATCTGCTGGGCCGCCGCGGCGTCCGCGTGCTCGTCCTGGAACGTGAGCCCGAGTTCTATGGCATGGCCCGCGCGGTCTACACCGACGACGAGGGCATGCGGATCTTCCAGACCGCCGGTGCGGCAGATGAACTCGCCGCCGACATGAATATCGACTCGACGGTGCAGTGGGTGCGCGGCGATGGTCGGGTACTGGCGCAGTTTCACCGCACCGACCGGCCCCTGGGCTGGCCGATCGCGAACTTTCTCTATCAGCCGTACCTGGAGAACACCCTCGAACGCGCCCTCGTCCGATACCCGCACGTCACCGTGCGGCGTGGGCGAGAGGTCCTCGGCTTCGACCAGGACGGCGACGGCGTCACCGTCGAACACGCCCGATGCGGTGGCACGGGATACGGCAAGAACGCGCCCGATACCGACCCGCGGACGGCTGAGCGGGCGCGTGCCCGGTTCCTCGTCGGCTGCGACGGCGGGCGCAGCGTGGTGCGCACCGAACTCGGAATCGACATGCACGGCACCAGCTTTCCCGAGCGCTGGCTGGTCGTGGATCTGAAGGCCCGCGACGGCGCGGACGCCTTCCGGCACCTGCCCTACTTCGACTTCGTCTGCGACCCGGACCTGCCGATCGTGTCCTGCCCGCAGCCGGGCGGGCACCACCGCTTCGAGTTCATGCTCACCGAGACCCAGACCAAGGAGGAGATGGAGAGCCCGGAAACGGTGCGCCGTCACATCTCCCGCTTCGTGGACCCGGACCAGGTCGAGGTCCTGCGCAGGCTGGTCTACACATTCAACGCGGTGGTCGCCGACTGCTGGCGCGAGGGCCGGGTCCTGATCGCGGGCGACGCCGCCCACATGACCCCGCAGTTCATCGGCCAGGGCATGAACTCGGGGGTCCGCGACGCCGACAACCTCTCCTGGAAACTCACCGCGATCCTGAAACACGGTGCGGACCAACGGATTCTGGACACCTACGAGGCCGAACGCCGACCGCACGCCAAGGCCATGATCGATCTGTCGGTCTTCAACAAGAACGTCGTCTCGCTGAGCAATCCGCTGCTCGCCGGAGCCCGAGACCTCGCCCTTGCCACCGCCGTGCGGCTGCCCGGAGTCGGCGGCTGGCTCCGAGCCGCGAAATTCAAGCCGTCCCCGCGCTTCCGGCGCGGCGCGTACCTGGGACTGCCGCGTCGGGGATGGCGCGGCATCGAGGGGACCCTCGCCCCGCAACCCGATGTCCGCACCTTCGACGGGCGACCCCTGCGCTTGGATGACGCACTCGGCGTGGGCTTTTCGCTGGTCGGCTACGGCGTCGACCCCCGCGCGGGGCTGAGCGGCGAGGAACTGGCGATCCTGCGGGCGTTGGGCATCGGTTTCGTCACGCTGTATGCCGTCGGCGGCAGGCCGCAGGGCAGGCCGGGCGATCGGCAGATCGTCCCCGACCACGTGACCGACGTCGAGGATCACACCGGTGCACTGACCCGGTGGCTCGCCAAGGGCGGTGCCCGGCGCGGCAGCGTGATCCTGTTACGCCCCGACCGGTTCGTCTTCGGCATTGCCCGGCCAGGACGCGCCGGGGAGCTGATCGGTGAGCTCCGCACACAGCTGTTCGGTTCCGGCGGCGGGCCGACCGCGCGGCCTTCGGTACCGGTGGTGGCCGCGACGAAGACCGCGCCGGGTTTGGAGGAGATTCGATGAAATCGACAGTGATCGAGAGCCCGCAGGTGCGCGCGGCAGCCGAGCGACTGGCCCGCGCGATGGCGACCGGGGAGCCGGTCGAGCCGGTGCGTGAGCTGATCGGGCCGGACGATGTCGCGGTGGCGTATGCCGTGCAGCGCATCGGGGTTCGGGACCGGGTAGCGGCCGGGGCGCGGGTGGTGGGACGCAAGATCGGGCTCACGTCACCCGCCGTGCAGCGGCAGCTCGGGGTGAATCAGCCGGACTTCGGGGTGCTGTTCGACGAGATGGATGTCGCCGAGACTCCGGCGGCGCGACGGCCCGCGCTGCTGCAGCCGAAGATCGAGGCGGAGCTGGCGTTCGTATTGGGCGCCGACCTCGACGGCGAGCAAATCGATGCGATCGCAGTGCGCGGGGCGGTCGAGTACGCGGTCGCCGCGCTGGAGATCGTGGACAGCCGAATCGCGAACTGGGACATCGGTTTCGCCGACACCGTCGCGGACAACGCGTCGAGCGGATGGTTCGCGCTGGGCGCGGAGCGGCTCTCGCTGACCGAGTTCGAACCGCGCGATATCGCCATGAGCATGGCCGTCGACGGGGAGATCGTGTCCACCGGAACGGGTTCGGCGTGCCTGGGGGATCCGCTGAACGCGCTGGCCTGGCTGGCGCGCACCGCACGTGATTTCGGTGATCCGCTGCGCGCCGGGGAGATCGTGCTCTCCGGCGCGCTCGGACCCATGGCCCCGCTGCGCCCCGGCGCCCGGGTGCGATCCGAATTGTTCAGTGGCACCGGTCTTCTCGGTGCGGTCGACTTCACCTGGGAGCAACGATGAGTCGTACGAAGGTCGCCGTGATCGGCTCGGGCAATATCGGCACCGATCTGATGATCAAGGTGCTGCGGCTGTCGGACACCCTCGAGATGGCCGCGATGGTGGGCATCGATCCCGCCTCCGACGGGCTGGCGCGCGCCGATCGGCTGGGTGTGCCGACCACCGCGCACGGGGTCGACGGACTGATCGGTATGCCCCACTTCGACGAGATCGACGTGGTCTTCGACGCCACCTCGGCGGGTGCGCACCGGGCCAACGCGGCGGCGCTCGCGCCCCACGGCAAGCGGCTGATCGATCTGACCCCCGCCGCGATCGGGCCTTTCGTGGTGCCCGCGGTCAACCTGGACGCGCACCTCGACGCCTCCGACGTGAACATGGTGACCTGCGGCGGGCAGGCCACGATTCCGATCGTGGCCGCGATCTCCCGGGTCGCCGCGGTGCCCTACGCGGAGATCGTCGCCTCCATCGCGTCGAAATCCGCCGGTCCGGGCACCCGCGCGAATATCGACGAGTTCACCGAAACCACCTCGCGCGCCATCGAAGCCGTGGGCGGTGCGGCGCGGGGCCGGGCCATCATCATCCTCAACCCGGCCGAGCCGCCGCTCGTCATGCGTGACACCGTGCTGGCGCTGATCAATGACCCGGACTCGGAACACGAAGCGGCCGTGCGGGAATCGATCACCGCCATGGTGGCCGCGGTGGCTGCGTACGTGCCCGGGTACCGGTTGAAACAGGACATCCAGATCACGCCGCTGGCTCCGGGCGCGGCGCTGCGCACGCTCACCGGGAACGCGCCTGTCACCCATCAGGTTTCGGTGTTCCTCGAGGTCGAGGGTGCGGCCCACTACCTCCCGGCGTACGCCGGAAACCTCGACATCATGACCTCGGCCGCACTGCGGGTGGCCGAATGCCTGGCCAGGGAGAGCATTCGATGACCCGGATATATCTGCAGGACGTGACCTTGCGCGACGGGATGCACGCGCTGCGGCACCGCATCAGCCCGGCGACTGTCGCGCGGGTGGCGGCCGCCCTGGACGCGGCCGGGGTGGACGCCGTGGAGGTCGCACACGGCGACGGCCTGCACGGCGGCAGCCTCACCTACGGTCCCGGTAGCCACACCGATTGGGACTGGCTGGAAGCCGCGGCGGGCGCGCTCACCACCGCCCGGCTGACCACGCTGTTGCTGCCGGGCATCGGCACCGTCGAAGACCTGCGCCGCGCCTGCGATCTCGGCGTGCGCTCGGTGCGGGTGGCGACCCATTGCACCGAGGCCGATATCGCCGCACAGCACATCGCGCACGCCCGTGAGCTCGGCATGGACGTCTCCGGGTTCCTCATGATGAGCCACCTGAACAGCCCGGAGGGGCTCGCCGCACAGGCCAAGCTCATGGAATCGTATGGCGCGCACTGCGTTTACGTCACCGACTCCGGCGGCAGGCTCACCATGGACGGCGTGCGCGACCGTGTCCGCGCCTACCGCGAGGTCCTCGACGACGGCACCGAGATCGGGATTCACGCGCACCAGAATCTGTCCCTCGCGGTGGCCAACAGCGTGGTGGCCGTCGAGGCAGGTGTGGCGCGGGTCGACGCATCGCTGGCGGGTCTCGGTGCGGGAGCGGGCAATACGCCGCTCGAGGCCTTCGCGGCGGTCGCCGAGCTGTCCGGCTGGAAGCACGGAGCCGACCTGGACGCGCTCACCGACGCCGCGGACGACCTGATCCGGCCGCTGCTGGATCGTCCGGTCCAAGTGGATCGCGAGACCCTCGCGCTCGGCTACGCGGGCGTGTACTCGAGCTTCCTGCGGCACGCCGAGAACGCCTCCGCCGCCTACGGAGTCGATGTCCGGGCACTGCTGGTCGAGGCCGGTCGGCGTCGGCTGGTGGGCGGTCAAGAGGACATGCTCGTCGATATCGCGCTGGATCTCGTCGCCCAGGGCGCGAAGTGACCTCAGAGCTGCGGCTGCGGCGGCAGGTCGCCGGTGGTCAGCCGCTCGGCCGCCTGCTTGGTCATGCCGAACATGCGCAGCACGTGGAAGGTCATCTCGTCGGTGAGCGCGTCCGCGTCGGCGTCGGGCCGGGCGTCGAGCAGTTGCAGCAGTCCCAGCAGCGCACCGCCCGCGGCCATCACGGCCATGTCCGCGTCCATCGGCTCGAAGCGTCCCGCCTCCTGGGCGGCGCGGATGTCGTGGCGGGCGCGCGGGGCCAGGCCCTCGTCGCGCAGCAGCACCGACAGGCCCGAATTCAGGATCACCCGAACCTCTTCGGGCAACTGCCGCTGCAGGCGGCCGGTCATGCGGAAACTCACCGCGAAGACCTCGGCCGGATCGTCGTAGCGGGCCACGATGTCGTCGCGCATCTCGCTGTAGATCAGCAGCACCGAGCGGACGGCCTCGTCGAAAAGCTCTTCCTTGGACCCGAAGTGGTTGTAGAACGAGCCGAATCCGACATCGGCGGCATCGGTGATCTCCTGGATGCTCACCGCGGAACGTCCCTCCGACAGGAACTTCCGCGCCGCGCCGAGCAGGGCATTGCGGGTGCGTTCGCGCCGCCGGTCGGTGCGGGTGCGCACCTCGGGTGCTGCGGCCATCGGCTGCCTCATTCCATTCGAAACCGTAGACAGAATCGTATCTGACGAAAATATCAGAAGCGATTTCGATCATGATCGAAAGGCGAACGCCGTGACAGACTCTCGGCCGCGCTCCCGCGGCACCGTCAACCGCCGCAACGCCCTGGGCGGCAGCCTGGCCGGTGTGCTCGGCCTGGCCGCGTCGGCGCTGCCCGGCGGACCCACCGGACCGGCCCGCGCTCAGCAGCCCGCGCCGACCGGGACCTACCGCATCGACCTGCACGCCCACTTCCTGCCGCCGGATTATCGTGCCGCGCTGCTCGAACACGGGCATGTCACCATCGGCGGCTACCCGACCCCGGACTGGTCGCCCGAGCAGGCCATCGCGTTCATGGACTACTACGGCATTCAGGCACAGGCGCTTTCGGTATCCGACCCGGGCGTGTCGTTCCTCGGCGGCAAGGAGGCCGTCGATATGGCCCGCTACTGCAACACCTACGCCGCGGGGCTGTTCGCCTCGAATCCGACGCGGTTCGGCGCGTTCGCCGTGCTGCCGATGCCCGACATCCCGGCCTCGATCGACGAGGCGATCCACGCCCTCGACGAACTCCACCTGGACGGGGTGATCCTGCTGTCCGCCTACAACGGTGTGTATCTGGGTGATCCGCGCTTCGAGCCGCTGATGATCGCGCTGAACCAGCGCAACGCCTACGTGTTCGTCCACCCGGCGGCGATACCCGACCACGCCAAGCCAGGACTTCCGCTGCCGGACTTCCTGGAGGAGTTCACCTTCGACACCACGCGGGCCGCCACGATGATGATGGTGACCGGAATGACCCAGCGGTATCCGAACATTCGCTTCCAGCTCGCACACGCGGGCGGCACGGTTCCGTTCCTCTCGCATCGGCTCAGCGTGGCGTCGCAATCGGTGCTCGGGCAGCTGTGGCCGGAGGATCTGCCCCGGCCCTCGATCCTCGACACCAAGAATCAGATCGGTCGCTTCTATTACGACACCGCGCTGAGCGGGTCGGCCGCCGCCATGGCCGCCGTGCTGCAGGTGACGGCACGCGATCACATCGTCTTCGGCTCCGACTGGCCCTTCAGCGCACTCACCTTGCCGCAGACCGGTTCCCATGACCCCGCGCCCGGGCTCAGCGACGTTTTCGATGCCGATCAACGACTGGAGATCGAGCGGATCAACCCGCTGCGGCAGCTGCCCCGGCTGGCCGCCGCCGTCGGCGCCTGAGTGCTAAATATCTCCCCCTGAGCGCAATGGTGGGAGCGCGCGCAAACCGGTGGCAGACTCGGCGTATGACGACTGCCAACTGGGCCGAGGTTGATCGCTATCTGGTCGAAACCCTCGTGGGACACGGGGATTCGGCCACTCTGGAAGCCAATGCGGCGGCGGGCCTGCCCGCCATCGACGTGTCGCCGCCGCAGGGGAAGTTCCTGTATCTGCTCGCGAAGTCGGTGCTGGCGCGGCGGGTGCTGGAGATCGGGACGCTGGGCGGGTACAGCACCGCGTGGTTGGCGCGGGCGGTGGGGAAGTCCGGGCAGGTGGTGACGCTCGAGTACGCGGCCAAGCATGCGGAGGTGGCGCGGGAGAATCTGGATCGCGCCGGTGTGGGGGAGCGGGTGGAGATCCGGGTGGGGGCGGCGCTGGACTCGCTGCCGGTATTGGCGGACGAGCAGCCGGAACCGTTCGATCTGGTGTTCATCGACGCCGACAAGGTCAACAACTCGAATTATGTGCGGTGGGCGCTGCGGCTGACGCGGCCCGGGTCGGTGATCATCGTCGACAATGTGGTGCGCGATGGCGGTATCGCCCATGCGGATTCGGCGGACGCGGCCGTGCGAGCCAGTCGCGAGGTCATCGAATTGATCGCCGGCGAACCGCGCTTGGACGGGACCGTGCTGCAGACCGTCGGCGGTAAGGGCTGGGACGGGATCGCCTATGCGGTCGTGCTGGGCGAGGACGACTGAGTCGGAGCTCACTCCGCACGGGTGAGCTGGGGATATCTGCCCGGCTCACCCACTTCGGTTCTGATTGCCGAAAAGTTGCCTGGCATCGAGCGGGTCGGGTCAATACGGTCGGAGCAATGAACGATCCGTACGGCCCGACCTTCCCGCCGCCCGCCTTCATGGCCCCTCGGGAGCCGGAGGCGAAACCGGGTGCGCCCGCGTGGGTCCGCAAGGCCGTCGTCGTGGTCGGTCCCGCCGTGCTGGCGCTGGTGGTCGGTGTGCTCGCGGTCGTCATCTACCGCGGTGAGCATCCGCGCACCGCCGACTCCGATCAGGATCAGCGGGCCAATGTCTCCACCTCGGTATCGATCGCTCCGGAGCGCTCTTCCTAAAGCCCCGGCGCACCGTCATTTTCGCGGGCCGGGCGCTTGCTCGGGATTCGCGGCCAGTTCCTCCCAGTAATCCACGTACGCCTGCTCGTGCATGATGCCCAGCCGCAGCACCCGGGCCCGCGAGACCGCGCGCACGCTGTCGTCCGGATCGATTTCCGCGTACAGCTCGCGATAGAGCTCGAGCCAGCGGCGGTGCTCGGCGGCCTGATTGCGGGCCAGCGCCACCACGTCGCCGGGCTCGCCCAGATCGGCGAAGAACAGTTTCAGCTGCGCGGGATCGCGGGTCTCCGGCTGCGGTGAGCTCGGATCGCCGAGCCAGCGGGTGAGTTCGGCTCGCCCGGCATCGGTCAGATGGAAGACGCGGCGGCGGCGTCCACTCTCCTCGGCCTCCTCGCGCAGCAACCCCTGTTCGGCCAGCCGCGGCGGCACGCGATAGAGCTGCGCGTGCGGGATCGGCCAGAACTTGTCGACGCTCTCCTCGATCCGCACCTTCAGGTCGTACGGGGTCAGCGGTCCGTGCCGGGCGATGAGACCCAGCACGATGTGGTCCTGCGGTCCGAGTTCGGCCATCGTCCAATCCCTTCCATTGACACCATCTCACTGAGACTATACATTGGTCTCAGCAAGACGGTATCAATGAGACTATGGAGTTGACATGCGTGACTACGGCATCGAACTGTTCACCCGCTGGACCAACCTGTGGAACGGCGACCTCGACCTGGTCGACGAGATCATGGCCCCCGAATTCACCCTCCGCTACGCCCAGCCGGGCGCGTCCGACTTCGACGAGATCCGCGACCGCGCGGCGCTCGCGGCCAAGATCGACAAGTTCCGTGCCGAGCGGCCCGGCCTCGAGTACTCGACGCAGGGCGTGCCGGTGGTCGAGATGACCGATGCCCGAAGCGGAATCGTGGCCCGGCCGTACGGAGCCCGGATCGTCCAGGACGGCATTGTGGTCCGCGACCTCAGCGGCACCGACATCCTGCGCTTCGAGAACGGCCAGATCGTCGAGGTGTGGTCGGTGTCCGGCGGGGCCGAAGGACGCAGCTTCTACGCTTGATTCCATGTCGAAGCGCCGCAAGACCCAGCCGATCCCCGCAGACTGCCCGTGCGGACTGCCCGCGAGCTATGCGGACTGCTGCGGGCGGCTGCATCGGGGTGAGGCGCGGGCGACGACGGCCGAGCAGTTGATGCGGTCGCGGTTCAGTGCCTTCGCGGTGCATGACGAGGCGTATCTGCTGCGCAGCTGGGATCCCGAGACCCGGCCCGCCGAGGTGGATTTCGATCCGGGACTGCGGTGGGAACGGCTCGAGATCCTCGGTGCGACCGGGGGCTCGCCGTTCCATAGCGAGGGCACGGTGGAGTTTCGTGCCCACTACCGCGCCGGGGGTGCGGCGGGGCAGCTGCACGAGAACAGCCGCTTCCGTCGCGACAACGGGGCATGGGTCTACCTCGACGGCGACATCAAGGACTGACCGGGTGAAACCTCAGGGCATCGCGTGCGCGCATGCATGCGATGTGAAATTGCAGTGCGTGCACGTGTGCATGCCATGCCGGACAAGGGGATTCGGCAGTGCCGTCGGCCCCGGTTTCGGCGAATTCAGCGCCTGGCGCGAGCCTCGAAGCCGTCGCAGAGCGCGGCGAGCCCGGATTCGAGCAGGCTTTCCGGATCCCGCAGGGCGGTGTCGCCCGAACCTTCCAGTGCGGCCAGCGCGGGCGGGGTCGGCCAGTGTGGATCGCCGTCGAGCAGGGCGATGAGGCCGGAGCGGTCGTCGCCGCTGCTGTCGCGGCCCTGTAGCAGCCGGGCACTGACCTCCTGGAGCGCGACGCCGGCGATGTAACTCCACACCGACAGCGACATCCGAGTCGCCTCGCGGGCGTCGACGCCGAGTTCGGCGAATCCCTCGACCAGCCAGGCCAGCACGATCAGGCTGTGCTCGCCGAAGTTGTAGCGCGGCACCGCGAAGGTGAACAGCACCCACGGATGTTCCTGGTAGAGCCGCCAATCCACCTCGGCGGCAATGCGTACCCGGTCGCGCCAGGTCCAGCCCTGGCCCTCGGCCGGGGGATAGAGATTGCGGCGCGAGACCTCGTCGGTCATGGCCGCGAGCAGCGTGTCCTTATTGGGGATGTGCCGGTAGAGCGACATGGCTCCGGCGTTCATGCGTTCGGCGATGCGGCGCATCGACAGCGCATCGAGTCCCGACTCGTCGGCCAGGGTGATGGCGGTGTCGACGATGGCGGCCCGGGTGAGCTTGGCCTCGGTCATCGGACGAATTCTTTCCTTCCCACGCCGGTTATGCGTACACTGTACCCGTTGCTGCGCGTACGGTGTACGCGCGCCTTTCGTGTCAGCCGCACATCAGCCCGAAGGATAGGTCATGACGAGTACCCTCGCGCGTCCCGACGTGAAGACGCCGCGCCGTGCCTGGGCCGGCCTGGCGGTGCTGCTGCTGCCGGTGCTGCTGGTCTCGATGGATATGTCGGTGCTCTACCTGGCCATGCCGACCCTGACCCAGAGCCTGGATCCGTCCGCGACCCAACAGCTCTGGATCCTCGACATCTACGGCTTCATGATCGCGGGCCTGCTCATCACCATGGGCAATCTCGGCGATCGGATCGGCCGCCGCAATATTCTGCTGGCGGGTGCCACGGTATTCGGAATCGCCTCGGTGCTGGCGGCTTTCGCACCGAGCGCGAGCGTGCTGATCGCGGCGCGGGCGCTGATGGGCGTCGGCGGCGCGACACTGCTGCCCTCGAGCCTGGCGCTGATCTCGACGCTGTTCCCCGATGACCGGGCGCGTGCCACGGCCATCGGTGTGTGGACGGCGTTCTTCGCGGGCGGGTCGGCGGTCGGGCCGATCATCGGCGGTGTACTGCTGCACCACTACTGGTGGGGCTCGGTGTTCCTGATCAACACCCCGGTGCTGCTGGTGCTGCTGGTCTTCGGGCCGCTGCTGCTGCCCGAGCACCGTGCGGCCGGGCGCGGACCCCTCGATTGGGTGAGCGTGCTGCTGTCGATCGGCGGCATCCTGCCCATCGTCTACGCCATCAAGCATTGCGCGGCCGAGGGATTCGACCTGCCCGCGGTCGGCATCGGGATCATCGGCGTGCTGCTGCTCACGGCGTTCATCCGCCGCCAGCGGCATCTGGCCGAACCGCTGCTGGACCTGAGCCTGTTCCGGCGTGGACTGTTCTCGGTGGCCATCGGCTCCAGCACGGTCGGCATGCTGGCGCTGGCCGGTATGAGCTACCTGACCAGCATGTACCTCCAGTCGGTCACCGGACGCGACGCCTTGCAGTCGGCGCTGCTCGGCATTCCGATGGCGGTAGTGGTGTTCGTGTTCTCCATGAGCGGCGCGCGCATCGGTCGCAAGCTCGGCACCAAGACCACCTTCGTGCTGGCGCTGAGCCTGGCCGCCCTGGGCAACCTCATGCTGCTCGGCGTCGGCGTGGACGGCGGAATCGGCTGGTACATCGCGGGTTCCGTGGTGGCGGGCATGGGCTTCGGTATCGCGTTCACGCTGGTGTCGGAGGTGGCGGTGTCCTCGGTGCCGCCCGAGCGCGCCGGTTCGGCGGTCGGCATCTCGGAGACCAGCTTCGAACTCGGCAATGGCCTGGGCCTGGCCCTGCTGGGATCCCTGGCGGCCCTGGTCTTCCGCTCCGGCGGCGACTTCGGTCCCACCCTGGGCGAGACCATCAATGAGGCCGGAGGCAATACGGCCCTGGTGGATTCGGCGCGCGAGTCCTTCGTCAACGGCATGCACGTCGCCACCACCACGGGCGCGGTGCTGCTGGCCGGAATGGCGGTCGTCGTGTTCTTCGCTAACCGCCGAAAATCAGACTCCACATCTCCGCGGCGCGAGCGCGCCACGGCATGACGACGTTCTGATACGCCCAGCGGACCGGTTTCGCCACTGCCCGCCACGCGCGGGCGACGGTCGCGAAGAGCGGTTGCAGGACAGTGCGGTTCAGCCAGCGACAGGGAACCACCACCGTCACGGTCACGACGGTGGTGGCCACCTTCCAGCCGAAAACCACAACGGCGACCAACGCCAGCAGGATTGGACGCAGGATCCAGCGCCACAGCTGCCGCAGCGGCCACACGATCAGCCAGGTACCGAGAAAGACCGCGGTGACGCGGACGGCGTCGTAGACCGGTTCGAGCACATGCGCGAGGAGCCACCGGCCGCCGGGCCGCAGCAGTCGCCAGGTTGTGACGATCGGCCATTCGATCAGCCAGGTCCACGCGAATACGACCGCGCGCACCAGGCCGACGGCGACCGGTCGGATCAGCGTGCGAAACACCCACGGGATGCCGGGTTTCAGCACGCGCCGCCACCCCCATTCCTCGATGGCATGCTGAATCGGGCGCAGCAGATATGCCAGCAGGAACGCGCCCAATGGTGTGAGGACCAGGCCGAACAGCAATTGCTGGATCAGCAGCTGCCACAGGTAGTCGCGCACGAAATTGCGCAGCGGCCGGAACACCCAGTCCCGGAACAAGATCGCCAGCGGTTTGGCGAGATGGTCGACGAACAGCCGGAACGCCGCGGCGAGGAGACGCGGTATCGCCTTCATTGCCTCCCACAGCAGCCGCGGTGGAACGAATATCACCAGGGCCAGCGCGCGGGCGATCCACATCCAGATCGAGACGCGTTGCGGTGTCGCCGTTTCCGGCGTTTGCGTTGTCATGTTTTCCTTCCCCCGAGCACCGCCTTCCATCCTGGTCGGGGAATCCGGTTGCGCCCAGGGTATTTCCACTCATTCCCGATTGCGGACCGGTCCTGCGGTTACCCTCGAATCGTGGCTGAGCAACACGCCCAGAACAGTGCGAATCCGGCCGGGTCGAACGGCCGCCCCTTGGCGGAGCGCGTGGCGACCAGGATCTTCTATCCGACCTCACGGCCCCGCGAGAAATCCTTGCGCGAGGCCGTTTCCGGATCCGTCGTGCTGGTGACCGGGTCCTCGCACGGCATCGGCAAGGCGGCGGCGAAGAAACTGGCCGACGCGGGGGCGACGGTGTTGCTGGTGGCGCGCTCGCAGGAAGACCTCGATGCGGTGGCCGCGGATATCCGCGCGGCGGGCGGGACCGCGCACGTGTACAGCTCCGACATCACCGATTTCGACGCGGTGGCGGAATTGGGGCGCACGGTGCTCGCCGAGCACGGGCGGGTCGATGTGGTGATCAATAACGCGGGGCATTCGATTCGCCGGCCGATCGACGAATCCTATGACCGATTCCACGATTTCACGCGCACCATCGACGTGAACTATCTCGGTCCCGTCCGGCTGCTGCTGACCCTGCTGCCCGGCATGCGGGAACGCGGCAGCGGGCACATCGTCAACATCTCGACCTGGGGACTGCGCATGCCGCCCGCGCCGCGCTGGTCGGCCTACGGTGCGTCCAAGGGCGCCTTCGATATCTGGCTGCGCACCGTGGCGACGGAGATCGCCGCCGACGGCGTCACGACCACCTCGGTCTATATGCCCCTGGTGCACACGCGCATGAGCGCACCCACCGACTTCTCCGGCGTTCCCGGCCTGACCGCCGACGAGGCCGCCAACCTCATCTGCCACGCCGTCGTCGCGCGACCCCGCGAGATCTCGCCGTGGTGGACCGGACCCGTGCAGGCCTGGACCGATCTGCGTCGCGGGGCCGCGCAACGTTTCATGGAACGCGGATTCGGGCGGCTGTCAGGGGATTAGCACGACCTTGCCGGTGGTCTCGCGGTTCTCCAGCGCCCGATGCGCCGTGGCCGCTTCCGCCAGCGGGAAGCGCTGCACCGCCGGGCGCAGCCGCCCGGCCGCGGCCTCGGCCAGCGCCTGGGTCTCCAAGGCGCGCAAGCCGCCCCCGCGTTCGAGCATCGGCGGACCGAGTACGACCTGTGAGCTCACGCCGCGGTCGGCGAGGGCCTGATCGTCGATGTCGATCGGCCCGGCGGACCATCCGAACACCAGCCGCAGGCCGCCCTTGCCGAGCAGATCGATTCCGGCGCGGGCGATCTCACCGCCGACGCCGTCGAAGAGAATCGTGGCGGGCCGCTCCCCGTACCTGGCCCGGACGGCGTCGGGCCATGACGGATCGAGGTAGTCGAGCGCCAGGTCCGCGCCGTTCTCGAAAACCTGATCGGCCTTGGCCTTTCCGCCCGCGAGACCGATCACGGTGGCCTTGGCCGCGGCCAGGTACTGCACCAGCAGGGTCCCGATCCCGCCCGCCGCCGATGGCACGATCGCGACCGTGTCCTCGGAGATGTCCGCGAATCCGAGAATGCCCAGCGCCGTCCGCCCGGTCCCGATCATGGCGACCGCCGTGGCCGCATCGAGTCCCTCCGGAATCTCGTGCAGCCGTTCGGCTTCGGTCACCGTGAGCTCGGCGTACCCGCCGGGCGCCTGCCCGATATGGGCGACGACCCGACGCCCGACCCAACTCGGATCGACCCCCGGCCCGACCTGCTCGACCGTCCCCGCCACCTCGCGCCCCGGAACGGTCGGCAGCTGTGGCAACGGCATCGGCCCGCCCGCGATCCCTCTCCGCAGCGAGGTATCCAGCAAATGCACCCCCGACGCCTCGACAGCGATCCGCACCTGTCCCGCCCCGGGTTCCGGATCCGCGACGCTCTCGTACCGCAGGTTCTCCGCGGGCCCGAACTCATGAAGCCGAATGGCGCGCACGACAACTCCTCTGACTGGACAGTTATTCTCTACCGCCCAAACTCTGCAACCTCAACATACGTTCAGGTCAAGAACGAGTAGATTCCCCCAGGTAAACGATCTTGTCGGCCCCGACCATCGAGGCATGACGATTACTGCACCCCGCATCCGCCGGACCGGCGCCTGGCTGCTCACCGGGGTGGCCCTGGTGCTCTGGGTCTATCCCGTCGGTCTCCTCCTGCTGTTAGGGAGCGCATTCTCCGTGGCGGACACCAGATGTGGCGGCGACGCGAACGTGCACCCCCGGTTGAATCCGGCCGGCATTCCCTGGGTCATCGGATCCGGAGTGCTCTGGGCCGCGCCCTTCCTGGTGGCGGTCGCGGTACGCCGCACCCGGCTCACGATCGCCCTCGCCGCCACCGCCTCCGGCGTCTCGCTGTTCTTCATGGTCGTCTTCCTCGCCTTTCCGCAGCAGGGCATCTGTTGGTGATCGACCCGCGCGGTGCGGGTGGTCACGCGGGCAAATCCATTGCGGCGAGCTTGGCCGGGTCGGCGAGGATCGTGATGGTGGCGATTCGGTTGTCCGACACCGTGAACGAGATGAGGGAGAGGGGTAGGCCGTCTTCGTTCCAGGAGAGGTAGCCGGGGCGGTCGTCGACGAGGACCGGCTGGTGGCGGGCTACCTCGCCGGAGAACATCTTGGCGCGGGCGGCCACCTCGGTGGCGCCGAGGGTGACGAAGGTGCCGCCGGGGGTGTCGACCGTGAGGCGGACGTTCGGGTCGAGTACCCGGAGCAGGGCCTCGAAGTCGCCGCCGACGGCGGCCGCCCGGAAGGCCTGGGTTACCTCGCGCTGGGCGCGGCCGGAGGCCGACGGGCGGTCGGTGGTGCGCACCTTGCGGCGGGCGCGGCTGGCGATCATTTTGGTGGCGTCGGCGGATTTGCCCAGGATCTGGCCGATTTCGGCGAACGACACCCCGAACATGTCGTGCAGCACGAATGCCACGCGCTCGCTCGGGCCGAGTGAGTCCAGGACGACGAGGAGAGCCAGGCCCACCGAATCCGCGAGCGCGACATGATCTTCCGGTTCCGGGCTGTCATCGATCACGACGACCTCGGAAATGCCGTCCCCGAGGGACTGTTCGGGCCGGGCGCCGCGAGAACGCAGGAGGTCCAGGCTGATTCGGCCGACCACCGTGGTGAGCCAGCCGGCCAGGTTTTCGATGGCGGCCGCGTCCTGCCGGGCGAGGCGCATCCACGCCTCCTGGACCACGTCCTCGGCGTCGGCGTGCGAGCCGAGCATGCGGAAGGCGACCGCGCGCAATCGATCTCGGTGCGCCTCGAATGTCGCGGTGACCGGATTGGTGGGCCTGGTCTCCATCGGGTCACCGTCCCTTGGGCTGCTGGCGCAGCGAGATCCGGTTGCCGTCCGGGTCCACCGCCTCGATGCGGAGACCGAACGGGTACTCCTCGGGCGCGTCGCCCAGGAAGGTCACGCCGCGCTCGCGGAACAATTCGAAGTCCTTTCGCAGGTCATCGGACTCGAGGATAAGCGGGCCGGGCGCGAGTTCGTTCCCGGCCCCGAGCGGCTGCCCGGCCGAGGGCGCATGCGTCCACAGGATGATCTCGAGCGGGCTGCCGGGAACCTGCACGGTCAGGAATCGCCCGTCCGGGCCCGGGAAGTCGATGTGCTTCTCGAGCCCGAGTCCCTCGGTGTAGAACTTCAGCGCGCGATCCTGGTCGGTCACGTAGACCGTCGCGTACATCACGTTCGTCAGCATGGTGTCCTCCATTCGTCGATGCGACGACCTGGTGTTTTTCGTCGTCGTCCATATGACGAAGGGGTGCGCGCAAAGGTAACAACACCTTTCACTGCCATGTCGTCGCCCCTGCGTCGCCAGTCGCCGATTCGTCTGTAGCGCAGGTGAATCCGCGTCACCTACGGTTGGTGCGAGTTCGCGGGAGGACATGGTGAAGCGGCTTCTTTTCCTGGTGATCGCGATGATCATCGCCGGATCGACCTACGACTACGCCATCTCCGCGGGCCACGTGGGAGTCGTGGTCGTGGCGGGTGTGATCCTCTCGCTGATGCTGGTCGGCAAGGTTGTCGAGTAGCGCGGTCCCACGGCGCGCACACTGGTGAGATGGACCCTGTCGTCGCCCTGCGTCAGATCGCGTTCTTCAAGGACCGCGCCCGCGAGGACCCCCGGCGAGTCATGGCCTACCGCAATGCGGCCGACATCGTCGAGCGCCTCGACGACGCGCAACGGCAGCAACTGGGCCGGGCCAATGATTGGCAGTCGCTGCCGGGGATCGGGCCGAAGACCGCCGCGGTGATCGCGCAGGCCTGGTCCGGGCGCGAGCCGGACGCCCTGGTCAAGTTGCGTACGGCGGCCAAGGACCTGGGCGGTGGGGAACTCCGCAAGGCCCTCAAGGGCGACCTGCACGTGCACTCGAACTGGTCCGACGGGTCGGCGCCCATCGAGGAAATGATGGCCGCCGCTCAGGCATTGGGTCACGAGTACTGCGCCCTCACCGACCACTCGCCCCGGCTGACCGTCGCCAACGGCCTGTCACCGGACCGCCTCCGCCAGCAACTCGACGTCCTCGACGAACTCCGCGACCGATTCGCCCCCATGCGCATCTTGTCCGGCATCGAGGTCGACATCCTCGACGATGGCTCCCTAGACCAGGAACCCGAGCTGCTCGAACGCCTCGACATCGTCGTGGCCAGCGTCCATTCCAAGCTGAAGATGGAATCCGCGGCGATGACCCGGCGCATGGTGCGCGCGGTGTCCAGCGGCCAGGCCGACATCCTCGGCCATTGCACCGGCCGCCTCGTCGAGGGCAATCGCGGCACCCGCCCCGAATCCACCTTCGACGCCGAAGAGGTCTTCACCGCCTGCCGCGACCACGGCACCGCCGTCGAGATCAACTCCCGCCCCGAACGCCGCGACCCGCCCACCCGCCTGTTGAAGCTGGCCCTCGACATCGGCTGCGACTTCTCCATCGACACCGACGCCCACGCCCCCGGCCAACTCGACTTCCTCGGCTACGGCGCCCAACGCGGCCTCGACCTGGGCGTCCCCACCGACCGCATCATCAACACCTGGCCCGCCGACAAACTCCTCGCTTGGACCAGCTCGTAAGTGCTTGCCGCGGTCAGCGATTGGTGAGCAGGACGAAGGTCGCCAAGGTCGTGGCGATGACGGCGAAGCCGCCGTGCGCGAGGACGACTCGCAAGGGGAGATTGGTGTCGCGGCCCGCCCGGTGCGCCGCGCCGGGGCCGTCGACGGCGGTGAGGCCGGAACGGTAGGTGGGGATCCAGCGGACGAACATGGTGGCGCCGAGGGTCGCGGTCGCACCGAGGAGGGCCACGGCGTACACGGCCAGGTTGTGGTTGCCGACGACGACGAAGGTGGTCCAGGTGGCGGCGGTGAGCAGGGCGAGCGCAACGTGGCCGAAGACGAGGGCGGGTGGGAGGCGGCGGTGGCGGCCGTGGCGCACTCGCGCGCCGTACCCCACTGCGGGTGAGCCATGCGCGGAGTATCAGGGCGCCGGAGATCGCGGTGCAGACGAGCATCGCCAACGCCGCGTACCTCACGACTACGAGGCTAGATGATATTGACCGGCCCATGGTTCGGATTCCAGCAAACGCCTGGGAATCGCGTTGTGCTCCAATGAGGTTCGCTGATGGTCGAAATGCCGGGTCAGAACTTGGGGGAGGGTGGGGTGCGGTAGTCGGGGTCCGCGCGGCGCATGGCGGCGATGTCGTCGCGATCGCGCAGGGCGGGCAGGCGGTTCCAGCGTTCGTGCAGGCGGGCGACGGCGTCGGGTTCCAGGTCCACGCCGAGGCCGGGCGCGTCGGGCACGGCCACCGCGCCGGCGGTGAAGGTGAAGCGTTCGGTGATGACGTCCTCGGATTGCCAGGGGTAATGGGTGTCGCAGGCGTAGGCCAGGTCGGGGACGGTGGCGGCGACGTGGGTCATGGCGGCCAGGCTGATGCCCAGCTGGGTGTTGCTGTGCATGGACAGGCCCTTGCCGTAGGCGCGGCAGACGGCGGCGAGGTCGCGGGTGGCCAGCAAACCGCCCCAGAAGTGGTGGTCGGACAGCACGATCTGCACGGCATCCGCGTCGAAGGCCGGTTTCACCTCGTCGAGGGAGGTCACGATCATGTTGGTGGCCAAGGGGATTCCGGTGCGGCGATGCACCTCGGCCAGGTCCTCGACGGTCGCGGTGGGATCCTCGAGGTACTCCACGACGCCGGTCAGCTCCTCGGCGACCTGCAGCGCGGTCTTCAGCGACCAGCCGCCATTGGGATCCAGCCGCAGCGGCGCGCCGGGGAAGACTCGGGCGAGGGCCCGGATCGCCGCTATCTCCTCCTCCGGTGGAAAGACTCCGCCCTTGAGCTTGAACGAGCGGAATCCGCCGTGCACCAGGAACTTCCGCGCCTGATCCACGATGCCCTCGGGATCCAGTGCCGGGCCCCACCGATCGGCCGGGCCGTCGGCGTCCGGGTGCTCGGCCCACTTGTAGAACAGATAGGCCGAATACTCCACCCGATCCCGGACCTTCCCGCCGAGCAGGGTGTGCACCGGCACGCCGAGATGGCGACCCAGCGCATCCAGCGCGGCGACCTCGAAGGCCGACACCACCGACAGCCGCACCTTGTCGGTGGTCAGCGCACCGCGCAAACCGCTGGCCGCCGGTGCGGCGTCGAGCAGGGTGCTGTCGGACCGCCCGAGCCCGAGGATGGTGTTGACCGCACCGACCGGCAGCCCGATCAGCTGCCGAGCCAGCTCCCGAGCCCGCGCCAGATACGCACTGTCACCATAGGTTTCACCGAGACCCACGACCCCGCTGTCGGTGACCAACTCCACGATCAGGCGCGGTGTGTAGGGCTGGTGCACGCCGGACAGATTCAGCAGCGGCGGATCGGAGATGAGGATCGGGGTGAGTCTGACGTCGGTGATCACGGGGAGCGCGGTGGGCATGGCCTGGTAGTCCTGTCGTTGAGCTGGGAACGATTGAGCTCGAGCGTGTTTCGCGGCGGTCTCGGCGTTTCTGCTGGCCGTCAGCGTTTTCCGTCGACGCGGCGGGGGAGCTGCCACGGGTTGGCCTCCCGCAGCGGGGCGGGCAGCAGCGCGTCGGGGAAGTCCTGCCAGGCGACCGGCCGCAGGAACCGTTCGATGGCGGCCGCGCCCATGGAGGTGAATTGCGGTGCGGTCGTGGCCGGATAGGGTCCGCCGTGCTGCTGTGCCCACGACAGCGTGATGCCGGTCGGCCAGCCGTTCCAGAGCAGCCGCCCGGCGATCCGGGTCAGCAGCGGTAACAGCGCCCGCACGCGGTCGTGCTCGGATTCCTCCGCGTGCACGGTGGCGGTGAGGCCGGGCTCGAGCGCGTTCAGCACGGCGCGCAGTTCGTCCTCGCCGTCATATTCGATGATCAGCGACTCCGGGCCGAAGCATTCCCGGTCCAAAACGGTGCTGTCGTCGAGGAAGTCGCGGACCGCCACCCTGAGCAGGGTGGGCGTGAACCCGGATTCGCCGTCGGCCGGATCGGCTTCGGGCGACACCAGCCGGACGACCCCGGCCTGCTCACGCAACACCGCCACACCGGACCGGTAACCCGCGGCGATCCGGTCATTGAGCAGCCGCTGCGGCGCGATCGCGGCGACGGCATCCACCAGATCCCGTTCGAGCCCGTGCCCGGTCGGCAGCAGGAGCAGCCCCGGCTTGGTGCAGAACTGCCCGGCCCCGAGCGTGAACGACCCCGCGAACCCCTGCGCGATCTGTTCTCCACGCGCCGCCACCGCACCCGCGGTCACCACGACGGGATTCAGGCTGCCCAACTCGCCGTAGAACGGAATCGGCCTGGGCCGCGCATTGGCGATATCGAACAGCGCCCGCCCGCCCGGCACCGACCCGGTGAACGCGGCGGCCTGAATGTCCGGATGCCGCAACGCGGTCGTCCCCGCCTCGACTCCGTAGATGATCTCGAACGTGCCCTCCGGCGCACCCGCGGCGGTGAGGGCCGCGACCAGCACATCCCGGGTGCGCGCCGACAATTCCGGATGCCCCGGATGCGCCTTCACAATCACCGGGCACCCGGCCGCCAGCGCCGCGGCGGTGTCATGCCCGGCCACACTGAGCGCCAACGGGAAATTGCCCGCGGTGAACACCAGCACCGGCCCGATCGGCACCACACTGCGCCGAATATCGGGCCGCGGTCCCATCGGCCAGCCCGGATCGGCGTGATCGATGGTGGCGCGCAGGAACTCGCCGTCGACCAGCACGTCCGCGAACAATCGCAGCTGAAACACGGTGCGCGCCAACTCCGATCGCAGCCGCGGTTGTTCCGGCAGATGGGTTTCGCGGACGGCCAGCCCGACCAGCTCGTCACCCGCGCGCTCGATCGCATCTGCCGCGGCCTCGAGCCACCCGGCGCGCTGCGCGGGCGTCGTCTCGGTCATCTCCTCGGCGGCCCGCACCGCCGCCGCGACGATGTCATCGATCCGTTCGAGCGGGGTATCCGCGATCACAAGGTCCTCCGGGACTCGGCATACAAGGATTGGGGTGCAGGCATTTTCAATGGGGTCATGATCGGACCTCGAACTCGGAGACGGTCCATGCGCGTGCCTGGTCGCTCAGCGTCACGCCCAGGCCCGGCCGTCCGGACAGGTGCATGCGGCCGTCACGGATTTCGAGGCGCTCGTTGAAGAGTGGGTTGAACCATTCGAAGTGTTCTACCCACGGCTCGAGGGGGTAGGCGGCGGCCAGGTGGACGTGGACCTCCATCACGAAATGCGGGGCCAACTGGAGTTGTCGGCGGCTCGCGTGGTTCATGATGTCGAGGAAGCGGGTGATGCCGCCGACGCGGGGAGCGTCGGGCTGGACGATGTCGATTCCGGCCTCGATCAGTGCGGTGTGTTCGGCGACGCTGGACAGCATTTCGCCGGTGGCGATCGGGGTGTCGAAGGTGCGGGACAGGTGGGCGTGACCGGCGAAATCGTAGGCGTCCAAAGGCTCTTCGATCCAGGTCAGGGCGAGAGGTTCGAAAGCGCGGCACATGCGTTGGGCGGTGGGGCGATCCCATTGCTGGTTCGCGTCGACCATGAGCGGCACCTGGTCGCCGATCTTCTCGCGGACGGCGGTGACCCGCGCCAGGTCGACGGTATGGTCGGGATGGCCGACCTTGATCTTGATGCCGCCGATGCCGTCGGACAGTGATTCGGTCGCCCGGTCGAGCACCTCTTCGATCGGGGCGTGCAGGAACCCGCCGGAGGTGTTGTAGCAGCGCACCGAATCACGGTGCGCGCCCAGTAATTTGGCCAGCGGCAGACCCGCGCGTTTGGCCTTGAGGTCCCACAGCGCCACATCGAAGGCGGCGATGGCCTGCACCGCCAGGCCGCTGCGCCCTACCGAGGCGCCCGCCCACATGAGCTTGTCCCAGATCTTGGCGATATCGCTGGGATCCTCGCCGAGTAGGACCGGAGCGATCTCGCGAGCATGCGCGAACTGCCCGGGGCCGCCGGCGCGTTTGGAGTAGCTGATGCCGAGGCCCTCGAATCCGGCGGCCGTGGTGATCTCGGCGAACAGCACCGCCACCTCGGTCATGGGCCGCTGCCGCCCGGTGAGGACCTTCGCATCGCTGATGCCACCCGGCAGCGGCAGGGTGACCGAGGAGATCCGCACCCCGGTGATCCGGTCCAGCACGGCGGGAGATGTCATCTCAGGCAATCCTTTTCACCAGCGCGGTCAATTCGGCCAGCTCGGTGTCGGTCAGATCGGTGAGCGGCGGGCGCACCCGGCTCGACGGGCGGCCCGCTGCGGTCAGGCCCGCCTTGATGATCGACACCGCGTAACCCGGTCGGCGGTCGCGGATTTCGAGGTAGGGGAGGACGAAGGTGCGCAGCTGCGCGTACACCGTCTCGCGGTCGTGCGCGCGCACCGCCTTGTAGAAGGCCAGCGCGAACTCCGGCGCGAAGTTGAAGATGGCCGAAGAGTAAGTGGTGACACCCATTTCGGTGTACGGCAGCGCGAAGGTCTCCGCGGTGGGCAGGCCGCCGATATAGGTGAGCCGGTCGCCCATGCGGGCGTAGATACGGGTCATGGTCTCGATATCGCCGACGCCGTCCTTGAATCCGATCAGATTCGGGCAGCGCTCGGCCATCCGCGCCACGGTCACATCGTCGACGCGGGCATTGGCGCGGCTGTAGAAGATCACCCCGAGCGAGGTCGCCGCGCACACCGCCGCCACATGCTCGATGAGACCTTCCGGACCGGACTCGGTGAGATAGGGCGGCAGCAGCAGAATCCCCTGCGCGCCCGCAGCTTCCGCATTGCGTGCCTGTTCGACGGCCACCGCGGTCCCGGCGGTGGCGGGGGCCAGCACCGGCACCCGCCCGGCGGTTTCGGCCACCGCCGCGCGCACCACCCGGTCGATCTCGTTGGTGGTGAGAGAGAAACCCTCACCGGTCCCGCCCGCCGCGAACAGCCCGGCCACGTCGTACTGGGCCAGCCACGCGATGTGCTCGCGGTAGGCGGCCTCGTCGAGATTCAGCTCGGCGTCGAAGTGGGTGACGGGGAACGACAGCAGGCCGCGGCCCAGGGCCGGTCCCAGGTCCTGCGGTGCCATCGCGTCGGGTGGTGTCTCGGGCACGGTGTTCTCACTTTCTCTACGGTTCAGGCTTCCGGCCAGGTCTCCAACACATCGATCACGCGGCGCAGCGCCGGATTCGCCGGATGCCGGCGCCAGACCGCGTACAGCTCGGCGCGCTCGCTCACCCCGGATAGCTGCCGGTAGTGCACGCCGTCCAGATGCAGATGGCTCGCCGCCTCGGGCACCAGTGCGACGCCCCGGCCCGCCGCGACCAGCGCGAGCATGGTGTGCACCTGGCTGACCCGGTCGGCCGGGTCATAGGAGACACCGGCCAGCACCCGGTTCATCAGCTCGGCGAAATAGCGCGCGGGTCCGGGCGCGTACATCAGCATTCGCTCGCCCTCCAAGTCCCGCACGGGCAGCGGGCCGCCGCTCGACAGTCGATGTCCGGCGGGCACCGCCAGCACCAGCGGGTCCCGGTGCACCGGCCGCCCGTCGAACTCGACCCGGTCGAAGGGCGGGCGGGCCAGCGCCAGATCCAGTTTGCCGCTGGACAATTCGTCGAACTGCAGGGCGCTGACCAGTTCGCTCAGCACCAGTTCGATCTCGGGCAGCGCCAGCGAGAGCTGGTTGAGGAGGCCGCCCAGGAAACCGAATCCCGCGGTCGCTGTGAACCCGATGCGCACGGTGCCGGTCCGGCCCCCGGCCGCCAGGCGCGCGGTGGCGGGTGCCGCCTCCGCCAGCGCAAGTAGCCGCCGGGCTTCGGCGAGGAACACCTGCCCGGCCGGCGTCAGCTCCACCTGCCGCTGGGTCCGATCCAGCAGCAGCACACCGATATCGCGTTCCAGCTTCTGGATCTGCCGGCTCAGTGGCGGCTGGGTCATGCGCAGCCGATCGGCGGCCCGGCGGAAGTTGCCCTCCTCGGCGACCACCACGAATCCGCGCACATGCTCCAGCGACAACATGGTCGACAGTCGATCGTCGCCTGTCATCGTCCGGGCTCTCCTGTACCCCGCGGTCCCGCGGATCGTGTTGCCGCCACGCTAAGTCCTCCTTCTGATACCCGTCCAACATTCATTGAGCATCAGCTGATGCCGACAAAGCATCGGACGAAAGTTCATGTATCTGAATACGATCGGCAATCAGACGAGGTTCTGTATCGAGAACGGTCGGAATCCGAGATTTCAGGAGTGCCATGCAGCGTCCGCGTCCCGTGGATCGAGTCGATCGCGACGAAGCGTCGAGCGGAGTGAAGTCCGCGCGCCGGGCGATCTCGGTGCTGGAGGTGTTCGCGGCGCGGCCCGCGTGGCTGTCACTCGCGGAGATGCACGAGGCCACCGGATTCCCGCGGTCGAGCCTGCACGGGCTGCTGCGCACCCTGTGTGATGCCGGCTGGATCGAAACCGACGACACCGGAACCCGATTCCGGCTCGGAGTCCGGGCGCTGGTCTGCGGCACCGCGTACCTGGACCGCGATCCGGTGATGCCGTACGCCACCGAGACCCTCGAAAAGCTGCGCGAGGACACCGGATTCACCGTCCACTACGCGCGGCTGTGCGGCAATGAGGTGGTCTACCTCGAGACCCGCGAATCACGCAGCTCCGAGCACCTCATCTCCCGCGTCGGCCGCACCCTGCCCGCGCACGCCACCGCGCTCGGCAAGGTGCTGCTGGCCGAACTCTCCGACGGTGAGCTGACCGAATTGCTGCCCGCCGCACTGCCCGCGCGCACCGAACACACCGTCACCGACCGCACAGTTCTGTTCTCCGAGCTCACCGTCATCCGCGACCGCGGCTACGCGACCGAATGGCAGGAGGGCACGGCCGGGGTGGCCTGTGCGGCGGCCGCGGTGCCCTACCGGCTCCCGGCCACCGACGCGGTGAGCTGCTCGATGCCGTTGGGCCGCACCACTGAGGCCGAACAGCACCGCGTCGGAGCGCAGCTGCGCGAGGCCGCCGGGCAGCTGGCCCGCCGCCTGCGACAGGCCGGAATCCGCTGATCACATACCTGTTTCGATCGATCAAGGAGTACACACATGGCGATTCACCGCGTCCTCATCACCGGCGCGGCGGGCAATCTCGGACGGCTCATGCGCCCGCGACTGGCCCGCCCCGATCGGGTACTGCGGCTGCTGGATCTGGCGCCGCTGGATCCACCCGCACCCGGTGAGCGGGTCGAGACCGTCACCGGTTCGCTCACCGATCCCGATGTCATGGCCGCGGCCTGCGCCGACGTCGACGCGATCATCCATCTGGGCGGCATCAGCCGCGAGGACGACTGGTCACGCATCCTCGAGGTCAATATCGACGGCACCCACACCGTGCTCGAGGCCGCCCGCGCGGCCGGAGTGCGAAAAGTGGTGCTGGCCTCCAGCAATCACGCGGTCGGCTACCGCCGGATCGGGGAGGCCGGACCGGACGGACTACCCGGCGAGAGCACCCCGCGCCCGGACACCTACTACGGCGTCAGCAAGGCGGCCCTAGAAGCGCTGGGCAGCCTCTACCACGAACGATTCGGAATCGACGTGTCCTGCTTGCGGATCGGCAGCTGCTTCGACAAGCCCGCCGACGTACGGCAGCTGTCGCTGTGGATGTCGCCCGACGATTGCGCACGCCTGCTCGAGGCATGCCTGGCCACCGAACGGCCCGGCTACCGGGTGATGTGGGGCGTCTCGGCGAATACCCGTGCGGTGGTGTCACTTCGGGAAGCGGAAGCCATCGGCTATCACAGCCTCGACGATGCCGAGCGCTTCGCCGACCAGGTACCGGCCGGCGAATTGCCCGAGCACATCGGCGGCGCGTTCCTGGAAACCCCGCTGGGACAGGCGAATCCGCTCTGAGCGTTCACATCCGTGAACGCATGAGCTGATACCGAACGAGCATCGGAATCTGTATTGTGTTCGCCTTTCGAGCATGTGAGCCTGGGCACACTCGTTTGGCAGTAAAGGAAGCATCTCCCATGCAGCAGTCGGCAACGACGCCCGCTCAGCGACGGCGGATCAGCGTCTCCTCCCTGTATTTCTTCGGAGCGCTCGGCGGCATTCTGTTCGGCTACGACCTCGGCGTCATCTCCGGTGTCCTGTTGTTCATCGTGAAGCCGTGGCACCTGGACTCTTTCGCCAAGGGCGTGATCGGCGGCTCGCTCGCGGCGGGCGCGGTGTTCGGCGCCATGATCGCCGGTCGGCTCGCCGACCGCTACGGCCGCCGCCCCACCATCATGGTGGCCGCGGTCATCTTCACCGTCGCCGTACTGGCCTGCGCGTTCGCGCCGACCTATCCGATTCTGGTGGTGGCGAGGTTCGTTACCGGCATCGCGGTCGGTTGCTCATCGGCGACTGTGCCGATGTATCTGTCGGAACTCGCGCCCACTCGGGTGCGCGGCGCGCTGTCCACGTTGAATCAGTTGATGATCGTGTCGGGCATTCTCATCGCCTACATCGTCGACTGGGCGTTGAGCGGTTCGGGCAACTGGCGGTTGATGTTCGGGCTGGCCGCGGTGCCCGCGGTGATCCTGTTCTTCGGGCTGTTCACGCTGCCGGAGACGCCGCGCTGGCTGGTCAAGGCCGGTCGCGAGGAGGAAGCCCGGCTGGTCTTGGAGCAGACTCATCGCAACGAGGACCCCGACGCCGAGCTGGAGGGCATCCGGGAGGTCATCCGCCTCGACGGCGAGCAGCGCGGGCGGCTGCGCGATCTCACCACCCGCTGGGCGCGCCCGGCGCTGGTGGTGGCGCTCATCCTCGCGATCGGCCAGCAGTTCGCCGGTACCAATGCGGTGAACCTGTACGCGCCGGACATGTTCAAGCAGTTGGGATTCGGCACCGGGAACGCGCTGTTCGCCTCGACCGTCATGGGCACCGTGAAGCTGATCTTCACCGCCTGGGTGTTCCTGATGGTGGACCGCTGGGGCCGGAAACCGTTGCTGCTGCTGGGCAATGTGATCATGGCGCTGTCGCTGTTCTCGCTGGGGCTCACCGTGCTGACCATGGGCAAGGGCACCGGAACCGGCATCGTCACGCTGATCGTGCTCAACCTGTACTGGGTGGGCTACGAATTGGGCTGGGGCGCTGTGGTGTGGGTGATGATCGCGGAGATCTTCCCGTTGCGGATCCGCGGCATCGGCACGGCCACCGCCTCGACGGTGCTGTGGGCGGCGACGTTCGCCATCACCTTCCTGTTCCCGGTGATGAGCGATCCGAAGCATCTGGGATTGGCGTACTCGGCGTGGATCTTCGCGGCGGTCAGCGTGGTGCTGTTCGTGCTGGTGCGGCGGTTCGTGCCGGAGACCAAGGGGCGCAGCCTGGAAGAGATCGAACTGGATCTGCGGGCGCGCGCGGGACGGCTGGGATGACGGTCGCGTACGTGTCCAATGCGGACAGCGGCGAGATCTCGGTCTTGCGGCTGTCCGCGGAGGGCAGCTTGGAGCCGGTGCAGACGGTGGCCGTCGGCGGCACGGTGATGCCGCTGACGGTCAGCCCCGACCACCGTCGCCTCTACGCGTCGGTGCGGTCGATGCCGTGGTCGGTTGTCTGCTTCGAGATTCACTCGGGCACGGGCGAATTGCGGGAGCAGGCGACCGTGCCGATGCTGGACAACATGGCCTACGTGTCGACCGACGGCAGCGGGCGTTACCTGCTCGCCGCGTCCTACACGGGAAATGTCGTCTCGATCAACGCGATCGGCGCGGACGGCATCGTGGCCGCGGACCCGATCGACGTACTTGGAACACCCCCGCACGCGCACTCGATCATCACCGATCCCTCCGACCGGTACCTGTTCGCGGCGGCATTGGGCGGAGATGCCGTGCTGCAGTATCGATTCGATGCGCACACCGGCCGGGCCACCCCGAACGATCCGCCATCCGTGGCCACGAAACCCGGTGCCGGGCCACGGCATCTGGTGTTCCATCCGAACGGCCGGCTGGTCTACGTCGCCAACGAGCTGGACGGCACTGTCGGCGGCTACGAATTCGATTCCGAGACCGGGCTTCTCGCGCCGATCGACACCGTCTCGGTATTGCCCGCGGGTGGATTCGACCCCTGGACGGCCGAGGTGCGTCTCACCCCCGACGGGGAACTGCTCTACGTGTCCGAGCGGCGCTCCAGCAGCATCGCCGGATTCCGCGTGGACCAGGCCACCGGCGCGCTGACACCGCTCGGCCACACCCCGACCGAAGCCTGCCCGCGCGGCATGGGAATCGATCCCACCGGCCGCTACCTGCTTGCCGCGGGCCAGGAATCGCATGCGGTAGCGTCGTACGCGATCGACCCCGACAGCGGTGCACTACACGTGGTGGATCGCCGCACGGTGGGCCGGAATCCGAACTGGGTGGAACTGGTGGCGATATGACGGACCGAGACCTGGAACTGCATGCGGGCGACGCTCTGCTGACCGTCGATGTGAGCACCGGCCGCATCGAGGCCCTGCGCCTGCGCGACTCGGAGCTCCTGCGCCGCGGCGCACACTTCGGCAGCTTCCCGATGGCCCCGTGGTGCGGCCGCCTCCGCGACGGCATCCTGCACTGGAACGGTCAGGAGTACCACTTCCCGCGCAATGCCGAACCTCACGCCATTCACGGCACCGTACGCGATCACCCGTGGGAAGTGCTGCGCCACACCGACACCGAACTGCTCCTGGCCCAGGACCTGCGCGCCCCCTGGCCGTTCCCGGGCCGCGTCACCCAGTCGTTCACCCTGTCCGATACCGCGCTCGATTTCCACATGACCGTCGAGGCCACCGCCGAACCCTTTCCGGCCCAGGTCGGCTGGCACCCCTGGTTCGAGCGCCGTCTCACCCCGGACGGCAAGGACCTGGAGCTGTCCTTCACCCCGTCCTGGCAGGAACGCCGCGCCCCCGACCACCTCCCCGACGGCACCCGCATCCCTCCGCGGCCCGGCCCTTGGGACGACTGCTTCGGCATGCCCGACGGCGTCCACGTCACCGTCACCTGGCCGGGCGCAATAGAACTGACCATCACCAGCCCGCTGCACTGGGTGGTGGTCTACGACGAACCCGCCGAAACCGTCTGCGTGGAACCCCAATCCGGCCCGCCCGACGGGCTGAACACCCTGCCCGAAGCGGTGTCTCCGGGCACTCCGCTCACCGGCGCCGCCCGCTGGAACTGGCGCTACCTAGATTGAAATGAAACGTGTTCACATAAGCGGGTTTTCGGCTAGCCTCCCTGCCATCGCATTCGGTGAGAGTGTTCGGAGAGAGGATCGTCGATGAGAAGCCTTGTGTTGAAAGCGTGTACGGTCGCGGCCATCGCCACCGGGGTCGGTGCCGCACCGGCCATGGCCGCGCCGCTGGAGTTGCAGCCCGCCGCGCCCGGTACCGCGGAGCTGGCTCCGGTGGCCGGGCTGGTTCCTGACACCGGATCCTCCGGAGTGATGAACACGATCACTTGCGGGCTGAAGAGCCTCTCGGCGTCCATGCCCTGCCTCTACACCTAGAGCGCCCGCCTTTAGGATCGGGCCATGCGGAAACCGGAGGTGGCCCGATGAGCCTGGCGACACTGCTCACCCTCGCCGATTCGCGGTTGCCGATCGGCGGGCATGTGCATTCGGGCGGGGTGGAAGAGGCCGTGGCCTCCGGGTTGTTGCGTGACGTGACCACCGTCGAGCTCTATCTGCGCCGACGCGTCCGCACCTCGGGACTGGTCGCGGCCTCCCTCGCCGCGGCCGTCACCTCCGGCGCGCTCGATCCGGCTCTGGCCGAGCTGGAGGCCGATGCGCGCACCCCGTCGCCGTCGGCTCGTACGGCCTCGCGCGCCCAGGGGCGCGGGCTGCTGCGTCTGGCCAAACAGGTGTGGCCGCAGGGTGATTGGCTTCCCCTCGGCCTGCGGCCGCACCTGTCCACCGTGTTCGGGATGGTGGGCCGGGTCTGTGGCGCGTCGCCCGAGGACATCGCGTCGGTGACCGTGTACACGACCATGACCGGTGCGGCCACCGCCGCCCAGCGACTGCTCGCGCTCGATCCCGCGGCCGTGGCGGCCTGCACCATCCGGCTCGCCGAGGTCTGCGACAGCACCGCCCGCGAGGCCGCCAAAGCGCTTGCCGCGCTCTCCGATCCGCTGCAGGACGTGCTGGCCGAACGCCACCTGCGCCGGGAGATGCCGCTGTTCGCGTCGTAGCAGGTCGCGGGGCTGGTTACATCGGGTTTACACCGCTGGGCCAGGATGAGGTGGAAAGGAGCGAACATGCCACCTCACCTCATCGACGGGGAACCGCACGATCACAGCCACGACCGCCCCAAGCGGGAGCGGACGCCGGGGGAGCCGCTCCGGATCGGGATCGGCGGACCGGTCGGATCGGGGAAGACCGCGTTGACGGCCGCCCTGTGCCGGCAGCTGCGCGACGAACTGTCGCTCGCGGTCCTGACCAATGACATCTACACCACCGAGGACGCGGACTTCCTGCGCCGGAACGCGGTGCTGCCGGACGAGCGGATCACCGCGGTCCAGACCGGCGGGTGCCCGCACACCGCCATTCGCGATGACATCACCGCGAACCTCGACGCCATCGACGACCTGATCGAGGCGAACCCGCCGCTGGATCTGATCCTGGTGGAGTCGGGCGGCGACAACCTGACCGCCACCTTCTCCTCGGGTCTGATCGACGCCCAGATCTTCGTGGTCGACGTCGCCGGTGGCGACAAGGTGCCGCGCAAGGGCGGCCCGGGTGTCACCTGGTCTGACCTCCTGGTCATCAACAAGACAGACCTCGCTCCCATGGTCGGCGCGGATCTGTCGGTGATGGACCGCGATTCGACCAAGGTCCGCGAGGGCCGCCCATTCGTGTTCACCTCCCTCACCGAGGACCCGGCGGCGACGCCGGTGCTGGCGTGGGTGCGCGAACAGCTGAAGCTGGCCGCCGAGCAGGATGCGGCGGGCACTTCCGAGCAGGGCACGGGCCTTGCCCATTCGCACTGAGTTACGGATCACCGCGACCGCCGGGGCGCTACCGCACATCCATGCGGTCGGCGGCCTGGCGGCGCGCCGCACCGGGATCGACACGGTGCACTTCATCGGCACCGCCGCAACACCTCTGGGCGGGGACGTGCTGGATATCGTTGTCTCCGTGGGCGCGGGCGCGCGCCTGGCCGTGCGCTCGGTCGCGGCCACCATCGCCCTGCCCGGCCGGGAGACACTGAAGTCCGTGGCCCACTGGCGATTCGAGGTCGCGGCGGGCGGCGAACTGGATTTCGATCCTGAGCCGACGGTTGTCGCGGGCGGAGCCGAGCACGAGACCTTCACCACCGTCCGGCTGGAAGAGGGTGCGCGCCTACACCTCCGGGAGCGCGTCCAGATCGGTCGCACCGGCGAGGACCACGGCTACTGGAGCGGCGACCTGACCGCCGACGTCGGCCCGACCCCGCTGCTGCGGCACCGCCTCGAACTCGGCGCGGACGCCCTCACCGACGACGCCTTGTCCAGCCCGCGCGCCCTGGAGAGCATCCTCACCTACCCCGACGACCGGCAATCGGAAACCACCGGCCTGGACGAGGCCCTGCTCCCATTGGCCGCGGGCGGCACACTCTTCACGCGCACCGCCCGCCTGCTCACGGTCTGATCGCCCGGGCTCCCGGAAATGCCGCCGGGCGGCACGCTGTTCGCGTACCGCCCGGTTGTCACGTCGATGGCTTGTGGCCGAACGACTCTCAGCACTCGGTGAGGTTCACGGCGAGTCCGCCGCGGGCCGTTTCCTTGTACTTGACGCTCATGTCGGCGCCGGTTTCCTTCATGGTCTTGATGACCTCGTCGAGGGAGACCTTGTGGGTGCCGTCGCCGCGCATGGCCATGCGGGCGGCGGTGACGGCCTTGACCGCGGCCATGCCGTTGCGTTCGATGCAGGGGATCTGGACCAGGCCGCCGACCGGGTCGCAGGTCAGGCCGAGGTTGTGTTCCATGCCGATCTCGGCGGCGTTCTCGACCTGTTCGGGGGTGCCGCCGATGGCCTCGGCGAACGCGCCCGCGGCCATCGAGCATGCGGACCCGACCTCACCCTGGCAGCCGACCTCGGCGCCGGAGAGCGACGCGTTCTCCTTGATGAGCATGCCGATCGCCCCTGCGGTGAGCAGGAATCGGATGATGCCCTCCTCATCGGCGCCGGGCACGAAGTTGACGTAGTGCGAGAGCACCGCGGGCAGCACCCCGGCCGCGCCGTTGGTGGGCGCGGTGACGACGCGCCCACCCGCCGCGTTCTCCTCGTTGACCGCCATAGCGTAGATGGTCGTCCACTCGGTGCGGTGCATCATCGGATCGCCCTCGGCGCGCAACTGCCGGGCCGAGGTGGCCGCGCGGCGGCGCACCTCCAGCCCGCCGGGCAGAATCCCCTCACGATTCAGCCCGCGGTTGACGCACTCCCGCATGACGTTCCAGATCTCTAGCAGCCCGGTGCGGATCTCCGCTTCACTGCGCCAAGCCTTCTCGTTCTCCATCATGAGAGAGGAGATCGAAAGCCCGGTCTCACGAGCGTGCTTCAGCAACTGCGCGCCGCTGCTGAACGGGTAGGCCAGCACCGTGGTGTCGTCCTTGTCGGGATCGGCGCACACCGAGTCCTCGTCCACCACGAACCCGCCGCCGACCGAGTAGTACGTCTTCTCCAGCAACGGAATCCCATCGCGGTCGTAGGCGAACAGCGTCATCGCATTGGCGTGGTACGGCAGCGCGCGCCGCATGTGCAGGATGAGCTGGGTCGGCTCGTCGAACGGAATCTCGTGCGTATCACCGATCTCGGTGCCCAGCAGCCGCAGCCGCTTGGTGCGGCGGATGCGCGCCACATCCTCATCGGCGACATCCGGATCGATGGTGCTGGGGGAGTGACCCTCCAGCCCGAGCAGCACCGCCTTGGGGGTGGCGTGGCCGCGGCCGGTCGCACCGAGCGAACCGAACAGTTCGACGCGGACCGAGGCGGTCTGGGACAGCAGGCCGTCTTCCTTCAGGCGGTTGGCGAAGAACTGCGCCGCGCGCATCGGGCCGACAGTGTGCGAGGAGGAGGGGCCGATACCGATGGAGAAGAAATCGAAGACTGAGAGTGCCATGACCAGACCTTTGACTGCTCGGGCTTTGGATGGGGGACGGATTGATCAGGCGGGCTGCAGATTACGGTCCGACTCGGTGCCGATCACGTCGTCGAGCGGAACGATCTCGTTCTCCTGCTCGGGCGCGGCGTCCAGCACCGGATCCGGACCGGGCAGACCCGACTCGTGGGCCTTCACGCCGGCACGCACGGCCCAGTAGTAGGTGGCCAGCGCGGCCACGGCGACCAGCGCGATATCGATGCCGCCCGGAATCAGGCCGGTGCCACCGAAATCGGGTGAACCCAGGGCGGACACGGTCGCCATGAAGATCAGGAAGGCGATCATCCACCAGGCCGGAGCCAGCTGCTGAGCGATGGTGCGCTCACCACGCTTCCACAGCACGGCCACCGCGATCGGCACGGACAGCAGCGTGATGAACACGATGCGGCCGGTATTGGGCCAGTGCGTCCAGTACAGCGCGCAGGCGGCCAGGGTGAAGGCCAGCGGGGTGATCACATTGGCCAGCGGAAGCCGGAAGGGCCGCGGCAGTTCGGGCTTGGTCTTGCGGAACACGCCCACCGCGATGGGGCCGATCAGGTAGGAGATGACCATGGCCGCGGAGACGATGCCGGCCAGCGCGTGCCAGCTGTGGCCGACGGTCAGCAGCAGGATCAGCGAGAAGGCGAGGTTCAGCCACATGGCCGGGCGGGCGGTGCCGTACTTGGGGTGCGACTCGGCCAGCTTCTTCGGGAAGAAACCGGTCTCGGCCAGGTTCTGCACCATGTACGAGGCCGAGGCCACGTTGGCGATATTGGCGCCCGACGGCGAGATGAACGCGCCGAACTGGAGCATGATGACCAGCCAGCCGAGCATCAGCAGCTTGGCGATATCGACGAACGGCGAGTTGAAATTGATTCCGACCCAGCCGTGTTCGGCGAGCTGCTCCGGCGGGACCGCACCGATGAAGGCGACCTGCAGCAGCATGTAGATGACCAGGCCGATCGACAGCGCGCCGACCAGCGCGGCCGGAATGGCCTTGCCCGGATTCTTCGCCGCGCCACCGAGATTCACCACGGCCTGGAAACCGTTGAAGGCGAACACGACACCGCAGGTGGACACCGCGGTGAGCACCGCGGCCCAGCCGTTGGGCGCGAAACCGCCGTAGCCGTGGAAGTTCTCGGTGTGGAAACCCGACGCGATCAGGGAGACGACCGCGAGCACCGGGATGCCGAACTTCACCGCGGTGAGCAGGTTGTTCACCTTGGCGAGCAGGCCGACGGACCAGTAGCAGCACAGCCACAGCACCACGGTCAGCACGAACGCCATGCCCATGCCCGCGAGCGTCAGCGAGCCGTCCTCCATCAGGCCCTGTGCCCAGGAGAAGCTCCACGACGACATGTACTGCGTACTGGCGATGGATTCGATCGGAATGAGCGCGGCGACGGCGATCCAAACCGCCCAGCCGGTAATGAAACCGAGCACCGGGCCGTGCGAGATGGAACCGAAGCGGGCCATGGATCCCGGGAACGGGTAGGCGGCGCCCACCTCCGCGTAGGACATGGCGATCAGTCCTATGAACACCGCACCGATCACCCAGGCGATAATCGCGGCCGGCCCGGCAACCTGGGCGGCCTGTCCGGCTCCGAAGAGCCAGCCCGATCCGAAGATCGAACCAATGCCAATCATGATCAGGGCGAAGAGACTCAGCCCTTTGCGGTTCGCGGTAGGTATTTCCATACCTTGGACACTACGGAGCAAACTCTCCGCGTTTAACGGACAAATGTCCTCAGTAGCACCGGTGTTGGATCACGTCAATGGCGCTCCCACCCGCTCTCCGGATCACATATTGGGCGCCCAGCACATGACCTGCAACACATTTTCGGGGTGTGAATTGGCGGATGCGCGCAGGCCGTCAGTGATCGGCGGCCCGCCGGTGAAAGGTCAGCGGCATGGCGTCGAGGTGGAAGGCTGTCGCCGTGGTTTCTCGATCGCGACTGAAAACGACTCGGGTGGTGCCCATTCCGAACGCGGTCAGATCCGCGCGGAAGACGTACGGGTCCTTGTCGTCGTCGGGCCACAGTGAAATGGCCCGGGACAGTTGGGGTATCGGGCTGATCACGCGCAGCGCGAGTGAGCCGCGGTGCACGGTGATGTGTGCCGCGGGGAGGAACCACTTCTGGATGTCGCGCAGTGCGCCGGGGAAGGTGTAGCGGCCACACAGCTCGGTCCAGAGCTCGGGACGCTGCGGCAGATCGGTTCGGATCGTCTCCGGCGCGACACCGAGCAGTGTCCGCATCAAGGCGGACATCTCGGTGCCCAGCCACTGCTTGCCGCCGCGCACGCCATTGGTGAACGCCAGGATGCCCACGTTGTCGTCGGGGGCCAGGGTCAGCTGGGAACTGAATCCGGAGACCAGCCCGTCGTGGTCGACGGTGGCGTGGCCGTCGAGGTCATGGCGGAAGAATGCCAGCCCCATGCCCGGAATGCGAGGATCCGGTTGATACTGCGGCGCGAACATGCTCGCGAGTGTCGCGGGCTGCCCCACCGATCCGTACTGATTGCGACCCGCACCCAGCAGAGCGGCGACGTAGCGGGCCATGTCGCGGGTGCTCGAATAGATCGCGCCGGCGCCCACGGTCACGATGTCGCGATCGGGCGGTACTCGTGGCGATGTCGGCCGATCCGTGACCGTGGAACCAGCACAGCTCCCCGTCTCGCACCACCGCCGCCGCGAAACCCACTGCGGCATGGCGATGCAGCAGCCGCTGCACCTCTCGGGATAGGTCGTCGCTTTCGGACACGATGGATCCTCCGCCCACTCGTCGCCCGTCCGAGCCATGGACCGGCGCCTCGGAGTTCGACCCTGCCCGAATGCGGGTCCCGGCACCGGAGTCCGCCGCCCTCGCCCGCCGGAACCAACGTCACCGGCGCACGCGGTGGTATCCCTCGCGTGCGCGGCGGGAACCGGACCTCACCGCCGGTTCCCACCGCGAGCGCACATCAGCTCATCGCAGAGCTTCGTTCAAGCGGGCTGTCGTCGAAAGGAATTCAGCGAAACACTCAGTCGCCGACGACGCGGGGTGGTGCGTTGAACGCATTCACCGCGCCCACAGCGGCACCGACCGCGGCACCCGCGGCGGCTGCGGGAATGGCGATGACCGCAGCGCCGAATGCGGCGCCGAGGGCGGGACCGGCGACCAGGCCGACCGGAACGAAACCGGCGCCGACGACGAGCCCCACGACACCGCCGACGGCGGCGGAGGTGAGCTCGATCGGGGCGGCGGTGGCGGCTCCGGCGACAGCGCCCAGGGCGGCGGTGCCGATGGTCTGCCCGGCAATGCGGTCGGAGCGGGAACGCTCCATGCCGATCGAGTCGAGGAAGGTGGCGAGATTCGCCTCGACCTGCGCGGCATTGTCATTGATCTGGATCGACTGTTCCTTGTCGATCCAGTCGGGAGCCGGGACCTGCACATCGCCGAACCGGAACATGCCGGGCGGCGGGGCGATCGGCGGCACGGCCGGAACCGGGGCGGGCGGGTGCAGCACGCCGACGGGGGCCAGGTAACTCTTGTCCGGTGCCTGTCGCGACCATTGGATGGAGCTCTTGGTATCGCCCGGAATGTGCAGGCCCTCATAGGGATTCACATTCGGGGAGTCGGCCGCGGGCCACTGGGGCTTGGGCGCGTCGTCGTGCTGCGCCACCGGAGCGACGTCGGACGGTGCGGCATTGGCTGCGCCGGATCCGACAATCGCCAGGACTAGCGGTACCGCGCCTGCCGCCACCACGTTTCCGACCTTGTTGCGATGGGGGTTCAGTGCTCGGTGCTTACCTGCGGCCATGCAATGCCTCTCTTCAGGGGAACATCGACGCTCGACATTCGAACCCACCGGTCACCCGGATTGGTGGGGAAACGGACGATCGAAAATCGTTGTCATAACTGAGAATTAGCTAACTGGCCGGTAGCTGGACACCGAAAAGGCCGGAATCCCTGGTGAGGGATTCCGGCCTCGTTAGAGCGGCTATCACCCGTCGATAGCTGATGCGTCGGCTACCGCGGTGCCCTCATCGACCGTGGTGGCCTCGTCGACCGGGCCGACCGGGGTGGCCGGAGCCAGGTAACCGTTCACAGCGCCCACGGCACCGCCGATGACGGCGCCAACCGTCGCGGCGGGCACCGCGATCAGGGTGGCGGCCGCCGTCGCGCCCACCGCCGGGCCGAAGACCCAGCCCGCGGGTGCGAACGGTGTGCCCGCCATCGCGCCGATGAACCCGCCCATGACCCCACCGGCGATCTCCAGCGGGGCGGCCACGCCCACACCCACCGCCGCGCCCACGGCCGCGGTGCCCACGGTCTGCGCGGCCATGCGATCCGAACGGCTCGGCTCGAAACCGGCCGAATCGTAGGTGCGGGCCAGCTCCGCCTCCGCGCCCGCGGCGAGCGCGTTCACCTGGGCGGCCTGCTCCGGATTCAGCCAGGCCGGAATGTCGACCTGGGTGTCGCCGAAGCGCAGCTTGCCCTCCGGTGCGGCGATGGGCGCGACATCGGGCGCGGCCATCGGATCGGGCTGGTGCAGCTTGCTCTGATCGACCGGCGCGAGCGGCGCGTTGGGGATGTCCCGCACGCCGGTGGCCGAATTGCGGCCGACCCGCACGGGCATGGCCGGAGCGGGCTGATCGACCAGGCTGCCCGGCTCGAGCGCGTCGGCCGGGGTGGCCTCGGCGGCAGCGCCCTCGACCTCGGCGGCGGTGGCGTCGAGGTAGGTGTGCACCCCGTCGGCCATGGTCTGCGGGACCGGCACCGCGATCTTGCCGAAGGGCGTGTCGATGACCACGCCCGGCTTCGCGTCGGTGCCGTCAGGCGCGGTGGCGGCGGGCTGATTGTCGACCACGGCCGGCTGGTTCTCGTCGGACGAAACCGGCTCGGCCGCACTGGTTCCCGCGGTGGCGAGGGCGGCGACCAGCGGAAGCGCGCCCGCGACCGCCAGGGAACCCAGGCGCCGTCGCACTGTGCTCGATTCGCGAACCAAATCGACCGGTTGGCGTTTGCCCATGAATGACCTCTCTCCCGAATGTCAACGGATGTCGAACATTCGGATCCGGCCGGTGTGCCGGATTGGTCGGGACACGCGGCCCGGTCAGGCCATTATTGATACCGCGCGGGAGGTTCGGTTCAGCCCGCGCGCTGTCCCGTGGATTCGCCGGGTTTGTCGGTCGCCACGGATTTGCCGTTCCCCGAGGAGGATTCGACGCCGATCTGCTTGGCCAGCTGCGCCGCCTCGGTGGGATCGTCGAGCGCCTCGAGCGCGAGCCGCGCGAACACCCACTGCTCGGTCGCGGCCATCTGACCGCGGTGGCGGCCCAGGAAGGAGACGAACCATTCGAGCACGGTGACGAAGCGGCTGCGGAAGCCGACCAGGTACCACAGGTGCAGGCCCAGCCACGCCAGCCAGGCGATGAAACCGCTGAACTCGAGCTTGCCGACCTGGCAGACCGCGTTGAACCGCGACACCGTGGCCATCGAGCCCTTGTCGAAGTACTTGAAGGGCTTGCGGTCCTCGACCTTCTGCTTGCCCGCGACCTCGGCCTTGATGGCCTTCGCCGCGTAGGTGCCGCCCTGGATCGCGCCCTGCGCCTGCCCGGGCACGCCCGGCACCGACATCAGGTCGCCGACCACGAAGACGTTCGGGTAGCCCTTGATGGTGAGGTCCGGCTCCACGATGACGCGGCCGGCCCGGTCGACCTCGGTGCCCTTGGACTTGTCGGCCAGGATCTTGCCCAGCCCGCTGGCCTGCACACCGGCCGACCACACCTTGCACGCGGATTCGATGCGCCGCACGGTGCCGTCCGGGTCCTTCACGGTGACGCCGCGCGCGTCCACATTGGTGACGATGGCGTTGAGCTGGATCTCCACGCCCATCTTCTCCAGCCGGTGCTGGGCCTTCATGCCGAGCTTGGGGCCCATGGGCGCGAGCACCGCGCCGGCGCCCTCGACCAGGATGACGCGGGCGTCGCGGGTGTCGATATTGCGGAAGGTGCCGTCGAGGGTGCGGTCGGCGAGTTCGGCGATCTGCCCGGCCAATTCGACGCCGGTGGGTCCCGCGCCGACCACCACGAAGGTCATGAACCGGTCGCGGGTCTCCTGATCGGTGGCCAGCTCGGCCTCTTCGAAGGAGCCCAGGATGCGCGCGCGCAGCTCGAGCGCGTCGTCGATGGTCTTCATGCCGGGCGCGTAGGTGGCGAAGTGGTCGTTGCCGAAGTAGGACTGCTGCGCGCCCGCGGCCACGATGAGGCTGTCGAACGGGGTGACGTAGTCCTGGTTGAGCAGGCGCGAGGTGACCTGGCCGCCCTCGACGTCGACATCGGTGACCTCACCCATGATGACCCGCACGTTCTCCTGTTTGCGCAGCACGATGCGGGTGGCGGGCGCGATCTCGCCGACGGACAGGATGCCGGTCGCGACCTGGTACAGCAGCGGCTGGAACAGGTGCGTGGAGGTCTTGGAGATGAGAGTGATGTCGACATCGGCCTTGCGCAGGTGCTTGCAGGCGAACAGTCCACCGAACCCGGACCCGATCACCACGACCCGATGGCGCTGTGCGACGGATTTCTCGGCGTTCATCTAGTTCCTGCTCCTCGCCAGACGGTGAAACTACGACAACTCACCCGTAACGGTAGTGCAGTGTGAGTCGCGACGACCAATCAGGACCGACCGAAAACAGACCTTTTAGACAACCTTCTCGAACATACAAGATCGGCGGTCGTTAGGCCGGGATTCCCGGGCGGTCCCGTGGCGAGGGTCCGTCAGTGTTCTCGGAACAGCTGTTCAGCGGCCGCTGAACAGCAATTGGGCCACGTGCGTGGTGGTTTCGGAGCCGTCGGCGTAGCCGCCCTGATCGCCCTGTTCGGTCATGATCGCGAGGGTGTAGCGCTCACCCGGCCCGGCGAAGCCGACCGAATTGACCACCCAGCCACCCTGTTCGTCGGACCAGCCGTTCTTGAGGCCCGGGTTCATGGCCGCGCCCGCGCCCCACACGCCCCAGTGCTGGTTGGTGTCGACTCGGCGCATGCGGTCGACGAGGTAGGCGCGGTCGTCGGGGTGCATGCGGGTCAGCACATTGTCCATGAGCCGGTCCAGGTCGGCGGGGGAGCACTGCTGGAAACCCCAGTCCGGGAACAGCTTGACCTGCTCGAGGGAGGTGGTGGGCGGCATGGGGACCAGACCGGTCATGCCGTTGGCGCGGAAGGCGTTGTTGAAGGCCATCCGATCGAAGCCGGCGTACTTGTTCCAGAGGATGTCGGCGGCATTGTCGTTCGAGGTAGCCAGCATGGACTCCATGAGCGCGCGGTCGTCGGGGCCCAGCTGGATGGCGCCGATGCGGGCGCGGTTCAGCAGATCCTCCGCGATTGCCAGCTTGATGGTCGACGCGGTCCAGAAGTTGGTGTCGGCGTTGCCATTTCGATAAACACCGCCGGTGACGCGGTCGCGCATGACATAGCCGGTGACGCCGGGGCGGCTGGCGATGTAAAGGTCGGCCGCGGCAATGCGGTTGCTCATATCGGCATCGAATCCGGCGACCGGACCGCGGGTATGGACGAGCCCATTCGCATTCGCGGGCGCCGCGCCCGCGATCGGGACGAAGGCGGGTGCGGCCGGAATCAGGGCCGCGGCAGCGAGGACACAAGCGGAGGAGGCCACGCGCCGGGCCTTGGGGGAACGCACGAGGGAACACAATAGAGGGGACAATGCCCGATACGCACGTCTTGCAGGACAACCGCGCTTCTGTTATCGAATCGACACTGTCGCACCGATTTTCGTGCTCGTCAGCGGAAAGCCGCCTGTAGCTCTTCGATACTGCGGCCATTGAGGCGATAGCAGTGCTCGAATGCCTCGGTGTGCCGCTCGCGCGGCCAGGACTGTAGAACCACGCCGCGCCCGTAATGTCGGGAGTTGACGAGTTCCCAGCGGTCTCCCACCCGGCGAACCGTGAAACCGGTTCTGGGCACCAGGGGAATCACCGACGCAGACATCGACGCGAACCAGCCTTTCGGTACAAAATCTCCAGCCTCACCAACGAAGACCTCCCCGAAACGCACTGTCGCATACCACACTCGAATTTCGGGGTGACGCGCCCTAGCAAACCATCGGCGTGTGGCAGGTGTCACCCGGCGAGCCGTGAGGCGTGGTGTTTGCATGTCGTTCGCCGACTGTATAAACACAGCACGTGCACATTCACCGGGCCGAACGGGCGGACACGCTTGCCGACGCGCTGGCCGAGCTGCTCAGCGATCCGCTCGGTGATCCGTTCACCCCGGAAGTGGTCGCGGTTCCCGCCAAGGGAATCGAGCGCTGGCTGACCCAGCGACTGGCGACCGTACTCGGTTGCGGGGGTGCGGCCGGAAGTGTCACCGGGGTTGACGGCATTTCGGCCAATATCGATTTCGCGGACCCGGCCGCCTTGGTGGCGACGGTGCTCGCGGAGGCGACCGGTGTGGATCCCGAACAGGATCCGTGGTCGCCGGAGCGCTTGGTGTGGACGCTGCTGCCGGTGCTCGACGAGGTGCTGTCCGAGTCGTGGGCGGCGGTGCTGGCACGGCATCTCGGGCACGGGGACGCGGGCGGGTACCGGGTCGGGCGCCGGTACGCCACGGCGGCGCGGATCGCGTCGCTGTTCGACAGTTATGCCGCGCAGCGTCCGGCGATGATGACCGACTGGGCCGACGGCCGCGATACCGACGGGGCCGGGAATGCGCTGCCGCCGGATCTGCTGTGGCAGCCGCTGCTGTGGCGGCGGCTGCGCGGGGTGGTGGGGGTGCCGAGTCCGGCCGAGCGGCTGGGCGCGGCGTGTGCGCGGCTGCGGGCGGAGCCGTCGATCGTGTCGCTGCCGGAACGGATTTCGCTGTTCGGGGTGACACGGCTGACCACCGATCAGCTGGAGGTGCTCTCGGCACTGTCGTCGGGGCGGCAGGTGCACCTGTGGCTGGTGCATCCCAGTCCGGCGCTGTGGACCAAGCTGGCCGATGCCGAGGTGATCCCGAATTCCGGTGTGCGGGTGCGGCATCCGCTGCTGGCGGCGCTGGGGCGGGATGTGCGGGAGCTGCAGCAGCGGCTGTCGGGCTACGACCACATCGATACCTATCATCCGCGGCCGGAGGCGGTGGGGCCGCGGACACTGCTGTCGGAGCTGCAGGCGGCGGTGCGGCAGGACCGGTGGTCGCTCATGCCGGAGCCGAGCCTGGCCGACGGGACGATCGCGGTGCACTCGTGTCATGGGCCGTCGCGGCAGGTCGAGGTGCTGCGGGATGCCTTGCTCGGAATCTTCAGCGCCGACCCGACGCTGGAGCCGCGCGACGTCATCGTCATGTGCCCGGATGTCGAGAGCTACGCGCCGCTGGTGCGGGCGGCGTTCGGGCAGTGGTCCCTGGACGGGGCCGAGCCGGGGCATCCGGCGCACGGGTTGCGGGTGCGGCTGGCCGACCGGGCGCAGCGGGCGGTGAATCCGCTGCTGGATGTGGTCGGGACACTGCTGGAGTTGGCCGACGGCCGCGTCACTGTGACGGAGGCGCTGGATCTGTGTGCGGCGGAACCGGTTCGGCTGCGCTGCGGATTCGACGACGACGATATCGAGCGGCTGCGGGAATGGGCCACCGAGACCGGCGCGCGGTGGGGGATCGGGCAGCGGCAGCGGCAGGCGTTCGGGCTGGGGGACTTCGCGCAGAACACCTTGAACGCGGCGGTGGATCGCATTCTGCTGGGGGTGGCGGCGGGCGAATCCAGCGAGGACTGGCTGGATCTGGTGCTGCCGCTCGATGACGTGGACAGCAATGACATCGATCTGTCGGGGCGGTTCGCGGAATTCGTGGACCGGCTGGCGGTGTGCCTGCGGGATCTGCGCGGGTCCACGCTGGAGGAACCGGCCGGGTCGGCGCGGCCGGCGGCGGAGTGGGCGGCGGTGCTCGGGCGGGCGCTGGATCTGCTGACCGAGGTGCCGGTGACGCAGGGGTGGATGGCGGTGCAGGCACGCCGGGAGCTGGCCACGGCGCTGGAGCCCGCAGGGCGGATTCCGTTGCGGCTCAGTGATATCGGGGCCTTGTTGACGGCGCGGCTGGCTGGGCGGCCGTCGCGGGCCAACTTCCGGACCGGGGAGCTGACGGTGTGCACCATGGTGCCGATGCGGTCGGTACCGCATCGGGTGGTGGTGCTGCTCGGACTCGATGACGAAGTGTTCCCGCGTACGGGTGGTGTGGACGGTGACGATGCGCTGGCGCGGCATCGGCTGCCCGGGGATCGGGATCCGCGCAGTGAGGATCGGCAGTTGCTGCTGGACGCGATCATGGCGGCCGGGGAGCGACTGGTGTTGCTGCACACCGGATCCGATCCGGTGTCGGGTGCGCATCGGCCGCCCGCGATCCCGCTGGCCGAACTGCTCGACACCGTGCGCGCGCACGTCGGGGCGGCCGCCATGGATCGGGTGGTGACGCGACACCCGTTGCAGCCCTTCGATCGTCGCAATTTCCGGGTCGAGGAGCCGTTCAGTTTCGACACCGTCGCGCTGGCGGGTGCGCAGGCCGCGGGGCGTGCGCCGACGCCGCGGCCGCTGTTCCTGCCGACACCGCTGCCGGAGGTCGAACGCGGTGATGTGGAGCTCGCGGATCTGGTGTCCTTCGCCGAGCATCCGGTGCGGGCATTCCTGTGGCAGCGCTTGGGGATTCGCGTGCCCGAGGAAGAGGAGGAGATCGCCGATCGCCTCCCCATTGAGCTCGACGGGCTCACCAAATGGAATATGGGCGAGCGCATGCTGAGCGCGCGGCTCACCGGCGTCGACCCGAATGTGTTGCGGGCCGCGGAATGGCGGCGCGGCACGCTGCCGCCGTTCAGCCTGGGCGCGGCCGTGCTCGACGAGGTGGAGGGGACCGTCGACCAGCTGGTCCGCGTCGCCCGGCCGCTGCACGAAATCCCTTCCCGCACCATCGATATCGCCGTCGACCTGGGTGAGGGCCGCCGCCTCACCGGCACCGTCCCCGACGTCCACGACGACGCCCTGCTGCGCACCACCTACTCGCGCCTCGCGCCCAAACATCGCATGGCCGCCTGGATCCGGCTGCTCGCCCTGGCCGCGACCGGCACCCACCAGAGCTGGCGCGCCCTCACCATCGGGCGCGGCAAACACAACCGCCCCGCCTGGCAATCCACCCTCACCGCCCCGCCCGCGGCCCTGTCCCGCGGCATCCTGCGCGAACTGGTCGCCATCCGCGACGAGGGCCTCACCGAACCACTTCCCATCGCCCCCGCCGCCTCCGCCGTCTACGCCGAACGCCGCCTCGCCGGCGGCACCCCCGACGACGCCCTGCTGGCCGCCGAACAGGAATTCGACGGCCGCTTCGGCGAGAACACCGACCGCTACCTCCGCCACATCCTCGGCCCCAATCCCCGCTTCCACCAGCTCACCGAAGCCGCCGCCCCCGCCCTGCCGGGCATCGAATCCGAACCGACCCGTTTCGGCGAACTGGCGCGCCGCCTGTGGAATCCGTTGCTCACCAACGAGAATCAAGGCCAACCGTGACCGCCCCGAGGAGGAACCCCCTGTCCGGCACCCCGTCCCGTCATTCCGGCCTGTCGACGGCCGGAATCCGCCCGCGTGGATTCCGGCCGCGCCGGGACGACCAGGGGAGCCCCGCGTGACCGACGACCTGTTCTCCCTCACCGACCCGGACCTGGCCCCGCGCCCGGCCACCCGCGGCCGCCGACGCACCGACGGCTCGGCGGGCGAGGCTCGACGCCATCGCGAGGCCGCCCCGACCCAGCCCGAAGTGCCCGACCTGTTCGCGCTCTCGTCCGAGTCCGAGCCGCGGCCGGGGCCTGCCGCCGCCGATGACACGTCGACGGGCCAGACGTTGTGGGATGCGCCTCGCGCGGCCGGAGATTCGGCCGACCAGGCGGAAACCACTGCGCCGGAGCCGGATCCGGCGGCCACTGACCCCGACCCGGCTCCGGCGGACGGGATTTTCGCGGCCGGGCACGATGCCCACGCCCCGGCCGCCACGGCCGTCGGCGACGGGCTCTGGGACGCGGAGCCGAGTGGCCTCATGCCGGGCGCGGCTGCTGTGCCGGACGGTGCACCGGGTGGTCGATCCAGTGCGACCAGCGGCGGATCTGATGTGGCGCCGGGGAATTCGGAGTCGCGGTTCGAGTTGACCGGGGTATTGCCGCAGGGGACGACCGTGCTCGAGGCGAGTGCGGGGACGGGGAAGACGTACGCCATTGTGGGGTTGGCGGTGCGGTTCGTGGCCGAGATGGGGGTGGATGTCTCGGAGTTGCTGCTGGTGACGTTCAGCCGGGCGGCCACGCAGGAGTTGCGGGAGCGGACTCGGGATCGGTTCGTCGGGGTGGCGACGGCGTTGGCGGATCCGGAGCGGGCGCTGGCTTCGGGGGATGAGCTGATTCGGCATCTGGCGCAAGGGAATCCGGGGGAGATCGCGGCGCGGCGGGAGCGGTTGCTGGCGGCGCTGTCGGATTTCGATGCGGGGACGATCGCGACGACGCACAGCTTTTGTCAGCGGATGCTCGATGAGCTGGGGCTGGCGGGGGAGCAGGATCCGGGGGTGCGGCTGGTCGAGGGGATCGAGGATGTCGTCTCTACGGTGGCCGATGATCTGTATCTGAGCCGGTATGCGCGCGGGGGTGCGCCGTTCGGGCCCGCGGATGCGCAGCGGCTGGCCGCGGCGGCGGTGGGGGATCCGCATGCCAAGCTGCTGCCGGAGCCGGAGGGCGAGGACGATCCGGCGGCGGAGCGGGTCGGGTTCGCGGAGGCCGTGCGGGTGGAAACGGCTCGGCGGAAACGGCTTTCGGGATTGCGGGACTTCGACGATCTGCTGGTGCTGTTGCACGAGGTGCTGGCCGATCCGGAACACGGGCCGCGGGCGTGCCAGCGGATTCGGGACCGTTACAAGGTCGCGCTGGTGGACGAGTTCCAGGACACCGATCCGTTGCAGTGGGATATCTTGCGGCGCGCCTTCCACGGGCATTCGACGCTGGTGCTGGTCGGGGATCCGAAGCAGGCGATCTACGCCTTCCGGGGTGCGGAGGTGCTGAGCTATCTGGATGCGGTGGCGCATGCCGACAGCAAGCGGGAGCTCACCACCAACCGGCGCAGCGACGCCGGGCTGCTGACCGCGCTCGAGCATCTGCAGGGCGGGGCGGCATTGGGGCACAAGGAGATCACCGTGCATCGGGTGGCGGCGACGCGGCCCTTCTCGCGGTTGTCCGGGGCGCCTGAGCGGGTGACGCCGATGCGGTTGCGGTGCCTGCCGCGTAGTGGCGCGGGGCCGCTCAACAAGTCCGGGTATCCGACCGTCGGGCGGCAGCGGGAGCGGGTCGCCATCGATGTGGCGGCCGATATCGTCGGCCTGCTGGAATCCGGGACGCGCATCAATGCGGGCACGGCCGACGAAAGGCCGATCGGGCCCGGGGATATCGCGGTGCTGGTGCGCAATCGCAATCAGCTGGAGATGGTGCGCAAGGAGCTGGAAGCCGCCGGTGTCGCGTCCGTGCTGGCCGGTGGCGCAAGCGTTTTCGGGACACCCGCCGCCACCGAATGGCTGTGGGTGCTGCACGCCTTGGAGCAGCCGCACCGTGGGGATCGGGTGCGATTGGCGGCCGGGACGGCCCTGCTGGGATTGAGCGCGGAGGAGATCGACGCCGGGGGAGCCGATCTGGTCGGCCGCCTCAGCGCCGAACTGCGTGATTCGGCGCGGCTGTTCGCGCGCGCGGGTTTCGCGGCGGTCTCCGAAAAGCTGGCCGCCGAAACGAAACTGGCTCCGCGGCTGCTCGCCCTCGAAGGCGGGGAACGTCAGCTCACCGATCTGCGGCAGATCGCACAGTTGCTCGACGATGCCGCGCTGCGTGAGGGACTCGGCTTGTCCGCGCTGACGCGCTGGCTGGCCGACCGCGTGCGTGACCCCGCTTCCGGCAGCGTGGCCGACCGCAGCCGCCGTCTGGATCGTGATGCGGCGGCCGTGCAGATCGCCACCGTGCATGCCAGCAAGGGGCTCGAATTCCCGGTCGTGTACCTGCCTTTCGCGTGGGACGCGGCCAAGCTGCGCAATCCGCCGACCCTGCTGTTCCATGACGAGCAGGGGCGTCGCGTGCTGGACGTCGGCGGGCCCGACGCGCCCGGCTACAGCTCGCGCCGACTGCGCGCGGAGGCCGAGGAGCAGGCCGAGGAACTGCGGCTGCTGTACGTGGCGTTGACCCGTGCGGGTGCGCAGGTGATCGCCTGGTGGGCGCCGTCCTACGACACCCAGACCGCGCCACTGCACCGCATGCTGCTGGGCCGGGAACCTGGCAGCCCGGCCATTGCCGACAAGGTGCCGGTGCCCGCGGATTCGGTAGTGCTGGAACGGATTCGGGAGTGGGCGACGACCGCCGAGCCCGGCGTGATCGCCATCGAACCGGTGCGTGAGTTCACCCGTGCCCGCCTGCCGCACGACGACACCGCCACCGCCGCGGTGCCTTTGGCGGCCGCGCACTTCGACCGGACGCTCGATCATGCGTGGCGGCGCACCTCCTACTCGGCGCTGACCGCGGGCGCGCACGACGCGCTGCCCGCCGCCGATCTGCCCGAGGGCGGCGGTGTCTCCGATGAACCGGCCACGCCCTCGGTGCTGGCCGATGAGCTCGACGTGTTCGCGGGAGCCATGCCCTCGCTGATGAATTCGCTGCCCTACGGTGCGGAGTTCGGCACCCTCGTGCACGAGGTCCTCGAATACGTCGATACCGACGCGCCCGATCTGGCGGCCGAGATCCGGACCCGCTGCCTGCACGCGGTCGGCGAGCAGATGTTCGACGCGGATCCCGACGTGCTGTCGGGCGCGCTGCTGGCCGTCATGCACACGCCCATCGGGGACGGGACGCTCGCGGACTTCGCGACCCGGGATCGGTTGAGCGAGCTCGATTTCGAACTGCCGCTCTCCGGCGGTGATACCCCGACTGGTGCGCGAGTCACCGTCCCGCGCATTGCCGATCTGTGGCGTCGCCATGTGCCCGCCGGGGATATCTTCGAGCCGTACGCCGATCAGCTGGCGCACCTGGACGACACACCGCTGCGCGGATTCCTCACCGGCAGTATCGATGCCGTGCTGCGCACCACCGGGCCGCGGTTCCTGGTCGTCGACTACAAGACCAACCGGCTCGGGACCGGCGATCTCACCGTCGCGCACTACACGCGCGAGCGGATGGGCGCGGAGATGATGCGCTCGCATTATCCGTTGCAGGCGATCCTGTATTCGGTTGCGCTGCACCGGTATCTGCGTTGGCGGCTGCCGGGCTACGACCCGGCGCAGCATCTGGGCGGGATCCGGTACCTGTTCGTGCGCGGCATGGTCGGGCCCGAAACCCCCGACGGCTGTGGCGTTTTCAACTGGATGCCGCCGGTTGCGCTGATCGTCGAACTGTCCGCCCTGCTCGCCGGTGATACAGAGGTGGTGGGACGATGACCTCGATTCAGCTCGCGCAGCGCGGAACCGGGCTGCTGCAGGTGTTCAACAACGCCGGTGTGCTGTCGGCGGCCGATGTGCATGTGGCGCTGCGGCTCTCGCGACTCGGCGGGGAGCGGTCGGAGGCGGCCGTGTTCGCGACCGCGCTGGCGGTGCGCGCCGTACGATCCGGGTCGGTGTGCCTGGAAGTGCGGCGCATGCACGAGATCGGCGTGGACGCCGAGGGCACCGAGGAATCGGCCATCGACCCGGCGACGCTGCCGTGGCCGGACGTCGAATCCGTCATCGCCGCACTGCGGGTCAGCCCGCTGGTCACCGGCAGCCCCGCCGGGCCGCTGCGACCGCTGCGACTCATCGACCCGCCCGGCTCCGACGCCGGGCCGCTGCTCTACCTCGACCGGTACTACCGGCAGGAGGAGACCATCCGCCGGGTCCTCACCGAGCGGGCCGCATCGCATCCGATGGTGGACGCGGAACTGGTTCGGCGCGAACTGGATCGGCTCTTCCCGGACCAGACCGGACCCGGCGAACCGCCTGACCGGCAGCGGCTGGCGGCCGCGCTGGCCGCCACCCAGTGGACGACCGTGGTCGCCGGTGGCCCCGGCACCGGCAAGACCCACACCATCGCCCGTGTGCTGGCGCTGCTGGTCGCGCATCAGCAGGCCGTGCCCGGCGCGCCCGCGCTGCGCATCGCCCTCGCCGCGCCCACCGGCAAGGCCGCGGCGCGCATGCAGGAGTCGGTGCGCGAACAGGCCGGTGACATCGGCCTGCCCGAGCTCACCGCCGCCACCCTGCACCGCCTGCTCGGCTGGCAGCGCGGCGGGGCTGGGCGTTTCAAGCACAACGAATTCAACCGCCTGCCCTACGACGTCATCGTGGTCGACGAAACCTCCATGGTGTCGCTGACCATGATGAGCCGCCTGCTGCCCGCCGTCCGCCCCGACGCCCGCCTCGTCCTGGTCGGCGACCCCGACCAGCTCGCCTCCGTCGACGCGGGCGCCGTCCTCGCCGACCTGGTGGCGGGACCGGTTCCCGGACAAGCGAATCCGGCCCTGGACGCCGTGCTGGGCGGCGAGCTGCGCGACACCGCCGCCCACCCGGATGCCCTGTCGAGCCGCGAACGAGAACGCCTCCGCGGCGGCATCGTCCGCCTCACCCGCGGCCGCCGCTTCGGCGGCCGCATCGCCGAACTGGCCGTCGCCATCCGCGCCGGCGACGCCGATACGGCCTTGTCGCTGCTGGCCGACGGCGGCCACGAACTGTCCCTGTACGCCCCCGACGACATCACCGAGGTCCGCGCCGACGTCCTGCGCGCCTCCCGCGAAGCCACCGACGCCGCCCTCGCAGGCAACGCGACGGCGGCGTTGACCGCCCTCGAATCCCACCGCCTCCTCTGCGCCCACCGCCAGGGCCCCTACGGCGTCGAACGCTGGGACCGCCTCGCCGCCGGCTGGGTCACCGCGGCAGGCATCACCGCCGATCCCGGTGCAGGCCACTGGTATCCGGGCCAACCGTTGCTGGTAACCGCCAACGACCACGAGGCCCGCATCTACAACGGCGACACCGGCGTCATAGTCCGCATGCCCGACGGCACCCTCCGCGCCGCCCTCCAACGAGGCACCGACCCCTACCTAGTCCACCCCACCCAATTCCCCGGCGTAACAACCGTCTACGCCATGACCATCCACCGCAGCCAGGGCAGCCAATACGACACAGTCTCGGTAATCCTCCCCGGCCCCGAATCCACATTGCTCACCCGTGAGCTCCTCTACACAGCCATCACCCGCGCCCGCCGCCACGTCCGAATCCTGGGCACCCCCGACTCCATCCACTCCGCCATCTCCCGCCGAGTCCTCCGAGCCAGCGGCCTCCGCAACCCCGACTGAGCTCGATGAACATGCATTCACGCAGGCAAACGTCGAGAAGACACCTCCACCAGTGCATTCTCGTGCGATAGAAGGCGCGCTTAGGGTGGGTGGATGGAAAGGGATGTGCGGCAACGTCATTCTTCGTCGTTCGGTACAGCGGCGGCGGCCTATGCGGAGCACCGACCCGATTACGCACCGGCCGCGGCGCGCTGGGCGCTGGCGTCGGCGCCCGGTCCACGCGTGCTCGACCTCGGCGCTGGGACGGGCAAGCTCACCGGCACACTGATTGCGTTGGGCGTCGATGTCATCGCCGTCGAGCCGGATCCCGCAATGCTGGCCGAATTGCGCCGCGCGTTACCGGCGATTCGCAGTCTTTCGGGCAGCGCCGAGTCGATACCGCTGCCGGACGCGTCGGTCGACGCTGTGCTGGCCGGAAATGCCCTGCACTGGTTCAACATGGCCATCGCGGGACCGGAGATTGCGCGGGTTCTCGCACCCGGCGGCGTCCTGGCAGGCTTGTGGAACGTGCTGGACAACCGGATCGACTGGGTTTCCGGGCTCGAACGTGTCAGCGGCCGGGCGGCCATCGGACCCCGGGACACACTCAGCAGCTGGCGCACCGCGACAGCTGGGATGCACCTACCCGGCTCGGGTGCTGTTGCCCGGTTCGGCACGCCAGAACAGGCCGAGTTCACCCACTCACAGCGTCGCACCGCGGACTCCCTCGTTGCGACAATTGCCACGCGCGCAGGCATATTGGTCATGCCCGAGCAGGAACGACAGGCCGCGCTCAGCCGCATCCGCGAGTTTCTCGCAACCAGACCAGAAATCTCCAGTGGCGAATTCTCACTCCCGATGCTGACCGGCGTGCTGCGCACCCGTCGGCTGTCGGGACGCGTTTCCGGCGACTGATTCGATCAATCGCTACGAGGCCCTATCCGGCGTGCTCGAATGCGCGCCGATAGATTTCATCGATGATCGGGTTCTTGGCGAGGTTGTAGTCGGCGGGAGAGTCGCTTGTTCGCGTCGCGATCTCGCGCTTGGCGTTGGCATAGAGATCTCGATCTTCGGCGTGGTCGCGCAGCCAGTCCCGGAATACCAGGTGCCGGATATGCTCAGAAGCATTGGGGCTGAAGACATGTAGGTTCACCGCAGGGTCGGCCCGGATGAGCATCCGATGCTGATGCCAGTCTGGCTCTCGCAGGATCAGACGGTAACCCGCCTCCTCCAACTCAGTGAGGTAGCAGGACTCATCTGCCGAGTCAGCGACGATGAGGTCGATGTCGATGATCGGCTTGGCAGCCATCCCCGCAATCGCGGTGCTGCCGACATGCTCAACCGCCAGCGCCCTCTCGCCCAGCGCCTGTCGGATCAGATCGGCCTGTTCACCGAACAGCGTCGGCCAGCGCGGATCGTAGGCAGCGAGAACGATCGGCTCGACCCGTGGCGGCCCGCCGTCGACCCAAGCGGCCGCCATTTGCTCGGGAGTGCTTACCAATCGCTGTGTTACCTCGGGTGGAAACGACACCGCACTCAATCTCCTGGCCTCGAAACAACAAGTTGTCCAGGCTAGCGCATCGAACACCGTCGTCGCAGGCCGCAGTACTGGCAAAGGCCAAGTCCGCCAACGCCTACAGTCCGGCCTCCGTTCGTACCGCGCATCGGTACCCGCAGGCCCTTGACCGGTAGTTCATGCCCAGCCGGCAGGGTTGGATGCCGACTCCCGCGAAATGCCGGAACCGGTGTCGGGCGGCTTCGGGAGCTGCGAGGTCCGACCTACAGGTGCCGACCGCGAAGGGTCGAGGCCCCCTGCGATGTATTCGGGGCAACGAAATATGAGCAACCGCCAGGCCATGAGTTCGTACTGCACGAACGCGTACGGAGCCAGAATCAACAGATCATCAGTACAGGGCCCAGTATTGTGAGCATCCGTGCCCGTGCGCTCTGCCTGGTCGCGGTGATCACCGACCAGCGAGCAACTGATGCACTGTGGCGGTCGGGAGCCGATCAGTCTGGCGTCGGGTGCAGATTGAGCATGAACTCCACGACCGTGCCAACGCCGAACAGTATGGCCAGTACCAGCATGCAGATACCGATAGAGCAGGCGACAAACACTGCGACGTGGATACCGGTATCGCGTATGAGCGGACCCACTCCCTCTTTACGTGCCGCGGATACCACCGCGGCACCGATCGAAACCGGTGCCAGCACCAGCCCCAGAACGATGAAGGCCGTCAGAATTCCGTTCACCCCCTAGCGGATGCCGACCATACCGGAGACTCGATCCTCTCGCAGTCCACCCAATCAGCAGTATCCATACGACGGCAGGTCACTTGGCCGTACTGATTCGGGGTGGTCGAATGTCCTGCGGACCCGGAACAGCTCGGGGCCGTCGCAGTATCCGCATATGCCGAGTTCAGGGCCGGTTAGGTCTGGTGTCTTGACTTCGGGCGCACGCGCGCGACCATCATCGTATTGGCGTGTTGCGGCGCTCGAATCGAGGTACAGGCATGTCACAACCGAACGTCGACCGCGACGGACTCGCCGCCGACCTGGAGCGAGCACGAACCGACTTTCACCATCTGCTCGAGAGCACCGGTGCCGATGAGTGGGCTGCCCCGACCATCGGCACCCGCTGGACCAACGAAGAGCTGTTGTTCCATATGGTATTCGGCTACATGATCGTTCAGAAGCTGCTGATCCTCGCACGGATATTCGGCCGTCTGCCCACCGGCGCGAGCCGCGCGAACGCACGATTGCTGAATGCCGTGACCGGACCGTTCGACGTGGTCAACTTCTATGGCTCCCGCCTGGCCGCGCGTGTGTACAACCGGCGCAGGATGGGCGCGAAGATGGATCGGGTCATCGCGTCGTTGCAGCGTTCACTCCGACGGTCGGACGCGGCGAAGTTCACGCGCGAAATGCACTATCCGAGCCGCTGGGATCCGTACTTCCGGGGGTCGATGTCCCTCGCCGAGCTCTACCGATATCCGGGGCGACACTACGACCACCACCGAAAACAGTTGACCGTCAGCGGCATCCGCGAACCCTGGTCCGATGCACCGAACGCACCCTGATGCCTTGTGGTGCGCTGGCCGAACCGGCCAGCGCGAGGCCCGATATCGCCGGTGCGGTCGCAGCGAATGCCCGTTTAAGATCCTGGTGTGCAAGAGGATTCGCGGATCTGTCGTCCACCGGCGCGCGAGGGCGTCGGTCACCGGATCTGCGGGGAATGATGTTCTGGGTCTTCGCGGCGGTGTTGTCGGGGTTGTTCGCCTGGCGCGTGTACACGGTAGGTATGAGGCGTCGCCGGTCGGTTCGTGCGCTTGCTACGGTGATCGGCCATCGACAGCGGTACATCCGGTCGGAGGAGAATCCGAACTTCTGGCAGTTACTGGTTGTCGTCGAGTTCCAGACAACCGGCGGGCAATGGCAGCGCGCGGAGACGCCCGCGGCGTACTCGATCGACCGAGGCGAATACCCCCGCTTCCACAGCGGTGAACGAGTCGAGATCACCTATGACCCGAAGGCGCCCAGCCGCATTCGTATTTTCCGGCCGCGTGGACGAATCGTAGAAAGCTTCACGGATCTGCTACCGGCCTGGATCCCGCGGGAATTATCGAGGCGGACCCCTGGCACGGTACCCGGGTTGCTGGAACATCTACGCACGGCATCGGCAAGCACACCGTACTCGTTCACGGTGCTCGAGAACCGTTTCGGCCGTGCCGAGTTCATCATCGAGCTCGATCCGACAGACCCGCGATGGTCGGTGATGTTCGAGCGCTATCCCGCCGCTCACCCCTTCTCGGTTCACGGACGTATCCAAGCCCGGAACAGGCCGCATCGAGGCATTTGCCCGCTGGCCCGATCCGACACCGGAGTCACCTCGGAATAGCGGGCGGCGAGCTGCAGGCCCAAATCCAGGAGTTGTTCGACCGGATAGTGATTTCGGTAAGGCAGGCCAGATCACAGAGTTCGGCGAGCACCTCGAGATGGTGCAGAGTTTCACAGCGATCGAGGCGATCGGGTGGCTGTGGAGAGAAGCCGAAGCCGCCGGGTTCGCACCGGCAGTACATCAAACGCGACGCATGGCCGACCTGGCGGGTGTCATTGCAGGCGCAGCCGCCTTGATCGGCCTCGTCGTGTGGGGACTGCTCGAACTCGTTCGATGAGCCCCTGGTCGGAGCTGTCCCTTCCAACCGCCCACGCGGCGTCCGGCCGGAGCACAGGCCAGGACTGGGCATTTGGCGTATCTGATTGGAATCGAGCGCATGAGGTCCATCGGGCCGGCTGAGGTCTCGCCACGTCCAATTGCCCTGGGCCGCCATGCCGACCAGATTCGGTGGGGTGGTTCGACATCGATTCGTGGGATGAGGGTCCGCGCATCGGGGAAACCGAACTGGTTGCGCTGTGTGAACGGCTCGCGGGGTACTTCGTGGGCGGTGGCAGAATCGGGTGATGACGGACGCCAGAAGGCAACGCTATCAACGGCTCTCGGGCTTTCTGCGAAATCGGACGGACGGTGAACTCGTTGAGCTTGTAGGGACGGGGCTGTCCGTTGGCGTCGGTGTGGGTGGGGAGTCGTCGGTCGTTGAGGTCGATGGTGTGGCGGTGTTCGTCAAGCGCATCCCGTTGACCGAGCGGGAGTTGGAGCATCGTGGCTCGACCGCGAATCATTTCGAGGTACCGCTGTTCTGCCAGTACGGGATTGGTGGGCCGGGGTTCAATGGGTGGCGGGAGTTGGCTGCGAACGAGGTTGCTACCGAGGCTGTTTTGGGCGGTGAGGCACGGTTGTTTCCGGTGCTTTATCACTGGCGGGTGTTGCCCGGGCGGTCGGCGGTCGCGGCCGAACATGCTGATATCGACGTGGTTGTGGCAGCGCAGGGGGAGTCCGCAGCGGTTCGGGCCCGTCTGGAAGCGCTTGTCGTGGCGCCCGGCTCGCTGGTGTTGTTCAGTGAGTACATCCCGTATGCGGTGGGAGATTGGTTGCGGGAGAACCCGGTTGGCAAGGCCGTGGTTGTCGAGCGACAGCTGGTGGAGATTGTCGCGTTCCTTCGGGGCCGCGAATTGCTGCACATGGACGGGCATTTCGGCAACATCCGCAGTGATGGGGAGTGCATCTATCTCACCGACTTCGGTCTGGCCACCTCCCCGCATTTCGACCTGTCGCTCGTTGAGCACGAATTCGTCGAGCGCCATGTCACTTACGACGCCGACTACACCGCGACGCGACTGGTCAACTGGATCGTCACGGATATCTGTGGAGTCCCGACCCGGCCCACCGGCGGCCCGGTCGCCCGCAACGAATACGTGGTCGAGTGTGCTGCGGGCCGAATCCCGGACGGCGTACCGCCTGCTGTGGCTGCGATCCTGACCCGGCACGCTCCCGCGGCCGCGATGATGAACGCCTTTATGTGGGATCTGTTCGCCGGCGAAATCCACACGGAGTACCCGGGCGGCAACGTCGCCGGAGGTGCGGGGCGTGAGGGTAACCTGGCGGTGCGTGACGTCGGGAGGGGTTATGGGGGAATCGGAGCCTGATCAGGTGGCGGATTACGTTGTGTCCGAGGATGGGACGCGGATCGCGTATCTGAGTGTGGGGAGTGGGCCGGGGGTGGTCGTGGTACCCGGGGCGCTGTCTGTGGCGAGCGGGTATGGGCGGTTTGCGCGGGCGTTGGGCACCGGGTTCACGGTGCACACGATGGAGCGGCGGGGGCGTGGGGAGAGCGGGCCGCAGCGGGTGGGGCACGGGGTCGAGGCGGACTGTGCGGATCTTCGTGCTGTACAGGACAAAACGGGCGCGGGGCTGGTGGTTGGGCACAGCTATGGCGGATTCGTCGCGTTGGAGGCGGCTCGGGCGGATTCGGGGATTCGGAAGGTGGCGGTGTATGAGCCGGGGCTGTCGGTGGACGGGTCGATGCCGACCGAGTGGATGGAGCCGTACGAGAAGTACTTGGCTCAGGGCAAACCCTTCGACGCTTTCGTCGAGTTCGCTCGGAGTATGAGTCCGGATCATGTGCGGAGGATTCCGCGGTGGATGTTTCGGCGGATGATGCCGGTGATCATGAAGGCGCCCGAGCGGGACACGGTGTTCGGGCAGTTGGCGCAGAATCTGGTGGAGCATCGGCAGTATGTGCGGTTCGACAGTACGTATCGGCACTATGCGGAGATCACCGCGGAGGTGCTGTTGCTCGATGGGGACAAGGACAGGCGGGGCTGGACCGATGGCGATCAGGACTTCCTGGCGTCGGTGATTCCCCACCATCAGCGCGCGATCCTGCCCGGTTTGGATCATTTCGGGATCGACAAGGGGGATCCGGAGGGGGTTGCGGCCGTGGTGGGGGAGTTTTTTTCGATACGCTGAGGCTATGGCCACTACGCCCGAGCACGTCGATGTGCTGATTGTCGGGGCCGGGTTGTCCGGTATCGACGCCGCTTACCATTTGCAGCGCGCCTTTCCGGGGCGGACCTACGCCATTCTGGAGATGCGGGAGGCGAGTGGCGGGACCTGGGATCTGTTCCGGTATCCGGGGATTCGGTCGGATTCGGATATGTTCACGCTCGGGTACCGGTTCCGGCCGTGGCTGGGGGACAAGGCCATCGCGGACGGTGATTCGATCCTGGCGTATGTGCGCGACACCGCTGCCGAGAACGGGATCGACCGGCATATCCGGTATCGGCACAAGGTGGTGCGGGCCGAGTGGTCGTCGGAGGACAACCGGTGGACGGTGACCGTCGATCACGACGGCGAGACCGTGGTCATGACGGCAAGCTTCCTGTTCAGCTGTTCGGGCTACTACCGCTACGACGAGGGCTACACGCCGGACTTCGCTGGGAAGGAACGCTTCTCGGGCCCGATCATCCACCCGCAGCATTGGCCGGGGCATGTCGATGTCGCGGACAAGCGGGTCGTGATCATCGGTTCGGGAGCCACCGCCGTCACGCTCGGTCCGGCGCTGGTCGAGCAGGGCGCGCACGTCACGATGCTGCAGCGCTCGCCGTCGTACATCATCTCCATGCCGGCCCGCGACGAATTCGCCAACCGCGCACGCAAATTCCTGCCCGCCCGCACGGCCTACGCACTGGCCCGCGCCAAGAACGTCGGTCTCAGCACCCTGATGTACCAACTGTCGCAACGCTATCCGAAGCGGATGAAGGCGTGGATCCGCGGCTGGCAGCAGCGCTGGCTGCCCAAGGGTTACGACATCGACACGCATTTCACCCCCAGCTACAAGCCATGGGATCAGCGACTGTGCCTGTCGCCCAACGGTGATCTGTTCCGCGCCATCCGCAAGGACCAGCTCGACCTGGTCACCGACCGCATCGACACCTTCACCGATACCGGCCTGCATCTCGAGTCCGGCCGCGACCTCGACGCCGACATCATCATCACCGCAACGGGTTTGAACCTGATCCCGTTCGGCGGCGTCGAACTGGTCGTGGACGGCCGCAAGGTGAATCTCCCCGACACCATGGCCTACAAGGCGATGATGCTCTCCGACGTCCCCAACTTCGCCTTCATCATCGGCTACACCAACGCCTCCTGGACCTTGAAGGCAGACCTGGTGTGCGAGTACGTGGTTCGCCTCCTGAAGCACATGGACAGCCACGGGTACGCGCGCGCCACCCCGATCCGCGACGCGTCCGTCGGCACCGCCCCGTTCCTGAACTTCGAACCCGGCTACGTCCTGCGCTCCCTGGACATCCTCCCCAAACAGGGTGACCGCGCCCCCTGGAAACTCCACATGAACTACCTGCGCGACCTCCCGAAACTCCGCTACGGCAAGATCACCGATCCCGCCATGCGCTTCGAACGCGCCTAGCAGCCGGGGATTCGAGCCTTCAGGCCCTGCACGAGGTGGTCGAGCAGGGCTCGGGTGCGGCGCGGCAGGGCCGGGGTGTCGGTGTAGGTGGCGTAGATGTCTGCGCTCGGCGTCGGAAACTCGGGTAGCACCTGGACCAACGTGCCCGCGCGGAGCATGGGCGCGACCTGCCACAGCGAGCGCATGATCAGGCCGCGCCCTTCGAGACACCAGCGGGTGATGACGTCGCCGTCATTGCTCACCAGATTGCCGGTGACCCGCAGCGCGGTGTCCGGCTCGTCGAATCGCCAGAGCGCGTAATCGCTGTCGTTCTCGCGCAACACGAGACAGTTGTGCCCCTCCAGGTCCGACAGCTGCCGCGGTGCCGGATGCCGCCGCAGGTATTCCGGTGCCGCGCAGACGATTCGGCGATTGCGGCGCAGCCGCCGCGCGGTCAGCCGCGAATCCGGGAGCGAGCCGACGTGGATATCGAGGTCGAACCCGGTCCCCGCGATATTCAACGGCACCGACGACAGCTCCAGATCGACCTGCACCGCCGGATGCACGGCCACGAATTCGGCCACCAGATCGGCGATATGGGCGCGGCCGAGCCCGATCGTGGAACGCACGTGCAGGCGCCCGCGCAGATCGGCGTGCTGCCCCGCGAGGGAGTCCTCCAACTCCTCCAGCTGCGCGGCCAGGCGAGCGGCACCGGCGGCATACCGCTCGCCCTCCGGGGTGAGCGTGAGCCGACGGGTGGTGCGCTGCACGAGGGGGACACCCAGCCGCGACTCCAGTTGCGCGAGCCGCTTGCTCACCGCCGACACCGACAGGCCGAACGCGCGCCCGGCCTCGGTGAGACTGGCCGAGCGGGCCACGACATCGAAGAACAGAATGTCGTCACTGGGACTGCCGCGCACCCGAACCTCCCGTCGTTCTTTCCATTTCGGAAAGAGTCTCTTGCGCATTCCGTACTATCGGCGCCGAGTGACCGGAGCCTACCGTTGTGATCCAGCCGACAGCAAAGAAGTCGGATCGCAGCGAGGAGACAAGACAATCATGGCGAGCGTGCACCGAATCGCGGTAATTCCGGGCGACGGCATCGGAAAAGAAGTGGTGCCGGAGGGAATCCGGGTACTGGAGGGTGCGGCCGCGACCCACGATTTCACCCTCGAACTCGAATACTTCGATTTCGCGAGCGCCGACTACTACACCGCGCACGGGAAAATGCTGCCGGACAACTGGTTCGACCGGTTGAAGTCCTTCGACGCCCTCTACTTCGGCGCTGTCGGCTGGCCCGACGTCGTCCCCGACCACATCTCCCTGTGGGGCAGTCTGCTGCAATTCCGCAGGCACTTCGACCAGTACGCCAACCTGCGCCCGGTGCGCCTGCTGCCGGGTGTGGCGAGCCCGCTGGCCGGGCGCGCACCCGGCGACATCGACTTCTACGTGGTGCGCGAGAACACCGAGGGCGAATACTCCAACGTCGGCGGGCGAATCTTCGAGGGCACCGACCGGGAAACCGTTGTCCAGGAGACGATCATGACCCGCACCGGGGTGGACCGCATCCTGCACTACGCATTCGAATTGGCCGCCCGCCGACCGCGCCGGCACCTGACCTCGGCGACCAAGAGCAATGGCATTTCCATCACCATGCCCTATTGGGACGAGCGACTGGCGGAAATGAAACGCCACTATCCCGAGGTCGAGGTCGACCAGTACCACATCGATATTCTGGCCGCGCATTTCGTGCTGCACCCGGATCGATTCGACGTGGTCGTGGCCAGCAATCTGTTCGGCGATATCCTCAGCGATCTCGGCCCCGCGTGCACCGGGACCATCGGCATCGCGCCGAGCGGGAACATCAACCCGGAGCGCCGCTTTCCCAGCCTGTTCGAGCCCGTGCACGGCTCGGCCCCCGATATCGCCGGGCGCGGCATCGCCAATCCGATCGGCCAGATCTGGAGCGCGGCCATGATGCTCGACCATCTCGGCGAGCCCGACGCGGCCGCCGCCGTCCTGACCTCCATCGAGACCGTGCTCGCGCGGGGCGAGGCGCTCACTCCCGACCTGGGCGGCACCGGAACCACCGAATCGCTGGGCAAGGCCGTGCGGGCAGCATTGGAAATCCGGTGAGCGAGCATGAGTTCCACCGATAAGGTCCGCCGCCCGAACCGCTTCGCGATTCCGGAGGTCGGCGGGGTGCCGCTGCTGCTGCCCGTCATCCTCACCGCGCTGGTACTGCTCGCCGGAGCGCGACGCGCCATCCCGGAGAACATGATCGGCGGATTGGCGGTGATCGTCGGCCTGGGCATGCTGCTCGGCCCGCTGGGCAACCGCCTGCCCGTCATCTCCCGCATCGGCGGCGGCGCGCTGGTCTGCCTGCTGACGCCGTCGATCCTGGTGTACGCCAAGGTCTTCGACGGCAACACCGTGCGCGCGGTCACCGCGCTGATGAAGCAGGCCAACTTCCTGTACTTCGTGATCGCCACCCTGGTGGTCGGCAGCATCCTCGGCATGAGCCGAAAACTCATGGTGGGCGGGCTGATCCGCATCTTCCCGCCGCTGCTGGCGGGGACCGTCGCCGCCGTGGCGGCGGGGCTCGCGGTGGCGATGGCCTTCGGCTACAGCCTGCACCGGGCGCTGTTCTACATCGTGATCCCCATCATCGGCGGCGGCATCGGTGAGGGGGTCATCCCGCTGTCCTCGGCCTACGCCTCGGCCCTGGGCGGCGAAGCCGGAAGCTATGTGGCGGAACTGATTCCGGCGGCCATCATCGGCAATATCGTCGCGATCATCACCGCGGGCGTCCTGCGCCGACTCGGCGACAAGCGCCCGGAGCTCGACGGCGGCGGGCGACTGGTCCGCGGCCCGGAACCCGAGATACTCACCGCGGCAACGGAACCGGCTCCGGCCCGCGAACCGAACTACGCCCTCGGCGTACTCATGATCACCGGCCTGTTCGTGTTCGCCGCCCTGCTGGAGAAGCTGATCCACCTCCCCGCCCCGGTCCTGGTCATCGTGACGGCGGTGATCTGCAAACTCGTCGGCGTCTTCCCGCCTGCCGCGGAAGCCGACGCCCGCGCCGTCTACACGATTATCGCCCGCTGGTTCATCTTCCCCACCATGGTCGGCCTCGGCATGGTCTACCTGCCGCTGAACAACGTGGTATCCGTCCTGTCGATCGGCTATGTGATCGCCTGCGCCGCAGTCGTTCTCGCCATGGCCCTCACCGGATACCTGGTCGGCCGCGCCATCGCCATGTACCCCGTCGACGCCGCCCTGGTCACCGTCTGCCACAGCGGCCTGGGCGGCACCGGCGACGTGGCCATCCTCTCCGCCGCCGACCGCATGAACCTGATGCCCTTCGCCCAGATCTCCACCCGCCTGGGCGGCGTCACCACCGTGATCTCCGCGACCTGGCTCATCCGATTGCTCGGAGCGGGTTAGCCGGGTCGACCCCGGACGTGTCAAGCGGCCCCTGCCGGGTATCGACCAGGTGTGACCTTCGACTTGACGCCCACCGCCGCCCAACACGACCTGGTGAAGCGGGTGCACGAGTTCGCGAAGGACCACGTCCGGCCCGTGGCCTCGCATTACGACCGGACGCAGGAGTTTCCGTGGCCGGTGCTCGAGGAAGCCGCCGAGCGTGGCTTCTACAGCCCGCTGTTCTACCGCGACCTCATCGGCGACCGCACCGGGCTCTCGCTGCCGATGTTCATGGAGGAGCTGTTCTGGGGATGTGCCGGCATCGGATTGGCGATTGTGATGCCGGCACTCGCTCTGTCCGCGATCGGGCAGGCCGCCACCCCCGAGCAGATGCTGCGCTGGGCGCCCGAATGTTTCGGCACCCCAGGGGATTTGAAGCTGGCGGCGCTCGCGATCTCCGAACCCGAGGGCGGCAGCGATGTGCGCAACCTGCGTACCCGCGCCGTCCGCGACGGCGACGACTGGGTGATCGACGGCCACAAGATGTGGATCGGCAACGGCGGCATCGCCGATGTGCACGTCGTGAACGCGGTGGTCGACGAACAACTCGGGCATCGCGGCCAGGCGCTGTTCGTCGTCCCCGGCGGCACACCGGGCCTGGAATTGGTCCGCAAGCTGGACAAACTCGGTTGCCGGGCCTCGCACACCGCCGAGTTGCGGCTGAACCGGGTGCGCGTGCCGGGCGACCATATGCTCGGCGGTGCGGACAAGCTCCAACAGCGACTGGCCAGGACACGCTCGAAGGGCGAGGGCCGCGGCAGCTCGCCGACCCTGGGCACCTTCGCCCAGACGCGCCCGATGGTCGCCGCGCAGGCGCTCGGAATCGGCAGGGCCGCACTGGAATATATGACCGACTACGCCAACCACCGCGAGGCCTTCGGAGCGCCGATCATCGACCACCAGGGCATCGCGTTCCCGATCGCGGACCTCGCCACGCGCCTCGATGCCGCCCGGCTGCTCACCTGGCGCGCCGCCTGGATGGCCGCCAATCACGTGCCCTTCACGCGCGGTGAAGGCTCGATGGCCAAGCTGGCCGCCAGCGAAGTCGCGGTCGACGCCACCGAACGCGCCATCCAAACCCTCGGCGGCTGGGGATACATCACCGACCACCCGGTCGAGAAGTGGTACCGGGACGCCAAGCTCTACACCATCTTCGAAGGCACCAGCGAGATCCAGCGGATCGTGATCAGCTCCGCCCTGGGCGCCGCCGAAGGCAAACCCCCGCTGCACGTCGAACTCGAGCCCTCCGGTGGCACACTGAACAAGATGTTCGGCCGCGGCACCGAAATGCGCACCAAGGCCGCCACCGCCGCATTGACCATGAAAGACCGCATGCCCGAACCGATCAGGCGGGCCGCCATGAAGGTGCTACGCCCGCCACACTGAGCCACCCGACCGCGTTCGAGGAGGACCCGATGCTGCCGGTGATCTACTCGATGACCGTGTCGGTGGACGGCTTCACCGCCGCACCCGGCGACGACATCGGCTTCACCGTCCCGGATGAGGAGTTGTTCCGCTTCCACCTCGAGCAGACTCGCGATGTCGCCGGATTCGTTTGCGGACGTCGTCTCTACGAGGCGATGCTGGTATGGGAGACCGCCGAGCAGACCATGACCGACCCGGCGCAGCTCGAGTTCGCGCGGGTCTGGCGAGCGATCCCGAAAGTCGTGTTCTCCAGCACGCTGACCTCGGTGGTCGGCAACGCCCGCCTGGCCACCGCCGACCTGGCCACCGAGCTGGACCGACTCCGAAACCGACCCGGTGACGGCGTGGTATCCATCGCAGGACCGACCCTGGCGGGGGCAGCCATCCTCACGGACCTGATCGACGAGTACCGCCAGTTCGTCTACCCGACCATCCTCGGCGGCGGCACGCCGTACTTCCCACTGCTGCCCAAACCCCTGGAACTGCGGCTGACCGAGTCCCGGGCACTGAACCTCGGTGTCGTCTACCTCCGCTACCAGCGCATCCGCTGACCTCGAATACGGGCTACTCCGCAGGGAATTCGATGGCGGGTTCTTGATCGGAAGCCAGCAGGAAGTGGGCGAGGAAGACGACATCCTCATCCAGAGCATCGAATTGGGCGATGCGAAGGGCCTCGGGCTCGAAGAAGACATCGCCGGGGCGCAGCACGACCAGCGGCTCGCCCTCGATGCGGAAGGCCACCGAACCCGAGACGACGCTGCCGACCACGGGACCGTTGTGGGTGTGCAGCCCGGCGGCGGTGCCCGCGGGCATCGAGATGCGGCGGGTCTGGATCCGGTCGGTGAGCTTGGCCGGGGCGACCGGGACATCCATGATGACGGCTCGCGTCACGGCCGAGAAGGACAGGGGCGGAGTGGATTCCGGCATGAGGCGAGCCTAGCCGCGGAAATCGTATATCGCTAACCGGCTAGTGCGGTTATCGGGCCTCGGTGCCCGACTCGAACAGCCCCGGAATCGTGAGCGCGTACTCGATGTCGTCACGAATGCCGAGCATGGCCAGCACGCCGCGCACCATCGTCAGACGGGCGGCGTCGATGGTGGCCTGATCCGGCTCGCCGTGCGGGGCCGCCGCGGAGATGCGGTAGACGACGAATTCGCAGATCTGCAGCGAAGTGTCGAGATCCAGATCGGCGGGAGCGGGGCGGCCCAGCGCGATCACCTTGGCGCGCACCAGGGTTCGGATATCGGCGATCGCCTCCTCGCGATACGAGGAGACCGGCGAACCCGGATCGTGCAGTTCGGCGAACAGCGGAGCCAGCATCGTGCCGTGTCCGCCCGCCCAGTGCAGGTACGCCTCGATCATGTTGATGCCCAGCTCGACCGGCTGCTCGGTACGGTCCAGGGCATCGCGGATGCCGCCCACCAGATCCTCGTTGGAAATGGCCAGCAACGCGTGCAGCGGCTCGACGGCATTGGCGAAATACCGGTAGAAGGTCGGCCGCGCGAGCCCGGCCTTCTCGATGATGCGTGCCACGTTCAACCCGCGCGAACCCTGTTCGGCGAAGACCTCCGCGGTCGCCAGCACGATGCGGGCGCGCACCTGGTCGGCCTGCTGCTCGGTCTGCGGCGGGCGGCCGCGACGGGCCGCCTTCGCGGTTGACCCGTCCGCTGCCTTCGGGGTTGACATGGTGGGCGTCACATCGATTAATCTAACACCAGTGTTCATGTAACACCGATGTTCACTTAATAGCGGATACGACTCCCCGAGAGGGCGACCAATGACGACAGCCCCGCAGCTGGCCGCGGCCGACGCACTTGATTTCGACCTGGTCCAGCGGCTGCTCGGCCACGCCGTCGCGGACGGCGCGCCCTCGGTGGAGGTCTTCGCGCCCGCCACCGGAGCCAAGGTCGTCGACCTGCCGCAGTCCTCGGTCGCCGATATCGACGCTGCGTTCGCGACCGCGCGCGCCGCACAGGAGAAGTGGGCCCGGGTGCCGGTCGGGGAGCGGGCCGCGCTGCTGCGCCGCATTCACGACCTGGTGCTCGCCGAGCAGGACACCATTCTCGACATCGTGCAGCTCGAGACCGGCAAGTCGCGCGTGCACGCCTTCGACGAGGTCTCCGATGTCGCGGTGAACACCCGCTTCTACGCCGCCGAGGGCAAATCGATTCTGGCGCACCGCAAGCCGCGCGGGGTCATGCCGGTGCTCACCCAGGTGGAGGTGCGCAACCGGCCCAAGGGCGTGGTCGCGGTCATCTCGCCGTGGAACTACCCGCTGGCCCTGGGCGCCTCGGACGCGCTGCCCGCGCTGCTCGCCGGCAATGCCGTCATCGGGCGCCCGGACAACCAGACCGCGCTGACCCTGCTGTGGGCCATCGATATCGCCGAGCGCGCGGGCCTGCCCAAGGGGCTGTGGCAGGCCGTGCTCGGGCGTGGCGCGGTGGTCGGCACCGAGGTCATCGCCCGCGCCGACTACGTCGACTACACCGGGTCCAGCGCGACCGGGCGGACCATCGCCCAGCAGGCGGGGGAGCGGCTCATCGGCTACTCGCTCGAACTCGGCGGCAAGAATCCGCTGCTGGTGCTCGAGGACGCCGACGTCTCGGCCGCCGCCAAGATCGCGGTGCGGGCCTGCTTCGCCTCGGCCGGGCAGCTGTGCGAATCGATCGAGCGAATCTACGTGCACGACAAGGTGTATGACCAGTTCACCGCCGAATTCGTCGCGCACACCAAGGAACTCGGGCTCGGCAAGACCCTCGACTTCTCCTACGAGATCGGGTCGCTGACCTTCCCGCGTCAGATCGACACCGTCGGCAAGCATGTCGACGACGCGGTCGCCAAGGGCGCGAAGGTGCTCGCGGGCGGCAAGGCGCGCCCGGACCTGGGCCCCTACTTCTACGAGCCCACCATCCTCGAGGGCGTGCGCGAGGGCATGACCGTCTACCGCGAAGAAACCTTCGGACCGGTCGTTTCGCTCTACCGCGTGCACAGCGACGACGAGGCCGTCGCCCAGGCCAACGACACCGCCTACGGACTCAACGCCAGCGTCTGGAGCAAGGACATCACCCGCGCCCGCGAGGTGGCCGCACGCGTCCGCGCCGGTTCGGTGAACGTGAACGAGGGCTTCATCGCCGCCTGGGGTTCGGTCGCCGCGCCCTCGGGCGGGCTCGGAATCTCCGGCACGGGTCGTCGCCACGGGCCCGAGGGCCTGCTGAAATACATCGACACCCAGACCATCGCGGTGCAGCGGGGCCTGCCCATCGCACCGCTGCCGGGTATGTCGGAACAGCTGTGGGCCAAGACCATGACGCTCTACCTGGGCGTCATGAAGACACTGCGGCAGAAGTGATTCCGCCGTCCATTCGACAGGGGTACAGAGGGGCATGAAGACCGTAGCGGGCAAGAAGGTCCTGGTCACCGGTGCGGCCATGGGGCTGGGCAAGTCCTTCGCCCAGCGCGCGGTGGCCGAACAGGCCAGCGATGTGGTGCTGTGGGACATCAATGAGACCGCGCTGAAGGAGACCGCTGCCGAACTGGCGGCCCAGGGCACCAGCAGGATTCACCACTACGTGGTGGACGTCTCCGACCGCGACGCCATCGCCGAGGCGGGCGCGGCCGTGCGCGGTGAGGTCGGCGGTATCGACGTGCTGGTCAACAACGCGGGCATCGTGCGCGGCAACGGGTACTTCTGGGAGACGTCGAACAAGGCCGACATCGACAAGACGATGGCGATCAATTCCCTTGCGCCGATGTACATCACCCTCGAATTCCTGCCCGCCATGGTGGCCAACACCGGCGTCGAGGGCCGCGTGCTCAACATCGCCTCCTCCGCGGGCCTGGTCGCCAACCCGCGCATGAGCGTCTACGCCGCCTCGAAATGGGCGGCCCTGGGCTGGTCCGACTCCGTGCGCCTCGAGCTGGAACAGTCCGGCAACGAGCACGTCAAGTTCACCACCGTCTGCCCCACCTACATCAACACCGGAATGTTCGACGGCGCCAAGGGCTTCTGGTTCACCCCCATCCTCGACCAGGAGGAAGTCGTCGACACCTCCTGGACCGAAATGAAAAAGGGCTCCGCCCTGGTAGTCCTCCCCTGGACCTCCCGCCTCAACCGCGCCATCTCCGGCCTCCTCCCCCTGAAGATCCGCGACTTCTACCTGAACACCGTCGGCGTCTACCACTCCATGGACGAATTCACCGGCCGCAAGTAACAACCAGCCCCCTCAGGCCCGCGCGAGCCCCCTCGCGCGGGCCTGACTCGTCCCAATCCCACCCCATCCCGCTCCGCGACCCTCGAGAATGCACTGGTGTACAGGTCTTCTCGACGTTCGGCTACGCCAGTGCATTCTCGGCGCGGGGTGGGGTGTTTTTGTGGGGTGTGAGGGGGCGGGGGGATGGATTGGAGGGGGTGTGGATGGTGCGGGTTAGTGTCCGGGGGCAGTCGCCGATAAAGTGGTGGTGGATGACTGGTTCTACCGCTGTTGCTGTGCCGAAGTCGCTGGACCGCCGTTTGGGGCGGGTGATGTGGCTGGTTCCCGCGTTCTGTGTGGGCTTCACCGTGCTGTGTTTGACGCGGCCTGTGTGGCCGTTCAAACAGATCACCGGCGGGTTCATCGACCTACAGGTGTATCGGCTGGGGGTGCAGACGCTGTGGCACGGCGGGGATATGTACGGCCAGTTGCCGCAAACCACCATCGGGATCGGGCTGCCGTTCATTTATCCGCCGTTCTCGGCCCTGGTGCTGTCGCCGTTCGCGTGGCTGCCGTGGCAGGCGGCGAGGGTCGGGTTCTTCGTGACCTCGGTGGCCGCGCTCGCGCTCTCGTTCTATCTGGTGGCGCGCAGGGTGTGGCCGGGGGAGAGCCGGAAGCTGCTCGCGCTGTGGGTGACCGCCTGCGCGACGCCGCTGGGTCTGCTGCTGGAACCCACGCATTCGACGCTGGACTTCGGCCAGGTCAACCTGCTGCTGATGGTGCTGGTGGTGGCCGACTGCCTGACGGAGAAGCCGAAATGGCGGCGCGGCATGCTGCTCGGCATCGCCGCGGCGGTGAAGCTGACCCCTGCGGCGTTCGTGCTCTACTTCCTGATCCGGCGTGACTACAAGGCCGCCGCCACCGCCGCGATCACCGGTGCCGCGGCGACCGCGCTCACCTTCGCCGTGCTGCCGCACGCGTCGATGAAGTACTGGTTCGGCGGGCTGGGCAACGTCTCCGGGCTCAGCGGTTCGGCCTTCCACACCAACCAGTCGATTCAGGCGGTCCTGGCCCGATTCGACATTCACAAGCCGCTGCTCACGATCCTGTGGCTGGTGCTGAGCGCCGCACTGCTGGCGTTGGTGGTGCCCGCCATGCGCCGCGCGGCCGACTTCCCGCCGCTGGCGCTCGCCATCAACGCCGTCTTCACCCTGCTGGTGTCCCCGATCTCCTGGTCGCACCACTGGATCTGGATCGCCCCGGCCCTGCTGGCAATGCTCGGCTACGCCACCCGCCAGCCCTGGCCGCAGGCCGGCAACTGGTACCTGGTCACCGCGATCACCACCGCGGTCTTCGTGATCGGCCCCCAGAACTACCTCCCCGACGGCGAACACCGCGAAACCCACTGGACCCCTTGGCAGCACGTCCTCGGCAACACCTACGTGTGGTTCAGCGTCCTGCTGGTGGCGCTGTTCCTGTTCAGCACCCGGCGTGAGAAGGCAGACCGGCAGACCTCTGCACCACCGGCAGCCGAGCCGCTGAACCGGTAGCCGACAGCTGATATTGCGGTAGCAGACCGCTATGGCCCGCGCGAGAATCCTCGTGCGGGCCTTGCTCGTTCATGAATCATTAACACTGTTCGTGGTTGGCTCGATAGCCACGTGACGGTGACCGCGCGCGTCGACGGTCCGTGCCATACTCGGCCGGGCCGGGCGCACGCCCTGAGGGAGGACGAGAACTTAATGGGCCTGTTCGACATGATCCGCGGCGAATTCGTCGACATCATCGAATGGTTGGACGACACCCGCACCACGCTGGCGTGGCGGTTTCCGCGCTACGAGAACGAGATCAAGAACGGCGCCGAGCTGATCGTGCGGGAGGGGCAGCAGGCAGTTTTCGTCTACCGGGGGCAGCTCGCCGACAAGTTCGGGCCCGGGCATTACACGCTGACGACCGAGAACATGCCGATCATGTCCACCCTGCAGGGGTGGCGGCACGGGTTCAACTCGCCGTTCCGGTCCGAGGTGTACTACGTCAATACCCGCGCGGTCACCGATATGCGATGGGGCACACCGCAACCGGTCACCGTGCGCGATCCCGACTTCCGGATGGTGCAGATCCGCGCCAACGGCACCGCCAATGTGCGGGTCACCGATATCGAGGTGTTCCTGCGCCAGATGATCGGCACCAATGCCGAGGTCGACGCCGATGTGCTCAGTGAGCAGCTGCGCGGCAATGTGGCGCTGGCGTTCTCGGACATGGTGCTCGCATCGGGGCTGGGCGCCATCGACCTTCAGGGCCGCCAGGTCGAACTGTCCGGCAAGCTGGGCGAATTCGTCAATCAGCGGCTGTCCGGCTTCGGCATCGGGGTCGAGGGCGTCACCATGACGATCTCGCTGCCCGAGGAGATCCAGCAGGCCATGACCCGCGGCGTCGCGCGCGGTGTCGAAGCCGGCGGCTTCATGAACAACGTCGACCTCAACCGCTACCAGCAGATGCAGGCCGCCGACGCCATGCTCGCCGCCGCCCAGAACCCCGGCGGCGGAATGGGAGCCGCCATGCAGGCCGGAATGGGCGTCGTGCTCGGCGGCCAGATGGCCGGAGCCATGCAGGGCGCCGTGCAACCCCAGCAGGGCGGCTACGCCCAGCAACCCGCCCCCGCCGCTCCGCAGCAGGCCGCCCCGCCGCCGCTCCCGGGCCAGCAGCAGTTCCACTTCGACAACGGCGGCCAGCCCGCGGGCCCGTTCCCCATCGACCAACTGCGCCAGTACGTCTCGTCCGGCAACCTCACCCGCGACACCAACGTCTGGACCGAGGGCATGCCCGGCTGGCAACCGGCCGCCAGCGTCCCGGCCCTGCAAGCCCTGTTCGCCACCCCGCCTCCGCTCCCGGGCACCCCGCCGCCCCTGCCCCCGCAGTAGCGTTCCGCGCCACCGCATCCCGAGCCCGGCCGACCCAGCACACGAACGAATGACCGATCGCGACCCCCAAACCCGCGATCGGCCCTTCGCGCTGCCCACCGACTCGGTGCCCGAACCACCTTCCCCAACACAGCGAGACCCCGAGTCCGCCGCACCGAGTGAGCTTCGATGACCAACCCCCAGCCCCCGCACCACCCGTCCACCCCGCCACCCCTCCCCGGCAGCGACCCATCCTCGGCTCAGACCGCCGACCCAAGCCAGTGGACGCCGCCACAACTGCCCGGCCAACTGCCGCCCGCGGCACCTGCCCCGGGGTCGGCACTGCCGGGTACTTCGGCCCCGGACTCGGCTGGCCCACAGCCGCTGCCAGGCGGTGGCCCGGCGAACGGCCAAACCGGCCAGCCGGGGCCAGTCGGGGCCCGCCAGACGATGGCGCCGGGTACCTACCTCGGTCCCGGGTTGCCGCCGCAGTTTCAGCAGGCTTCCGACACATCGGGTGCCGGCGCGGGAGTGGCTGCGCCGCCGCCGCTTCCGGCTCCAATGGCGCGACCCATTGCGGATCCGGTACCTGTCACGTCGCCCCTGCCTTTCGCGGTGGGCTCGGGACGTCCGGTGCCGCCGCCATTGCCCGGTACAGCCGTTCCCGCACCGGCGGGGCCGCCGCCGCTGCCCGGCGGGTTCGCGACGAGTCAGAGTGGCCAGGCTCCGGTTGTTGTGGCTCCGGCTATTGTGCCCGGGGTCGAATTCGGGGGTGCTGCACCTGTGGGAAATGGTGTGGCGCCGCAGGTTCCGGCGACGCCGGATCGGGCGATGTTGCACAGCACCGAGTTGACTCGGACTTATCCGTGTTCGGCTTGTGGGGCGCAGTTGGTGTTCGATCCGGTGGGGCAGGATTTGTTGTGTCCTAGTTGTGGGAGTCGGGCGGCGGTTAGTGCGCCGAATGTGGCTGTGGAGGCTCGGGAGTTGGGGCCGGCTATGGCGGCGTTGCGGGAGCGGCAGGCTGGGCAGGCGGGGCCGCAGGTTACGGGGGAGTGGGAGGTGAAGTGCCAGAACTGCGGCGGGACAACCGGGTTCAGTGGGAGTCTTACCGCTACTCGGTGCCCGTATTGCGCTACGCCTATTCAGCGGGATGACGTGCACAATGCGCCTGCCCGGCTGCCGGTGGATGGGGTGGTGCCGTTCCTGGTGGGGGAGAAGCAGGCTCGGGAGCTGGTCGATAAGTGGGTTTCGAAGAGGTGGTTCGCCCCTTCGAACTTCAAGAAGTATCGGCGGATCGGGGCCTTTTCCAGTTTGTATACCGCGTATTTCACCTATGACGCGGATACCGCCAGTTGGTATCAGGGTGAGCGTGGGGACGACTATCAGGTTCGGGTCGGGACCGATGAAGACGGGGATCCCATCTACGAGACGCGGACTCGGTGGTCTTCGGTGGCCGGTGAGGTCAGCAACGAGTTCGCCGATCTGCCGGTCCTGGCCAACGACAACTTGAACCGCGATCGGATTCGGGCGTTGGAGCCGTGGCCGGTGGAGCAGGCGCGGGCGTACTCACCGGAGTATGTGGCGGGGCATCTGTGCCGCACCTACGACAAGGACGCCGAAGAGTCGTTTCCGGAGGCGCAGCAGCGGATCGACGCGGCCATCGAATCGAGTGTGCGCGCCGATATCGGCGGCGACCATCAGCGCATCGATCAGCTGAACACCTCGTGGAATTGGCTGGCGTACAAGCATTTGCTGCTGCCGATCTGGCTGCTGACCGTCGTGTACATGAACACCACCTACCAGGTGTACATCAACGGCCTCACCGGCGAAGTGTCCGGCGACCGCCCGTGGAGCAAGGTGAAGATCGCCGCCGCGATCCTGGCGGTGCTCTCGATCATCGCGGTGATCATCGGTATCTACGCCGCCTCGCGCGGCCACCACACCCCGGCGCATCCGACCGGACCGGGGCACAGCACCGTCGCCCCGCGTCCCACCACCCATCGTTGAAAGTGAGCTCACCATGCTGGTTTTCGTGCTCGTAGTGCTGATCCTGCTGGCGGCGGTGGTGGGCGGGATCATGCTGCTGTCCTCCCGTCAGAAGCGGGCGACGGCCGACGCCAACCAGGTCATCCCGGGGACCCCGACCCGCGCCCCGGCCTCGTGGGCGGGTTCGCACGATCCCGAGCCGCGCCTGCATCGCCGCCTGCGCGACGCCATGACCGCCGTGCGCACTGCCAACTCCCTCGACGACGGCACCACCATCGTGTTGCGCGCCGAACTCGAGCAGGCCGCCCTGGCCTGGGACGACCGCCTGGTTGCCATTGCCGCCCTGCCCGCCGCCGCTCGCGAGGAGCAGCGCGCCACCGCCGCCAAGGGGGTCGAGACCATCGAAGCCGCTGTGGCGCAATATGTCTCGGCCGCAACGCAGCGGACCGCCGCCGACGTGACCGCCGGGCTCGCCGCGGCGCAGGCGCAACTGGAGATCCAGGCGGAGATCCGCAAATCCCTGGAAGCGGGCTGAAAATCCCTGGAAGCGGCTGAGCTTCCGGGGACGGGATGCGCTCGCGGCGGGTCGCGGGCAGACTGTGGACAACTACCGTCGTGTCGATAATCGGAGGGAATCATGGCGGATGAGGACGCGCGCAAGCTCGCGATCCGGTCGTTGGAGCTCATGGCGGACGGGGAGCTCGCCGATTTCGAGGCCGTCATCCACCCCGAGGCCGTGAACCGCGAGTCCCGGGCCGAGCCGCCCGCCGCGCGGGGCCGCGGTCCGGCCGCGTTCTACGGCTCGGCGCAATGGCTGCGCTCGGCCTACAGCGATATGCGGTGGGATATCAACGAAGTCGTCGTCGACGGCGATCTCGTCGTGCTGCACACCACCATGCACGGCCGCCAGACCGGCACCTTCGTCGTCTACGGGCCGGATGCCAAGCCGGAGCAGGCCTTCCCGTCCACCGGCAAGACCTTCGCGGTCACCCAGTCGCACTGGCTGCGCATTGCCGACGGCAAGATCATCGAGCACTGGGCGAACCGCGACGATCTGGGGCAGGCGACCCAATTGGGTTGGGTACCACCGACTCCGGTCTACCTGGTGCGCATGCACCGTGCGCTGAGTGAGGCCCGTAAGGCCGCCGGGTAGCAACCGCGAACAGCGGCTCAGTCGGAGTTCGAATCCAGTTCCGCCAGTGAGCGAATGACGGTGACGCCGGGGTCCGCCGCGACCCCGAGCCCACTGCGATCCAGCCAATACGCCCGCAGCCCAGCGTCTCTGGCCCCGAGCGCGTCCACGTCGTACCGGTCACCGATATACGCGACCTCCTCGGGCTCCAATCCGAGCATCGCGCACCCCGCGTGGAAGATGCTCGGATCCGGTTTGGCCGAACCGAATTCGTCCGAGCAGAGGATCGCGTCCTCGAAATGGTGCAGCAGCCCCACGGTGCGCAATTTCCCGGTCTGATACGGCAGCGACGCATTGGACACCACCCCCAACTCGACCCTGCCGTCGAATGCGCGCAGCGCCGGTGCGACATCCGGAAAGGCCGTCCACGCGGTGTCCCGATAGGCCGAATACGCGGCGAACCACGCCACCGGATCCTCGACCGCCACCCCGATCTCGGCCAGGAATCGCTGCGTCCGCACCAGTTGCTGCCCCTTGAAGGTCAACTCCCCGGCCAGAAACCGCGGATACTCTTCCTCCTCGATCGCCCGCCACAACGCCACCGCCGCATCGGCCGATTCGAACCGATCCAGCGCCCCCTCCGCCGCCAGATGCTTCAAGATCCCGATCCGCGCCGTCCCCGAATAGTCGATGAGCGTGTCATCCACATCGAACAGCACCCCGCGAATAGTCATGCCCGCCTGCCGATCCCGTTCATCTCGCCGCCCCGATCCGCGCTCATCCGCGCGTCCCGATCACCACGGTCGCGCCCAGCTCCTCGCACTCCGCGACCCGTGCGATCAGCCCGTGGGACCGCATGACCTCCACCGCAACCGGCGCCTGCTCTTCGCTCTCCTCCACGAGCAAATGCCCACCGGGAGCCAGCCATTCACCCGCCACCGCCGCGATCCGCCGCAACACGTCCAACCCATCCACCCCGCCATCCAACGCCCGCCGCGGCTCATGATCCCGAGCCTCCGGCGGCATCCCCGCGATCTCCCCAGACGGCACATACGGCGTATTCGCCAGCAGCACATCCACCCGCCCCCGCAGCTCCGCAGGCACAGCTTCGAACAAATCCCCCTCGAACACCCGCCCGCCCACCGCCTCGAGATTCTCCCGCGCGCATTTCACGGCAGCAGGCTCGATATCAGCCGCGGTCAACTCGACCCGAACCCCCTCGGCAGCCAGCTCTTTCGCGAACGCCAACCCCAGCGCACCACAGCCACAACACATATCGACCGCGACGACGGCCCGCGGCGGCGGTGCGGGTGACCGGACGGTGTCTCCTTCCGGCCCGGTGTGCTCCGCGCTCGTCTGCACCGCCGGATCTACGCCGCCATAGTGGATCCCAGCCGAGATCGCGCCGGAAGCGCCCATGAGCCCCGCGGTCGCCCCGGATCGCTGGAGCGCGGTGCCGAGCGCGCGCCCTAACTCGACGGCCTGGTCGACCAGGAACACGGTGCGCTGGCGCGGCACGAAGACGCCCGGCGCGACGGTGACCCGCAGGCCGCGGAACTCCGACCAGCCCAGGAGGTGTTCCAAGGGGAATCCGGCGATGCGCTGGGCCACAAGCGATTCCAGGAGGTCCGGGTCGCTGGTCGCATGGAGGAGTAGCGCGGCCTCGTCCTCGGCGAACACGCATCCGGCGGCGCGCAGACGCGCGACCAGGGTGCCGGTGTCGGGGAAGCTCACCGCGCCATTGTGCACGGCCGGGCAGTTACCCGGGTTCGGCAGGGTCCGGGCACGGCCGGGTCGAGTTATCGGCTGAGGTAGGCCGTTCGGGTGCGGGTGCGGGCCTCCTGCCCGGTGATGGCGGCGGGCAACACAGGTGGGAAGTATTCGGGCCACCGGCCGTATGCCGATGACCCGTTGGTCGAATTCCGCCGTGCGGGGGGAACTCTCTGTCAGCGCTCGGTGGGGAGGCGGAGGACTCGGCTGGCGTCGAGGTAGATGCCGCGCTGGCTGTTGCGGGCCGGGGGCGGGAGTTGGGAGACCAGCTGTTCGAGGGAGGTGGTGGCGCCGATGACCGGCATGCCCGCCACGATGAAGTCGGCGACGGCGCGGCGAATGTGGTTGGGGGAGGTCACCACAATGGCGCTGGTGGCGCCGGCGTCCCGGAGCATCGAGACGCCGAAGAGGGCGTTCTGGACGGTGGAGCCGGCGCGGTGGTCGGTGAGGATGCGGCTGGACGGGATGCCGTGGCCGATGAGCCAGCCCTGCATGGCCGCGGCCTCGGTGATGCCGTTCTGCGGGTTGCCGCCGGTTACCAGGATGGGGGACATGGGGGAGGCGATGGCCTGCAGCCAGGCCGCCTGGAGGCGGTTCACCAGCTCGGGGCGCATGGACCCGTCGGGCAGCAGCCCGTAACCCAGGACCGCGATGCCGGTCTGCGGGCCCGCGATCGCGGGGATCGGGTTGGGGAGGGTGCCGACGGCGGCGCCGATGGCGCGGAACAGATTCCGCGTCCCGTCGGCCAGCTTCCCGTCGATGGCGTTGAGCCGGTTCAGCGCCACCTCGCGGGTGATCAGGTCCCCGGTGTAGTCCGACCAGATCGCCTGCAGCGACAGCGCCTGCGCGTCATCCGGTGACTCGGTGAGTAATTGGCGCAGGTCGGCCAGACCGGCGCCCTCATTGCCACTGGTGAAATTGTCCTGCGCCGAGTTGTAGAGGGCACCGGGATCCGCATGCGCGGTGCCGGTGCCGAGAATGGTGAGCGCTGCGGCCGCCGCCGCGAGCAGAGTGGGAAAACGCCTGGCGATCTGCACTGCTGTCGACCTTTCGGAGGGTGTCATGCATTGCGTTGCTGGCTATCTATTCAATTTGCTGGCTATTGGCTCAGATCCGAATGGAGACACGATACGACTGACCATCGCGGTTGTCGGGTATTTGCCGAACAGATTTCGCGCGTTTGATCCACGTCACATCTGGGAACGCGCGCGAACCGTCGGGCCCGCGAGAAACCCACCACCACTGGACCGACCGGTCTGCCTGTGCACGCCTCGCAATCCCTTTCCGGTCGCGCGATAGGCTGTGCATCCGTGGATACGACTTCGCTCATCGGCAAGGATCTCGCCGCCGCCCTGAACACCGACACCAAGGCGCGCGCCGCCGCCCTCACCGAAAAGGGCGCCGCACCCCGCCTGGCCCTGGTGATCGCGAACGACGATCCGGCCAGCGCCTGGTACGTGAAGTCGCTCAACCGCGCCGCCGACCGTCTCGGAATCGCCTGCGAGAACGTCGATCTCGGCGTCGACGCCACCGCCGAGGAGATCCGCGCCAAGCTCACCGAGCTGTCGGAGGACGCGACCGTCGACGGCATCATGCTGCAGACCCCGCTGCCCAAGGGCGTCGGCCTCGACGACGTGAGCATCGCCATCGCGGCCGCCAAGGACGTCGACGGCGTCAGCCCGCTGTCGCTGGGCCTGCTCGCCTCCGGGCTGCCCGGCTTCCCGCCCGCCACCTCCGAGGCGGTCGTGGAACTGGCCAAGTTCCACAATGTTCCGCTCGCGGGCCGCCTGGTCACCGTCGTCGGCCGCTCGAATGTGGTGGGCAAGCCGCTACTTCAGCTGCTCCTCGCCGAGAACGCGACCGTCACCATCGCGCACTCCCGCACCGCCGACCTCCCGGCCGTCACCACCCCCGCCGATGTCGTGGTCGCCGCGGTCGGCCGCGCGGGCCTCATCACCGGCGAGCATGTCCGCGAGGGCGCGGTCGTCATCGACGTCGGCACCAACGAGGACGAGAACGGCAACATCACCGGCGACGTGCACGCGGATTCGGTCACCGGCAAGGCCTCGGCCCTGAGCCCCGTCCCCGGCGGCGTCGGTCCCGTCACCACCGCCCTGCTCATGCGCCACGTGGTCCAGGCCGCCGAATCCGCCCGCTAGCGAACAGTTCCCGTCATCCCGGCATGCTTTTGGCCGGGATCCACCCGTACTGGTGTGGATCCCGGCCAAAAACGCGCCGGGATGACGAGCGAGTCACCAGCGGGTGGTGGACGAGCAGATCACCAGTGGGTGGTGACGGGGTCGCCGATGGAGACGTTGTCGTAGTACCACTCGGCGTCGGCGGGGGCGAGGTTGATGCAGCCGTGGCTGACGTTCGCGTTGCCCTGGGAGTCGACCGACCAGGGGGCCGAGTGGACGTAGACGCCACCCCAGGTCAGGCGTTCGGCGAACTCACCGGTGATGAGGTAGCCCTCGGGGTCGCTGAGCGGGATGCCGATGGTCCGCGAGTCGAAGGTGACCGAGCGTTCGTGCGACAGCACCGGGAAGGTGCCGACCGGGGTTTCACGGCCGGGTTTGCCCATCGAGGCGGGCATGGTGCGGGCTACCCCGTCGATCCACACCGTGAAGGTGTGGTTGGACATGTCCGCATCCGCGGTGGTGCCGCCATTGGTTTGGAACTTGATGTGCTCACGGCCCGCGAAGACCGTGATCGGGGACCTGGTGGGTAGATAGTTGGCCGGCGTCCACATGAGTTGCCGGTCGTCGAGCCAGGAGAACGTTCCGGCGAGGGAGTTCCCGGCCCGGACATCGACCGTGCGCTCGGCCTTCGCACGATCGGTGACCGCGGACGCGAACTGCACGGTGACCGGGGCCGCGATGCCGACCGTCTGGCCGGGACCGGGCGAAATCGCTTGAACCGCTGGGAGACCGGTGGTGGTGAGAACCGCACCCGCGGCTCCGGATCCGAACGCGGCAGCCGCCGCGACAAAACTTGCGACGAACAGCGAGCGAAGCGCTTTCCGCATCGTTCCATCCCTTCGAGAGGGTGTGGGCCTGGGTTCCTCAGCCTATGACTTGATCATCTGTCCCATTCGGAAATGTTCCCGGTTCGTAACCATTGTCCCGGCGTGGGAGCTATGTGAAAGTTCGTGTCGGCAGGTAGAAGGGCGGAAAACGGCTGTACCCCGCTCCATAACGGAACGGGGTACAGCGCAAGCTGATTCGACGCGTGCCGGTGTGACGGCCTCGAGACTCGACGGGTGCTGGCCGCGAAACCTCAGCGGGTGATGGCCGCGACGACGTCGTCGTGCAGCGCGTCGGCGCGGGCGATGACTTCCTCGATCTGCTTCAGCACGGGTGCGAACTCAGCGCCCGCCGCGCCGTCGAGGGAAGCCACATTGATGGCGATGTTCAGCTGCGAGCTGGCCGCCGCCGAGCGCGCGCAGTCGGCGGCCGCGCCGATATCGGTGACCACGTTCGGATTGCCGATCGGCAGCAGTTCGCTTGCCAGCGAGACGATTTCGTCGGCCTCGGCGACCACGGCCGCGGGCACGCGGGCGGCCTGCAGCAGCGCGGCGGTAATGGCCTCGGCGCGCGCGGCCTGCTCGGCCTCGGTCTCCTTGGGCAGCTTGTAGGCGTTGCCGACCCCGGTGAAGGCGGCGGCATCGGCGTCGGCCAGCGCCAGCGAGCGCTCGCGGGCGGCGTCGGCGGCCTCGATGATGCGGTCGATGACCGGGCGGTTCTCGGCATCCTTGGCGCGGGTGGTGTAGCGCGCGACCATGGCGACCAGCGCCGCGCCCTGGGCCGCGTGCAGCGCCGCGACCGCGCCGCCGCCGGGGGCGGGGACCTTGGCGGCCAACTGATCCAGGTACCCCCGCAGTGTCGAGTCACCGAAGCCGGTGGTGTCCTGAGTCATGAGGGGTGGCCTCCCTTGGCAGTACGGGGAATTGGAGTGAGTGCGCCGCTAACCGTACCGGCGCTGCGGTGCCTACCGGCAACCCACCCGCCGACCTATGCAAATAGTTGGGTAAGGTCCCGGGCATGCGTATCGGACTGTCGATCAATTACACCGACGGCTTCAAGGAGATCGCCGCCGAGGTCGCCGACCTCGAACGGGCGGGCCTGGACATCGCGTTCGTGCCCGAGGCGTATTCGTTCGACGCGGTGAGCGCGCTCGGCTACCTGGCCGCGAAGACCGAACGGATCCAGCTGGCCTCGGGCATCCTGCAGCTCTACACCCGCACCCCCACGCTGACCGCCATGACCGCGGCGGGCCTGGACTACGTCTCCGACGGCCGCTTCATCCTGGGCCTGGGCGCCTCCGGCCCGCAGGTCATCGAGGGCTTCCACGGCGTGAACTACGACGCGCCGATCGGCCGCACCCGCGAGGTGCTCGAGATCTGCCGCAAGGTGTGGAAGCGCGAACGCCTGGAATACCAGGGCAAGTACTACAACATCCCGCTGCCCGAGGGGCAGGGCACCGGCCTGGGCAAGCCGCTCAAGCTCATCAATCACCCTGTACGCGAGAACATTCCGGTGCTGCTGGCCGCGCTCGGCCCGAAGAACGTCGAGCTGGCCGCGGAAATGGCCGAGGGTTGGCAGCCGATCTTCTTCCTGCCGGAGAAGGCCGACGCCGTGTGGGGCGAGTCGGTGAAAGCCGGTCTGGCCAAGCGTGATCCGGCGCGCGGCGACCTCGAGATCTTCGCCGGCCCGGCGCTGGCGATCGGCGACAATGTGGACAGCTGGCGCGACGGCGTCAAGCCGCATCTGGCCCTCTACATCGGCGGCATGGGCGCCAAGGGCAAGAACTTCTACCACACGCTGGCCACCAAGTACGGCTACGGCGCCGAGGCCGACCGGATCCAGGAGTTGTACCTGGCGGGCCGGAAGGAAGAGGCCGCCAAGGCGGTTCCCGACGATCTGGTGCGTGACACCAACCTGATCGGTTCGGCCGGGTTCGTGAAGGAGCGGGTGCAGGCGTTCCGCGAGGCCGGTGTCACCGTGCTGAACGTGGTCCCGATGGCCGGATCCACCGCCGAGCGCGTGAAGCTGATCGAGCAGCTGCGCGAGCTGAGCTAACCCGCCTCCCCGGGCCTTCAGCGGGCGGCTGAGAGCCGCCGACCGCCATGCACCCGTGCCGGCGGTTGAGAGCCGAACCGATTTTGGACGTCCCCGGGGAGTTACCCGGAACTTACGAGATCAGTTGTCGCGCTGGGAGCCCCGGTCCGGTTTGCCGGACCGGGGCTCATATCTCAGCGCAGGGAGGCCAGCGCCTCGTCCAGTGTCGGATGCAGCGCGAACACCTGATCCAGGCTCGTCACCTTCAATTGGCGGCTGGTGGCGGGTCCGTCCGCCACCACCGCGATGCGGGTATCGCCGGCGCGTTTGTGCGCGCCGACCAGGACCGCCATGCCGGCCGAGGCCAGGAAGCTCACGGCGGTCAGATCGATCACGAGCGCGGCGGGCGTGCCCGCCAGGGCGGCGTCGACCGCGTTCTCCAGCGCGGGGGCGGTCGCCAGGTCGACGTCACCGGCCACGGTGAGGACCGTCGCCTCGGCGCGTTCGGTGACCGAGGTGGTCATCGTGTCGGCGAATGGATAGCCGTCTCCGGAAGTGTTGGTCACGTTTGTCAATCTGCCATGCTCCGTCCGTTCGTGCTGCATCGTCTACCACATCGGTACTCGTTCGGTAGTCGTCGTTATAGCGAAAACCACAGGTACCGCACTCTTTCGGAGTGATCCGAAACCGCCCGCCGAAGTGGTGCCGGCGGGCCCTGATTCACATGCGCCCGGCCGCGGAGAATGAAACGGCCATTAGTCGCACCGACATCCGCACCCGCGTGCCCGGCCCGGAACTGTCGATGTCGAGATGATCGGTGAGTGCGCGCATCATGGCGATGCCGCGCCCGCGATGACCGGGATCCGCGGGCAGCGGCCGCCAGAGACCGGTATCGCTCACCTCGATGGTGAGGGTGTCCACGCCGCAATCCGCCGTGAGGCGCACCCGGCCCGGCTCACCGTCGAGGTAGGCGTGCTCGATGCTGTTGCTGCAGGCCTCGTTCGCGGCCGCGACCAGATCCACGGCGGTGTCGTGGGGGACCGCCGCGGCCGAGAGCCAGGCCCGCAGCGCGCGCCGGAGTCCGGACAATTCACGGGCCTCGGCGGGCACGTCCAGGCGCAGGGTCTTGGGCGGCTGGCGGTAGACGACCATGGCCACGTCATCGTCGTAACCGCCGGTCGGCCGCAGCCGCGAGAGCACCGAATCGACCACTTCGCGCGGCAATTGCCCGGCGACGCGGGCCAATTCGTCGGCGAGTTCGACGAAGCGGTCGGCGATATCGACATTGCGCTGCTCGACGAGGCCGTCGGTGAACAACACCAGCGTGGAGCCGGGAGCCATCGGGGTGGTGGCTTCGGGGCGGCGCGGAATGTCGAAGGTGGCCAACGGAACCGCGCGACCGCCCTCCAGCAATCGGCCGCGTTTGCCGGGTTCGGCGAGCACCGGGGGCATATGCCCGGCATTGGAGTAGCGCACCAGACCACGCACGGGATCCAGGATCGCCGCGCACACGGTCGTGCACATGGCGCCCGGAATGCGGGCCGCGACGGTGTCCAGTTCGGCCAGCAGCTGCGCCGGGCCCGCGCCGCGCAGCAGCAGAGCGCGTGCGGCCGTGCGCAATTGGCCCATCACGACGGCGGCGGACAGGCCACGGCCGACGCAGTCGCCGACGACCACGCCGATGGTGCCGTCCTCGAGGCGCACCACGTCGTACCAGTCGCCGCCGATCTCGAGCGGCGGCAGCGCGGGCTCGTAGTGCACCGAGAAGCGCGGCGGCAGTTCGATCGGGCCGAGCATGGCGCGCTGCAGGGTCAGGGAGGTGGAGCGCGCCTGATCGAAGTTGCGGGCGCGCTGCACGGCCAGGCTCAAATGACCGACCAGCAGCGAAAACAGCGCCCAGTCACCGGGAGTGATGACGCGCGGCGCGGCGAAGCGCAGCCACAGCGCCGAGTCACCGCTCTCACCCAGGGGCGCGACGATGCCCTCGGAACTGGTCACGCCCTCCGGGATCGCGAACATCGTCCGCCCGGGTTGCAGGCGGGCCCGATCCAGCAGCGCCCGGGCGCGGGCGTCGAGCACCTGGCGGGATTCGCCGCCGCCGTGCAGCACCCGTTCGGGCAGGTGGATCGGCTGGGTGTCGTGCGGCGCGACACCGGCGCCGGTGTACGGGTTGTCCTCGGAGACATACAGTTCGGGCCCCGTGTGCCGATTGGGCCAGACCGAGACGACGGCGGCCTCGGCCCCGATCGCACGGCGCAGCTCCTCGAGCCCGACGGTGAGCACCTCCACCACACTCGTCGCCGCGGCGACCGCCGTCGCGAGCCGCGACACGGCCTGATCGCGCGCCTGGGCATCGTGCTCGGCGGTGACATCGCGCAGGGTGCCGACGAAGATCCGTTCGCCGTCTTCGGGTTTCACCAGCGAACTGGTCGACACCGCCAGCCACAGCCGCCGCCCGTCCCGGTGCTGGATGGGCATCACGAAGCGGGCCGCGTCGGTGCCCAGATCCGGATAGCGCGGGGCCTCGGGCACGGTCCACGGGTGGGGGAGCGCGTACGGAATCCCGTCCGGGCCGTAGCCGGTCAGGGCGCCGAACGCCGAATTCACCTCGACCAGCGTGCCATGGGAATCGACGACGAAGAATCCGTCCTGCAGCGACTCCACCAGCGCGGTGCGGAAGGCGTCGCGCCCGGCGAGATCGTCGGCGCGCGAACGCTGTTGCTCATAGCGCCGGGTGCCGTCGAGGAAGCCGCGGGTGGCCACATCCAGTGCGGCCATGGTCTGCAGCAGGAATTCCAGCGCCGCCTCGGTGCGGTCGGTGCCGTCGGGGACGGGCATGATTCCGTCGTGCTCGAGCAGCCGGTAGTGGTGTTCGGTGAGGTCGAGAATGCTCACACCCTCGACCAGCGCCCGCCGGCCGAGCTCGAAACCCTCGGACAAAGTGGTCTGGTTCGGTGCGCGCAGATGCAGCCGCAGCGCGGCGGCATAGTCCTCGCGGAACGCGGCCAGGACCGCACTCACGCGGTATCCCCGCTCATGGCTTCACCGTCGGAATCGGTTGGGACGGATGGGAATGCCCGCGATGCCGGGCGGCCAGCACCAGCGCGTCATCGGTATCCTTGGCGTGCCGGGCGAGGATGTCGGCGGTGATCTCCGAGGTCGGCTTGGACAGGTCCACCGAGTCCGCGAAACTGCTCGTGATGCCGTCGGTCGACATGAGCAGCAGATCACCGGGGCGCACCGCCACGGTCTGCGGTTGCAGATTCGGCGGCAGCAGATAACCCACGATGCCGCCGGTCAGCAGCACGCTGGCGCGAATGGCCGGCTTGCCGGGAGCCACCGCGACAATGCGGGATTCGACATTGCCGACGCCGAGCCAGTGCACGCGATCGCGAGAGTCGAACAGCGCCAGGGAAACCGCCGCGCCGCGGGTATCGGCCATGGCGCGATGGCACAGCAGCATGAGCACATCCAAGGGCTCCGCGCGGTTCTCCGAGAGCACCTGTGCCGCTCGATCGGAGGCGTCCGCCGCGGCCGCGCCGTGGCCCAGACCGTCCAGTACGGCGAAGAGCACCGAACCCCCGCCCGCGTCGAGAATGACCGACCGGTCACCCGAAACACGTTGCCCGGGTAGTGCGCGACCGGCGACGGCCCATTCGACCGCGCCGATGAAACCGTCCTCACGCACCGGTGGGCACCCACTTCCACATTTCGACGAGCGTGCCGTGCCCGGGTTCGGATTTGATCAGCATGCCGTCCATCAGGCGCTTGGAACCCGGAAGACCCAGCCCCAGACCGCGTCCGGTGGAGTAGCCGTCCTCCATGGCGCGTGAAATGTCCGCGATGCCGGGTCCATTGTCCTTGGCCTGCACCACCATCGAGCGCCGGCCGTCGCGCTCCTGAACCCCGAGATGGATCGCCCCGGTGCCCGCGTAACTCGTGATATTGCGCGCCACTTCGGAAATGGCGGTCGCGATCATGGTGCGATCGGAGAGCGAGAACCCGAGTTTGGCAGCCAACTCCAGCCCCGCTTGCCGAGCGGTCACGATGTCGTTGGACACGTTCACCGCGATCACCACGTCGTCAGCGGCCACGATCACGACCGTCTCGTTGGCTGCCCTTCTGGGTCTTCTTGTTCAACCACGACAGACCTTCCTCGAGGTCCAGCGCGGTGTGCATGTCCTCGAAGGTCAAGCCCAATTGCACCATGGCGAAGGCGACTTCGGGCTGCAGGCCCACGATGACCGTTTCCGCACCGCGCAGCTTGGTCATGTGGGCGATGGTACGCAGCGATCTGGCGGCAAAGGAGTCCATTACGTCGATTGCGGTGACATCGACGATGATGCCCTGGGCACGATATCTGCTGACATAGGTCATCAGATCGTCTTGCAGGCGTTCGGTATCGGCGTCGGTGAGTGCGGACTGCACCGACGCGATCAGGTATGTGCCTTGTTTGAGAATGGGTACCGGCATCTGCCCCGCCCTGGATTACCGTCCGTCGCGATCGGTGACACGCGACACCTCGTAGCCGAGCAAACGCTCCGCTTCCTCGATGCCACCCTGGAGGTCACCGACGGCATTCATCTTCGACAGATCCAGGCCGATGGTGACAAGGGTAAGCGCGATCTCCGACGACAGGCCGGTAATGATGACATTCGCACCCATGAGACCGGAGGCGTCGACCGTCTGCACCAGGTGGTTGGCCACCGTGGAGTCGATGGCGGGCACACCGGTGATATCGATGACGACGACCTTGGCGCGGTTGGCGCGGATAGCCCGCAGCAACTGCTCGGTCAGCTGACGGGCGCGCTGGGAGTCCAGCACACCGATGATGGGGAGGATCAGCAGCTGCTCGCGCACCTGGAGCACGGGCGTCGACAGCTCGCGGATGGCTTCCTGCTGCTGGCGGATGACGCGCTCGCGCTCCTGCACGAAGGACACGGCCACGGTGTTGGCGATGCGGTTCGCGGCCGGTTCGTAGGCGTCGAGCACCAGCTTGAGCAGCTCGAAGTCGGACTGGTACTTCTCGAAGAGGCTGCGCGCCAGCACGTCTCGCAGCAGGAGCACGATGCCGACGACCTCGTCGGTCTCGACTCCTCTGGGGATGATGCGTTCGGACAGATCGCGCGCGTAGGCCTGCAGCGCTTCGACGCTACCGGTCTCGAGCACCTCGACGTAGTTGTCGTAGACGGAGGTGGCTTCGGAGAAGATCTCCTCGGGCGTCATCGCGGTGAGGAGCTGGGCGTCGGTGATGCGACGGGCCCACTCCTCGCGCAATTCGGTGCGGTTCTGCCGCAGGTGTTCGACGAGCTGCGGAAGCAGATTGTCGACGGGACCCGCGGGCAGTGAATCCGCCGAGAGACCGATGGACACGTCGGACATGAAAACTCCTGCCCCTTTCGCTAAGGCCAGGTCGGGTGCTCACTTCGACGATCGGGTAGCCGATCGTGTGCTCGGTGCCGACCGCCGTCGGAAGCCGGTGCCGAGCCTAGTCTTACCCAGTACCCAATGGGTGCCAAACCAAACGCTGGTGGCGTGGCAATTGGTCACGTGGTCTGCTCTCCGCGGGTTTCCGGTCTTCGGTGATGGGCCAGCAAAGTGTCGTATATGTCGGCCAGCGCCGTGAGCTGGCCACGATCCAGCACATCGACCATGTGACGACGCACACTCTCGACATGCGAGGGAGCGGCGGAATCGAGGACCCGCGCGCCCCTTTCGGTGAGTACGGCGGCGGTGCGGCGGGCATCGTCGGGAATCGATTCGCGGGCGACCAGTCCGCGCTTCTCCATGCGCGTGATCTGGTGCGAGAGCCGCGATTGCGACCACTCCAGCACCGCGGCGAGTTCGGCGAAGCTGCGGCGGTGGTCGGTGGCGTCGGCCAGGCGGGCCAGCACGGTGTATTCCACGTAGGTGAGATTGGATTCGCGTAGGGAATCACGCCCGACCGCGGCGGCGATCAGGTCACGGGTGAACACGTACCCCAGCCACGCGCGCATCTCGACATCGTCGAGCCAACGGGTTTGCGCCACAGTTCCACTCCCGGGTTCCGCAACCATGCTATTCCTCCCCGCCGCCGACAAGCGCATCATGCACAGGTAACACCCGCCCGGTTGAAGGTGCAACCTGTACCTGTTCGCAACGGCCTGTCGAGCGATCGATAGAGTCACTCTGCTTGAACCGTCGGCTGACCAGCCCCCAGCCCTGCTCGAGGAGTGCGATTCGTGACCGCGCCTGACTTCCTGTATTCGGATCTGCTGCCCATCGGCAAGGACGAGACGCCGTACCGGCTGCTCACCACCGAGGGTGTGAGCACGTTCGAGGCGGGTGGGCGGACCTTCCTGCAGGTGGAGCCCGAGGTGTTGCGGATGCTCACCGCGGAGGCCATGCACGACATCAGCCATTACCTGCGGCCGGCGCATCTGGCCCAGCTGCGCAAGATCATCGACGATCCGGAGTCCAGCGGCAACGACCGGTTCGTGGCGCTGGATCTGCTGAAGAACGTGAACATTTCGGCGGGCGGCATCCTGCCGATGTGCCAGGACACCGGCACCGCCATCGTGATGGGCAAGAAGTCCGAGGGCGTGCTCACCGGAGCCGATGACGCGGAATGGATTTCGCGCGGCGTGTTCGACGCCTACACCAAGCTGAACCTGCGCTACTCGCAGCTCGCGCCCATCAACATGTGGGACGAGAAGAACACCGGCAACAACCTGCCCGCGCAGATCGAGTTGTATTCGCAGGCGGGCGATCCCGCGCAGCCGTCGTACAAGTTCCTGTACATGGCCAAGGGTGGCGGGTCGGCCAACAAGTCGTTCCTGTACCAGGAGACCAAGGCGATCCTGAACCCGGATCGCATGCTGGAGTTCCTCGACGAGAAGATCCGCTCGCTGGGCACCGCGGCCTGCCCGCCGTACCACCTGGCGGTCGTGATCGGCGGCACCTCGGCCGAATTCGCCTTGAAGACGGCCAAGTACGCCTCGGCGCACTACCTGGACAACCTGCCGACCGAGGGCTCGATGGCCGCGCACGGCTTCCGTGACCTCGAGCTCGAGGAGCAGGTCTTCAAGCTGACCCAGTCCTTCGGTATCGGCGCGCAGTTCGGCGGCAAGTACTTCTGCCACGACGTGCGCGTGATCCGGCTGCCGCGTCACGGCGCGTCGTGCCCGGTGGCCATCGCGGTGTCCTGCTCGGCGGACCGTCAGGCGCTGGCCAAGATCACGCCCGAGGGCGTGTTCCTCGAGCAGCTGGAACGTGAACCGGCGCAGTATCTTCCGGAGCAGACCGACGCCATCCTCGGCGGCGATGTCGTGAAGATCGACCTGAACCGGCCGATGTCGGAGATCCGCGACGAGCTGTCGAAGTACCCGGTGAAGACGCGGCTCTCGCTGACCGGTCCGCTGGTCGTGGCGCGCGACATCGCGCACGCCAAGATCAAGGAGCGTCTCGACGCGGGCGAGCCGATGCCGCAGTACATGCGGGACATGGCCGTCTACTACGCCGGTCCGGCCAAGACCCCCGACGGCTACGCCTCGGGCTCCTTCGGTCCCACCACCGCGGGCCGCATGGACTCCTATGTCGACCAGTTCCAGGCCGCGGGCGGCTCGCACGTGATGCTGGCCAAGGGCAACCGTTCCGCGCAGGTCACCAAGGCGTGCAAGGAACACGGCGGCTTCTACCTCGGCTCCATCGGCGGCCCCGCCGCGCGGCTCGCGCTGGACTGCATCAAGTCCGTCGAGGTGCTCGAATACCCCGAGCTGGGCATGGAAGCGGTGTGGAAGATCGAGGTCGAGGACTTCCCGGCCTTCATCGTCGTCGACGACAAGGGCAACGACTTCTTCGCCGAGACCTCCAAGCCGATCGCGCTGCGCGTGCGGGAACGGTCCAAGGAGCGCGTCTGACGGCCGAAACGCGCGTCGCGCAATAGAATTCGTCGGCCACCCCGGTCCCTTGACCGGTTCGGGGTGGGCCAACGGTGAAGTCCGAGCCAGGAGGCGAGTGCATGCGTGCGGTGAGCGCGGAGGTAACGGGGACCCAGCGGCGGGCCGGTGCGCGCCGCGCGGCCGCCGTGGCCGTGCTGGCCAGCGCGGGCCTCGTCGGCGGCTCCCTGACCGCCGTCGCCTCGGCCCGCCCTGCCGCGCAGGGCCTTTCGGCCGGGGCGACCCTGAACACCGAGCGCGTACCTACCGCCGACTCGGCTCCGGCCAGCCATTCGGCCCCCATCACTCACTTTGTCGGCGACGCGAACTCGATCCCTGTCGGCCAATTGTTCCCGGTCGCCCAATCGATTTCCGTCGCCACCGCCATTGCCTCCGGCACCGACGGCCTCGACCCGCGGCTGTCCGCCGCCTACAATGCCGCGGCCGCCGAGGCGTACGCCAACGGCATTTCGCTGTGGATCACCTCCGGCTATCGCACTCCGGCCGAGCAGGAAGCGCTGTGGGAGGACGGCCTCCAGACCTACGGCAGCCCCGAGGCCGCCCGCCGCTGGGTCCTGCCCCCGAACGAATCCACCCACGTCACTGGCCAAGCCATCGACGTAGGCCCCCGCGAGGGCGCGCAATGGCTCGAAGACAACGGCCCCCACTGGGGCCTGTGCCGCATGTACGACAACGAATGGTGGCACTTCGAACTCGCCACCGCCCCCGACACCCCCTGCCCCACCCGCCTCCCCGACGCCAGCCTCCGCTGACACCCCCCGGGCCGTGATCCCCTCCCCCTGAGCGCAATTCACGCCCCACCCGGTTCGGCGAATCGACGAGAATGCACTAGAGCAGACGACTACTC
>NZ_BAFX01000073.1 GCF_000308815.1 Nocardia concava NBRC 100430
ATGTTGATCTTCAGCTGGGCGCCCTCGGGCTTCGGGGCGGACTCGCCCAGCAGTCCGGCCAGCACGTACGGAGCGGCATTCACCAGCACATGGCGCGCGGACGCCGATTCCTCGCGATCACGGTCGGCGAAGCGCACTTCCGCTGTGGCGCCGTCGGTTTCGATGCCAGTGACGGTGCAGCCGGTGCGGATCTCGGCACCAGCCGCGCGGGCCGCCGACGCGAGCGCGTCGGTCAGCGCGCCCATGCCGCCGACCGGGACGTTCCAGTCGCCGGTGCCGCCGCCGATCACGTGGTAGAGAAAGCAGCGGTTCTGTAGCAGCGACGCGTCGTGGGCATGGGTGAAGGTGCCGATGAGCGCGTCGGTGAGCACCACCCCGCGCACGGTGTCGTCGGCGAACCGCGCCTCCACCGTCTCGCCCAGCGGTCGTTCGAAGATCGCCTCCCAGGCGGCGGAATCGTCGATGGTGCGCCGCAATTCGTCGCGGGTGGGCAGCGGGTGGGTCAGGGTCGGGAAGACGCGTTCGGCCAGTCGCCCGGTCATGGCGTAGAAGTCCTGCCAGGCGGCGTAATCGCGTTCGGAACCGGTGACCTGGGCGAAGCTGGCGCGGGTGGCGGCCTCGGAGCCGTTGTCCACCAGCAGCCCGGTGTCGCCGATCGGCGTGTACGACGAGATGCGCCGCTTGCGGGTCTCGAAGCTCAGATCCAGGTCCCGCACAATGCGTTCGGGCAGCAGGCTCACCAGATACGAGTAGCGCGACAGCCGCGCGTCGAATCCCGGGAAGACCCGCTCGGACACGGCCGCCCCACCGGTGTGGTCCGCGCGTTCGAGCACCAGCACCGAACGCCCGGCCCGGGCCAGGTACGCGGCGGCCACCAACCCGTTGTGGCCGCCGCCCACCACGATCACGTCGTAAGCAGCTCGCGTCATGCCGCCCATCGCATCACACTTCGGGCGGCGAACGGGGCTAGCGGGTGCTCATGTCGAGCGCGGCCAAGTGGCTGAACAGGACCGACGCGCCGATCGGGTTGCCGCCGCCGGGGTAGACGGTGCCGCTCACGGCCGCCATGGTGTTGCCCGCCGCGTACAGGCCCGGGATCGGTTCGCCCGCTTCGTTCAGCACGCGTGCCGCCGTGTCGGTGCGCAGGCCGCCCTTGGTGCCCAGATCGGAGATGCCGAAGGCGGCGGCGTGGAAGGGGCCCTTCACGATCGGCGCGAGTGGGGGTTCGCCATTGGAGAAGGCGCGGTCGTAGGCCTCGTCGCCGCGGCCGAAGTCCGGGTCCACACCGTCGGCGGCGAACTTGTTGAAACGGGTGACGGTGGCGACCAAAGCCTCGGCGGGGACGCCGATTTCGGCCGCCAGCTCCTCGAGAGTGTCGGCGGTCTTCCACAGGCCCGCCTCGACATAGCGCTCCGCCTCGACCATCGGCACATTGCTGGCCTTGATCGGCGGCACCAAACCCTCGGCGTCGTCGTAGATCATCCAGAACGGCAGGGTGGCCGAGCCGTCCTCGAGGTGTTCGATGATGTCGCGGCCGAGCCGGTCGTAGGGCGCGGACTCGTTGACGAACCGCTCGCCGGCCTGGTTGACGAAGATGCCGCCGGTGAACCACAGCGCGAAGGCCGCCCGCCCGTCCGGATGGATCAGGCCCGGCGACCACCACGCCTGATCCATCAGATCGGTGTCCGCACCGACCGCGATGCCCGCCTCATGCGCCTTGCCCTGATTTCCGTACGGCCCCATGGTGTCCCGGGCCACGCCGGGTACGCCGTAGCGCCGCCGCAGTTCGTCGTTGCCCTCGAAGCCGCCCGCGGCCAGCAGCACGCCCTTGCGCGCCCGGATGGCCACGCGCTGCCCGTCGCGTTCGACGATCGCGCCGACCACCGCGCCGTCCTCGGTCACCAACTCGACCAGCGGAGTGTTCAGGTGCAGCGACACGTTGGGGTACTTGGCCAGGCCCAACAGGAACCGGCCGACCAGGGCGCGCCCGCCGATCAGATAGTCCGGCTGCGGGTCGCCGTGGCGGTCGGTGCCCAGCGGGCCGCGCACCGATTCGCTCAGCTCGCCCAGCTTGGCGGCCTTCAACGGCGCGGGAACGATGTGGCGCTTGCCGTCGGTGCGGGCCTTGGGGGCCTTACCGAAATAGTCGGGCCACGGGAACATCTGGAACTTGAAAGCCTCATCGGCTTCGAGGTATTCGATGACCTTCGCGCCATTGCGGACGTAGGTCTCCTGCAGTTCGGCCGGGGTGCGGTCGCCGACCACCGAGCGGAAGTAGGTGAGCGCGTCCTCGACGGTGTCGTCCACGCCCTCGCGCATCAGGACCGGGTTGCACGGGAACCAGACGCCGCCGCCACCCGAGTACGAGGTGGTGCCGCCGAATTTGTCGGTGGCCTCGACCACCGCCACGCTCAATCCCTCGCGCGCGGCCGTATAGGCCCCGGCCAGGCCGCCACCGGTTCCTGCCACCAGGACATCGACTTCTTCGTTCCAGTCCGTCACCATTGCTCCCTGAAATCGCGGTCTCTCCGCGACGGTATGCGCAGGGAACGGTGTGCGCATCAACTATCCCGATGGCCGGATGGGCGGGTCAGTCGTTCCAGGGTGTGAGCACGATCTTGCCGCGCACCCGGCCGGATTCGCTGAGCTTGTGGGCCTCGGCGATATCGGCCAGCGACAGCACGCGGTCGATCTCGCCGCGCAGCCGCCCGGCCGTGACGAGGGCGGCGATCTCGGTCAGGTCCGCGCCGGACGGGTGGAAGTAGTGGCGGTGATAGCGGGGATCGTCCAGCGGTTCCTCGCCCTGGGCGTCGATGACGCGGCCGTTCGGTGTGAGCACGTGTAGTGACCGCTCGGAGTAGTCGCCGCCGACGAGATCGAAGGCGATGTCCACGGAATCGATGGCGGTGGTGAAATCGGTTGTCGTGTAATCGATCAGCTCGTCCGTGCCCAGTCCGCGCAGGAACTCGTGATTGGCGGTGCGGGCGGTGCCGATCACATACGCGCCGCGCGCCTTCGCGATCTGCACGGCCAGATGGCCAACGCCGCCCGCTGCCGCGTGCACCAGAACGCGCTGGCCCGCTTGCACTTCGGGCAGCGCCTGCCAGGCGGTGAGCACGGCCGTCGGCAGGGCGGCGGCATGCACGTGATCGAGCGCCTCCGGTTTGTGTGCGAGGAATCCCGCGGGTGTCACGACGTATTCGGCGTATGCCCCGTTTCGGCTCACCACATTGCCGAAAACCTCGTCACCGGGCGCGAATTCGGTGACATCCGCGCCGATCTCGGTCACCACACCCGACAGATCGAAGCCGAGCGTGAACGGCGGCGGACCCAGCTTGGTGACCTCACCCTTGCGCAGCTTCCAGTCGGCCGCGTTGATCGATGTGGCCGCCACCCGGACCAGTACCTCACCCAGACCGGGCCGCGGAATGTCGACCTCCACCGTCTCCAGAACATCGGGTCCGCCGAGGGTGCGCTGCGTGATCGTCTTCATGCTCTCGATCCTGCGCCGGGTAGTATCCGAGCGGAAGAAGGCACTATTTCGATCCCGAGGTACCTCATGGATACCACCCCTGACTGGGAGCCATACGGAAATCTGGTGGAAAGCTACCTCCGGCGCTGCCCCGCCCGCGACATACTCGCGGTGCTCGCGGACAAGTGGGTGCTGCTGGTGCTGGGCACGCTGCGCAAGGAGGGCGGCCCGATCCGGTTCAACGAATTGCGCCGCCGCCTCGACGGCATCACCCAGAAGGTGCTCACCCGCACCCTGCGCGATCTGGAACGCGACGGGCTGGTGCGGCGCACCGTGTATCCGACGGTGCCGCCGCGGGTCGAGTACACACTGACCGATCTCGGGGCGGACCTCGGGCAGATCACGCACGCCATGGGGCAGTGGGCGCTGCGGCACGCGGATGAG
>NZ_BAFX01000072.1 GCF_000308815.1 Nocardia concava NBRC 100430
ACGTGTTGGAGAACGACGGGCGCTTGCATCCGAACCCGTACTGCGGCGTCAGCTTTCGCCGCGTCCGCGCATCGCGCACCTGGATTCGCAGCTGCAGCCGGCAGACCGCCGCCATCGCCTGGGCCAGGAACGGGAGCTGCTTGTTGTACACCGCGGCCAAGATCACGACGCCGTCGCTGATCGCCGTCGTCGCCGTGCGCACGGTGCGCTGGGCCAGCGGCACCCGGGCGAAGGCCCATTGCACGGCCCGCGGGATCCGCGGATCGATCTTCGGAATCACCCAAATTGGTGTCCGCTGGTACACGTCTACCCGGGCTGTGCGCTCCGCGATGGCCGGAATGATCTGCAGCGCACTGGCTCCCGTGCCGATCACCGCGACCCGCTTGCCGGTATAGTCGTAACTGTGGTCCCAGCTCGCCGACCTCAGGATCTTCCCGCGGAACGAATCCAGGCCGGGGATATCCGGCTGTACCGGAGTGACGAGCACGCCGTGGCAAGAGATCAAGAATCGCGCGGTCAGAGTGTCGCCGTTGCCCAGCGTCAATTCCCAGAGGTGCCGCTCCTCGTCGAACTCGGCGAGCTCGACAGAGGTGTTGAGCCGTAACCGATCTCGCAGTCCGTATCGGTCGGCGATATCGCTCGCGTACTTCATCAGCTCGGCGCCGGGCGCGAAAACCCGCGACCAATAGGGGTTCTGGTCGAAGTGGTAGGAGTAGGTGAACGATGGAATGTCAACGCCCACACCGGGATATGTATTATCGCGCCACGTTCCCCCGACATCCTCGCGACGCTCGATGATGACGAAATCCTCGATCCCGATCTCCGCTAGCTTGATCGCCGCTCCCATCCCCGCGAATCCCGCACCGACGATGGCGACCTCATGGTCAGGTCGTGGGATTTCGGGGAGTCGCCGGGAACCCCGGCTTGTCGAATCGGTGGTCGTGGTGGCCATACAGGCACGCCCCTTACCTCGTGATGCACAGGCGGGAACGCCTGTTCGAATTAACGACTGACTCATCAACCGGTTAATTGGTCACCATCATGAACCCGGCCGACTGACTCGTCAACCATGAAATTATCGCCAGGTAGACATGGACTTACTGGCGACGATGCGGTATGAAGGGGCGGGTGCGGGGTAGGGTGGGCGCGTGGCGACAGGCGTGGGCGGTTCAGCGGATCTGCGAACGGGTCCGGGGCGACCCGCGGACCCGGAGCTGGCCGAGCGTCGGCGTCGTCAGATCGTGGAGGCGGCGTTCGCGACGATTGCGGCGCGCGGCTATCACGACACCGGCATTACCGAGATCATGCAGGCCGCTCGGCTCGGCCGCGGCACCTTCTACCTGTACTTCGACAACAAGCGCGACATGCTCGATGGTGTGCTCGACTACGTGTTCGAGAAGATCGTCGAGGCCGTCGGAGTGAATGTCGAGGCTGAAAAGCTGGACACGGCAGCCGATTTCGAGAATGCTCTGCGCACGGTCGCGGGCAATCTGTTCACTCTGCTCGACGAGAACCCGGACCTGTCGATCGTGGTGCTGCGCAACGGGATGATCGATGAAGCGATCACCGCGCGGATGCTCGGCCTGGCCGACATCTTCACCGCGACCGTGACCGGCTACGTTCAAGGTGCGAAAGAGTCCGGGGTGCTCGACCCCGCTGTCGACGAGGCCTCACTCGCGCTGGCGCTCACCGGATTCGCCACGGCCGGCCTGCTCCGGGGCTTGCGCGGCAACTTCCCACCTGACGAGCGTGCGCGCTACGTCGAAACGGCGGTCAGCGTCCTGAGGGCCTTCACCGTCCGCGGCTGAATTCCACTATTGACCCCCAGGCTCCGAGGAAAAGATAGATGAGGTCCGGGTAGTTCTCGGAGGTTGCGCGGAAGACCCTCGGGTGGAGATGTCGGATATCGGCAGTACCGGGGTCACGGACCAGTGCTGGTCGCCGTCGCACGAATTCGACGGTGTTCGCCGCCCAACTGCGTTGGAAGGCAGGGTAGGTGCCGAGCTCGTCGAGCAGCTCCGCCACCCAGGGCGCGTGGCTGTGCCGGCCGACCCAACCGCGGAGCACGGCTGCGGCGGACTTGGCTTCCCGTTTCCACTCGGGCAAGGTGTGCTTGGCGCGGGGATCACCGAAGATCCATCGCATGAGATTGCCGTTCTCGACCAGGCCGGGGAACGTGGCGGCACAGGAATCGTTGGCGGCGAGTAGATTCCAGCGAATATCGAGATACGCCGCCGGATGCGGCTGCTGGAGTTCCAGGTAGGTGTGCAGGTCGTCGGCGAGCTCGGCGCGGAGTTCGGCGGGGTTGGGGATTCGCTCGTCGGTCAGCCCGGCCAGGTCGCGCAGGTGCCGACGGTCCGGCGGCGACAGCGGATGCGCGATTTCGAGACAGCGGGTGAGCGCTTCGATGACGGCGTGTGTCGGATGCTCGCGGTGGCCACTTTCCAGGCGTGCGATGTAGCTGGTGCTGACGCCCGCCGCGAAGGCCAGCTTCTCGCGAGAGGCATGTCGATCTGCGCGCAATCGGCGCAATAGGAGCCCGAGGGCGGGCGGCTGCGGCTTGTTCGAAGATTCGGATGTCGGGGCCAAGATTCGTCAACTCCAGTGTGTGGTGGCGCTCTCCCGCCGGTGGATCGATATCTGATCTTGCGTCGGCGTCCGCCTGCGCAGCGCGCGAAGGCTCCAGCATCCTGCCTCGCGCGTCGGGCGGGTAGGGAGACCAATCCTATGGAGTCATAGAGTCATGCTATGGCCAATATTCGCTCATGATGGGCGTCATGGGTCGATGCGGTGCTGGGCGCGGATTGCGTCGGACCGGTGGCTCGAGACTATGCGGGAAATGCGAGGCCAAGGGCAAATCGGCGCGTTGGCGGCGGCTGAACCTCCGCCAGGAAAGTATGATGGTCGTCATGGGAAGGACATCGGACGGCCGGGATCGGATGCTCGTGACCGCCTCGGAGTTGTTTCGAGAGCGGGGGATCGCCGGAACCGCGCTGATGGATATCGTCGATCGCAGCGGGGCCGCCCGCGGTTCGATCTACCACTTCTTTCCCGGAGGCAAGGCGCAACTGGCGCTGGAGGCGACCGAGCGGGCGGGACGAGAATTCGGGGCGATGATCACCAGCCTGGTGGCCGAGCACGGTCCGGTCGCGGCGGTGGGGGCGTTCACCGACTACTTCCGGCAATACCTGCTCGACACCGATTTTCAGGCGGGATGCCCGGTGGCGGCGGCCGCCATGGAGAACGGGGAGACGCTGCAGGCACGGGACGCGGCCGGGGAATCGTATGTGGCGTGGGAGGCGACCCTGGCGAACGCGCTGTGGCAGCACGGTGTTTCGCAGCGGCGGGCCGCGACAGTGGCGACGCTGGCGATCAGCGCGATCGAAGGCGCGTTGATCCTGTCGCGGGCCCAGCGTGATCTGGGGCCGCTGGACCGGGTGAAACTCGAACTGACACGGTTCGCCGAGGAGCTGCTCGAGAATCCGTCCTGACACGGGCCGCCGGTTACCCGCCGGATGTTGTGCCGCTCGCGCCGATGAGGTGCGTGTAGACGATGACGTTCGAGCGATAGCTGCGGCGTGCGGAATCGAATTCGCCGCCACAGGTGACCAGGACGAGCTCGCTGTCAGGGCGGTTGCCGTAGACGGACTCGGCGGGGAAGTCGTTCTTGTCGACGGTTTCGGTTGCGATGACCGCGAAGTGGGCGACGGCGCCGTCGGCACGGGCGACGTCGACCGGATCGCCGGGCTTCAGGTTGCCGAGCCGGAAGAAGGCCGCGGGGCCGCGATAGGAGTCGACATGCCCGATGATGACCGCGGATCCGCGCTCACCGGGAGCTGGGCCGGACCGGAACCAGGACGGGTGCTCGAAGGTCGCGGGGTCCTCGATGGTGTTGTCGGCGTTCAGGCCGATCCGGTCGAGTGGCTGGTTCAGGTCGATCGCCGCGATGGTGAGTGCAATTGGCGCCGAGCGGGATAGCGTCGCAACGGACGGAACTGCCGCGCCGGACGCGGTGTTCGCCGCGGACGGCGGGGTATGCGTGCGATGGTCGCCGCTGTGAACGGCTCCCGCGAACAACCCCGCCGCCGATAACGTCAAAATGATTGCGACAGTGGACGATCTGAGTGAGGAACGAGACATCGGTAGCTTCCGTGCCGACCTACGCCTGTTTCCTGGATCCGCGGACCGCACCCCGCACCGCGTATCCCGCGGCGGCGAGGGCGAGGACCCCGAGTGCCGCGAGGAACGCCTTGTCCGAGGTCATCGGCCCGCCGATACCGGTTTCGGGATGGCCGTAGGGGATAGGGTAACCATGCGCGCTCGGGGCGCGGCCGCCTCCATGCGTCGGGCCGGGGCCGTGTCCCGGGCCGAGGCCGAGTGGCAGCCATCCGGAATGGGGTCCGGGACCCGAAGGTGCGGACTGCTGTGGCGCACTGGGCTGTCCATTACCGCCCAGGCCGAGCGCGGTCAGCAGACCACCCGCCGCCGCCCCACCGGCGGCCGCACTACCGAGCACGGCGCTACCAACGGCCGCGCTGCCCAACGCCGCGCTACCGACCGCCGCACTACCCAACGCCGCACTTCCGGTCGCAGCCAGCACCGCGCTTCCGGAGTCGGCGCTCCCGGCCGCCGCGCTGCCCACGGCGGCCGCGCTACCACTTTCTGCCTCCGCGACACTGCCCGCAGCGGCCGCGCTTCCGGCGTCGGTGCTGCCCGACTCCACGGCCAGTTCGCTGCCCGTCTCCGTGACGGCCGCGCTTTCGCTTTCCGTGCTGCCGAGACCGGTGTCGACGCTCCCCAATCCGGCTGAGCCGGTTCCGATATCGATAGATCCGATCCCGAAGATGTCGACCGGTGAGGCCGAGGCCGTGGGTGTAGCGCAGATCAGCAATGCGGTCGCGGTGGTCGTTCCCGCGATGGTGAGAGAGATCCGTCGGCGATGGCGTCTTGCGGCAATTGCGTGTGTACCCATAGCGATTTCCTGTCTTTGTTCGATGTGTGTCGACCCATTGCAGGGCCGCCCCAGTCACGCTAGCCATCGCACGGTTGGTGAAGTAGGTGTGGAGAAACACGCTGTAGCAGAGCGGAAATCGACCATTGTATGAGGATTGACATAGTTGAAGCGCAAACATTTGGCATAGATGTGCGGCCCCGGTTTGGATGATCGAGCCGACCGCGTGGGAAATCCTCTTATTGAAGAATTTTCGATGCTTGACGGGGCGGTGATCGGTGGCGACGGGGCCGACGATCGTCGGATACTGATGGACTGAGCGAACACCTGGCCGAGACTCGCGCAACATCCTATATATGCCGAGCGGCATAATATAGACGGACCGAATCGGAGTCGCAAGCAATCGTTACCCCGGTGTGTCAGCCTATTTCGAATTCTGTTATCCGGTCTCAGCGGATCAGAGCCGAGCAGCAACTATGAAGACTCTCATATTCTTGCTGTTCGGTGAGGTTGGGTGGGGCACGTAAGCAGCGCCCCTACCGGATAGGTGGAGGGGCGCTGCTTGATTCGCGGTGGGGAGGGTCGGTTCGAGGAAAGAGGCGGCCCAGGCTGCGGACGTCTCAGGGCTCCTCTGCTTTTCACTCCTCCTGGGGATCTGTAGCCGGCAGTGGTTGGGCCTCTACGTCCGGGTCGGTCGATATCCCCTGGATGTAGGTGTATGCCAGATCTTCGGAATCTTGGCCGATGTTCTCGTCGCCAGGGCTCGTCATCGTTTTGCTCCTTCGGCCGATCGAGGGATGTGACGTTTCGTCACGTACTCAATGCTGGCAGTGCGATGACAGATGTGCGTCGAATTCGGTTATTCCGCTGGGTATTTCGGCGCTTCCGCTGCGGTGGTCACAAGCGAGCGGTGCAGGAGCCGGTCGAAGACTTCGGTGGTGTAGTCCGCCAATCGCTGATCCGATTCCTGGGTGTGGAACGCGTTGGGGCCGCCGATATCGATGGCGAGGCGGTTGTCGAAGGTTGACACGATGAACTGTGGGGGAGTGAGCTCGGGAAGCACCGGGGCTGGGACGGTGCGCCAGAACGCGCCTCGGAAATCGGTGAAGGAGAGGCCTTCCGGTGCGGGGAAGGGTTCGATCACGCCCCAGTTGGTGATCATGACCGAGCTCATGAAAAGGGCTGTTCCGAGCGGGTTGTCGAGGGTCAGGTGCAGGCTTGCCTGCTGGAGCGTCCCGTCGCGCAGGTCGGTGGCGAGCACCTCGGCCAGCTCGCGTGCCACGGGCAGTAGATCGTCGGCCGGTGCCAGCTCGGCCAGATGGAAGCCGAAGGTGAACAGATTGGTCCAATTCGCGGCCCGGATCGGGGGTTCCAGGCGTGCGCGCAGATCGACCGCGTAACGCAGGGGGATTCGGGCGGCGCCGCCGTCCGACCGCTCCCGGGCCACTGCGCTCAGGAGTACAGCGCTCACCAGCGCGTTGACCGTCAAGTCGTGTGTTCGGCCGAGTCGGCGAAGTGCGGCGGTATCGCTCTCGCTCAAGCGGATTCGTGGACCGAGGGTGAGTGGTCGGGCGGCCACGGGTGACGGTGTGGCATGGGGCGCGGTGAGCAGGCCGGGCGGCAGCGTGGGGAGTAGTCGTTCTATTCCGGAGGTTGCCGCACGGGTGACGCCGCGCGCGGCGAGCTCGGATTCCAGCGGGTCGGGAACCGCCTGCGGTGTTATCGGCGTGGGCTCGCCGGCCAGCTGCCGGGCGTAGAGATTCCAGAGCTCGGACAGCAGCCGCAGCGCCCGTTGTCCGTCGGCCACGCTGTGATGCAGGAGCAGTGTCACCCGGGCATGCCCGGGGGACATGATGAGGTCCAGCTGGGCCAGTAGCCGATCCTGGCCGAGGATGTCGTCGGTCGCGGTGAGCCGCGCGAACGGATCTTCCCGGGCCACTCGAATGCTCGGGTGCGGGCCGGGCACCGGCCGGAATACGAGCTCGCCGTCCGCGCCGAGGCCGATGGCGCTGCTCAGTAGTGGGTGATTGTGCCGGAGGACGAAATACGCGCCGGCCAGTGCGAGTGGATCGACGTCGCCGGAGCAGAGCATCGAGTAGGCGACATAGATCCCCTCCGGGGTGAACAGTTGCTCGGACGGTGCGAGATCGCGTCCGTTCCAGTCGAGCGTGGTCATGATGCCCTCCTCGGGTTGGCGACGACCTGCTGGCAGATCAGCTCGGAAGAAACTATGAAGAAGAGCATAGAACGTGATTGCCGGGAACTGCTAGATGATCAAGCGGGTCGGCATGTCAACCGGCCTGCTCGAACGGCAGAATCCCAGTTAACGCAGTTCAGGAGGGTGCTGCTTGCCGGTGTGTCGCCACTCTTTTCGATTTCAGTCGGATAACGCTGGCTGTTTGCTGGTTGACCGCGGTGGATCGAGAGAAAATACTATGACGATCAGCATCAAATCGTGGTTGCCTGCGAGACCTACGGAAGGTGGGGTGTCATGGGTATCGATGTGACTACCGGAATGGCGGATACGAGCACCGGGCGCGGGGCGCGGCACGAGCGCCCGGCCGGGTCGGCGGAGGCGCGACGCCATAAGCTCGCGCTACTGGTGATCTGCCTGGCCGAGCTGATCGTCATGCTCGACACCACCATCGTGAATGTGGCGCTGCCGTCCATCGGGCTCGATCTGCGGGCCGCGACGAGTGGGCTGCAGTGGGTGGTCGACGCCTACACGCTGGTCTTCGCCGGACTCCTGCTGGCCTTCGGCAATATCGGTGACCGGTACGGGCGGCGGCGGGTGATGAGCGTCGGTCTGTTCGGCATCGCGGCGGTGTCCGGGGTCGCGGTCTTCGCTGATTCCCTCGGCGCGATCGTCGGCGTGCGGGCGTTCATGGGAGTCATGGCGGCGGCGGTCTTCCCGGCCACGCTGGCGCTGATCGTGAACATCTTCCGGGAGCCGAAGGAGCGTGCGGCCGCGGTCGGAGCGTGGGCGGCCATGGCGGGTGCCGCTGTGGTGTTCGGTCCGCTCGCCGGTGGACTGCTGCTGGAACACTTTTCGTGGCATTCCGTGTTCTGGGTGAACATCCCGGCCGCCGGGCTGGTGGGCCTGTTGACGCTGGCATTCGTGCCCGAATCCAAGGCGACCGCGCCCGGCCCCCTCGATGTCCCCGGTCTGGTGCTGTCCATCGCGAGCATCTCGCTGCTGGTGTGGGCGCTCATCGAGGCGCCGCACAACGGGTGGCTCTCGGGGATGAATCTGGCCGCCTACCTCGGCGCGGCGATCCTGCTGGTGGCCTTCGTGTTCCGCGAACTGCACGCACCCGCGCCGGTCCTGGACGTGACGCTGTTCCGGATGCCGTTCTTCGCCTGGCCCGCATTGGCCATCGCGGCCGCCTACTTCACGATGTTCGGGTTCCTGTTCATGTTCACCCAGTACTTCCAAGCTGTGCGCGGCATGACGCCGCTGGAATTCGGCGTGCACTCACTGCCTTTCGCGGCGGCGGTGCTGGTGGGTGCACCGCTGTCGACGGTGCTGGCGCAGCGGATCGGGACCACGCCGGTCGTCGTCACCGGACTGCTGATCCTGTCGAGCGGTATCTATGTCGCGGGCCAGGTGCAGGTCGAAAGCGACTATGTGGGACCGGTTCTCGCCTCCATGGTGCTCATGGGCTTCGGCCTGGCCGTGGTACAGGGGCCCGCGACCGAGACGATCATGGCCTCGGTGAGCGAGGAGAGCGCGGGCTCCGGATCGGCCGTCAACGACACCACGCGCGAGGTGGGTGGCACGCTCGGCGTCGCGGTCATGGGTTCGATCGTCGCCTCGATCTATCGCAACAACGTCCAAGGCGCCATCGCGGCCGTTCCGGACGCGGTGATGTCACCGCAGGAGAAGGAGTTCGCGCTCGGCTCGCCGCTGAGCATCATCCAGATCACCGACCATCCGACGCCGCCGACCCTGGACGGCTCCAAATTCCAGCTCATCTACACGCTGAAATGGGCGGCGCTGGACGGGTTCCACCTCGCCGCGGATATCGGGCTGGTGATCGTGCTGGCCGCCGCGCTGATCGTGGCGGTGAGCCTGCCCTGGCGGCGGTCCACCGACGTCGTGGAACCGCCGGCCCGGCAGGCGGATTGATCCCGTGATCGAGCTTCCCCCGGCGAAGCTCGACCACCGGATCATCCGGGCGGGCGAGCACCGACGACGTGGTCCCGCCGTCGGTGCTTGCACCTGGTCAGACCAGATCGGGGAGGCGCTGTGCCAAATCGTCGAGCTGCCAGGGCCCGTCGGTCTCGATGGTCCCGCGAGTGGACCAGCCGTCGAGGACCGAGATCGCGCCGCCCTGCACGGCGAACACTTGGCCATTGATCGGGCACTTCTCCTGCGCCAGATAGGCGACGACGGGGGAGATGTTCGACGGTGCGAAGGCGTCGAACTCACCCTCGGGTACCTCCTCGGCGAACATGGCGCTCATGCCGGGCGTGGCCAGGGTGAGCCGGGTGCGCGCGATCGGGGCGATCGCGTTGGCGCGCACGCCGTAGCGCTCCAACTCCAGGGCCGCCACCTGGGTCATGGCGGCGATACCGGCCTTGGCCGCACCGTAATTCGCCTGACTCGGGTTGGGCATGAAGGTGCCCGACGCCGACGCGGTATTGATGATCGAGCCCGCGACCGGCTCGCCCGCCTTGGCCCGATCCTTCCAGTACGCCGCCGCGTGGTGCATGACCGCGAAGTGGCCCTTCATGTGGACGGCGACGACGGTGTCCCACTGGGTTTCGTCCATCGAGGCGATGAAGGCATCACGCAGAATGCCCGCGTTGTTGACCACGATGTCCAGTCCGCCGAAGGCGGTGAGGGCCTGCGTGATCAATGCGCCCGCCCCGGCCCAGCCCGCGATGTCGTCGGTATTGGCGACCGCGCGGCCACCGGCCGCGGTGATCTCATCGGCGACCTGCTGGGCGGGCCCGGTGTCGGCACCTTCACCGGCATTGTTGCCGCCCAGGTCGTTGACCACCACGGCCGCGCCCTCGCGGGCCAGCAGCAGGGCGTGCTCGCGGCCGATACCGCGGCCCGCTCCCGTGACGACGGCGACCCGTCCATCCAGCGAACCCATCTCGTTCCTTTCGAAAAATATTGGGGGACAGACTCAGGCGAGCAGTCCGGCGAACTTCTCCAGCGACGCCTCGAGCTCGCGCACGGTGGCGCGCTCGATCGCGCCGCCGATCGCGCCGACCATCATCTGGCTGACGAATTCCGCCTCGATGGTCGCCACGGAACTCGAATCGTCCTTGGCGGCAACGGACATGGTGAGGGTGAGCTTCGCGCCCGCCATGCCGGTGCCGGAGATGCTCATGGTGTTCGGCGCGTCGTAGGCGTCGGTGTTCCAGGTGATGGTGTTGGCCATCCCCATGATGGTCAGCACCTCGGTCATCTGGGTGCCCTGCGCCACCTCGGCGGGTGGCTCGTCGCGCCACTTGGTGTGCAGGGTCAGCCATTCCGCGTAGCGCAGCGGGCTGGTGAGGGCGGCCCAGACCGTGTCACGGGTGGCCGGAATCTCCTTGGATACGTTGACGTGTGCCATGGTGAGCAATCCTGTTCTGGTGTGGGAGAGGAAGATTCAGCGATTCGCCGGGCGGTATGCGGTGACGACGGCCGCGCCGCCGAGACCGATATTGTGGGCGAGAGCAACTTTCGCGTTCGCGACCTGGCGCGCGTCAGCCTCGCCGCGCAACTGCCAGGTGAGTTCGGCGCACTGGGCCAGACCGGTCGCACCGAGCGGGTGGCCCTTGGAGATCAGGCCGCCGGACGGGTTGACCACCCAGCGCCCGCCGTAGGTGGTGTCGCCCGCGTCGATCAGCTTGTGCCCCTCGCCTTCCGCGCACAGGCCGAGCGCCTCGTAGGTGAGCAGCTCATTGGGCGCGAAGCAGTCGTGCAGCTCGATGACATCTACGTCCTCGGGCGCGAGACCGGCCTGCTCGTACACCCGGCGGGCCGCGGCGGCGCTCATGTCCACACCGACCAGCGCGCGGGCCGTCTTCGCGGTGAACGTGGATTCCAGGTCGGTAACCATGGCCTGGCCGACGATCTCGATCGCGCGGTCGCCGAGGTCGTGCTCGTCGACGAACCGTTCGCCGGCCAGCACCGCCGCGCCCGACCCGTCGGAGGTGGGCGAGCATTGCAGCCGGGTCATGCCCAGCGGCTCGTACACCATCTTGGCGTTCTGGATCTCGTCCAGCGTGTAGACGTCCTGGAACTGTGCGTACGGGTTGTTCGCCGAATGCCGGTGGTTCTTCTCGGCGATCTTGGCGAAGTGCTGCGGCGCGGACCCGTAGGTCTCCATGTGCTCCACACCCGCCGCACCGAACATCCACGGCGCGACCGGCATTGCGAAATCACGCAGCTGCGCCAACCCCTCGATATGGCGCAACAGCGGCTGCTCGCGATCGGTGTACCCGGCCTCGAGCGAACCCGACTGCATCTTCTCGAACCCCAGCGCCAGGGCACAGTCGGCGAGGCCGCCGCGGATGGCGCGGGCCGCCAGATACAGCGCGGTGGAGCCGGTGGAGCAGTTGTTGTTGACATTGGCGATCGGGATGCCGGTGAGGCCGAGCTCGTAGACGCCGCGCTGCCCGGAGGTCGAATCCCCGTAGCAGTAGCCGACATACGCCTCTTGCACCTGCTCGTAGCCGATGCCCGCGTCCGCGAGAGCCTTGGTGCCGGACTCCTTCGCCATAGCCGGGTAGTCCCAGCCCTCCCGGCGGCCCGGCTTCTCGAACTTCGTCATACCCACGCCGATGACGAAAACCCGGTTACTCATTGCGATCTCCCTGGTGAAGGACGAAAGGTGTTGGGCGCGAGCTCAGCTCGCGAACTCCGCGAGCCCGTCGCGGATGATGAACTTGCCGTTGTCGGCCTCGGTCTCGTACGCGTAGACCGCGCGCCCGTCACGCGAACCCGCCGACCACACCGAGGTGTCGATGCGCTGGCTCGGAAAAGCGGGGGAGGCCAGCCGTACCGCGAGCCGCCGCAACCGGCTCGGGTCTTGCGGGCTCAGGGCTGCGATCAGCGCGTGCGAGTTGAAGGCGATGGTGCACAGACCGTGGACGATGATGCCCGGGAGGCCGGTGGATTTCGCGAAGTCCTCGTCGAGATGAATGGGCATCGGATCGCCCGCCGGTTCGGCGTAGCGGAAGGTCTGGTCCGCGTCGAAGGTCTGTCCGACCGTCAGATCGGGGGCCTTGTCCCGCAGGGATTCGTCGAAGGCGTGCGCGGGACCGGATTCGCCCAGGGCGCCCTCGAACCGCCCGCCGCGGAAGAAGCCGGTGAAGTACTGCTCGTTCACCAGATCCCCGCTGGTCATGCTGCGGGTCTCGATCTGACTGGTCACCACCACACCCGAGGACTTACCCTCGATACCGATCGGCCGGGCCCGCACCGCCAGCGTCTCGCCGGGCTCGATCGGCCGGTGGAAGTGGAAGTCGTGCTCGCCGTGCAGGATTCGCAGCATCAGGTCGTCGGGCACCACGCACATTGCAGCGTCGGCCATCATCACCATGACCGGAACCACCGCGAACACCGGCGGGGCGTAGACGCCGTCGCGGTGGGCGGGGATCGGGTCATTGGTGGCCGCGGCGTATGCCATGGTGCGCTCGCGCTCCACCAGGAAGATGTCCTCGGGTCCCCACACGCCGAGGCGGTCGAGATTGAAGTCGGTGCCGTCGGTCATCTGTCTCCGTTTGCGTCGTGGCTGACGGCGCGCGGCTGCTCCCATGGGCGGCCGCATCGCCAGTTATCACGACGCTATTCAGTCCCGCCGGGCGTCGGGATGACCGTGCAGCGCCGGTTCCATGACCGCAGCGCTCGGCTGATATCGGCTGGTACGGTCGTTTTCGATCGTTGCGAGGAGGTTAGGTGACGGCCAGAACGGTCCCGATCGATTTCGTGCGGTCCGCCGTGGCCATGGCGGGCAAACGCGGCGTGGACACCGAATGGCTGCTGCGCTCGGGTGGGGGTTGCGCCCGCGCTCATTCATGAGGAACGCGCGCGGGTCACGGTCGAACAGATGACCCGCACGGTCCAGCAGCTCTGGCGGCTCACCGATGACGAGATGTTCGGACTCGGCACCCATCCCGTCCCGCGCGGCACCCTGCGGCTGATCTTCTTCGGCCTGGTCGGCTGTCCCGACCTGGGCTCGGCGCTGACACGCTTCGCCGAATATCTGCGCCTGGCACCGGGTCTGCCACCAATGGTCACCGCCGTCGAGCGTTCCCGCGCGCGCTTCACCATCGACACCACCGCGCTCGCGGATCCCGACCAGGTGCTCACCCCGTTTCTGCTGGCGTCGGCGCACCGCCTCATGGCCTGGGGCATCGGTCAGCGAATCCGTTTGCGGCAGGTCGAGTTTCCCTTCCACCAGCCACGGAACATCGGCGATTACGACCTGGTCTTCGCCGCCCCGCTGGTCTTCGACGCGCCCACGGCCGCACTGGTTTTCGAGAGCTCGGTGCTCACCGCGCCGATCACCCAGACCGAGGAATCCCTCATCGCCTGGAACCGCAACGCCCCCGGCGACCTGCTCGCCCGCCGCGAATACGGCACCTCCGTGTCCGAACAGGTCCGCCGCATCCTGTCGCGCGGCCTCACCGGCGAATGGCCCGGCGCGGACGAGGTCGCACACCGCCTGGCCCTGAGCCCACAGACGGTGCGCCGCAAGCTCGCCGAGGAGCACACCTCCATCACCAAGATCCGCGAGGACATCCTGCGCGACGCCGCCATCGCCAGTCTGGTCCGCGGCGACGAGACGGTGGAGGAACTCTCCACGCGCCTCGGCTTCTCCGAACCCAGTGCCTTCCGGCGGGCCTTCCGCCGATGGACCGGCAGCCCGCCAGGCTCGTACCGGGCAGAGGACTGACCGAAGCTATTCTGTGGCGAATTCAACCGAATCGAACACGCACCCCAGGAGGGCTCATGAAGCGGGTATTCATCGCCAGTGCCGTCGCCATCGCGATCTGCGGTTTCTCCACAGCAACCGCCTCGGCGCTCGATACCGGCAGCGGCGGCGAACCGGCGCCGGCTCCCGTTCAGCCGCAAGGCCCGCCGCCGGTGGAAGGCGCTCCGTGCACGCAGCCCGGTGTTCCCGGCGAGGGCGTGTGGGTGCATCTGGAGGGTGGGAACGCGGAGCATTACGGCAACGAATGGATGTGCCGGTTCTGACCTTGCGGGCAACTTGCCACCGACGCTGCTGAACACGATCGTGGTGCCCCGCCGCACAGGCGGGCCACCACGACGTGATCCCACCATCGGCAAACGCGAGGGCTGCACGAGCTCTCATCGAATCCGCTGACATGCAATGCATCCCGCAGGCTACAGCGTTGTCCGCACGATGTCCGCCTCTGGCAGCGGGGATTCAATTATGCTTGTGCTACAACATCACTCCCAGGACTTGTTCGTTTCCGGTCCGGATGAACTCCCAATCACACCGGTGGGAGCGGAAATGTGCGTGGGAGATGTCTCTTCGACTAGCGCCATGGCATCGGCGACTACTGCGGTGAATGCGTAGCTGTCACGAAAGTATTCCGTTTTCCTTCCTACGGAACGGATTTCGCGATGAAGATGCTCAGAAAATAGTTGCCCACCTCGTGCGCGCCATGCAGTCATGGCGATTTCCAGACACGCCCGCGGATACTCGCGGCGTCACATTGTCACGGTTCTCGACCTTCACCCGAGGTGAGGTTCGCATATGGCAAAGACAATCGAAGTAGCTACGGTGGCGGTGAATTCGGCATTCAGCAGCGCGGCGTCACCGGCGCGCACCGCCGAACGGCTCTTGGCCGAGGCCCGGGTAGCTGTCCGGCCCGCGCTGGAGCGGATGGTCGGAGAGTTGCCGGAGCCGCTCCGCACGATGGCCGGATATCACCTGGGCTGGTGGGATATCGCGGGAACGCGGGCCCCCGCGGCTGCGGGCAAGACCCTGCGGCCGGCACTGGTCTTCGCCGCCGCCGACGCATGCGGCGGCCCGATGAGCTGCCAGGCGATCGCGGCGGCGGGGGCGGTGGAGCTGATACACAATTTCACGCTGCTGCACGACGATGTGATGGACGGCGATCGTACCCGCCGCGGCCGGGAAACCGTCTGGAGCATATGGGGAATCCCGGACGCGATCCTGCTCGGTGACGTTCTGCATACGGTCGCGATCGAGCTGCTTGTCCAAAATCTGACGCCCGACTGCTCAGCGGCGGCCGTGGCCCGATTGGAATCCGCCGTCGTCGAGCTGTGCCGGGGACAGCACGAAGATTGTGAATTCGAGCGCCGGGCCCCGGTGGACACCGATGAATACCTGCGGATGGCGATGGGCAAGACCGGTTCGCTGATGGGAGCCGCCTGCGCTCTCGGGGCAGTCAGCGCGCACGCTGATCTGGCGGTGACGTCGACCATGGACGTCTTCGGGCGCGAAATCGGCGTGGCCTTCCAGATTGTCGACGACATGCTCGGCATCTGGGGTGAGACCGCGGTGACCGGTAAGCCCACCGGTGCTGACCTGGCCCGCCGAAAACAATCGCTCCCGGTGGTCGCGGCGCTGCAGTCCGGGACTCGCGCGGGCGCGGAACTGGCCGAGCTCTACGGGTGCGGACAACCCCTCACCGCCGGCCAGGTGCACCGGGCGGGAGCGCTCATCGAAGAATCGGGTGCGCGAACCATCGCTCGCACCATGGCCGGGGATCGGATGACTGCCGCCCTCGCCGCGCTGCCCGACCCGACTCGGGCGCGGGATCTGATGACCCTGGCCGATTTGCTCGTGCGGCGCGATCGATGAATTGCGTGCACGGCTCCGCGAGAGAAGGCGAGAACCCGGTGACCGCAAATCTGTTCGCTCTCCCGGAACAATCGACCACTCCGCTGTACCTGCATCGCAGGTTGGATCCGCTGGCTGCCGCCGACGCGGCGCTCACCACCGCGCGACTCGGTCGGCAGTTGGCCGGCTGGGCGCGGAGGATCGGTCCCCCCTTTCGCCCGGAACTGGCCGAATTATGTGCGATCAGCACCGCGTACATCGCTCCCTGGCTGAGCGATGCCGGGCTCTACGCCGCCGCTCGAACAGGGTTGTGGGTCTTCACAATCGACGCTGCGACCGATACCCCAGACGAGGACCACGTCGCTGTCCAGATCATGAACCTCCACGAGGTAGCCCGCGGCGGCCGAGTCGCGAACCATCCCCTCACCATCGCCTTGGCCGACATCCGCGACAGCGTGGCCGCCATGCGCTGGAGTCGCGAGCTGTATCCGCTGTGGCAGCAGGCCGCCGCGGATCTGTTGACCAGCACGTGGTTCGAATTCGATACCGACCGGCGGATGGCTCGGGGCGAGTTGGCACCGGAACTGAACGAATACCTGCGTACTGCCCGACACACGGCGGCTATCGACCTGACCGCCCTGACGCTCTGGGCGGACTTGGACGATCCGGCGCTGCCGGTCACGATAGACGCCTTGCGGCAGCCGCTCGCGGATGCGGCGATCGCGGTGCGATTGGCGAACGATCTGCGCGGGCACCAGCGGGAATTGGCGGAGGGCACCGTCGACGCGCTCACCCTGGGTATGTCTCCCACCCAACTCGCCGACTCCCTGGATTTGCATCTGACCCGATGTCTCGACCAGATCGGGCCGATGGTCCGAGCGGGCAGTGCATCGGCCATCACGTTGGAAAGGCTCGTGCTCTGGTGCTTGCGCTACTACCAGCGCACGGATTTCGGGCACGACGATGATCGACCCGTTCTGCGCCGGCCTCAAATGCCTTCGGGTCGGCGGGATTCTTCCCTGTCGAAGGCAGTGATGGGTATCGGTGCGAGCCGACCCGGAGCGTGGGTAGCGCGGCACACCGCCGGACTGGATCTGCGGCCATTCCTGCGGGCCGAGGGGCGCTGACTCCCGATGGGACACTGAGAGGAGAGGCCCCGCTGATGTCAGCAACGAGTTGGCAGGACGTTTACGTGGTCGAGACGGGCGCTTACCTGCCGCCACGGATCGCCACGGACACCGCGATCGCGGATGGGCGGTTCGACGCAAATCTGCGAGACTCCGTCGGGATCGACTCTGTCACAGTGAGTTCGAGTGAATCGGCACCGGAAATGGCCGCGCACGCCGCTCTCCAGGTCATGCGAGCCATCGGCGATACGGTAGCCGAGGTGGGGATGCTCATCCACGCCTGCGGCTGGGATCAGCAGCATCTCGCCGTTCCACTGTTCGTTCAGGACGTACTCGGTGTCGAGATACCCATGGCCTTCGAGATCCGCCAGGGGTGCGCCGCCGGACTGACAGCTTTGGCGCTGGCGGCAAACGAACTATGCCGCGCCACAACGCCGGAAACGGTGCTGGTCACCGCCGCCGACAGATTCATCGAACCGGCCTTCGACCGATGGCGTAGCGCGAGCGGAATGATTCACGGCGACGCGGGCGCGAGCGCGCTGCTCTCCCGCACCGGCGGATTCGCGAAAATCATCGCGTACTCGGCGAATTCGGCTCCCGAGTACGAGATCGCAGGTCGGATGGACGCCTTGACCGGTGCGCCCGGGGCGACACTGAACGCGCTCGCGGTGAAGAACGCGATCATCGCTCGCACCGGGCGTGACGCATTCATCGCCGAGATGGCGAAGCGGACATCCGACACGATCTCCGAGGTACTCGACGCCGCCGCCGTCGAACTGTCCCGCATCGACCACATCGTTGTTCCGAACATGGGCAGGCGAACACTGGAGTCGTTCTTCTTCTCGCCACTCGGCGCGGATTGGGACAAAAGTACGTGGGCATTCGGCCGTACGGTCGGGCACGCCGGAGCCGCCGACACGATTCTGGGCCTGCACCATCTCGCCCAGAGCGGTGCCCTCGAGCCTGGCCAGCGCGTACTCGCATTCGCGATCGGCACCGGATTCTGTTGGTCGAGTGCGATATTCGAAATTGCCGAAACCCCAAGGCCGCGGCGATGACTGCCGCGGGTCCGGCGGGCATCCAACCGCCCGCCGAACTGAGTCGATGCCGGCGAGCGGATCCGCACGCCTTCTACGCCTGGCTCCGCGACAACGCACCCGTGTACTGCGACCGGCGTCCCAACGGGCTGAATGTCTGGATGATCACCCGCTACGACGATTGCCGGGCGGCCCTGGCCGACGATCGACTCAGTAAAGACATCTATCGGGCACGCGAGGTCCTCGGCGACGCGGGGATACCGTTGTATTCCGAATCCGGCGGCGAGTTGGGTCGGCACCTGGTCAACTGCGACCCTCCGGAACACTCGCGGCTCCGCAGCCTCGTCAACCATGGCTTCACCTCGAAACAGCTGTCCTTGTTACAGCCGAAGATTCAGCAGGAGACGCACCGCCTGTTGGACACGATCGTCGGGCACGGGACGGTCGAACTGCTCAATGAGTTCGCCTACCCGCTGACGTTTGCGGTGATCTGCGAGGTACTCGAGATTCCCGTCGATGCCAGGCAGGACTTCCATCGATGGACAGCCGCGATGTTTTCGCCACAGGGTGAACGAAGGTCCATGTCCCCGCAGCAGGCCGCATCCAACGCGTGTGCTTTCGTCGCATCACTACTGGAACCCATGCTGCGGGAACGAAAGTGCCCGGCCGGGAATGTCGCGGCCAGTCCATTGCGCGCCCTGATCGAGGCGCATGAACAGGGAGATCACCTCTCGGACGCGGAGCTCAACAGCACCGCCGTCGCACTCGTTATCGCCGGCTATGAGACGTCGGCCAACATGATCACCAACGGCGTGTATTCGATCCTGCGGCACCCGGAGCAGTACGCGCGCTTGCTGGCGGAGCCTGAGCTGATCGATTCCGGGATAGACGAATTCATCAGATACGAGAGTCCGGTCCGGAAAGCGACAACACGCATCGCTACCGTGGACATCGAAATCGGAGGGGAGTGCATCCCTCGTAATTCGATAGTCAACGTCATGATCGGTTCGGCGAACCGGGATTCGGGCCGGTTTCCGGATGCGGAGACCCTCGATGTCGGCCGAGTAGACAACCCCCACCTGGGATTCGGCCATGGACGACATTATTGTGTCGGGG
>NZ_BAFX01000071.1 GCF_000308815.1 Nocardia concava NBRC 100430
CCCAATGGCGAATCAATTGTGCTAACCGTCCAAATGTTCTCTTATCAAGCCTTCGGGCGAGAGGGAGAATTGCTGCACGGGACCCTGGTTGTAGTAGTCAAGCGATGGGGTGACGCAGGAAGGTAGCTGGGCCAGGTGATGGAATACCTGGTGTAAGCCTGTAGGGCGTCTGGTAGGCAAATCCGCCAGACATGT
>NZ_BAFX01000070.1 GCF_000308815.1 Nocardia concava NBRC 100430
CGCTTCACACAGGTGAATGTGGTTGTGGCAGAGACCGTTTAGTCCTCACATGTAGGACTGCGGAAGCTCATGGGTGGAACACTGACAACCTCTCCCGCACATGGAGGAAGCCAAGTCTTTCTTCGCGGTTGATATATCGGCACACTGTTGGGTCCTGAAAGAACAGACGTTCTTTCCAGGCAAAAAACGATCCGCTCGGATCTTCGGTGAAACTGCTGGCTGTGCCGGTAAGTCTCGAAATTCAGGTTTGAGTGGGTGTGTTGTTTGAGAACTGCACAGTGGACGCGAGCATCTTTGTTAGTAAGTGTGTAAGAGCGTACGGTGGATGCCTTGGCACCAGGAGCCGATGAAGGACGTAGTAGGCTGCGATAAGCCTCGGGGAGCTGTCAAACGAGCTGAGATCCGAGGATTTCCGAATGGGGAAACCCAGCACGAGTGATGTCGTGTTACCCGCGCCTGAATATATAGGGCGTGTGGAGGGAACGTGGGGAAGTGAAACATCTCAGTACCCACAGGAAGAGAAAACAACAGTGATTCCGTGAGTAGTGGCGAGCGAAAGCGGAAGAGGCTAAACCGTGTGGATGTGATAGCCGGCAGGCGTTGTCCATGCGGGGTCGTGGGACATTCCTTCCTAGTTCTGCCGAACTAGGCAAGAGTAAGAAACCAAAGC
>NZ_BAFX01000069.1 GCF_000308815.1 Nocardia concava NBRC 100430
CCGTTCGAAGAGTCGAATGTGACTGTGTCAGAGACCGTTTCGGACTCACACGTAGTCCGGCGGACGCTCATGGGTGGAACACTGACAATCTTCATCGCACCATGGTTTCAGCCAAGTCTGGAATCGCGGTGAATATACCGACACACTATTGGGTCCTGAAAGAACAGACGTTCTTTCCAGGCAAAAACGACGAGACTGAATCCTCAGTCATACCGCCAGAAATTCTTCTGGGCTGGTGCTGAAACACGGATTCGGACTT
>NZ_BAFX01000068.1 GCF_000308815.1 Nocardia concava NBRC 100430
CTTCTCGGTGAACGTCATGCTGGCCCGCGACACCGTCAAGCGGCGGCTCGAGTCGGACGGCATGTCCTACACCGAGTTCAGCTACATGCTGTTGCAGGCCAACGACTTCCTGCAGCTGCGCCGCGAGTACGGGTGCACGCTGCAGGTCGGCGGCTCGGACCAGTGGGGCAACATCATCGCGGGCGTGGAGCTCAACCGCCGCGTCGACGGCGAGCACGTGCACGCGCTGACCGTTCCGCTGGTGACCTCGGCCGACGGCAAGAAGTTCGGCAAGTCCACCGGCGGCGGCAGCCTCTGGCTCGACCCCGAGATGACCAGCCCCTACGCCTGGTACCAGTACTTCGTGAACACCGCCGATGCCGACGTGGTCCGCTACCTGCGCTGGTTCACCTTCCTCTCGCGCGAGGAACTCGACGAGCTGGAGAAGGCGACCGCCGAGCGTCCGCACGCCCGCGAGGCGCAGAAGCGCTTGGCCGCGGAGATGACGACGCTGGTGCACGGCGAGGAGCACACCCGCTCGGTGCAGCTGGCCAGCCAGGCACTGTTCGGTCGCGGTGAACTCCGCGAGCTGAACGAGTCGACGCTGGCGTCGGCGCTGACCGAGGCCGCGGTGGACGGCAAGGTCGCCGAGGCGACTCCCGCCTCGACCATCGTCGATCTGCTGGTCGAGTCCGGGCTCTGCGAGAGCAAGGGCGCCGCGCGGCGTGCGGTCAATGAGGGTGGCGCGTCGGTGAACAACGTGAAGGTGTCCGAAGTGGAGTGGACTCCCTCGGAGGACGACTTCCTGCACGGACAGTGGCTGGTGCTGCGTCGCGGCAAGAAGAACTTCGCCGGCGTGCGGCGCGCGGCCGTCTGACCTGCTGCGCCGCCAACTGATCTGCGGCGCAACTGATTCGGAAACAAGATCGAAATGACCTGGGTCACAAAGGGGTGGCTCAGGTCGCCCAACCGCCCGGTTTGCAACGGGCTGACCAGCGCAAACACCTTGGCGACCAGCGGATTTGACCTTGCGTTATCCGCCGCGTAACTTAGTCCAGGTCAGAGCGACACGGACACCGACCGGGACCGAAACGCCCAGCTCAGAGCAGGGATTCGGAAGCGGAAACGAGGTTGGACGAAGGCGCCGGACATGAACACTCCAAACTAGGTTTGGGCCTTGACTCTTCTGGGTAGGGCCGCTAGGCTGGAAAAGTTGCCTCAGAGACCGACCGGGACAAAGAGCCCGCGAAGTTCTG
>NZ_BAFX01000067.1 GCF_000308815.1 Nocardia concava NBRC 100430
AGCGCGGATTCGCCGTGCCAGCCGCCGCCCGCCGTGACCTGCCAGTTGTGGTACAGCGCGGCGTTCGTGCCGACGTACACGACTTCGAGCCGACCGTCGGCATTCTGGACCGCCGTGACCTGCTGGGCCAGCCCGCCGAGCGCGACCTCACCCTTCCAGCCGCCATTGGGCGCGGTCTGCCAATTATGATAGAGCGCGTTGTTGGTGCCGACATAGACCACCTCGAGTCGGCCGTCGCTGTTCCGGACCGCGGCAACTTGTTTGGCCGAGCCACCCAGGGCGGTTTCCCCCTTCCAACCGCCGCCCGCGGTGACCTGCCAGTTGTGATACAGCACGTCATTGGTGCCGACGTAGACGACTTCGAGTCGTCCGTCGGCGTTTTGGACCGCCGTGACCTGCTTGGCGGAGCCGCCGAACGCGACTTCGCCGTGCCAGCCGCTATTGGGCGCGGTCTGCCAATTGTGATAGAGCGCGTTGTTGGTGCCGACGTAGACGACTTCGAGTCTGCCGTCGCTGTTCTGGACCGCGGCGACCTGCTTGCCGAACCCGCCGAGCGCGGATTCGCCCTTCCAGCCGCCGCCCGCTACGACCTGCCAGTTGTGAAACAGTTGATTGCTCATGGGTTTCGATTCCTCCCCTGATGAACCCGAGCACCGGCCAACCCCCGGCTCCAAGCATGAATCGGAGCGCCGCCGAAGGCACCGGTGCCGTGCCACTGAGTGGCACGGCAATGTCGCGGGGATCTGCGGGCGGCCTTGTTACGCTGTGACCACTGCTGATTCGGGGGGAATCATGGTTGATGATCACTCTGTGGTCGGGCGCGCGGTCGAGATTCTCGATGTCGTCACACGGGCCGCCGCACCCGTTTCCCTGGCGACGCTCACCCGCCGCACCGGGATGCCGAAATCCACCGTCCGGCGCATTGCCGACGACCTGGTGTCGCGGCGCATGCTGGCCAGCGCGCCGGAGGGCTATCTGCCCGGCATGCGATTGGTCCGGCAGGGCATGAACGCGGCGGTGCACCTGGGCCTGGTCACCACGGTACAGCCGTACCTGCAGGAACTGCATCTGCGATCGCGCGGCGAACTGGCCTGGTACGCGACCCTCGCCGACGGTGAATTGACCCTTGCCGGAACGGTTTTCGGCCAGGAGTACGGTGCGGTGGTCGCCGCCTCCAAGTGGCCGACGCTCGCCGCCCTCGGCACCAGCATCGTGCTCACCGCGGCGGGCAGATTACAGGTCGCCCACCACCCCGATCAGGCCGAACGCGTACTGGACCGCGGCTGCCGCCCGCTGACCAGATACTCGATCACCGACCCGGCCCGGCTGCGCGGCCTGCTGAGCCAAGCCCGCGACACCGGCCTGGCCACCGAGGCGGAACAGGTCCTGGAAGGCTGGAGTTGCTCGGCCGCCGTGATCCGCGACGCCACCGGCGCCATGGCGGGCGCGATCGGCGTCATCGGCCGCAATGCCGACAACGCCCGCTCCGTCGCGCCCCACGTATCGCGCCTGAGCCGCCAATTGGAAGCCGAATCCCGCACCCGCCAATCCCGAGCCGACGCCTCCCGCGAATGGTGGTTCGGATAACGCGCGCGCCGCCGGGAAAGATCTACAAGTGAGTTTGCTTCTGAGGGGGAGTCGATGATCAACGGCAAACAGGAGAATGTCCCGCGCGAGGAGTCCGAAGTGGTGCAACCACTGACCATCAACTCACTCTTCGCGCCCACCGACAACCACGACCGCACCACCATCATGGAAATCTTCATCATCGGAATGCTCGTACTGGCAATGCTGCTGGTGGCCTGCATCCTGGTGCTGAGCCTCACCGGCCACGACCCGGCCGCAGTCGCCGCGCCCTTGACCGCAGTGATCGCCGGTCTGCTGGGCTTCTTCGCCACCTCGCCGAACGAGCGCAAGCACTGAGTGCGGTTTGGTGAAAGTCCGGTCGTCGACCGGACTTTCACCCTGGGCGCTAGACCGTGAAGCTGGTGACGCCCTCGACGACCCGGGTCAGCTGCTCTTCGGTGAGGCCCGGCCACAGGGGGAGGCGGACCAGGGTTGAGGAGAATTCGGCGCTGCGGACGCAGGGGTACGGGGTGCGGCCGAGTTTCAGGCCGGCGGGGGAGGAGTCCAGGGGGATGTAGTGGAACGGGGCCACGATTCCGAGTGCGGACAGGTGGGCGATGAGGTCGTCGCGGCGGTGTTCGGTGGGGACGCGGAGGTAGTAGAGGTGTGCGGTGTGTTCGCGGTCGGCGGGGACCTGCATGAGGCGAACGTCGTTGCGGGCGGCCCATTCCGGGAGCGCGGCCGCGTAGGTGTTCCATACGCGGTGCCGGTTGGCCTGGATGGTGTCGAATTCCGCTAGCTGTGCGTCGAGGACGGCGGCGTTCAATTCGCTTGGCAGATACGAGGATCCGATGTCCTGCCAGGAGTACTTGTCCACCGCGCCGCGCAGGAACCGGGCCCGGTCGGTGCCCTTCTCGCGAATGATTTCCGCACGCGCCATGAGGATTTCGTCGGTGAGCAGCACCGCGCCGCCCTCACCGCAGTGCACGTTCTTGGTGTCGTGGAACGACAGCGCGCCGACCGTGCCGATACTGCCCAGCGGGCGACCCCGGTAGTAGCCGCCGAGTCCGTGCGCGTTGTCCTCGATGATGGCGAAGCCGTGCGAATCCGCCAGCCGCTGCAGGCCTTCCATATCGGCGGCCACACCGCCGTAGTGGATGACCATGACGGCCTTGGTGCGCGGCGTGATGACTTGCGCCACGGACTCCGGATCCAGATTGCCGGTCGCCAGGTCGATGTCGGCGAACACCACGGTCGCGCCGCGCAGCGCCATGGCCGTCGCGCTGGAGGTGAACGCGAAACTCGGCACGATGACCTCGTCGTCGGGCCCGAGTTCCAGTAGCAGCCCGGCCATTTCGAGCGCGTGCGTGCACGAGGTGGTGATCAGCGCGTGCGGGGCGCCGGTGATGTCGCGCAGCTTCGCGGTGGCCGCCGCGGTGAACGGGCCGTCGCCGTGGCTGTGGTCCGAGGACAGCACCGCCTCCACATTCGGCAGTTCGCGCGCCGCGCGGAAGGGACGGCTGAAGATGATGCGGTCACTGCTCACGCGCGTGGTTCCCCCTCGCTGCCGGTTCGTATCGAGTGTCGTCGTCTTGGCTATCGTGGCGGCCGAGCTCACGCGGCCGCGGGGTCGGCGTCTGCACCGTCAGGTACAGCGGCTTGCCGACCAGAACATGCAGTGCCACACCGAGGTATTCGGCGATCAGCCCGAGCGAGAACAGCACCGCGCCCGAGCACAGCAGCAGCACCGTCATCAGCGACGCCCAGCCCTCGGGATCCCGGCCGCTGTTGGTGAGCGCGTGGTAGACCACCCATCCCGCCATGCCGAGCCCGCCCAGCGCCAGCGTCACCCCGAGCATGCTCACCAGCCGCAGCCCGCGAGTTCCGCTGCACAGCACCATCTTCCAGAACAGCGAGAACAGCCGCCGGTAGTTGTATCCGGACTCCTCGCGGCCCTCGGCGCGCAACTGCACCGGCACCTGCGCCACATCGCCCACCACCCAGGTGAGCGCCACATCGAGATACACGCCGTTGGAGGCGACCTGCGCCAGCTGCCGCGCGATATCGCCGCGGATCAGCCGGTAGCTCTCGAACCGGGTCGAATCGGGGAAGGCGAACACGGTCGCCAGCACGATCTTCGCGCCGCGCGAGGTGATATTGCGCAGGAACCCGTGCGGGCGGGTGTTGACCGGCTTGGAGTAGACCAGATCGGCGCGCTGGGCCAGGGCCGCGTCCAGGAAGTCGGCGATGAAGGCCGGGTCGTGCTGCCCGTCCTCATCCATGGTGACCGTCCAGTCGCCCCGGGCCTCGGCCATGCCCGCGATGGTCGCCGCGTCCTGACCGTAGTTACGGCTCAGCCACACCACCCGCACCTGCGGGTAGGTCGCGGCCAGCTCCTGCAGCACCACATCGGAGCGGTCGGGTCCGTGATCGTGCACCAGCACGATCTCGTCGACCCGGAAGGAGGCGCCGGCCGGGGTGGTCACCGGCTCGCCGAGCTTGTCCAGCTCGCCGACCAGCGAGGCGATGGTCTCCTCGCCGCGGTACACCGGTACCACGACGGAGACCGCGTGCACCCGCGCCGACCCCTCGGGGCCGGGGGTCACGTTCGGGTCGCTCGCGTAGGTGCGTGAGGACGGAATCGGCATCAGCTGAATGTACTTTCGATGACGGAGAGTGCCGGAACTCCACACCGCAAATCGGAGCCCGAGCCGCGCTGAACTCTAACACGCTGCTCGGTGCGGCATTCGGTGCGAAGCGTCCACATGCAGCCCATCATTCCCCATGTCCCTCATGCGCAACGGACCGGCGTAAGTGCCATCGACACCACCGCCCTGTAGGGTCTGGAACTCGTGGTGGAGAGCTCAGTTTCCAAGGTGGTCGGGGCCACCGAATCCGGGCGGGACGACAGCGCGGCGGCAGTGGACGACAGTGCGACCGCGGTGCCGGACCGCTCGGCGACCGACCCGGACCCGCGCCCGGCGACCGACCCGGACCCGCGCCCGGCGAACGGCGCGGATCGCCGCGAGGTGTACCGCTGGGGTCTGATCACCGCGCTCGGCGTCGCCTTCGGCTACCTGGCCGTCATTCTGGCCAACCCCCGCCACTTCTTCACCGACGACACCGAATCCCAGTACTCCGGCCTGTGGGTGTTCTTCGGCCGCGCCTTCCGCGACGGCCACTTCCCGCTGCTGATTCCCGAGCAGTGGATGACGGGCAACTACACCAATGAGGAAGCGGGACTGTTCAACCCGCCGCAGCTGCTGATCGATCTGATCGCGCCCTCGGTGCCCAATCTCGTGGTGTACGCGAGCATCGTGAAGCTGATCTTCGCGATCATCACCGGGCTCGGCGTGTACCGGGTGTGCCTGGTCTACGGTGCGCGCCCGCAGTGGGCGGCGGTCGCGGGCGTGGCCATGCCGTTCACCGGATTCTTCCTGTTCTTCGACGAGGCCAGCTGGTTCACCGCCATGGCGGGCACGGCGTGGATGATCCACGCGTGGGCGTCCTCGGAGCGCTACCTGCGCGGGCAGGGCGGGCCGATCCCGGTCTTCGTCTATCTGTATCTGGCGATCTCGGTGCAGTACGTGTTCCCGGCCGTCGAGGCCGTGCTGATGCTGCTCGCGGTGGCCGTGGGGTATCTGGTGTGCCAGGGCGGCGCGCTGCGGACGCGGCCGCGTGAAGTCTTCGCTCCGCTGCTGCGCTTGATCGCCGCCGCGGTGTCCGCGGGCCTGGCTGGTCTGCTGACCTTCCTGCCGTCGATGCTGTCGGCGCAGGTGACCGCGCGCGGCAATTCGCAGATCAACAACGATCAGTTCCTGACGGTGCCGTGGTCGGAATCGCTGAACCCCAGCCTGCCGACCACCATGCCCGCCTTCACCTCCTGGTGGGGCTACATCCAGCCGCTGCCGATGACCTACATCGCCTGGTTCCTGATCCCGGCGCTGGCGTTCGTGGATTGGAAAGCGGCGCAGCGACACTGGAAGCAGTTCGTCGCCATCGCCCTGTTCGCGCTGATGGCCCTGATGTGGACCGCCGGACCGGGCACGGTCGGCCCGCTGCGCTGGCCCGCCCGCGTGCTGCCCATGCTGGCGCTGGGGCTGCTGGTGTTGGTGTGCGTGCTGCTGGGCCGCTTCGGCACGCTGCGCGACCGCAAGAAGCGGGTTATCGCGGCGCTGGTGCTGGTGTTGGCGCTGTGGGTGCGGACCTTCTCCGCCGACCCGCACGATGTGCTCTGGCATCTGGGTTCCGCGGCCGTGGTGATCGCGCTCGGGTTCGGCGTGGTGTGGCTGGGCCGCACTCGCGGGGTCTCGGCGGCCACCGCGCTGGTGATCGCGGCCATGGTGCCGATCGCCTGGTTCCAGGTGTGGTGGGTGCAACCCACGCCGATGTCATGGAATCTGCCTGCCAACCGCAGTGAAGCGATGGCCGAATTCCCGAAGTTCGAGGACGGCACCACGCTTCAGCTCGCCAACCGCGGACTGCTGCAGCCCGCCGACAAGAGCCTGGACGGCGCGTACGGGTCGCTGGTGTGGGGCAACTACGCCAAGCACCTGGAACGCGATGGCTACGTGAACGGGTACACGCCCAACGGCTACTTCTACTTCATGCAGATGCTGTGCATGGAATGGGATTCCAGCGTGTGCCCCGACTCCTACCGGCGACTGTTCGCGCCCGAACCCACCACCGGGCGCACGCTGGCCGATCTGATGCTCATCGACCGAGTCGTGTTGCAGAAGGCCCTGTTCCCCGACGCGGGCAACCAACCTGCCCCGGAGGGTTGGCATTTCGTGAATGTACCCAGCGTGGACGCGCCCGGTCACGAGAAGTACATCTGGGTGCTCGAACGCGACGGCGGACCCATCTCGACCGTGAACGGCCGCATCGGCGATGCCCACGACGTCACCGCCACCTCGATCTCGGAGACCGACGACACCAGCAAGGTGCGGGTGTCCTCGGAGACCGGCGGGCGGATCACCTTCGCGCGCCTGGCCTGGCCCGGCTACCGCGTCACCCTCGACGGCAAGACCATCCCGTTCCACACGGTGTCGAAAGTCTTCGTCGCCGTGGACATTCCGGCCGGCACCCACAACGCCGAACTGGAGCTGACGTGGCGGCCGCCGGGCTGGAAGATCGGAATCGGCGCCGCCGGAGCCGGACTGGTCGGCATCGGGGTGTTGCAGTGGCTGTACGTCCGCTCGCGCCGCCGCGGCCAGGACGCGCCGGTGGCCGAACAGCTCGACGGCGATCCGGATCGCCAACTGGTGGGCACGGCCAAGTGACCGACGCGCACCACCCGCTGGCCGAGGTCCCGCCCGTGAATACAGGTAACGCGCCTGGCGATTCCCAGCACGCGCCCGGAGACCCCGGGGGCGCGCCTGTCGATCCTCGGAGCGCGTCCGGCAATCCGGAGAGCGCGCCGGCGGGACCGCTGCTGCGGCTGGTGCGCCGCCAGGAGATCGCCTTCGCGCTGGTCGGCGGCTTCAACACGCTCATGGGCATGGTGCTGACCATCTTCTGGCTCACCGTGCTCGGCGACTCGGTGTCCAAGGACGTGGCCGCCGCGCTATCCGTGGCGCTGGCCTACGCGGTCGGCATGGTGATCGCCTTCGTCCTGCACCGCACCTTGGTATTCCGGGTCCGCGGCCACGTCCTGCGCGACTTCATCGCCTTCTGCGGCGTGAACGCCGTCGGCATGGTCCTGAACATGGTCCTGCTGCAGCTGGCCGTGTCCCTCCTGCACGCCCCCGCCAAGCCCGCCGCGGTTGTCGTGATGGGCCTGGTAGCGGTGGCCAGCTTCTTCGGTCACCGCCACATCTCCTTCCGCCGCCCCACCGATTCCCCGCCCGCCGATCCGGCCCGGTAGGTTGTCGGACATGTCGGAGGAAACCCTGGACGCCACCCTGCTGAGCCTGCTCGCCTGCCCCCAGGACAAGGGCCCTTTGCAGCTCGCCCACACCGCCACCGGTGACACCGTGCTCTACAACCCCCGCCTCCACCGCGCCTACCCCGTGGACAACGGCATCCCCGTCCTCCTCGTAGACGAGGCCGTAGACGTCTCCGACGAAGACCACACCTTCTTCCTCACCCAGGGCTGATTCCCAACGGCCGCACGGCTTTCCGTGCCTGGCCGCCCACCCCGGGAATCCCTATGGTTCCCGGGTCCCTGTTCGTGACGGCGCTCGCGATCACGACGGCTGCCACCGGGTAGGGGTCAGTTCTCCAGGGGGAGGTCGCCGGTGAAGTAGCGCTGGAGGGTGGGGCCGATGGTGGTGGCCAGTTCTTCGACGGACATGGAGGCGATGGGGTCCAGGCGGAGGATTTTGCGGGTGAGGAGGAGGCCGCCGAGTTGGGAGGCGGCGAGGGCTGCGCGTTTTGCGCCGGTGCCGGGGGGTGAGTCGACTCGGGGGCGGAGTTCCTTGAGGACTATGTCCAGGAGGAAGGTTCGGGCCAGGGCGGGGTCGTCGCTGGCGAGGAGACTGCGGAAGGCGGCGATGGTGGGGACGCCGATTTCGGAGTCCCAGATGGCGACTACCGTGCGGATTATGGTCTCGCCCAGTTGTTCTACGGGGACTTCTCGGAAGCGGGCGAGGATATCGGTGGGGTCGACGGGGAGTTTCAGTGCGGCGGCGAACAATTCGTGTTTGGTGCCGAAATAGTGGTGCACCAGGGCGGGATCCACGCCCGCCGCCGTCGCGATGGAGCGGATCGACGCCTTGTCGAACCCGACCGCGGCGAATCGCGTGCGGGCGGCGTCCAGGATGGCCTCCTTGGTGCCGGAGTTGCCTGGACGCCGCCCGCTGCGGCCGTTGCCTGCTGTCACGCCGTGCGCCGACGTAGGGTGGCCGCGCCCAAACCCAGTGCGACGGCGGCGAATACGGCCACGATGAGGATGTCGCGCCACATCTGGCCGGTGGCGCCGGTGTGGACGGAGACCTGTTGGAGGGCGTCGACGGCGTAGCTGAGGGGCAGCACATTGCTGATCGCTTCGAGCCAGCCGGGGAGTTGGCCGCGCGGAACCAGCAGGCCGCACAGGAAGAATTGCGGCAGCACGATCACGGGCATGAACTGTACGGCCTGGAACTCGGTGCGCGCGAACGCGCTTGCCAGCAGGCCCAGGGCGACACCGAGGACGGCGTCCACCACCGCGATCAACACGACCAGCCCCGGGCTACCGGATGCCTTCAAACCCAGCAGCCAGAACGCCACCAGGCACGCCAGCCCGGCCTGCACCATGGCGGCGATCGAGAACGCCGTCCCGTACCCGGCCAGCAGGTCCAGTTTGGCGAGCGGCGTGGTCATGAGCCGCTCGAGCGTGCCCGAAACCCGTTCGCGCTGCATGGCGATGGCGGTGATGAGGAACATGACCACGAACGGCAGGATGCCGAGCATGGTGATGCCGATCCGATCGAACAGGCGCGGCTGATGCGGCAGGGTCGGATAGTTCTTGTACACGAAGTACAGCAGCGTCATCAGCAGCGCGGGCACCAGCACGATCATGGCGACGGTGCGGCGGTCGGCCTTGAGCTGACGCAGAATTCGCACTGTCGTGGCGGTGTAGCACTGCAGCGGCCGCGGACCGGCCGGACGTTCCTTCACCGAAAAGTTCGCGGTCACAGCTCTTCTCCCATCCGGATCAGCTTGAGGAAGGCGTTCTCCAGACTGGATTCGCCGGTGTCGGACCGCAGTTCGGTGGGGGAGAGCTGAGCGAGCAGACGGCCCTCGCGCATGAGCAGCAGCTGGTCGCAGTGCTCGGCCTCGTCCATGACGTGACTCGAAACCAATAGCGTCCGGCCCTGTTTCGCGAGCGCGGCGAACTGCTCCCACAGATCCGCCCGCAACACCGGATCGAGCCCGACGGTCGGCTCGTCCAGCACCAGCAGCTCGGGATCGGCGACCAGCGCGCACGCCAGCGAGACCCGGGTGCGCTGACCACCGGACAACTCATTGCCCCGATGATCGATATGACTGGTCAGACCAACTGCCGCCAGGGCGGTTTCGACTCCGTCGGCCGAAGCTCCGTACAGCGCACCGAAATACGCCACATTCTCGGCCACGGTCAGATCGTCATAGATGCTCGGCGCCTGCGTCACATACCCGACCCGCCGCCGCAGCCCCCGCGACCCGGCCGCCTCGCCGAGCACGCTGACCGTGCCCGATTCGATGATCTGCGTCCCGACGATGCTGCGCATGAGCGTCGTCTTCCCGCACCCCGACGGACCGAGCAGCCCGGTGATGCTGCCCCGGGGCACGGTCAGCGTGATGTCCTGCAGAACCTGATGCCCGCCGCGCCGCACTTCGAGGTGCTCGATGGCGATGGCATCGGATGTTGTCGCTGGCGCCGTCACGGTCACCCTCAATTCATCGAGTGTTGAATTCACTACGTGATGAATTGTGCGCCCGGCGGTCGCGCCTGGCAAGACCCAGCGCGTGTCGCGTTCCGGTGGGTCGGGTGAGTGGCGGAATCCGGCTGGCGGAGAACCTGACCAAACCATGACAAAGCACGCGAGCTCGGCCGGTCCGGGCGCATTTCCGGACCCGGCCGCCCAGAATCGGCCCATGCGCGTACTCCTGACCGGCGCGGCCGGATTCATCGGCTCGCACATCCACCGGGCCGCCCTCGCCGCCGGGCACGAGGTCGTGGCCGCGGACCTCATGCTCGCGGCCGCCCACGGCTCGGCCGCCGTCCCGCCGCCCGGCATCGCCCGCGTCGACGTCCGCGATCCCGACCGGCTCGACGATCTGCTGCACGGCATCGACGTGGTCTGCCATCAGGCCGCCGTCGTCGGCGCGGGCGTGAGCGCCCAGGACGCCCCCGCCTACGCCAGCCAAAACGACCTCGGCACCGCCGTCCTGCTCGCGGCCATGGAACGGGCGCACTGCCGGCACCTGGTGCTGGCCTCGTCCATGGTCGTCTACGGCGAGGGCCGCTACGTGGATTCCTCGGGCGCACCGGCGGATCCGGCCCCGCGCACCCGCCACGACCTCGACAACGGCCGCTTCGACCATCGCGGCCCCGACGGCCGCCCGCTGAGCTGGGCGCCCATCGACGAGGACGCGCCGCTGCGCCCGCGCAGCCTGTACGCCGCATCCAAAGTGGCGCAGGAGCATTACGCGCTTGCGTGGGCGTCGGCCACCGGCGGCACGGTCACCGCGCTGCGCTACCACAATGTGTACGGACCCGATATGCCCAGGGACACACCGTATTCCGGGGTCGCCGCCATCTTCCGCTCCGCGCTCGAGGCGGGTGAGGCGCCGCGCGTCTTCGAAGACGGCACCCAGGCCCGGGACTTCATTCACGTCCGCGATATCGCCGCCGCCAATGTGGCCGCCCTCGAACATCCGCTGGGCGCGTTCACGCCGCTGAACATCGCCTCGGGCAATCCCATCGCCATCGGCGAGGTGGCCGCCATTCTGGCCAAGGCGTGCGGCGGCAAGCAGCCCGTCGTCACCGGCGACTACCGCTCCGGCGACGTCCGCCACATCGTGGCCAGCCCCGAACGTGCCCGCCGTACACTGGGTTTCATCGCCGAGACCACCCCCGGCAATGGCCTGGCGGAGTTCGCCACCGCCCCGCTGCGCGCCGCCACCGCGTCGGGAGCGCCGACCTGGCGGTGAATTCGGCTGTGGCGGTGACCGGTTTGGCCGGTGGCGGCTACCAGTTCGTCAGAATCAGGTGATTGATCAGCAGCGTCCCCGCCGCCTGCACGACCAGCCAGAACCGTGCGCTGTGGCGGGGGAGTAGTGCGGTCGCGGCCAGCACCCACACATCGAACGGCAGCCAGATGCGTTCGGTCTCGGCCTTGCTCAGCCCGCTGATATCCGCGATCACGATGGCGGCGATCCCGGCCGCCGCCACCAGCGCCGCCGGATCGACATGGGATCGCCACCGCCGCAACCACTCTCGCACCGGGCTCAGTGGGAGCAGTTCCAGCTCGATCAGCACCCGGCAACCCGCCGCCGCCGTGGCCAGCCCCACCGCGCACACCGTCGCGGCGAGATCGCCCCACACCCAGTACGAATAGGGCCGCGTGCTGGCGATGCCCTGGTAGTAGCGCTCCACCACGAGGTGGTAGCCGGTGAGCCACCAGAACCCGCTCGCGGCGAAGACGGCGACCACGGCCAGCGCCCCGGCGAGCGCGGGCAGGGCGGGCCGGAACGAGCGCGCCAGCAGCACGGCGGCGGCCGGAACCGCCAGCAGCACAAGGCCGTAACTCAGGAACAGCGTTAACCCGAACAGCAGCCCGGACGCGACGGCGGCGAGCATCCACCCCTGGCCCAACCGCGTGGCCAGCGCCAGCAGCGCCACCGCCCACGCCCCCACCCCCGCGAACAACCCGTCGGCCGACACCGCGATCCAGATGACCGCGGGCATCAAGGCCAGGAAAGGCGTTGCGGCCCGGGCCCGATGCTCCGACCCGAGCGCCCGGATGGCGAACGGCACCGCCGCCGCGGCGCTGGTCCCCACCAGCAAGCACAGCAGCCCCGCCCACGCGCCCCCACCCAGCCCGATCCGGTCCAGCAGCACGAACACCAGCAGCGCGCCCGGCGGATGCCCGGACACGTGCGTGGTCCACGAATCAGGCTGGAAATCCAGGATGCGCCCGGAGAATCCGCGCAGCATGGCCCCGATGTCGTGCACCCCGCCGACCTCGTGCAGGTACTCGTCACGGGTGGTGAGCCGGCCCGCGAACCCGCGCTGCCAGCCGTCCACCATGGCCAGCGCGAACGCCCACGCGGCCGCGGTCGCCCAGGTCGTCACCAGCAGCCGTCCCCACGAGAGTCGCTGGGAGAGCGCCGGGCCGAAGCGCACCACCGCCGCCGCGAGCGCGATCGCCGGAATCGTGCCCCACCCGACATGCGGCAGCCAGCCGCCGAAGATCGGTGCGGCCCCGGCGTAGAGCTTGTCCCGCCAGGGTTTGCCCTCGATTCGCGGAACCAGGAAGGCCGCGAGCACGAGCAGGAAGGCCGCGAGCGCGCAGTAGCCGTCGACGCGGGTGGAGACGTAGCGCGCGACCCTCGTCGCGGAAGCGTTCGCCATGCCGCAAACCCTAGGCCCCGGAGACCGCCGGAACTGTCCGGATCCCGATTTCGCCTGCTCTTGTCATACTTTCGTCATGCGTGTCCCGGGGTCGAAACACGCTGGTAGGCCTTACGGTCGAGGCCATGACCGAGTGGGACTCCGAACCCGGGGTCACGGTGGTGATCCCCTGCCGCGACGAGGCCGAGGCCTTGCCGGGCGTACTGTCAGCAATTCCGATGGGCTACCGCGTGATCGTGGTGGACAACGGCTCGACCGATGGCACCGCCGAGGTCGCCCGCGCGGCCGGCGCGACCGTGGTGACCGAATCGATCCCCGGCTACGGCAGCGCCGTGCACGCCGGAGTCGACGCCGCCCGCACCGAACTGGTCGCCGTACTGGACGGCGACGGATCGCTGGACCCCGGCGAACTACCGCGCCTGGTGGCCGAATTCGGCCCCGGCGTCGACATGGTGGTCGGCCGCCGCCGCGCCGCCGTCCCCGGCGCGCTGCCGCTGCACGCGCGAATCGGCAACTGGGCCTTCGCCTTCCGGCTACGCCGCCGCTACGGGCTGCGGGTGCACGATATCGCCGCCATGCGGGTGGCGCGCCGCGACCGGCTGCAGGCGCTCGGTCATCTGCACGCCCGCTCCGGCTATCCGCTGGCCCTGCTCACCGGCGCGGCCCGGGCGGGCTGGCTGGTGCTCGAACGAGACATCACCTACCGGCCGCGGACTCACGGCGAGTCCAAGGTGTCCGGTTCCTGGCTCGGCACCCTGCGTGCCGCCCGCGACTTCTGGAGCGTGCGATGACCACCGGCGAACCCACCGAGATCATGTTCCCGCGACCGGGCATCGACGGCCCGCTCGGCGCGGCCGACACCGTACCCGCGACCCTGCTGGTGGTGGCCAAATCGCCCATCGCCGGTTTCGCGAAGACCCGTCTGACACCGCCGTTCTCGCCGGTCGACGCCGCCTACCTGGCGGCCTGCGCCCTGCTCGACACCCTGGACGCGGTGCGCGAGAGCGGAATTCGCCACCGCGTGGTCGCCTGGACCGGGGATCTCGACCGCGCCGAGCGCTCGGTCGAACTGTCCGCCGCCCTGCGCGACGTGACGGTGGTCCCGCAGCGCGGCGACACCTTCGGCGAACGCCTCGCCAACGCCCATCTCGACGCGGCCGATTTCGGCGTCCCGGTCCTGCAGATCGGCATGGACACCCCGCAGGCCGACGCCGACCTGCTCACTCGCTCCGCCTCCCGCCTGGTCGCCACCGGCGACACCGTCCTCGGCCCCGCCACCGACGGCGGCTGGTGGGCACTCGGCCTGAGCAACCCCCGCCCGGCTCAGTTGTTGGCCGACATCCCCATGTCCACCGACCGCACCGGCGAACTCACCGAAACCGCCCTGCGCCACAGCGGCTTCCGAGTCCACGCCCTCCCCACCCTCACCGACGTAGACACCTACGCCGACGCCATCGCAGTAGCCGCCATAGCCCGCGGCCGCTTCGCCCGCACCGTCGCCGACCTGGTGACCGCGAAAACCCCTGTACCACTCTGAGATTCGACCCTTGAAAGGAGTCCTGCGGTGAAGCCCGACGAGCACACCGATGCCGCGGACGCCACGCCCGACCGCCCCACCCCCGAATCGACGACAGAGGCACCCGCTCGCCGCCCTGAAGTCGATCCACCCGGTCATCCCGGCGGCGAAGCCTCTGGTCATCCCGGCATGCTTTTGGCCGGGATCCACACCGCGGCAGTAGATTCCGGCCAAAAGCACGCCGGAATGACGGGGGAATCTCCTGGCCGGGCTGGGACCGACCTCCTGTTGCCGCCGGTACTCGCTGATCGGCTGTCGCCCGCGCGATCCACCGCGGTTGCCGCGCGAGTCGGGATCGCGCTCGGGGTCGGGATCGCGATCCTGTTCGTGACCGGGCTGATCAGTCACTTCATTCAGCATCCGCCGGACTGGTTCTGGTGGCCCGCGCATCCGGTGTGGCTGTATCGGGTCACGCAGGGGACGCATGTGACGGTCGGGGTCATGATGATTCCGTTGTTGCTGGTGAAACTGTGGTCTGTGTATCCGCGGTTCTTCCTCAAACCGTCTGTGCGGCGGGCGCTTCCGGAGTTGCTGGAGCGGGCGTCGGTGGCCGTGCTGATCGGCGCGGTGCTGTTCCAGATCGTGACGGGGCTGTTCAATACGGCGCAGTTCTATCCATGGAAGTTCTTCTTCACCACCACGCATCACGCCATGGCGTATGTGGCGTTCGGGGCGGTCGTCGTGCATCTGGCGGTGAAGCTGCCCGTTGTGCGGCAGGCACTTTCGCGGCCGGTGTCCGAGGAGCCGGAGTCGGAGGGGCAGGTTCGCTCGGGTGTCTCGCGACGGGCGCTGCTGGTCGCGGCCGGGCTGGGGACGGTTGTCGCGGGTCTGGCGGTCGCTGGGCAGTCCGTGCCGTTCCTGCGACGGGTATCAGTGCTGGCTCCGCGCAGTGGTGAAGGCCCGCAGGGTGTTCCGATCAACCGGACGGCCGCGGCCGCCGCGGTCACCGAGACCGCCCGCTCGCCGCAGTACGCCCTGGCCGTGAAAGTCGCTGGCAGGCAACGCGGTTTCTCCCGCGCCGAGCTGGAGGCCCTACCGCAATACGAGAGCGTCCTGCCCATCGCCTGCGTCGAGGGCTGGAGCGCGACCGGGCACTGGTCCGGTGTCCGCCTGCGCGACCTGCTCGCCCAGGTGGGCGGATACAGCGGCGGTGACCTGCGTTTCGACTCACTGGAGACCACCGGCATCTACGGCTCGTCGCGGCTCCCGCGCGACTTCGTCACCGATGACTCCACGCTCATCGCCCTGCGCCTCAACGGCGAGGAACTGACCCTCGATCACGGCTACCCGTGCCGCCTGATCGCGCCGAACCGCCCGGGCGTGCTGCAGACCAAATGGCTGAAGTCGATCGAGGAATTGTCATGACGATCATCCGGATCCTGTTGGGCGCGTGCGGAATCGGCCTCGCCTACTACGGTCTCGACCTGCTGCTGGAGATGAGCACCACCGATCTGAAATCGGTCGCCATGTGGTTCATCGGCGCGATCCTGGTGGAGAACCTGATCTTCGGCCCGGGAGCAGCGCTGGTGGGCTTCCTGGGCCACCGCGTCCTTCCGGCCCGCTGGTGGCCCGCCTACGCGGTGGGCGCGTTCACCAGCCTGGCCCTGATCCTGCTCGCGGTTCCGGTCATCGGCCGCGAGGGGGCCGTGCCCGGCAACGACACCATCCTGGACCGGAATTACACCGTCGGCCTGCTGATCTCGCTGGTCCTGGTGTGGGCCGGAGTCGCCGCCTACCTGCTGCTCAGCCGCGACCGGCGGTCTCCAGCAGCGGCAGCCGCACCTCGAAACGCGCACCCTCGGAACGGTTCTGGGCACTGATATCGCCGTGATGCGCCGCCACCAGACCCGCCGCGATGGCCAGGCCCATACCGCTGCTGCTGCCGAGCTCGCCCGCGCCGGGGGAGCGGGCGGAGCTGCCGCGGTAGGCGACCTCGAAGATGCGGGGGAGATCGGCTTCGGAGATGCCCGGGCCGGTGTCATCGACGCGGGTCCACGCCTGGCCGTCATCCGAACCCGCCGAGATATCGATGCGTCCGCCCGGCGGGGTGTGCGCGATGGCATTGGCGACCAGGTTGGTCAGCACCCGCCCCAGCGCCCGGTCGCTGCCCGCCACCACGATCTTGTCCTCGGGTTGGGTTGCCGCCAAGGTGATCCGGGCGCGCTCGGCGGTGGGGCGATTGGCGGCCAGCACCTCGTCGATGAGCTCGCGCAGATCCACCGGCTCCATCTCCAGCCGCAGCGCACCCGAATTGATCTTCGACATCTCGAACAGGTCGTCCACCATCGACGACAGCCGATTCGTCTCCCGCACAATCTGTTCCGCGTACCGCTGCACATCCTCGGGCCGCGACACAACCCCGTCGAGCAGCGCCTCGCCCATGGCGCGAATGCCCGCCAGCGGCGTCCGCAGATCATGGCTGACCCAGGCCACCAGTTCTCGGCGCGACCGCTCGGCCGCGCGCTCCTGCTCGAGCATCTCGCGTTCCCACACCGTGGCCCGGGCCTGTTCGCGGCCCAGCAGGATCGCCGCGGGCACGGTGACGGCGGTGACCACCGCCAAAACGGTTGCGGTGCGCTCGAATTCGGCCCCGAACATGAGCCCGCTCACCGCCACGATCCCGCACAGGGTGGCCAGCGTCGGAATCAGCACCAGCACGGCCATGCTCGTGGTCATGGCGCGATTGCGGGTGTAGCGCATCAACAACGCGCCGATCACGACTACCGGCAGCGTGCCCGCCAGCGCGTACCCGATCAAGCCGGGTGTATCAGTCGGCATTCGCCGCCTCCTCCGATGCCGGGTCGTCCGCGAGATCCGCACGGCCCCAGGCGTACCCGCGTCCCCACACCGTCTCGATCCGATGCGCGGCGCCCAGCTTGGCCCGCAGCCGCTTCACATGCACGGTGACCGTCGACAGATCACCGAAATTCCACCCCCACACCTCCGCCAGCAGCTCCTGCCGGCTGAACACCCGCCGCTGATTCGCCAGCAGAAACGCCAGCAGATCGAACTCCCGCGCGGTCAACTCCACGGGACTCCCGCCCGCCACCACCGTCCGCGCCGCCCGATTCAACTCCACCCCGTCGCCGCGCAGTACCTCCTCCACCACCGGCTGCGGATGCGTCCGCCGCAACACCGAGGCCACCCGCAGCGCCAGCTCACGAGGACTGAACGGCTTGGTCACGTAATCATCGGCCCCCGCCTGCAACCCGATCACCCGGTCATCCTCATCCCCGAGGGCCGTCAGCAAAATTATCGGCGTCTCCGGATGCGCCCCCGCCCGCACCGCCCGAGTCAAATCGATCCCATCCGGCGGCGGCATCATCACATCCAACACGGCAAGATCAATCTCGTTCTTCTCCAACACCGCAGCCGTCGAAGGCCCATCGGCGGTCTCCACCACCTCGAGCCCATCCCGCTCCAAATACCGCCGCACCACATCACGCACGACCGGATCATCATCCGCCACGAGAATCCGCATCCCCCCACCCTATTCCGCCCCACCGCCGAACCGCCTGGTCCAAGCCCTTTCCCGGATGCCGTCACAGATTTGTCACCGCCGCCCGCGTCTACGGCCGTACCGGCGGCCATACCGTCGAAACATGGACTCGGCGCGTGACAGGTCAGACCACCGCGGGTGCCTGCCCGGGTGTGCATCGGCGGTATTCGCCTCGGACCGGGCTGGATTCGATCCACGCCGCGGGTCGCGCGGCGGTCGGGCCGGTCGGTTCCGCGGGGCGTTCACGGCCCGTCGCCCGTCGAAGGCCGCACTCGGTGATGGCGGTTCGGCCGCGCGCGAACGCCTCGATCGCGTCCTGACCTGCTGCTGCGACGGCCCGACCGTCGACCTCGCGTGCGGCTCGGGCCGTTTGGCAGACCGGCTGGTCCGCCGGGGCGTGGCCGCGCTGAGCGTGGACATCTCGCCGATGGCCGTGGCCGTCACGCGATCCCGCGGCGTGCCCGCCCTGTACCGCGACATTTTCGACCGCTTGCCGGGGACCGGTCGCTGGGAATACGCGATTCTGGCCGATGGCACCGTAGGGCTGGGCGGCGATCCCGTCCGGGTGCTGCGCCGCACCCGCGAGTTGCTCGCGCGCGACGGCGTCGCCATCGTCGAATTCGCGCCGCCCGAAACTGGTTTGACCACTAACTCCGCTGCTCTGACAAATGCGCTGACCGAGGGGGCGTGCGGCCGCCGGGCACGGGCGGGCAACGACCGCAGGTCACCACCGGCGGCCGCCGCAATCGCCTCGCGAGTGCAGCCGAGCCGCCCGCCTTACTTCCCGGCGACCGAAGTGTCGGCGACGTGGGCGCGCGTCGGGATCGACCGGGCCGCCAGCCTGGCTGCCGCCGCTGACCTGAGAATCCTCACCACCGCCACTGTCTCGGGCCACGAGATCGCGTGGCTCACGCGCCCCTGACATGGCCGGGTGCGGCGGGCAGCGTCGCCAGTGTCGAATTCGCACCGCGTGGAGATGGTTTGACCACTTACCGTGCTGGTCTGTCCAGCGGTTGGGCAGTCGGGGCGTGTAGCTGGTCCCTGTTGACGAGTGATTCGCGCGGCGGGTGGGGCGGTTGGGGGTGGGCGGAATTACGATTTGCGCGTGACCAGCGATATGTCCGGGTCGGCGGCGGAGCTCGAGGCGGAGGGTGGGCAGGTTCGGGCCTCTACCCTGGAACTGTTCTTCGATCTTGTGTTCGTCTTCACCATTACGCAGTTGACGCATGTGTTCACCCATCACCCGGGCTGGCAGGAGCTGGGGGAGGTGGCGTTGATGTTCGCCATCATCTGGTGGATGTACAGCGGGTATGTGTTCCTGACCAACGAGGTCGCGCCCAATAGCTCGTCGCGGCGGACGTTTCTGCTGCTGGGGATGTTCGGGTTCTTCATCATCGCCATCTCGATTCCGCACGCGTTCGAGGGCACCGGGCTGGTGTTCGGGCTCGGCTACATCGTGGTGAGCACGATCCACACGATCATGTTCGTGACCCAGGGTGGTGCGGGCGCTCGCGGCGCGGCCCTGCGGCTCGGCCCGCTGAACGCGGTATCCGCGGGACTGGTGCTGGCGGGCGGCATTGCCGAGGGCGCGCCGCGCGGCATCCTGTGGACACTGGCCATCGCCCTGGAGATCGTCACCCCGTATCTGATCCCGTCCGACGGATTCGTGGTGCGCGCCAGCCATTTCTGCGAACGCAACGGCCTGGTGATCATCATCGCGCTCGGCGAATCCGTGGTCGCCATCGGCGCGAACCTCACGGGCGAGGAGTTGACCGTCGGCCTGATCGCGAGCGTCGCGCTCGGCCTCACCCTCGGATATGTGCTGTGGTGGGCCTACTTCGGCTTCGACGACGAACGCGGCGAACATGAACTGGCCGCGCTGCCCGCCGCGCGCCGACTCCGGCCCGCCGTGTTGGCCTACGGGTATTCGCTGTACGTCGTGGTGCTCGGCATCATCCTGACCGCCGCGGGCATCTCTATGGTCATCGCCCACGACAACCAGCCCGCGAGCAAGGCCGCGGCCCTGGCGCTTTCGGGCGGCGTGGCCCTGTTCTTCCTGGGCCAGTGCGCCTTCCGCCTGGTGCTGGGCCTGCCCCGCCCCTGGTGGCGGCTGATCGGCGCGGCCTGCGTGCTGGCCACCGCGCCGATCGGAATCGCCTGGGTGGCATGGGGACAGCTGGTGGTGCTGATCGTGGTCGCCTACGGCTTCGTCATCGCCGACGACCTGGTGCGGATCCGCGCCGGTGAGGACAGCTCTTACGTGCACCCGGAGACCTCGGCGCTCGGGCGCCGGATCGTCCGGAATCAGGACTAGCGGACCGCCCGCTGCCGACTGTCCGGCAGCGGGTCCGCGTGATCAATCCCGCTGCGGCACAGCGCATCCGTCGGGCCCGCACACGTCGGCGTCCGCAACGATCTCCAGCTTCGGCGCGTGGTCGGCCCAGGCCTGCTCCAACGCCTGCGCGAATACCTCCGGCGGCTGCGCCCCCGACACCCCGTACTTGCGATCCAGCACGAAGAACGGCACCCCGCGCGCCCCCAGCTGCGCGGCCTCGGCCTCGTCGCGGCGCACCGCGTCGGCGTAGGCATCCGGGTCATCGAGCACGGCCCGCACAGCCTGCTCCTCGAATCCGGCCGACACCGCCACCTGAACCAGCCGCTCGGTATCCCCGAACAGCGCCCGCTGCTCACCGAAATTGGCCGCGTACAACGCGTCCAGCAACTGCTCCTGCCGCCCCTGCTCCAGCGCGAAATGCAGCAGCCGATGCATATCGAAGCTGCTCCCGAAGTCGCGCCCCTCGGTCACATAGGTCAACCCCATCGCCTCGGCCTGCGCCCCGATGCCGCGCTCATTGGCCGCGGCCTGCGCCTCGCTGATCCCGTACTTCTCCGCGATATGCGGCACCACCGCATCGCTGTGATCGCGCGGCAGCGTCGGGTCCAGTTCGAAGGACCGGTGCACCACCGTCACGTCATCGCGGTGCGGGAACGCCTCGAGCGCCTCCTCGAAACGCCGCTTGCCCAGGTAGCAGAACGGGCAGTTGATATCGGTCCAGATCTCGACCTGTACGGCCATCACACCTCACTCCGACGCTGTTTCCGCAGGCCGGAGGGGTCCGGCCACCCTGATGCCAACCGATGGCCGGGCCCGAATGTTCCGGCGTGACCCAGCTCACACCAATGCATTGTCACGTTCCGCGGGGCTGCCCTGTCTCATGCCCGACCCAGCAGGAACAGCCCATCGGGAGCCGAAAATGAACGCCACCAACAACACCCGCGAAATCGTCGTCCTCGGCGCCGGTTACACCGGCATGCTGGCCGCCGTCCGGCTGGCCCGCCGCACCCGCAAGATGGACGTGCGCATCACACTCGTGAACCCCTCGGAGCGCTTCACCGAGCGGCTGCGCATGCACCAGATCGCCGCCGGCCAGGAGCTGAAGAACTTCAACATCCCCGCCATCCTCGACGGCTCGGGCGTGGTCTTCCACCGTGCCGCCGCGATCGCCATCGACGCCGAGGCTCGCGTCGTCACCCTCGACGACGCCACCGAGCTGCCCTACGACAACCTGGTCTACGCCCTCGGCAGCAGCACCGACACCTCGATCGTCCCCGGCGCCGACCAGCACGCCTGGACCCTCAACGATCCCCGCCTGGCCCACCGCTTCGGGCAGCGGCTCACCGAAATCGCCGCCGCCGCAGGCACTGTCACCGTCGTCGGCGGCGGCCTGACCGGCATCGAGGCCGCCACCGAGATCGCCGAATCGCACCCGAACCTGACCGTCACCCTGATCAGCGCCGAACAGCCCGGCGCCATGATGGGCGACAAGGCCCGCGCCCACCTGGAGCGCGCCCTCGACCGGCTGCGCATCGTGCGCAAGATCGGCGTGAAGGTCACGAAGGTGTTGCCCGACGCCGTCCGCCTCGACAATGGCGAATTCGTCGCCTCGGATCTGACCCTGTGGACCACCGGCGTCAAGGTCGCGCCCCTGGCCGCCCAGGCCGGAATCGCCGTCGACGACCGCGGCCTCATCGTCACCGACCCCACCCTGCGCTCGGTCTCGCACCCGGAGATCCACGCCATCGGTGATGCCGCCGCGATCCGCATGGCCTGGGGCCAGGTACACGGCACCTGCCAGACCGGCATGGCCAGCGCCGCCTACGCCGCCGACACCCTGGCAAAGCAGCTGCGCGGAAAGACGGTGCGGCCCTTCCGGATCGGCTACTTCCACCAGCCCGTCAGCCTGGGCCGCAAGGACGCCGTCATCCAGTTCACCAATGCCGACGACACCCCGAACCGCTGGTACCTGAAGGGCAAGGCGGCCTGCGCGTACAAGGCGATGGTGAGCGGCAGCCCGGTCCCCACCTTCAAGATGAGCAAGCACATGACCATGCAGGCCCAGCTGTCGAACGGTGGCCGCGCCACCCGCGAGACCGCATGACGCGACGCACGAAACCGCGTGAGGTAGGTATGAAGCCATGCAGGATGCCTCGATCGATCCCTTCGTCACCCACCGCCGGCTGCTCTTCGGTACGGCGTACCAGATGCTGGGCACGGTGACCGACGCCGAGGACATCCTGCAGGACGCCTGGATCAAATGGCATGAGGTCGACCACGATTCGGTCACCCACCCCAAGTCCTACCTGGTCCGCACCGTCACCAATCTGGCGCTCAACCGCCTCACCTCCGCGCGCGCCACCCGCGAGACCTATGTCGGGCCCTGGCTGCCCGAACCCCTGCTCACCACCACGACCGACGCCGCAGAGGAGACCGAGATGGCCGACACCGTGTCGACCGCCATGCTGGTCGTCCTCGAAACCCTGAGCCCGGTCGAACGCGCGGTGTTCGTGCTGCGCGAGGTCTTCGGCTACTCGCACGCCGAGATCGGCGGCTTCCTCGACAAGCCCGAGGCGACCGTCCGCCAGATCTCCCACCGCGCCCGCTCCCACGTGCATTCGCGCCGCCCGCGTTTTGACACCGACCAGGCGGTCCGCACGGAGATCACCGAGAAGTTCATGGCCGCCGCCCAGGGCGGAGACGTCAACGCGCTCATGGAACTGCTCGCCCCCGAGGTGACGCTGTGGAACGACGGCGGCGGCAAGGTCACCGCGGCCCGGCGGCCGCTGTACGGGCCCGATCACGTGGCGCGCTGGATGCTGGGCGCGATGGCCAAGCCGATCAGCGCGGGCATCCGCCTCGAGGCCGCGTACATCAACGGCGAACTCAGCGTCCTGGCGATCATCGGCGACTACCGGGTGGGTGCGCTCACCTACGACATTCGCGACGGGCGCATCGAAAACATTCGCTTCCAGGTCAATCCGGACAAGGTCGCCGGAATTCAGCTGCCGGGCGTTGCTGAATCGGCCGATGCTGAATCGGCCGGTGAATAGGTCGGCGCATAACGAACTCGGCGATTCGGCGATAGTCCTCCCGTAGGATTCAGCGCTCGTCGGGGGCGTCCGCCTTCCGTTTCAACATCGTTTTTCGGCAAGGGATTTCGAAGTGATCGGCCAGACAACGCGCCGGGTGGCGCGACATATCCTGCCCTGGGCCGCCGCGGCCTTCATCGGCGCGAGCACCGCGCTCGCCGGACCGGCGACCGCCGTCCCGGTAGTCCACACCGCTTGCGCCGCAAGCGAATACCAGAACTCCGACGGCGTGTGCGTCCATCGCCCGGAACAGTCCGCCACCGTTCCCGACGGCGCCACCGCGCACTGCAAGGACGGCACCTACAGCTTCAGCCAGCACCGCAAGGGCACCTGCTCGGGCCACGGCGGCGTCTCGGAATGGCTCTAGCTCCCTAGGTGCGGGGCGCCCTCCCGCCGACGGCGTCGGGAGGGTGTTCCGGAACAATGGATCGCCGTGGGTGCCGAAGAACTTGCCGTCGAACCGCTGCGCGCCGCCCGGCGACTGCTCGGGGCCACCCTGCGATCCGGGCCCGTCGCCATGCGCATCACCGAGGTCGAGGCGTACGGCGGCGATCCGGCCGGACCCTGGCCCGACCCGGCCGCGCATTCGCATCGCGGGCCAACTCCGCGCAATGCGGTCATGTTCGGGGCGCCGGGCGTGCTGTACGTGTATTTCAGCTACGGCATGCACACCTGCGTGAATGTGACCACCGGACCCGACGGCATCGCCAGCGCGGTGCTCATCCGGGCGGGGGAGATCATCGAGGGTCTCGACGCCGCCCGCGCGCGCCGCCCCGCCGCCAAATCCGACAACGATCTGGCCCGCGGCCCCGGCAATGTCGGCAGCGCCCTCGGAATCACGCTGGACGACTACGGAACTCATCTGTTCGACGCGAGCGTACCCATCCGCCTCGAACTCGCCCCCGAGATCACCGATATCGCAGCGATTTCCGCGGGCCCCCGCGTCGGTGTCAGCCTCGCCGCCGACCGGCCCTGGCGCCTCTGGCTCCCCGAATCACCCGCCGTCTCGGCCTACCGCCGCAGCCCCCGCGCACCCAAGCTGGACCGTTCCGCCTGACAGAGGACTACGGTGGACAGATCGACAGCTCACCTTAGGTGGAAAAGCCCATGTTCGAACGGTTCACCGACACCGCCCGCCGCGCCATCGTGCTCGCCCAGGAGGAGGCCCGCCTGCTCGGGCACGACTGGATCGGCACCGAACACCTGCTGCTCGGGGTGTTCGCCGGCGACGACCCGGTGGCCGCCCGCGCCCTGGGCGATCTGGGCCTCGACGTTTCCGGAGTGCGCGAACGCATCCGGCAGGCCGTCGGCGAACACGACAAGCGCGAACCCAGCGGCCACATCCCCTTCACCCCGCGCTCGAAGAAGGTGCTGGAGATGTCGCTGCGCGAGGCAATGCGCCTGCACCACAACTACATCGGGCCCCAGCACATCCTGCTCGCGCTGGTCGCGGAGGGCGAGGGCATCGCGCCGCAGATCCTGATCAGCCTCGGCGCCGAACCGGCCGCCGTGCGCAAACGGATCGCCGAACTCGGCAACGCGCCCGGCCACGATCCCGAACCGCCGTCCGAAGCCGATCTGTACCAACGGATCTCGGCCCTGGAGGCGCGCGTGGCCGAACTCGAACGCCGCCTGGGACCCGAAACCGGAACCGCCGCAGGCGGTGTCGCCCCGTAGGCGACCGCGCCGACGGCCGGAACCGGTTCGGGTACCGAGAGCTACACGCCCACCGGCACCGCGGAGTTGACCACCGCGGACATGATCGCGGAAATCGTTGCCCGAGAAGCCGTGTCGCCCGTACCGAAGGCCCACGCCGTGCCGTCTGCGGTGCGGTACTCCAGATAGGCGACGGCCTCGGCGGTTTCCGGATGGTCCACACTCTGCTGGGTCACCGACAGCACCTCGATCGCGTACCCGCGGCGATTCAGCGCCGCGATCGCTTCCTCGGCGGTCGCCCCGGCGGGAATGCCGGATTCGATGGCGGCCACGGCCTCCGGATCAGCGGTATAGGTGGTGGTGAACAGCTCCCACAGCGTCCGCGCCGACACCTCGGTCCCGGTGGTGTCGGTGTGGCGCTGCACGTGCCGCGCGAAATCGATCTGCAACCGGCGCGGCAGATCCACCCCGTACTCCGTCTGCAGCAGATAGGCGATCCCGCCCTTGCCGGACTGCGAATTCACCCGGATGACCGCATCGTAGGAGCGCCCGACATCGGCCGGATCGATCGGCAGATACGGTACCTCCCAAGGGATTTCACGCTCGTCCACACCCAGTCGCGCGGCCCGCTCCCGATGCTCGGCGAACCCCTTCTTGATCGCGTCCTGATGCGTGCCCGAGTACGCGGTGTAGACCAGATCGCCCGCGTACGGGTGCCGGTCGTGGATCGGCAGCCGCGTGCAGTACTCGACCGTGCGCCGCACCTCGTCGATATCGGAGAAGTCGATCATCGGATCCACGCCCTGCGCATGCAGATTCAACGCCAGCGTCGCCAGATCGACATTGCCGGTGCGCTCGCCGTTGCCGAACACGCACCCCTCGACCCGCTGCGCCCCGGCCAGCACCGCCAACTCCGCGCAGGCGACGCCGGTGCCGCGGTCATTGTGCGGATGCACCGACAGGATCACGCTGTCGCGCCGCGCCAGGTTCCGGTGCATGTATTCGATCTGGTCCGCGTACACGTTCGGCGTCGCCACCTCGACCGTCGCGGGCAGGTTCAGGATCACCGGCCGCTCGGGCGTGGCATCCCACAGCGTCGTCATGCGATCGCAGATGTCCAGCACGTAGTCCGGCTCCGTCAGCATGAAAACCTCGGGCGAGAACTGGAATCGCACATTCGGCATGTCCCCGGCCAGCTCCAGCACGTCCCGGCCGCCGGCGGTGATCAGGTCGGCCAATTCGTCACGGCTCTTGCCCAGCACCACGTTTCGCCAGGTCGGCGCGGTCGCGGTGTACATGTGGATGACGACATCGTTGGGAATGCCGCGGATCGATTCCACCGTCCGCTCGATCAGATCCCGGCGGGCGGGGGTGAAGACGACGATCGTGACATCGGCGGGAGCCAGTCGCTGCGACCCGATCAGCCGCACGAAGTCGAAGTCGGTCTGAGAGGCGCTGGGGTACCCGACCTCGATCTCCTTGTAGCCCATGGCCACCAGCATTTCGAAGAACCGGCGCTTGCGTTCGGGATCCATCGGCTCGGCCAGGGCCTGATTGCCGTCCCGCAGATCGACGGGCACCCACAGCGGTGCGGTCGTGATCCGGTTGCTCGGCCATGCACGTTCGTTCAGTGGCACCGAAACCCGCTGGTACACATCGCGATACCGATGCGATGGCATGACGGACGGCTGCTGACGATTCCAGTTCTGAGAGATGCTCACGGCAATTCGCTTTCGCGTCGGAAGAAGACGACCGGCGCAGCACAGCGACCCGCTAGCGGGGTGCCGGTCCGGTCAGACCCCGCCGCGGCGGCGAAGGAGAAGCAGGGCACCTGTAAGCATGTGGACTAGACTAGAGGGGATTCACTCCTCAGACAAGTAGAGAGGCCGGAGCGAAATTGGCGCAGGTACAGAGGCATCCGCTCGCCGCCCAGGCCGCCGAGGTTCTGCTCGAGCGGGTCCGCGCGGGGGAGTGGCAGCTCGGCCACCGCCTGCCCGGGGAGACCACCCTCGCCGCCCAGCTCGGCGTCGGCCGCTCCACCCTGCGCGAGGCCATCCGCGAACTCGCGGGCAAGGGCGTCCTCGAAAGCCGCCAGGGCGCGGGCGTTTTCGTCACCGCGTTGGATGTCGCCGAGGACTGGGACACCGTGCTGCGCCGCAGCGACATCGTCACGGTCATCGAGGCCCGCATCGCCATCGAGGCCGAGGGCGCCGCCCTGGCCGCCCGCCGCCGCACCCCCGCCGACCTACGCGCCATGCTGCGTGCCCTGGCCGCCCGCGCCGAAAGCGGTGATTCCATCGAGGCCCTGGTCGACGCCGATACCGCCTTCCACCGCACGATCGTGGCAGCGGCCCACAACGACATCCTCTTGGAACTGTTCAACGCCTTCGTCCCGCGCTCGCGCCACGCCATGATCGACATGCTGCGCATCCGCCCCATGCGGTTGCCCGCCGCCGACCACGACGCGCACGAGGACCTCTATACCGCCATCCGCGCCCGCGATCCGGAGGCCGCCGCCACCGCCAGCCGCATCCACCTGACCAGCCTCAAAGCCGCCTTCGACGGCTAGCCGAAAAATTTCTTCGCGCCGCCGATGAGTTTCCGCGACGGCCCCCGTCCTATGGAGCAAGCGAGTTCGACACCGAACCGACAAGCCCCAGAAGGACATTCGAAATGACCGCCATCGCCGCCACCCAGACCGTCGCCACCTCCACCGCCACCCCCGGCAAGATCCGCAACCGCGTGCTGTGGACCCTGCAGATCGTCCTCGGCCTCTTCTTCATCTTCGCCTCGGGCCTGCCGAAGTTCATGGGCCAGGCCGACGCCGTCCGCGTCTTCCATCAGATCGGCTTCGGCGACTGGTTCATGTACTTCACCGGCCTGGTCGAGGTCTCCGGCGGCATCGGCCTCATGGTCCGCCGCCTGAGCGGTCCGGCCGCCGCGGGCCTGTCCATCACCATGGTCTGCGCCGCCGCCACCCAGGCCTTCATCCTCGGCGCCCCGGCCCTGGCCCCCTTCCCGCTGATCCTGGTCGGCGTCTTCGCCTGGATCGCCTACCAGCGCCGCGCCTCCTTCTCCACCTTCACCGGCCTGGTGAAGTGAGCCCGAAAAATCGCTCGACCGCCAGCCCGTCGCCGATCACACTCGGCGACGGGCTTACGGGCGTCTACTGCGGTTCGTCTCGCTGAGGAGCGGATCGGCCAGGGCTTGTGCCGATCCGCTCCCGCATCTTCATGTCGGACACGACGCTCCACACCCTCTGCAACCTCGATATTCACGTGCGGAAAGATGGGTAGGCGTGAGCGGCGACATCATTGATGAACTGACCTGGCGCGGACTGATCGCGCAGTCCACCGACCTGGACGCCCTGCGCGCGTCCGCGGCCAAGGGCCCGATCACCCTCTATGCCGGTTTCGACCCGACCGCGGCCTCCCTGCACGCCGGACACCTGGTCCCCCTGCTGGCGCTCAAGCGCTTCCAGCGCGCGGGCCATCGCCCGATCGTGCTGGCCGGTGGCGCGACCGGACTCATCGGCGATCCCCGCGACGTCGGCGAGCGCACCATGAACTCCACCGACACCGTGGCCGAATGGGCCGGGCGCATTCGCTCCCAGCTGGAGCGCTTCGTCGATCTGGGTGATGCCCCGAACGCGGCGATCATCGCCAACAACATGGACTGGACCGGACCGCTGAGCACGGTCTCGTTCCTGCGTGACATCGGCAAGCA
>NZ_BAFX01000066.1 GCF_000308815.1 Nocardia concava NBRC 100430
GCAGCTGGCTGCCCGAACCGATTCGCACCGAGACCGACGCCAGTTCCGATGTGCTGCTGGCGGAATCGGTGTCGATGGCCATGCTGCTGGTGCTCGAGACCCTCGGCCCGACCGAGCGCGCGGTGTTCGTCCTCTCGGAGGTGTTCGGCCACAGCCTGGTCGAAATCGCGGGCATGGTCGGCAAATCCGATGCGACCGTGCGCCAGATCGCGCACCGCGCCCGCGAGCACGTGCGGTCCCGCAAGAAGCGGTTCGAATCCGACTCGGACACCAGTCGCGCGGTGATCGGAAAGTTCTTGCAGGCCGCGCAGACCGGTGACGTCCAGACGCTCATGGACGTGCTCGCCCCGGACGTCGTGCAGATCTCCGACGGCGGCGGCAAGGTCACCGCGGCCCGCCGCCCGGTGGTCGGCGCGGAGAAGGTCGCCACCTACCTGATCGGGCTGGTGCGAAAGGCATTGGGGGACATGACCATCGAGTTCGGCACCTACAACGCGCTGCCCGCGATTCTGCTGCGCGACGCGGACGGGCGGCTCGACACCGTGCAGCTGATCGAGATCAGCGGGGACCGCATCACCGGGCTGTACGCGGTCCGCAATCCCGACAAGCTGCACACGGCCGACTTGACGCGGGCGCTGAACCGGTGACTACGGCTCCAGCAGCCGCTGAATCGTTGCGTAGCTGGGGATCTCGCCGACCAGCTGATGGCCGTGGGTGACCGATTCTGCGGTGTGCACGGCGGCGGCCAACGCCGCGCGGTAGAGCAGCGATCCGGTACTGACCCGCCGCACCCCGAGTTCGGCCAGCTCGGCGACGGTCGGCCCGGTGGGGGAGAACAGGAGATTCAGCGGTGCGGTCAAAGCCGTGGTGAGCGCGCGGATACCCTCGGGATCGGTGATGCCGGGCACGAAAATGCCGTCCGCACCGCACTTCTCGTAGTACAGCACCCGGTCGAGGGTGGACGCCGCGTCGATGCCCAGCCAGTAGGTATCGGTGCGCGCATTGATGAAAAGCTCGGGCACCCTGGACTTCACGGCTGCGATCAGCTCGCCGTGCGCCTCCGGATCGGCCAGCTCCGCATTGGATCGGCTGTCCTCCAGGTTGATTCCCGCGATGCCCAGCGCGACCAGCTCGGCGCAGAACTCCGCCACCTCACCCGGGTCGGTGCTGAATCCGCCCTCGACATCCACCGTCACCGGAATCGAGAGCCGCCCGAGTCGCCGTGCCAGCGCGAGGGTTTCGTCGCGGGTGGCCGCGGTCCCGTCGGGCAGCCCGGCGGTGGCGGCGACCCCGAGACTGGTGGTGCCGATCGCCGGGAATCCGGCCTCGGCCAGCATGGCGGCCGAGCCGAAGTCCCAGGCATTGGGCAGCACCAGCGGCTTGTCGCCGTGGTGCAGGCTGCGGAACAGCTCGGTCTTCGTCATGCCACCGCTCTCAGGGCCGGGTGATCGCTCCGCGCCGCGGAGGTCAGTTCACGCAGGGAATCTTCGAGCCGATCGTAGTGGTGACGGGCTTACCGGAATCCGGCGCGTCGGAGGTGGTGGTGCCGCCGGTCGAGGTGCCGCCCGCGGTGGTGGTCGGGCTGGTGGTGGTCGCCGTCGGATCCAGGGATGCCGGAATCTCGAGATCGGGTCCCACGACCAGCTTCACGTGACCGGCGGACAGCGAGGTCGACGGGCTCACCGGCAGGCCGCCGAACATCTCCGACAGCTGCTTGGCGTCGACGTCCGCGCCGGTGCCGTAGTAGATCGTCGAGGTGGTGCCGTCGGCATAGGTCGCATTGGTCACGTCGCCGGCCGGGAAACCCTTGGTGGTCAGCAACTTCGACACCTTCGCCGCCTGGCCGGGCGTGCCGCTGGCATTCGCCACATCCAGCGTCGAGGTGGGGGTGGTGGCCGGGGCGGCGGGCGCGGCCGGGGTCGACACCCCGAACGCCTCGCGCACCGTCTTCTTGATGGCCACCGGATCGATGATGTTGACGTCCTGGCCGTCGACATTGTCGTAGCGCAGCACCGGCAGCGTCCGGAACTCCACCGTCGGCGATTCCGCGCGGCCGAGCGTGGTGGCGAAATCGGTGAGGCTCCAGCCGTCCGAGAGCACCACGTCCTTGTGCGCCACATCCATGAGCGACTTGAGCCGTCCCGGATTGGCCAGCGTGCCCGAGCTCTTCATGGAATTGGCGACCGAGGTGAGGAACGCCTGCTGCCGGTGGGTGCGGTCGAGATCGCCGTTCTCGAGGCCGTGCCGCTGCCGCACGAAGGCCAGCGCGTCGGAGCCGTCGAGATGCTGGGGTCCGGCGGGGAAGACCGCGCCGGAGTAGTAGCTGTCGTCCACGGCGTGATTGAGGCACACGTCGACACCGCCGAGCGCGGTCGCCAGATCGTAGAAGCCGGCCAGGGAGATCTCCGCGAACCGGTTGATGGGCACGCCTGTGAGCGCCTTCACGGTCTGAACGATGCTGGCGCGCCCCGCCTCCCGGCCCTGACGCTCGAGTTCGGGTCCCTCGGCCATGCCCTTGGCCTTGAGCTTCTCCTCGACCGACCACTTCTTCAGGCCGTAGGACTCCTTGATCTTGGCGTGGTCGTAGCCCGGAATGCCTTGTACGGGAACATAGTCGTCACGCGGAATCGAGAACGCGACGATGTGTTTCAGATCCTTCGGAATGTGCACCAGGATGAGCGAATTGGCGTTGTAGCCGCCCTCGGAGCCGTCGCCGGCGTGCAGCTGGTCGAGGATCGCCTTGGGAAGATCGTTGCCGTCCAGGTCTTTTCGGGTGTCCAGACCGATCAGCAGCATATTGATGTCGCCGTCGAGGTTCACGTCCTCCGGGGAGATCGCGCCCGAGCGGGTGAAGCCCTGATCCAGGCTGGTCTCGCCGTACCAGACGATGCCGGTGATGCCCATCACGCCCGCGGCCACCAGCGCCATGACACCGCGCCCGGCCATGCGCAGCCGCCGATCCCGCTCGCGCTGCGCCGACGTGCGCTCGGGTTTGCCGCCGGTTCCCCCGGTCTTGCCCTCGGAACGCCGCCGGTCCGCCCGTCGACGGCTCGTGGGTGGCTCGGCACGTCGCGACCGTCGGGGAGTCGGGGTGGGCGTCTCCGGTGTCCGGCGGCTGCGGCCCGCTTCGGGACCGACGACCGGCAGCGGTTGGGTGGCGTCGTCGTACATGGCGCTGTCGAGTGTGCCGTAAGCGGCGCTCGCTGTCAGATTCTCGCCCGGTTGTGAATGAGCTTGCACAGTCGTGCATAATCATCACATGGCGGATGTCTCGAACGGACCCCTGCGGGTCGCGGTAGCTGGTGCGAGCGGCTACGCGGGCGGCGAAGTGCTGCGACTGCTACTCGGTCATCCAGCCTACCGAAGCGGGCGCCTCGAGATCGGGGCGCTGACCGCGGGGTCCAATGCCGGCACCACCCTGGGTGAGCTGCAGCCGCATCTGCTGCCGCTGGCCGACCGGGTGCTCGCGCCCACCACCGTCGAGGAACTGGCGGGCCACGACGTGGTCTTCCTGGGCCTGCCGCACGGGCAGTCCGCGGCGATCGCCACGGCATTGCCGGAGTCCACGATCATCATCGACTGCGGCGCCGACTTCCGGCTCACCGACGCGGCCGCGTGGGAGAAGTACTACGGCTCCCCGCACGCGGGCAGCTGGCCCTACGGGCTGCCGGAACTGCCGGGCGGGCGCGAGAAGCTGCGCGGGGCAACCCGGATCGCGGTGCCCGGTTGCTACCCGACCGTGTCGAGCCTGGCGCTGGCCCCGGCCGTCGCGGCGGGGATCATCGAGCCGCGGGTGAATGTGGTTGCGGTGAGCGGCACCTCGGGCGCGGGACGCAAGCTCGATGTCGGGCTGCTGGGCTCGGAGGTGATGGGCTCGCTGCGTGCCTACGGCATCGCGGGCGCGCACCGGCACACCCCGGAGATCGCGCAGAATCTGAAGGCTGCCGGTTCCGGTGTGGACGTGAGTGTTTCGTTCACCCCCGTGCTGGCCCCGCTGCCGCGCGGCATCCTCGCCACCTGCACCGCACCGACCACCGTGGACGCCGCACAGGCGCGCGCCGTCTACGAGAAGGCCTACGCCGATGAGCCTTTCGTGCACCTGCTGCCCGAAGGCGTACTGCCGCAGACCGGTTCGGTGCTCGGCTCCAATGCCGTCACCCTGCAGGTGACCGTGGACACCGACGCCGGGCTGCTGGTGGTGATCGGCGCGATCGACAACCTGACCAAGGGCACCGCGGGCGCCGCGGTGCAATCCATGAATCTGGCTCTCGGAATCGACGAGACCGCAGGACTTTCCACCGTAGGAGTGGCACCGTGACTATCGACAACGGCAAGCTGGTGCGGACCCAGGGCGTCACCGCACCGTTGGGTTTCCGCGCGGCGGGTATCGCGGCGGGCATCAAGAAGTCCGGCAAGCCGGACCTGGCGCTGGTGTTCAGCGAGGGCCCTGAGTACGCGGCCGCGGGCGTGTTCACCCGCAACAAGGTCAAGGCCGCGCCGGTGCTGTGGTCGCAGCAGGTGCTGAGCGGCGGCCGGCTGCGCGCGGTCATCCTGAATTCCGGCGGCGCGAACGCGTGCACCGGCCCGGGCGGCTTCCAGGACACCCACGCCACCGCCGAGGAGCTCGCGAAGGCGTTGAGCAACTGGGGCACCGAGACCGGCGCGGGCGAGATCGCGGTCTGCTCAACGGGTTTGATCGGTGACCGGCTGCCGATGGACAAGCTCATCCCGGCCGTCACCGAGATCGTGCACGAGATGGGCGGCGGGCTGTCCGGCGGCGCGGAGGCGGCGCGGGCCATCATGACCACCGACACCGTGCCGAAGGAGGTGGCGTTCCATCATCGGGACAAGTGGAACGTCGGCGGCATGGCCAAGGGTGCGGGCATGCTCGCGCCGTCGCTGGCCACCATGCTGGTGGTGCTGACCACCGATGTGGTCGCCACGCCCGAGCAGCTGGACGAGGCGCTGCGCAAGGCGACGGGCTACACCTTCGACCGGCTCGACGTGGACGGCTCCTGCTCCACCAATGACACCGTGCTGCTGCTGGCCAACGGCGCGTCCGGGGTCACGCCGTCGCAGGAGGATCTGAACGCGGCCGTGCTGGCGGTCTGCGACGATCTGGCCGAGCAGCTCATGTCCGACGCCGAGGGCGTCACCAAGCGCGTGCACATCACCGTGAAAGGCGCTGTGAGCGAGGAAGAAGCGCTCGTCGGCGCGCGGGCACTGGCTCGCGACAGCCTGGTGAAGACCGCGTTCTTCGGCTCCGACCCGAACTGGGGCCGCGTGCTGGCCGCCATCGGCATCGCGCCCATCGAACTGGATCCGAACCGGGTTTCGGTGTCGTTCAATGGATCTCCGGTGTGCGTCGACGGCGTGGGTGCGCCGGGCGCGCGCGAGGTGGACCTGTCCGGGCCCGATATCGCGGTGCTCGTCGACCTCGGCCTGGGCGACGGCGAGGCGACCATCCGCACCACCGACCTCTCGCACGGCTACGTCGAAGAGAATTCGGCCTACAGCTCATGAACGATGTGGTGAACCAGCTTTCGGCCCTCGACAAGGCGCACGTCCTCGCCGACGCGCTGCCGTGGCTGCAGAAATTCCGCGACAAGATCGTGGTCGTGAAGTACGGCGGCAACGCCATGATCGACGACGAGCTGAAGAAGGCGTTCGCCGCGGATATGGCGTTCCTGCGCACGGTCGGCGTGCACCCGGTGGTGGTGCACGGCGGCGGGCCGCAGATCTCCGCGATGCTGAAGAAGCTCGGCATGACCGGTGAGTTCCGCGGCGGTTTCCGGGTCACCACGCCCGAGGTCATGGATGTCGTGCGTATGGTGCTGTTCGGGCAGGTGGGCCGGGAACTGGTGGGGCTCATCAACGCCCACGGACCGTACGCGGTCGGCATCTCCGGTGAGGACGCGCACCTGTTCACCGCGACGCGGCGCACCGTACAGGTCGACGGCGAGGCCACCGATATCGGGCTGGTCGGCGACGTGACCTCGGTCGAGCCGTCCGCCGTGCTGGATCTCATTGCGGCGGGCCGCATTCCGGTCGTGTCCACCATCGCCCCCGACGCGGACGGCGTGGTGCACAACATCAATGCCGACACCGCCGCGGCCGCGCTGGCCGAGGGCATAGGCGCGGAGAAACTGGTCATCCTCACCGATGTCGAGGGCCTCTACACGAATTGGCCCGACCGGTCCTCGCTGACCTCGCGCATCGACACCGACGCGCTCGCCAAGTTGCTGCCGTCGCTGGACGAGGGCATGGTGCCGAAGATGGAGGCCTGCCTGCGCGCCGTCGAGGGCGGCGTCCCGACCGCGCACGTGATCGACGGGCGGGTCGCCCATTCGGTCCTGCTGGAACTGTTCACCGGGGAGGGCATCGGCACGATGGTCACCCCCGCCGAGGAGAACTCATGAGCACTGCCGACATTCAGCAGCGGTGGAACACCGCGTTGATGAACAACTACGGCACCCCGAAGGTGGCGCTGGTGCGCGGCGCGGGCGCGGTCGTCTACGACGCCGACGGCAAGCGCTACCTGGACTTCCTGGGCGGCATCGCGGTCAACAGCCTCGGCCACGCGCATCCGGCGATCCTGGCGGCGGTCACCCAGCAGCTGGGCACGCTCGGGCACGTGTCGAATCTGTATGCCTCCGAACCGGTCATCGAACTGGCCGAGCGGCTGCTCGCGCACTTCGGCGACGGGCACGGCAAGGCGTTCTTCTGCAACTCCGGCACCGAGGCCAACGAGGCCGCGTTCAAGATGGCGCGGCTGACCGGCAAGACCAAGATCATCGCGTGTGAAGAGGCCTTCCATGGACGGACCATGGGCGCACTGGCATTGACGGGTCAGCCGTCCAAGCGGACCCCGTTCGAGCCGATGCCCGCCGGCGTCGTGCACGTGCCCTACGGCGACGCCATGGCGCTGGCCGCCGCGGTCGACAAGGACACCGCCGCGGTGTTCCTCGAACCCATCATGGGCGAGAGCGGTGTCGTGGTGCCCCCGGCCGACTACCTGGCCAAGGCCCGCGCCATCACCAAAGACCAAGGCGCGCTGCTGATCCTGGACGAGGTGCAGACCGGTATCGGCCGCACCGGCGCGTTCTACGCGCACCAGGCGGCGGGCATCGTCCCCGATGTCATCACCCTGGCCAAGGGGCTCGGCGGCGGCCTACCCATCGGTGCCGTGCTGGCCCAGGGCGCGGCGGCGGAACTGCTGCAGCCCGGCATGCACGGCACCACCTTCGGCGGCAATCCGGTGTGCGCGGCGGCGGCGCTGGCCGTGCTGCGGACCATCGACGAGGAGGGTCTGCTCGCGCATGTGGAGACCGTCGGCAAGATCCTCGTCGACGGCATCGAGAACCTGGATCACCCGCTGGTCGACCATGTGCGCGGCGCGGGCCTGCTCATCGGCATCCAGCTGACCGCCGACGTCTCCGCCCAGGTGGACGCCGCCGCGCGGGAGGCCGGTTACCTGCTGAACCCGGCCAAGCCCAATGTGATTCGACTCGCGCCGCCCCTGGTTCTGACCGAGACTCAGGCCGAGAACTTCCTGTCCGACCTGCCAGGCATCCTCGATGCCGCCCAGGCCACCGAGGAGACCAAGTGACCATCCGGCATTTCCTGCGTGACGACGACGTCACCCCCGCCGAGCAGGCCGAGATCCTCGCGATCGCCGCGGAACTCAAGGCCGCGCCGCAGTCGCGCAAGCCGCTCGCGGGGCCGCGCGGTGTCGCGGTCATGTTCGAGAAGAACTCCACCCGCACCCGGTTCTCCTTCGAGATGGGCATCGCTCAGCTCGGCGGGCACGCCGTCGTGGTGGACGGGCGCGACACCCAGCTGGGCCGCGAGGAGACCCTCGCCGATACCGGCCGGGTGCTGTCGCGGTACGTGGACGCCATCGTGTGGCGCACCTTCGAGCAGGCTCGCCTGGACGAGATGGCCGGGGCCGCAACGGTTCCCGTGGTGAACGCGCTGTCCAACGAGTTCCACCCGTGCCAGGTGGTCGCCGACCTGCAGACGCTCAAGGAGCGCAAGGGCGCGGACCTGTCCGGTCGCAATCTCACCTTCCTCGGTGACGGCGCGAACAATATGGCGCACTCGCTCATGCTCGGCGGCGTGACCGCGGGCATGAACGTGACCATCGCCGCGCCCGAGGGTTTCGAGCCGCTGGGCTGGATCCTCGACGCCGCGCAGAAGCGGGCCGCCGAGACCGGCGCCACCATCACCGTCACCAATGATCCGCAGGCCGCCGCCGAGGGTGCGGACGCGCTGGTCACCGACACCTGGACCTCCATGGGCCAGGAGAACGACGGCCGCGATCGCGTCGCCCCCTTCCGCCCGTTCCAGGTGAACGCCGCGCTGCTGGCCCGGGCCGCCGCCGATGTGACCGTGCTGCACTGCCTTCCGGCGCACCGCGGCGAGGAGATCACCGACGAGGTGCTCGACGGGCCGCACAGCGCGGTCTGGGACGAGGCCGAGAACCGGCTGCACGCGCAGAAGGCGCTACTCGTATGGCTGCTGGAGCGATTCGAGCGAGGTGAGAAGTGAGCGGCGAACGTCGCTCACCCGCCACCGTGTCCGGCAAGGCGGGTGCGGCCATCGCGCGCACCCGCGCCGGGCGGCAGGCGCGGATCGTCGCGATCCTCTCGCAGCACGAGGTGCGGAGTCAGTCCGAACTGGCCGTGCTGCTTTCGGCCGAGGGCATCGAGACCACACAGGCGACGCTGTCGCGTGACCTCGACGAGCTCGGTGCGGTGAAGTTGCGCGCGGCCGACGGCGGCGCGGGCGTCTACGTGGTGCCCGAGGACGGCAGCCCGGTCCGCGGTGTCACCGGCGGCACCGAACGCCTCTCCAAGCTCCTCGGCGACCTGCTGGTCTCCACCGACGCCAGCGGCAATATCGCAGTCCTGCGAACTCCGCCCGGGGCCGCGCACTTCCTCGCCAGTGCCCTCGACCGCGCCGCGCTGCCGGAGATTGTGGGCACCATTGCGGGCGACGACACCATCGCGGTCATCGCGCGCGAGCCCATGACCGGCGCGGAGCTGGCCGCCAAGATCGAACAGCTGGCCTGAATCGGGCTGTGCCGCAGGATAATTGCGGTAGCGAGGGCGATACGGGCGCGTACGCTCGGAGGATACGAAATCCCCGAGCGAGGAACGCACATGTGCGAAGGCTATGGACTGATCGCATCCTTCGAAGCCGGGACGCGGGAGCGGCCCGAAGTGCCGGAGGTGGTCCAGGAGAGTCTCACCCGGACCGCCGACGGGATGTGGGTGGTACTGGCGCACAAGGTGGCTCGCCGGGTTGCGGGGGAGGAGCTGTTCATTCCGGCCACCGGCGGTGAGCCGTACCCGATCGACGCCGTGGCGCAGTGCCGCCGCGGTGGCAGCCACGCGGTTCCGGACCCGTTGTGCAGCTGCGGATTTCATGCCGTGTCGGACAGCGCGCCCGAGCCTTACGGCGGGCGGTTCACGCAATTGACGGTCGCCTTGTCGGGCCGGGTGCTGGCTTCCGACTGGATCGGTGGCGGAATTCTGTTCCGAGCGGAACGACAGACCGTGCTCAGCTGGAGCGATGTCCCGGTACCCGATCCGATTCGCGTGCCCGATTTCCCGCCGCAGCCCCCGGCCCCGCCGACCGAACCCGGCGGCCGCACGGCTCGATTGCGGCGACCCTACCCGCGCGACCTCGACAGCGCCGCGCTGCGCCTACCGGTCAGCCCGCCGCCGTTCGTCCGGCTCGCCGATGACGCGGGCTACTGCCTCGGCCGGATCTACGACCTCGCCTCGACTGCCACAGCCGATTCGGCCCTGGCTCCGGGGATGGAGGCCAGCAGGTCCCGGGTATAGGCGGCCGCGGGAGTCGTGAGGATTCGGGTGGTGGGGCCCTGCTCCACGATTCGGCCCTCGCGCATGACCACCACGTCGTGGGCGAGGGCTCGGACCACCGCCAGGTCGTGGGTGATGAAGAGGTAGCTGAGGTTCAGGCGGGACTGGAGGTCGGCCAGGAGGGTGAGGATCTGGTTCTGGATGAGGACGTCGAGGGCGGAGACGGGCTCGTCGCAGATCATGAGGCGGGGGTTGACGGCCAGGGCGCGGGCTATGGCCACACGTTGGCGTTGGCCGCCGGAGAGTTCGTGGGGGTAGCGGTGGGCCAGGGCGGCGGGGAGGGCCACCTGGTCGAGGAGTTCGGCGACGCGGGCGCGGCGGACAGTGCGGTCGCCGGTTGCGAAGGCGCGCAAGGGTTCCGCGATCAGGCGTTCGACCGTCCACATCGGGTCGAGGGAGGAGTAGGGGTTCTGGAAGACCGGTTGCATGGCGCGGCGGGCAGCCCGTAGTCGGGCGCCGCGGAGGGTGACGATCTCTTCGCCGTCCAGGCGGACCCTGCCGGAGGTGGCGGGGAGCAGGCCCAGGATCATGCGGGCGGTGGTGGTCTTGCCGGAGCCGGATTCGCCGACGATGGCGGTGGTGCGGCCGCGGGAGATGGTGAAGGAGACATCGTCGACGGCGGGTGCGGGTTGGCGGCGACCGCGGGCCCGGAAGGTCTTCGAGAGGTTCGAAACCACCAGGACCGGAGGCCCTTCGGGGTCGGCTGCGGTGTCCTCCACCAGTGGGGCCGACTGGGCGGGGGCGGCGGCGACCAGGCGGCGGGTGTAGTCCTCGCGGGGGTCGGTGAGAACGTCTCGGGCGGGGCCGGATTCGACGATCCGGCCGTCGGACATGACCAGGACGCGGTCGGCTCGTTCGGCGGCCAGGGCCAGGTCGTGGGTGACCAGCAGCAGGGCGGTGCCCAATTCCTTGGTCAGTTCGTCCAGGTGGTCGAGGATTCGGCGTTGCACGGTGACATCGAGGGCCGAGGTGGGTTCGTCGGCGATGAGCAGGCCGGGGCGGCAGGACAGGCCGATGGCGATGAGGGCGCGCTGGCGCATGCCGCCGGAGAGTTCGTGCGGGTATTGACGGGCCTGGCGCGCGGGGTCGGGCAGGCCCGCCTCGCCGAGGAGTTCGATGGCGCGGTCGGTGGCGGCGCGGCCCGAGTAGAGGCCGTGTGCCTCCAGGGTTTCCGCGACCTGGCGGCCCACCCGGGACACCGGGTTCAGGTTCGACATCGGGTCCTGCGGGACCAAGCCGATGTCCTTGCCGCGGATGCCGCGCAGGTGCTTCTCGTCGGCGCGAGTGAGATCTGTTCCACGCCAGCGGATGCTGCCGCTACGGACCCGCCCGGCGCCGGGCAGCAGGCCGATGATCGCGTGCGCGAGTGAGGATTTGCCGGATCCGGAGGCGCCGACCACGGCGACCCGCTCGCCGGTGGCGATCGTGAGGTCGACGCCGTCGACCGCGGTCATCGCGCCGAAGTCCACGCGCAGATCGCTGATCTCCAACAGTGATTCACTCATCGCGAGCCTCTCAGCGATTCGTCTTCGGATCGAGCGCGTCCCGCAGCGCGTCACCGAAAAGGTTGAAGCCCAAGCAGATCAGCAGCAGCATCACGCCGGGGAAGACGCCCGGCCAAGGGGTGCGCGAAAGGTACTGCTGGGCGTCGGCGAGCATGATGCCCAGGCTGGGGTTCGGGGGTCTGATGCCCAGGCCCAGAAACGACAGGATCGCCTCGCCCAGCACGGCCGTCGGCATGATCACCGTGGCCTGCACGATGATCGGGGCCAGGGAATTGGGCAGGATGTGCTCGGCCAGGATCCGCGACGATGGGACGTGCATGGCACGCGCGGCCAGTACGAAGTCGGTTCCCTTGAGCCGCAACGTTTCCGCACGCACCACCCGCATCATGACCGGCACCTGTGCGACACCCAGGGCGATGGCGGCTTGGGTGAGTCCCGCGCCGTAGATGGCGGTCAGCCCGACCGCGAGCATGACGAACGGGAACGCCAGCACGGCGTCCGCGATGCGGGACAGCACCACGTCCAGCCAGCGCCAGAACCCGGCGAGCAGCCCCAGCGGTACCCCGATCACGACCGCGCACAGCACCGCCAGCCCGCCCACCTCGAGCGAGGCGCGGGTGCCGTACAGCACCCGGGACAGCACATCGCGGCCCAGATCGTCGGAGCCCAAAAGGAATCCGACCGTTCCGGGCTTCTGGAACGGCGTCGGGAAGTGCACCGCGGCGGGTGAGTAGGGAGCCAGCAGCGGCGCGAACGCGCCGAGTACGATCACGATCAGCAGCAGTGCCGCACCGACCAGCCCCAGCGGATTGCCCCGCAGGCGTCGCCATACCCGGGCGGGCGTCGAGACCGGCCGAGGCATCGGCGGGGTCGAATCCGGCGAGGTGGCCGAATCCGGCGCGGCGGCAGGTGATTCGGCGATCTTCTCGGCGTCTTGCACGACGGAGTCCGTACTCTCCGAGCTCTTCGACACGGTCACTGTGCCCTCCCGGCGACACGGACCCGCGGGTCGATCACCGTGTACAGCACGTCGACCAGCAGATTGATCACGATGTAGGACGCGGCGATGACCAGGACGACCGCTTGAATCACCGGATAGTCCCGGGAGAACACCGAATCCAAGGTCAGCTTCCCGATACCGGGCAGGCCGAAGATGCGCTCGGTCACGACCGTGCCCGCGATGAGCAGGCCGAGCTGCAGCCCGATGACCGTGGTCACCACGATCAGGCTGTTGCGCAGCCCGTAGCGCACGATGACCGTGCGCGGCGGCAGGCCCTTGGCGCGGGCGGTGCGGACGAAATCGGCGGTCAGCGTCTCCACCATCGACGAGCGCGTCTGCCGCTGCACCACCGCGGCGTGCGTGACGCCCAGGATCAGCGCGGGCAGGGTCAGGTAGTAGAGGCCACGCAGCGGATGATCCAGCGGCGACACATATCCCGAGGCCGGGAACCAGCCCAGCCCCACCGACAGGTAGAGCACCGCGAGAATGCCCAGCCAGAAGGTCGGCACCGACAATCCGACCAGCGACACCCCGTTCACCAGCCACTCCGGCCAGCGCCCGCGATACACCGCCGCGATCACGCCGCCGAGCACCCCGACCAGCACCGCGATCAGCATGGCGTACACCGCCAGCTGCACGGTGACCGGCAGCGTCACCCGAATCATGTGGCGCACCGGGGTTCCGGTGCGGATCGACCGCCCGAAGTCGCCGCTCGCCGCGTTCTTCACGAAGTCCAGGTATTGAATCGGCAGCGCGCGATCCAAACCGAGCTCGACCCGTACCGCGGCGACCGTGGCCGGATCCGCCTGATCACCGGCCATGGTGGTGGCGGGATCGCCGGGCAGCGCGCGCACCCCGGCGAACACGACCAGCGACACCAGCAGCAGCGTGACCGCCGATTGCCATAACCGGTGAAAGACGAACCGCAGCATGGGCTTCAGCCGTTCCGATCCGGCACGAACGCCGCCTTGCCGAGCCGCACCGCGCCGTCGGCGTACACCTCGATCCCGGTCACCCGGGTCGACTGCACGGTCAGATTCCGCAGCCGATAGGTGTAGATGTACGGGTTGTCGCGCTGGATGGCCGCGACCGCCTGCTCGTACAGGGCGCCGCGGCGCGCCGGGCTGGTGGTGTGCGCGGCCCAGCCCAGCACATCGTCCAGCGCGGGTGAGCTGAATCCGGTGTAGTTGCCGCTGGATCCGGTGGTCAGGAAGCGGGCGATATTGCCGTCCGGATCCAGTCGCCCGGACCAGCCCAGCAGCAGCGCCTCGTAGGTGCCGCGCTTCTGCGCGTCCAGCATGGCCGCGTACTCGGTCGGCACGATGCGCAGATCGAATCCGCCCGCGGCGACCGCGGTTTGCAGCGCCTGCGCGTACTCGAGCTGGTCGGCGACATTCATGACCTGCATGGTGATCGGGTAGGGCGTCTGCACCCCGGCCTCGGCGAGCAGGCGGCGTGAACGCTCCGGATCGTAGACCGGGCACCGGGTGGCGGCCTCGGTCGCGAATGAGGTGAGCGGCGCGATGCCGGTGCAGGCCGGTTGATACCAGCCCTTGAACACCTTGTCCGCCAACGCCTGTCGATCGATGGTCAGCGAAAGCGCCTGGCGGATACGGGGATCCTTGGCCAGCGGCGTATCGATCTGCTTCGCCGGTTTACCCGCGCCGTCCACATTGCCGATGTTCAGGTAGAAGCCCTGGAAGCCGAACGAGCCCGAAACCAGCAGGTGTAGATGGGCATCCGTGCTCAGCGCATCGGCGTCCTGGGGCGACATGGTGTCCGCGACCTGGATGGCCCCCGAGCGGATGGCCGACGCCCGGGCCTTGGGGTCGGTCATGATCCGGTAGGTGATGGTGTCGAAGTGCACGTTCTGCGCGTCGTAGTAGAGCGGGTCGCGCTCGACCACGATGGAGGTCTGCGGGGTGCGCTGCGCGAACTTGAACGGGCCCACGCACACCGGATTGTCGCCGAAGTTCTTGTCCTCCTCCTTCAGCGCGGCCGGGGACATGATCATGCCGGCGCGGTCGGCCAGCGCCGCGGTGATGGGTGCGAACGGCTGCTTGTAGCGGAGCACCACCTGCGTCTGGCCCTCGGTCTCGACCTCGGCGATCGGGCCCAGCTCGGCGGTGCGCTGCGAACCCTCCAAGGAGAGATGGCGTTTCAGGCTGGTCTGCACCGCCGCCGCGTTGAACGGGGTGCCGTCGGCGAAGGTGACGCCGGTGCGGACCGGGATGGTGACCGTCAGCCCGTCATCGGAGAAGCGCGGCAGCTCGGTGGCGAGCTGCGGGACCAGGTTGCCGGAAGCGTCGTTGTCGTAGAGCTTTTCGCAGATCGTGCTCATGACATAGCGCGTGTAGAGCGAGCTGGACGTCGTCGGATCCAGGCGGTCCGGATCGTTGGACAGCCCCATCGTCAGGTCGCCGCCCTGGCGCACCGGCTGATCCCCGACCGGGGTCCCGTAGTCGTCGGCGTGGCTGGCGACGACTACGGGCGATTCGGTCTGGGAGCAGGACGCGAGCACGAAGGCGGCGAGACCGACCGCGAGCAGCCTGCTCACCCGAGAGCGTCGGTGGCTCATCCCTGACCCGTGAGGAACGCGGCCTTGGCCACCCGCACCACGCCGTCCGGATACTGCTCGATGCCGGTGACCTTCGTGGTGTGCGCGGCCAGCAGCCGCTCACGGTAGGTGTAGAGGTACGGGTTGTCCTTCTGGATGAGCGTCACCGCCTGCCCGTACAGGTCCGCGCGGCGGGCGGTGTCGGTGGTGCGGGCCGCCTGCCCGAGCAGATCGTCGAGCGCCTGCGAGCTGTAACCCGAGTAGTTGCCGCTGGATCCGGTGGTCAGGAACCGGGAGATATTGGCGTCCGGGTCGATCCGGCCGGACCAGCCCAGGAACAGCGCCTCGTAGGTGCCGCGCTTCTGCACGTCGAGCAGCGCCGAGTACTCGGTCGGCAGGATCTCGAGCTCGAATCCGCCCGCCGCGACACCGGCCTGCAGCGCCTGCACATAGCGCAGCTGATCGGGGGAGTTCTGCACCTGCAGCTTCACCTTGTACGGGGTCTGCACTCCCGCCTCGGCGAGGAGCTTCTTGGACTTCTCGGGATCGTATGCGGGGCAGGCGATTCCGGCGGGTGTGGCGTAGGTGCTCTCCGGGGCGATCGGCGTGCACGCGGGCTCGTACCAGCTGTTGAACACGGTGGCGGCCAGGGCATTCCGGTCGATGCTCAGCGAGAGCGCCTCGCGGACCCGGGCATCCTTGGCCAGCGGGGTGTCGATCGGCTTGGCGGGTTTGCCCACGCCGTCCACGTTGCCGACATTCACGTAGAGGCCGCGGAAGTTCAGGCCGCGCGCCTGCAGCACACGCAGATTCGATTCCTTGGCCAGCGCGTCGACGTCCTGCGGGCTGATCGTGTCCGCGACCTGGATGTCACCGGACCGCAGATTGGTCGCGCGGATATTGGCGTCGGTCATGATGCGGTAGGTGATGGTGTCCAGGTGCACCTGCGCCGCGTCGTAGTACAGCGGATCGCGCTCCACCTTGATGGAGGTCTGCGGCACCCGCTCGACGAACTTGAACGGGCCCACGCACACCGGGTGATCGCCGAAATTGTCACCGGCCTTGGTCAATTCGGCCGGGGACAGGATCATCCCGGCCCGGTCGGCCAGGGCGGCGGTCAGCGGTGCGAACGGCTGCTTGTAGTGGACGACGACCTCGGTCGGGCTCTGCACGTCGATGCTCGCGATCGGGCCCATCTCACTGGTGCGCTGCGAGGTCTTCAATGTGAGGTGGCGCTGCAGGCTGGTCTGCACTGCGGCCGCGTCGAAGGGCGTGCCGTCGGCGAATTTGACGCCGGTGCGCAGCGGGATGGTGACGGTCAGCCCATCCTGCGACACCGTCGGCAACGCGGTGGCCAGCTGCGGGACCAGTTTGCCGGAACTGTCGTTGTCGTAGAGCTTTTCGCAGATCGAGTTCATCACGTAGCGCGTGTACAGCGAGCTCGAGGTGGTCGGGTCCAGGCGGTCGGGTTCCGCCGACAGGCCCATCACCAGATCACCGCCCGCCTTGACCGACTGCGTGCCCACCGGCGTGCCGAAATCATCGGCGTGCGCTCCGGTGTGGTCCGATGTCTGCGCCGCGCAGGACGCGAGTGTGACGGCGATGACGCCGAGCCCCAGGACTCTGGAGAAGTGCATGTGCAACAACCTACTTCGACATCCCATGAATTTCGCGGCGACGGATCGGCGCGGAATTCCGTTCATACGCTGTACTTTTCATCGCCCCGCGGCGTAACCCTGCATACCCCGGGGATTGGCTCCCGCGGCCAGCACGCCGGTCTCCGGATCGCGGGACACCGCACACATCCGGCCCTCCGACCAGGGGCCGCCGACAGTGATCCGATGACCCCGCTGTTCGAGATCGGCGATCACCTCAGTGCCGATGCGCGATTCCACCACGGTCACACCGGGACTCATGGTGCGCGGATAGAACGAGCCCGGGAAGCTCTCCTGATGCCAGTTCGGCGCGTCGATGGCACCCTGCAGATCGAGGCTGCCGCGCACCCGCTCGCCCAGCGCGACCGCCAGGAAGAAGTGCAGGCTCCACTGATCCTGCTGATCGCCACCCGGAGTGCCGAACGCCATGACCGCCGCGCCTTCGCGCAAGGCCAGCGAGGGGCTCAGCGTGGTGCGCGGACGACGGCCGGGGACAAGGGAATTCGGCAGGTCCGGCTCCAGCCACGACATCTGCAGCCGGGTGCCGAGCGGGAAACCCAGTTCCGGCACCACGGGATTGGATTGCAGCCAGCCGCCGCTGGGGGTCGCGGCGATCATATTGCCCCAGCGGTCCACCACGTCGAGGTGGCAGGTGTCGCCGCGGGTGTTGCCGTTGGAGGCCACCGTCGGCTCGCCAGCGCCGAGTGAAATCGAAGTTGCGCCAATAGCATTCGAACGCGCGTAGGAGCTGAGCCGGGGTGTAAGACCGCCGGGGCTGCCGGGGCGCAGCTCCTCGGAGGACTTCTCGCCGATCAATGCCCGGCGCGCGGCGTTGTACTCCGGCGACAGCAGCTGTTCGAGGGTGACCTGCGTGCTGTCGCCGTACCAGGCCTCCCGATCGGCCAGCGCCAGCTTCGAGCCCTCGATCAGGACGTGGTAGTACTCGGGCGTGCCGTACGCGGGCAGCTCGGACAGCAAGGCCAGCTGCTGGAGGAACGCCGGGCCCTGGCTCCACAGTCCGGCCTTGGCGATGGTCCAGCCGTTCCAGTCGTAGGCGGCCGGATCCTCGTACGTCGCTTCGTAATTCGCGAAGTCGGCGAGTTCGAGGGTGCCGGTGTGCCGTTCGCCGGAGGTGTCCATGGTGGGCCGCGCCGCCGCGGCGGCCAGCGCCTCGGCGATGAAGCCGCTGCGCCACACGCGCCTTGCCGCCTCGATCTGGGCGTCCCGATCCGCACCGGCTGCCTCTGCCTCGGCGAGCACCCGCCGCCAGGTCCGCGCCAGCGCCGGATTGCGCAGCAGCGCACCGGGTGCGGGCGGTTTGCCGTCGGTCAGGTAGACCGCCGCGGAGTCGGTCCACTCGGTCTCGAAGAGCTCCTGGACCTCGGCGATGGTCTGGCCGATCCGCTCGACCGCCGGGATCCCGTGCTCGGCGTAGCCGATGGCGTAGGACAGCACCTGCGACAGCCGCTTGGTGCCGTGATCGCGCAGCAGCAGCATCCAGGCGTCGAACGCGCCGGGCACCGCGGCGGCCAGCGGGCCGGTGCCGGGCACCAGTTCGAGGCCCAGTCCGCGGTAGTGATCGATCGTCGCCCCGGCCGGGGCCGGGCCCTGACCGCACAACACCTTCGGGGCATTTCCGATGGGTGCGAGGATGATCGGCACCTCACCGGCCGGACCGTTGAGGTGCGGCTCCGCGACATGCAGCACGAAGGCCGCGGCGACCGCGGCGTCGAAGGCATTGCCGTCGTCCTCGAGCACCGCCATCGCGGTGGCCGAGGCCAGCCAGTGGGTGGAGGACACCATGCCGAAGGTGCCCTGCAAGGTGGGGCGGGTGGTGAACAATCGATCCTCCGCTACGCCGTGAGCCGGTGATACAGGACCTGCTCCAGCAGGGCCACCAAGACGTTCTTGACCGATTCCCGGTCGCGCGCATCGCATTCCAGCACGGGGATGTCGCCCTCGAGTTCGAGGGCCTCGCGCACCTCCTCGAGATCGAAGCGCGGTTCGCCGTCGAAGCGGTTGACCACCACCACGAACGGGGTCCCGGTCTCCTCGAAGTAGTCGAGCACCGGGTAGCAGTCGTCGATCCGGCTGGTGTCGACCACGATCACCGCGCCCAGCGCGCCGTCCACCAGGTCGTCCCACAGGAAGACGAACCGCTCCTGGCCCGGGGTGCCGAACAGGTACAGGATCAGTGAGCGGTCCAGGGTGATGCGGCCGAAGTCGAGCGCCACCGTGGTCTGGGTCTTGTCCGCGCGATGTCCGGGATCGTCGACATTGATCGCGGCCTCGGTCATGGCGGCCTCGGTGGCCAGCGGCTCGATCTCGGAGATGGCGCCGATGAAGGTGGTCTTGCCGACGCCGAAGCCGCCGCTGATCACGATCTTGACCGAAGACGGTGTGCGCGGGGCGATTTGGGTGTCAGAGTGCGCGGACAAGGTCGCGGATCCTCTCGATGGCGGCGGTGGACAGCTCGGGCGCCTCGCGCACCGTCAGGTAGCCGCCGGCGGCCAGATCGCTCACGATCACCTTGGCCACGCCGACCGGAACATGCAGTGCGGCAGCGATTTCGGCAATGGAGGTGGGCTGCCGGCACAACCGCACCACCTCGCGCTGTTCCAGCTGGACCGGCGCGGAGTGCGCGTGCGGGGCCGCGGTCACCAGGGTCTCGATGCGCAGGCCGTCGATGACCGGGGTGGTGCGGCCGCCGGTGACCACGAAGGGCCGCACGAAATCGTGCGCGCCCTGGGTGAGGTCGGGGTCGGAATCTCTCATCGCCGCAGTGTCTCTCGTAGCTCGGAGATGAGGGCCGGATCCAGCAGGGAACCGGCGCGCTCGGCGAGAATGGAGATCTCGTAGCCGAGCAGGCCGACATCGCAGTTGCCGTCCGCGATGACGCCGAGGCAGCTGCCGTTGCCCATGGCCGAGACCAGCAGGAAGCCGCGCTTCATCTCGATCATGATCAACTTCAGGCCCTCGAAGGAATAGCTCCGCGAGGCGCTGGTCGCCAGGCTGGTGAGCCCGGAGACCATGGCGGCCAGGCGATCTGCCGCGACCCGTTCCAAACCATCGGACATGGCGATGAGCAGCCCGTCGGAGGAGACGGCGACGGTATCGCGCACCCCCGGGGTATTGCGAACGAAGTTCGCCAGCAGCCAGCTGAAGGAATGGGGATCGGCGCTCGGCAGCTGGGCGGTCACCGGATCTCCTCTCGGGTCGTCACGGACGGGGTTGTGCAGTGGAATCTGCTGTGCGGGAGGCTATATCGTCGAGCACCGGCTGCAGGCGGGAAGAGGTCGTATAGATCTCCGCGGCCCGCTCGTGCCCGGCGCGGAAGGCGGCGAGCATGGAACGGGTCTGCTCCGGCGTGCGCTCGGCCACCGGCTCCGGCGCGGGCGGCGGGGTGGCCGCCGGCGCCGGGCGCTGCTGCGTGGTAGCGGTCGCGGCGCGAGCGGCCTTGTTGCGCTTGACCAATCCGTTGCGCGTCGTGAGCCGGTCCGGATCCGGCGCGGCGGCGGGCCTGGGCGGGCGGTGCACCGGCGCGGTGTCGGGCTCGGGGCTCGGCGGCAGGGCGACGCGTTCGGGCCACGTCCGTTCCGGCTGCGCAAGCGGTTCCGGCTGCGCCGGGGGTTCCGGCGGTGCGACGGGTTCCGGTGCCCGGTATTCCGGCAGGGCGACGGGCTCGGCCGCCCTCGGGATCGCGGCGCGCACCGGCTCCGGGGCGGGGGCGGCAATAGGCGCCGGGTCCGAGCCCCAGGTCGGCTCGACCGTGGTGATCGCCGCCGACTCCTGCACCGTCTCGGTGAGCAGATCCCCTTCCGTCGCAAGCAATTCCGGCGGCAGCGTCAGGCGCGCGACGATGCCGCTGACCGGCGAGGTGTTCAGCTCGATCTCGATGCCCAGCCGCTGGGCGAGGCGGCCCACCACATAGTGGCCGAGGTAGCGGGTCGGCGCGACGATGAAGTCCTGCTCGCCGCGCAGCTTGGCATTGGACTGCGCGAGCTGCTCGGCGGTCATGCCGACACCGTGGTCGACCACCGCCAGCAGATACCCCTGCGCGGCCCGGCGGCCGTAGACCTCGACATCCAGATCGGGCGGCGAGAAGGCCAAGCCGTTCTCCAGCAGTTCGGCCAGCATGTGCGACAGTTCGCTGGCCGCCGAGCCCACGATGAACACATCCTCGATGCGGCGCAACACCACCCGGCGGTAGTCGTCCACCTCCGACATGCCCGCGCGGATCACGTTCACCAGCGAGATCGGCTGCGGTACCCGGCGCGGGCTGTTCTCGCCGACCAGCACCAGCAGGCTCTCGGCATTGCGGCGCATGCGGGTGGCCAGGTGATCGAGTTCGAACAGGTTCGCCAGGCCCTGCGGATCGAGCTCCTCGCGTTCGAAGTGGCTGATCAGGGCGAGCTGGCGGTGCACCAGCTTCTGGTTGCGGCGGGCCAGGCTGCCCATCGACTCGACGGTATTGCGGCGCACCAGCGCCTGCTGAGACGCGAGCTCGAACGCGGTGGTCTGCACGCGATCCAGAGCGTCGGCGACGGCGGCGATCTCGGCGCTCGCGCCCGCGGGCGGACGCACCGCGGCGGGCGGTTCCGGCGCGCTGTCGAGGGCGTGCGACCACTCGTCGATGACCCCGGGCAGCCGCCGCGACGCCACCTCGTCGGCCTCCCCGGCCAGGGTGGCCAGCGGCCGCACCAGATTGCGCACCGAGGCGAGCACCAGGGCGATCATGGCCGCGATGGCGATGGCCGCGCCGACCAGGAAGATGATCAGCTGCGTTTGCGCGGCATCACGCAATGCGTCGGCGCGGGAACGGATATCGCCGCCCACGGCCTTCTGCACGGTGCGCTGCGCGTCGATGACGCCGGTCATCCGGGTCCACCAGGTCGCCGGATCCACCGGGCGGGCCAGCGGGCCGTCGCCCGACGCCAGCGCGATGCTCTCGTCCTGCCCGACCCGGGTGGCGTCGTCGCCGCGCATGGCCTCGTCCAGATCGCCGCGCCGGTCGGTCCCGGCGAAGCGCGCGAAGGATTGCAGCGCGGACTGTTTGGCCGAGCGGATCTCCAGGAACTGGCCGTACTCACCGCCGGAGAAGTGCCCCGCCACGAAGACGCCGTTGAGGAAGCCGCGCTCCTTGTCGAACTGCTCCTTGACCGAGCCCAGTGCGTAGAAGGCCTGCAGGCCGCGCTGGAGTTCGGCGTCGGCGGCCCGATCCAGGCCCAGCGTCAGGCCGTTCAGCGCGCTCACCGCGTCGCCGTAGAACTTCAGCACGACGGGGCGGCTGACGCGGCGGGTGTCGACCTGGGTCCTGGTGTTGCCCAGCAGGTTCAGCTGCGCCAGCGCCGCACGGACCTGATCCGCGCCCGGCGCGTCCCCGCCCGCCGCGGCCTTGACCGTGTCGAGCGTGGTGTCCACGGTGTGCCGCTGGGCTTGCAGCGGCTGCTGCAGGCTGCCGTCACCACCGAGCAGGCCGTTGCTGAGTCCGAGTTCGCGCTGGATCTGGTCGGTCAGATCCTGGACATTCAATGCGAGCGATACCGCCTGGCGCGTGTCCTCGGATTCGCGGTAGTCCTTATACGCCCGTTGCAGGGTCGCTGCCAAGGGAACAAGAACCAAAATCAAAGCGAACGCCAAGATTCGGGAAAGCTGCCCGCGAATTGTCCTGGCGCGCAGTAGCCCGGTGAATGCAACCCCCGGTACCGGTTGTGTGTCGTTGGGTGACACGTCCTCCGACTCCGGTATGTCCCTTGGCATTTCCCGCCATAGGCGTGACCGCACTCCTGCTTCTCCTCTGAAAGTCCGCGAGGCTCGCAATTCGAACCCACGGGAGCCGTCTGAAAGCTCCCATATGGCCTCGCGGCAGTCAACTCCAGAGGGACTTAAGTTCAACGCGTGAACTTAACTATTGACTGACAGCCGGATCGCTTGTCTCGAAATGCAAATCGGCGGCGGCACCTTCGCGAGGTCGCCGCCGATTCGCGGAGAAGTAGCTGGTGGCCACCGGGGTGGGGTGCGACGTGATCGGCGAACAAATCTGGAACATTGGTGTGCCACAATTGGAGTCGGGCCGACCGGCCGCCGGACGGCGTCGTCGGGCGAGTCGACGAGCCGCCGTGGGAGCCGCTCTCTCAATGGAAGAAAAATACTTATTTCACAAATCGGCGCGCCATTTGTCGGCATCCGCTGTCCGCGTGGAACGCCTGATAGCCTCCCGATTTGTTTGGCGTTCGGACGGATACGTGAAGGCGGGGGCGGTGAGTATCGGAAGAATGGAGGATCGGCACACCAATGCGAATCGCGGGAATCGTATTGTTCGCGTTGCTGGCACTTTCCGGCAGCCATGGCCCGGGCGACGCCGTCGCCGACTTCGTGACGCCGGATTTATCCACGACCATCGAAACGCTCTCGGCGGGTGCGGCTTCGGCGGGTGTGTCGGTCGGCGGTGGCATGCCGCCCCCGACCTTCGGGTTGCCGTCCTGGTGGCGGGGCGGAGTCTGCGACCCGGGAAACGATCCCGGCAGCGTGGAAATCGGGCGCTGGGGCGACCTCATCGCGTGCGGGCCGAATAATGACGTGGTTTCCGGGACGGACCCCGGGGCCCGATGGGGCGGGGCGCTGGAATGGGAATGCGTGGAGCTCAGCGAGCGATATCTGAACCAGCGATACCACCTGCCCGCCGTCGCGGTGAACGGCGATGTCCTGGTCGACGCGTATTTCGATCCGATGATTCAGAAGCTGTTCGGCTTCGATATCTCCGACACTCCGCTGATTCGCGTATATCCGGGCCGGGGCAGCGTGCCCGTGCCCGGCGACGTGCTGAGCTTCGGACAGCCCGGCCGCCCCGGCCACACCGGTGTCGTCACGGCCGCGCTGGTGTCGGCCACCGGCCACGGCGTCATCACGATGATCAACCAGAATCGGAGCAACGGCGCACCGGGCTCGGCGTTCGTGACGATCACGATGATCAATGGGGTACCGCAGCCGCTGGGGCAGCTCACGGTGATCGACTGGATCCACGACACCACCTCCGACGCCAGGTAGGCGGCCGTCGCCCCGCTCGATCGTCAGGCCGCCCGGCGGGAGTGCTTGTGCGCCACCGCGAATACCCGGCGGAACGGTAGCCAGGTGGTGCCGTCGGGTTGTTGCGGATAGGCGGCGCGCAACAGCGGGGCGAGGTCGGCGCGGAAGAACTGCCAGTCGGCGTCGTCGAGGGCGTCTCGGACCGGGCGCAGTGCCGTGCCCGTCACCCACTCCAGGACCGGATCGGGTCCGGTGAGGGGCTGGAGGTAGGTGGTTTCCCAGGCGTCGACCTCGCAGCCCGCGGCGGCGAGGACGGCGGCGTACCCGGCCGGGTCGGGCACGGCCTCGCGCTCGAGGATTCCGGCGGATCCCAGCTTGCCGTACCACTTTTCGGAGTTGGCCAGTTCTCGGATCGTCAGATGTGAGGGGGCATCGAAGTTTCCGGGGACCTGGAGGGCGAACCACGCGCCGTCGGGCAGGGCCTCGATCCAACCCGCAAGCAGCGCAAGGTGATCCGGGACCCATTGCAGGACCGCGTTGGTGACCACCACATCCGTATCGGGGGAGGGCAGCCAGTCGCGGACGTCGGCGACGGTGGCGTCGATACCGTGTTCCTTTGCGGCGGAGACCATTTCGGGTGAGGAGTCGAACGCCTCTAGGGTCGCATCGGGCCAGCGCCGGGCCAGGGTAGCGGTCAGGTTTCCGGGCCCGCAGCCCAGATCGGCCACGCGCCGGGGCGCGGTCGCGCCGACCCGGTTCACCAGGTCGAAGAACGGTCGTGCGCGCAGATCGTCGAAGGCGAGGTACTTGGCCGGATCCCACATGGGCCGCTCCGATCATCGTCGAATTTCCCAAACCGTACGTCCGTACTGTATTCCTCTGGCGGGTGCGGTGCAAGGATGGGGGCGGTCGGTTCGATCGGGTGGGGGACCCGGTTATGAATGGGATTGCATCGTCGTGCATAATCATTTGCAGGACGACGGAGCGCCACGCAGAGCCGGACACGGCACGCGACTCGCGCGCACCGGCCCGGGACCTATACGCACAATCGAGGAGCACACGGACTATGACGAAGCGCGTCGTACTCGCCTACTCCGGCGGGCTGGACACCTCTGTCGCCATCAGCTGGATCGCGAAGGAGACCGGCGCGGAAGTCGTCGCCGTCGCCATCGACCTCGGCCAGGGTGGCGAGGACATGAACGATGTGCGCCAGCGCGCGCTGGACTGCGGCGCCGTCGAGTCCATCGTCGTGGACGCCCGCGACGAGTTCGCCAACGAGTACTGCCTGCCGACCGTGCAGGCCAACGCCCTCTACATGGGCCGCTACCCGCTGGTCTCGGCCATCTCCCGGCCGCTGATCGTCAAGCACCTGGTCGAGGCCGCCGAATACCACGGCGCCGACACCGTTTCCCACGGCTGCACCGGTAAGGGCAACGACCAGGTCCGCTTCGAGGTCGGCATCGGCGCGCTCGCGCCCGACCTGAAGGTCATCGCGCCGGTCCGCGACTACGCCTGGACCCGTGAGAAGGCCATCGAGTTCGCGGGTGAGAACAACCTGCCGATCAACGTGTCGAAGAAGTCGCCGTTCTCCATCGACCAGAACCTGTGGGGCCGCGCGGTCGAGACCGGGTTCCTCGAGGATCTGTGGAACGCGCCGACCAAGGACGTCTACGACTACACCGTCGACCCGACCGTCAACTTCGAGGCGCCCGACGAGCTCATCGTCACCTTCGACAAGGGTGTTCCGGTCGCCATCGACGGCCGCCCGGTCACCATGCTCGAGGCCATCACCGAGCTGAACAAGCGGGCCGGCCGTCAGGGTGTGGGCCGTCTCGACATGGTCGAGGACCGGCTCGTCGGCATCAAGTCGCGTGAGATCTACGAGGCGCCGGGCGCCATCGCGCTGATCGCCGCGCACCAGGAGATGGAAGCGGTCACCATCGAGCGCGAGCTGGGCCGCTACAAGCGGCAGGTCGAGCAGCGCTGGGGCGAGCTGGTGTACGACGGCCTGTGGTACTCGCCGCTCAAGCGCGCGCTGGACGCCTTCGTGCAGGACACCCAGCAGCATGTGTCCGGTGAGATCCGGATGGTGCTGCACGGTGGCAGCGTGGTCGTGAACGGGCGTCGCTCCGACGAGTCGCTCTACGACTTCAACCTCGCCACCTACGACGAGGGCGATACCTTCGACCAGTCGCTGGCCAAGGGCTTCGTGCAGATCCACGGCCTGTCCTCCAAGGTCGCGGCGCGTCGGGACCTGAACAGCAAGTAGTAGCCTGCGACCGGAGGCACCAGCCGAAGGAGAGCGCCCATGCGAACCGATGACGACAGTTGGGACATCACGGAGAGCGTGGGCGCGACGGCCATCGGCGTGGCGGCCATCCGGGCGTATGAAACCAGCCGTGCGGACGCCCTTTTCCGGGATCCGTACGCGGCGAAGCTGGTCGGCGCGGTCGGCTCGCAGGGCTGGGACGCCATCATGTCCGGGACGCTGAGCGAGCAGGCGCGCACCGCGGGCGATATGCGCGGTTGGGCCCTGGGCAGTGTCCTGACCGCCCGCACGCTGTACTTCGACGAGTATTTCGCCGCGGCCGTGCGCGCCGGGATCCGGCAGATCGTGATCCTGGCCGCCGGGCTCGACGCCCGCGCCTACCGGCTCGAATGGCCCGCGGGCACGCGGATTTTCGAGCTGGATCAGCCGAAGGTGCTGGCCTTCAAGGCGCGAGCGCTGGCCGACGAGCAACCCGCCGCCGATCGGCGCGAGGTGGCCGTCGATCTGCGGCAAGACTGGCCGAAGGCCCTGCTGGACAAGGGTTTCGAACCCGGTGAGCCGACCGCCTGGCTGGCGGAGGGCCTGCTGCGGTATCTGCCCGGACACGCCCAGGACCGGCTGCTCGAGCGGCTGGTGGAACTCAGCGCCCCCGGCAGCCGGATGGCGTTGAACCTGGGCATGGACAGCGATATGGCCGACGAGTACCGCGATCGCCGGCGAAAGGTCATGGCCGAGGCCGGGGTTCGCATCGACCTGGAGAATCTGTTCTACCCCTGGGCGGACCGCAAGGACCCCCGCGACTGGTTCGCCATGCACCGCTGGCTGGTGACCGAGGGCGATCCGGTCGCCCTGCTCGAAGACCGCGGCCGTGCCGTCCCCGAGGCGGCCAAAGCCGGTATGGGCCAACACATTCTGATGACCGCAATCCGACCCCGAGGAGACGAGACGCAATGACCCAGGGCGGCAGCACCAATGAAGGCGCGCTGTGGGGTGGACGCTTCGCGTCCGGCCCGGCCGCGGCGATGGCGGCGCTGAGCAAGTCGACCCACTTCGACTGGGCGCTCGCACCGTACGACGTCCGCGCCTCGAAAGCCCATGCGCGCGTGCTGCACAAGGCCGGGCTGCTCTCGGACTCCGATCTGGCGGGCATGCTCGCCGGGCTGGATTCGCTTGCCGCCGACGTGGCCTCGGGTGCGTTCGGGCCGCTCGAATCCGATGAGGACGTGCACGGCGCGCTCGAGCGCGGGCTGATCGACCGGGTCGGCACCGAGCTCGGTGGGCGGCTGCGCGCGGGCCGGTCCCGCAACGATCAGGTGGCCACGCTGTTCCGGATGTGGCTGCGGGATGCCATGCGGCACATCGCCTCCGGCGTGCTGGACGTGGTCGATGCGATCACCGAGCAGGCTGCCGCGCATCCGGACGCGGTCATGCCCGGCAAGACCCACCTGCAGGCCGCGCAGCCGGTGCTGCTGGCGCATCATCTGCTCGCGCACGCGCATCCGCTGCTGCGTGACATCGACCGGATCCGCGACTTCGACAAGCGGGCCGCGGTGTCGCCCTATGGTTCCGGCGCGCTCGCGGGCTCCTCCCTGGGGCTGGATCCGGAAGCCATTGCCGCGGAACTGAATTTCGATTCCTCGGCCGCGAACTCCATCGACGCCACCTCTTCTCGCGACTTCGCCGCCGAGGCCGCGTTCGTGCTGTCCATGATCGCCGTCGATCTGAGCCGCATGGCCGAAGAGGTGATCATCTGGAGCACACCGGAATTCGGCTACATCACCCTGGCCGACGCCTGGTCCACCGGCTCCTCGATCATGCCGCAGAAGAAGAACCCCGACGTCTCCGAGCTCACCCGCGGCAAGGCGGGCCGCCTGATCGGCAACCTCACCGGCCTGCTCGCCACCCTCAAGGCCCAGCCCCTGGCCTACAACCGCGACCTGCAGGAAGACAAGGAACCGGTCTTCGACTCGGTAGCCCAGCTGGAGCTGCTCCTCCCCGCCATCGCCGGCCTGGTCTCCACCCTGACCTTCCACACCGACCGCATGGCCGAGCTCGCCCCCGCCGGCTTCACCCTCGCCACCGACATCGCCGAATGGCTTGTCCGCCAAGGTGTCCCGTTCCGCGTAGCCCACGAGGCCGCCGGCGGCTGCGTCCGCGCCGCCGAGGCCCGCGGCGTCGGCCTCGACGAACTCACCGACGCCGAATTCGCCGCCGTCGACCCCGCCCTGACCCCCGGCGTCCGCGAGGTCTTGACTGTCCAGGGCTCCATCGCCTCCCGCAACGCCCGCGGCGGCACCGCAGGCACCCAGGTAGCCAAGCAACTCGAAGAGGTCCGCGGCACCGCCGCCACCCAACGCGCCTGGCTGAGCTGACCCGCAACAACAAACGGCCCGTTGGGTTCCCACTCCCGGAAACCCAACGGGCCGTTCGTCATCCGCGACGGTAATTCATATGCTTCGCGGCAGGCACTGACACACGACCGGGATCGTGCACCTTCCCACCGTCGATGGTGTGCTGCTTCCCCTTCTTCTTCCCCCGCCGTTCCTTCCGCGACAACGGTTGCCCAGCAGGGTTCTCCAAGGGAATTTCAGGCAGCTCAAAGCGCTCAGGCATCAGTCCTCCTACAGGTATGCGTGACCGACGAACCGGATCGGAAGCCGGCCGAAATCGGAAAAGCCACAGCACGGCCTCCAAGACCGCCGGGCATCAACAGCGAATCGCGCTCAGGAGAACAAGAACAGCCACATGCCGAGCACTGTAACCACGTGCGCCCATGCGCCGCATCCCATTTATTTCTCGCCTAGTTCACCGGGGGTTCGGTGCCGCCGGGGAAGGGGATGTGGCGGGGGGAGGTGTATTCGGCCTGGATCTTGTAGTAGCGGTCGGTGGGGCCGTAGGCGGTGTAGAAGGTGAAGGTTTGGGAGCCTGTTCCGGCGTAGGGGGCGGCGGAGACGAAGCGGGCGAGGACCGGGTCGAGGTGGGTGGGGAAGGTGGCGGGCTGGTGGCGGACCGGGAAGCAGATGCGCTGCATGCGGGGGGAGGTCCAGGAGAAGGTTCGGTACAGGTTGAAGGTTTGGCGGAGCAGGGACAGTTCTTCGTCGGTGGGCGGGGCGAATTCGAGGTCGGCCAGGATCGTGGTGATGTCGGTGGCGGTGAGCAGGCCCGGGGCGAAGACTTGTGAGTAGAGGTTCATGGTGCGGCTGGCGAAATCCAGTGCCATGATCGCGATTTCGCCGCCGTAGCGATTCAGGTGCGGGGCGTGGGTGCGGGCCGCGTCGGGGATGCCGGGGAAGGCCAGCACGCGTTGCACGCTGATCGGCTCGGGGAACATCATCCAGACCTTCTCGACACCCTGGGCGACCCCGACATCGACGCCGAAGAGGACGGGCACGGCGGCGGGGATTTCGGTGAGCAGCTGTTCCATCGGATGGCCGGTGAACTCGAGCAATCCCGCCTCACGCAGCGTGGTGACCGGGTCCGCCCCGCTGCCCGAGTTCATCAACCGCACGTTCAGCCGTCGTCGCGGCACCGGGTGGGTGGTCGTGCGAACGCCGAGGATGGACGTGGTCCACAATTCTTCGAGCGCGTCGAGCACCGGGTCCACGGCCGCCGCCTCGTAGGGCGCCTCGGCGAGGCGGGCGAACTCTTGCAGGTCCCGTCGAATCCGTTCGAGCGTCACAAGTTCGGATGTGCCCATGTCCACCTCGAATGTTCGCCGATGGCTACTCGCGTCCGGCCCAGGATAGCCTTCGCCCGCCTCGGCATCTCAGCTATCGACGGGCATCGGGCAGGGCGTGGATGGCGGCGGCGATGCCCTTCTTGTCGTAGCTGTTGATCGGCATTGTCGCGCCGTGGGCGTGGCGGACGGTGCCGTTGGAGTCGACCAGGACGGTGCCGGACTGTTGCATCGAGCCGAAGAGCTTGCGGGTCAGGCCGACCGATTCGTGGGCGCTGCCGGTGAGGACCGGGAACGGGATGGCGCGCTTGGTCTTCCAGGCCGAGGCCGCGCCGGGGTCCTCGGGCACCACCACGACGACCCGGATGTTCTCGGCGTCGAAGTCGGCGCGCTGCGCGACGAGGTCGCGGACGTGGCGGTTGCAGATCGGGCATGAGGTCGAGCGCATGAAGTAGAGGAGGGTGGCGCGTGCGTCGCGGTTGTCGGACAGGCGCCAGGGCTGTCCGGCGGTGTCGACGAGGTCCAGATCCGGGACCGGGCGTGCGGAAGTGAGCATGGTGGGGGCGTCCCTTCGAATGGGGTGTGTGGGATTGCGCTGGCGCGGCCGGGGTTACGGGCGGAGGTCGAGGCTTTGCCGGACGGCGGCGCGGGCGCGGTGGAGCTGGGATTTCATTGCGGCGGTGCTCAATCCGAGGGCGTCGGCGGTGGCGCGGCCGGGGTAGCCGAGGACGTCGCGCATGATGAGCACGCGGCGCTGCACCTCGGGCAGGGCCGTGATCGCCTGGGAGAGCTGGTCGGCCTCGATCCGGCGCAGGACTTCGTCCTCGGCGGAGTGGGCGACCTCGGTGTCCGGGAAATCCGTGCGCGGGGTCTGGTCGAGGAGGCGCCGGGCGCGGCGCACGCATTCGTTGCGGACGATCCGGAACATCCAGGACGCCAGTGCGCTGGTCGCGCGCAGGGTTCCGATCTTGCGGTACAGGATGATCAGCGCTTCCTGCGTGGCGTCCTCGGCGTCGGCGTCGGAGGCGCACAGGTGCCGAGCGAACCGCCGAACGTGCGGATGCGCGCCGTACACGACCGCGGCGACAGCCTCCCGATCGCCATTCTGCGCCGCCTCGACCAGATGCCTACCGGCCCAACCAGGTTCCACTACCGCCTCGTTCGAAGGTTCGTCGAGGCATTTCGCTTCGATTCGTACTGTCACAACCATAAGAGCGTCGCGGGTGCGAAAAGGATTCGAGGTAATCGAAAGATTTCGTGGGATTCATCGGTGCGCGGGGCGAGGACATGTGGAAGGTTGCCCGTATGCCCGGGGATCAGATCATTGCGGATGAATGCCGTGCGGTACCGCAGGTGCGCATAGTTCAGTTGGACCGCCGCGCCTTCGACGCGCTGGCCGCAGGCGACCTCGATGCGGCGAATGCGGTCAGTCCGGTCGTTCTGACGGCTTGTTTCGCGGACCCGCAGTGGCGAGGGCTGTGGTCGATGCGTAGTGCACAGGTCGCGAGAGAACCGGCGGACGCGGGATGGGTCACCGGTGTCATCTGGGATGATCAGGAGCGAGTTGCCGTGGGCAGGGCGGGTTTTCACGGGCGGCCGGACGCATCGGGAATGGTGGAGATCGGATATGCCGTCGATCCGGCCTATCGCCGCCGCGGCTACGCGCGGGCAGCGTTGGAGTACCTGTTGCGCCGTGCGTCGCGCGAGCCGGAGGTGAGAACGGTTCGAGTCACGATCAGTCCGGACAACACCGCCTCGTATCAGCTTTGCTCGCAGTACGGGTTTGTCGAGGTCGGAGAGCAGTGGGACGAGGAGGACGGCCTCGAGATCATCTACGAGGTTCCCGCAGACCGATTTTGAGCCCGAGGTCAGCAGGGTGTTGGTTTGGCCAGGCAGGGGTCGAGCCGGTCGGCCAGGCGGGCTCGGCGCTGGGCGGAGCCGCGCAAGAACGCGGCGACGTGCTTGCGGAGGCGGGCTTCGCGCGGTGGCGGAGCGGGGCGGGCCGGAGCATCGGGCATGGCCGAATTGGACAGGGCCCGTACCGCTTTGACGGCGATGTGGCCAGCGATGGGATTCATTTCGATCTCCTCGTACGAGGGTCAGCTCCGCACCGGACCGGTGCTGGAGCGGATTACCAGTTCGGTGGGTAGGACGACGCGGTCTTCGGTGTAGGACGGATCCAGCAGCATGCGTCCGAGCAGCCGTCCCTTGTCTCGAATCGGTTGGCGGACAGTGGTGAGCCCCGCGCTCTCCGCGGCCGGGACGTCGTCGAATCCGGTGACGGAGATGTCGCGCCCGGGTGCCAGGCCCCGCTGCCGCATCGCCTCGATGACACCGAACGCGAGCACATCGCCGCCGGTGGCGATCGCGGTCGGCCGGTCGCGGCGGTCGAGAGCCAGTGCGGCGGCGGCGAAACCGGCCTCGACGGAGTCGTGACCGCCGGATACGACCGTCAGCCGGGCGTTCGCCCCGAGCCCCTCCCGCAGGCCCTGAATGCGCAGCCGCGCATTGCCGTACAACGTGGTGGCATCGGTGATCTCGTGCGGCGCGGTCGTGGCCCGCCCCGAGTCGACCACCATCGCGACCCGGGTGTGGCCGAGCCTGGCCAGGTATGCGCCGAGACCACGCATGGCCCCGACCTCATCGATCAGCACGCGCCGGCCGGCATCGATGTGATCCTCGGTGTGCACGAACGGCAATCCACGGCGCGAGATCACCTCGAGGGCAGGATGTCCGGCGTCGATGCAGTAGGCGACAACGCCGTCCACAACGGCATTGCGCATGGTCTCGACCGCCTCGTGCATCGCCGCCTCGTCGGCACCCGGTTCGTGGCGGGCCAGCGGGATGAGCAACAACCCCGTGCGCGTCGTCTCGGCGACCTCGCTCAACCCGGCGAGCAGCCCGACCACGAAAGGGTCGGAGAACGCATAGGACAGCTGCTCGGTGAGCAGCAGACCGATCGCGCCGGCGCGCCGGCTACGCAGCGTGCGAGCCGCCGCGTGCGGACCGGAGTACCCGAGCTCGCGCGCCACCGCAAAGATCCGCTCCCGCACATCGGCCGAAAGCTGATCCGGCTTGTTATAGGCATTGGAAACCGTCGACAGCGAGACCCCAACCGCCGCGGCAACAGACTTCATAGTCGCTCCCGAACCCACCCGCAACCTCCTCCCACAACACCTTCTGTATCGTTCTACTAGAACGATACAGAAGGCCCCGACCAAACACGACCCAAACCCCAGCCCTGAGCGCCAACGGGCCTTAGCCGCATGACATCCCAACATCCGCTCCTACCGAATTTCGTACATCACCGCCCTCACCGACCGCTGGTACGGCAGGTACAGCCCAGATGGGACTATTGTTCGTTCGTTCGACCGCTTCAGCTCGCTCTTCAGAGCTCACCACCAGGAGGGCTGATGGATCCTGTTGAAGATTCGCTGCTCGGTCGGCTCATCGGTCTCGAGCTTGCCTCGGTGGTATTCGTCAGGGATTACCTTCAACTGGACTTCGACGGTCCACGCTTGACCTGCTACGTCTGGCCAACCATCGAAGCCGATGGGATTACTCGGTCGCTGGGAGATTCCGGATATCGAGATTCGTTGTGCGCCTTGATCAGCCAGACCGTCGTATCTACGGAAGAAGCTGTCGGTGCCGGGCTTGTCCTGGGGTTCGCGATCGGTACTCTCTCCATTCATCCGACACCCGAGGAACTGGAGGGCCCTGAAATCGCGATGCTCGCCGGATTTCCCGACCGAGCTTGGGATCTGTGGCGCCCCGGTGAGGACACCTTCTCCGACCTGGAATAAGAAGCCACCCGGGTCTCAGGTAGGACGGAGCACTTCGTTCACGTGGAAATAGGCGATCGTGCGCGACCCACCGGTGACGACTACATCCGAACCAACCTGGATTCGGTAATCGCCGCTGTTGTCGACGACCAGCCATCCTGCGCGCGCGGGTGACCGCCACGCCGCGCGATCGTCCACGCGCAGTACGAATGATGCCAAGCCGTCCTTCACGGTATACGGAGGCACGAATGCTGTTGCGGCGAAGTCCTGATCAGCGTGTGTGGGCGGTGGACCCGATGAGCGACCACCTTGTTCACTGGTGAGCCAGATGATCTCGCCACGGAACGGGAGATCGCCACGGAAGTACATGCCAACATTCTCCAGTCCGGCACCTCGGCGATTGAGGTCGGTCGCAACGTTATCCGCCCGAAGCGGCGTACCGTCCGCCGGTGAACGCGCTCGGTCGTTCGCAAGTGAGCAACCGACGCACTGTCATGCTGGAGAGCGTGTCACCCGCGTCCGTCGAGAAGTGCGGCTCCTACACTCCAGCGGTGACCCAGGATCTTTCGACGGCCGAGGCATGGATCCTTCGTGAAGCTCGCGAGCATCTCAAGGACGAGGACGCCACCGGCGTCTACCAAATCCTGTGGCTGTTGCGGGGATCGGAATTCGACCTCGACGACCCGACCGCCTTGGCGCTGGCGAGACGAACCGCCACACGACTGTTGTCCGACGGCGAAGCCAGGCTTATCCGTATGGTGTGGCCGAAATCGCTAGCCGAGTTCTCCGAGCCCGTCGACGCGAACCTCGAAGACCTCAGCGACGCAGCGATCTTTGAATTCTCAGAGTCTGGCGAGTATCTCGTACTTGACGCGATCGACTCTTGACGCACACGGAACGCACTCTTCTAGCCGCTGACCGCGCTGGTGTAATCGGCCAGCGTCAGGCACCCAAAGATCAACGTGCTGAGGGGATCTCAGTATCGGCAGGCGCGATACAGTTGATGCGGGAACTGCGCTACAGGGTTTCTGCGCTGTAGGGCAGCCCAGTGCCGAGCGCCCAGTTCTCGGCGATCCGGCCGTTGTCGATACGGAAAATCTCGATCATCATCGGACGCGGCCGGCCGTCCAAGCTCGGTATCCCTTCGACGGTCGAGCGAACCGCTACCCGGTCTTGATCGACCAGGACGTCTTCGGTGACGACACGGATGTTGGGGAACTGGCCGACGAGACTGCGCCAGGCGTTCTTGCCTGCTTCGAATCCGGTGGTGCCGAGCGCGTGGCTGAAAAAGTCCGGGGTGTGCAGTTCGTCTGCCTGGTCGAACTGTCGGGTGTTGAAGCACTCCTGCAACCGCCGCACCACAGCGCCGGGATCGAGGATGGTCATGAGATGTCCTCTTCGAGGGGATCGGAATCCGGGATACCGGCTTGCCGTAAACGGTGCGCCGCCCCGGTTATACGAAGCAGCATACGGGGCGTCGCCCCGGTTAAGCTAGATGCGCGATGAATAAGCAACAGCCCCAGCGCATCCCGATCGAATCCTCGGCCCCGCGTGACAACTCCCGGGGATTGCGCGCCGACGCGCGTCGCAACCGTCAAGCTGTCCTGAATACTGCGCAGCAGCTGTTCGCCCGGAACGGGCTCGGTGTTCCGCTCGACGAGATCGCCCGGCAGGCCGGCGTCGGCCCGGGGACGGTCCATCGGCACTTTCCCACCAAAGAAGCGCTCTACCTTGCGGTCTCGATCGATCAGCTCGAACATCTGGTGTCAGAGGCCGCGACACTGGCGGCTGGCGACGACCCTGCCGCGGTGTTCACGCTGTTATCGCGCATGATGGCCAACGGAGCCGAGAACAGCGCCGTCAAAAGCGCGCTCGCCGCCGCGGAATTCGACCTACGCGTCGTGGCACCCGGTGTCGCTGCGGCGCTGACCGGTCATGTTTCCGAACTGCTCGACCGGGGACGTACCGCTGCCCTCGTGCGCGCTGACATCACCGTCGAGGAGGTAATGGCGCTCGTCGCAGGCGCGTTCACCGCGATCCACCACGCCAACGCGCAAGCCAACCCCGCCCGCGCGACACACATCGCAAGTGTCATCCTCGATGGACTACGCCCCAGATGACAGAACACTCCAGTCAGCAGCTCCGCTCACGACATTGCCCAACCTGGTCCACGCCAGTGAGCTAGCCGCTGATCGCGCTGACATGAGCGGCCAGCGCGACGGCATAGCAGGTGGGCTTCCGCTGGTAGAGCATCATCGGACGCACGCCATGGCGCGAGCCATTCAGTAGTCGCGGAAGGTTTCGATCTGTGCGCCGAGGCGCCCGAGGCGTTCGGCGAGTTGCTCGTAGCCGCGGTTGATCACGTAGATGTTGCGCAGCACCGACGTTCCTTTGGCCGCGAGCATGGCCAGCAGGATGACCACCGCAGGCCGCAGAGCGGGCGGGCAAATAACCTCTGCGGCCGACCATCGGGTCGGGCCTTCGACGTAGACGCGGTGGGGGTCGAGCAGGGTGATGGAGGCGCCGAGTTTGGTGAGTTCGGTCAGATAGATGGCGCGATTCTCGTAGACCCAATCGTGGACGAGGGTTTTGCCTTCGGCCATCGCGACGATGAGGGCGAAGAAGGGCAGGTTGTCGATGTTGAGGCCGGGAAAGGGCATGGGGTGCACCTTGTCTCGCGGCGCGCGCAGGCGTGAGGGCTGCACGGTGATGTCAACTAGGCGGGTGTGCCCGTTGTCCGCGGGGTATTCGCTCGACAGGTCGAACTGCTGGTGCATGTGGTCGAGCAGGGCGAGTTCGACTTCCATGAATTCGATTGGTACGCGCCGTATCTCGAGCGTCGAGCCGGTGGCGATCCCGGCGGCGATCAGACTCATCGCCTCGATCGGATCCTCGGACGGCGCGTAATCGACGTCGACCTCGATGCGGGTTTTGCCGTGAACGGTCAGCGTGGTCGTGCCGATCCCGTCGACCTGGACGCCGAGCCGGTCGAGGAAGAAGCACAAGTCCTGGACCATGTAGTTGGAGCTGGCATTTCGAATGACGGTCGTCCCGTCGCGACGTGCCGCGGCCAGCAGCGCGTTCTCAGTGACCGTGTCGCCGCGTTCGACGAGCACGATCGGTTTGGCTGGCGTGCGGCGCTGTCCGGCGTGGACGTGGTAGCTGCCGTCGGTGGCGTCGATGTCGATCCCGAAGGGCCGAAGGGCGGCCAGGTGTGGTTCGACCGTGCGTGTGCCGAGCGCGCATCCGCCGGCGTAGGGAAGTTCGAATCGGTCGTAGTCGTGGATGAGCGGACCCAGGAACATGATGATGCTGCGGGTGCGGCGGGCGGCCTCGACGTTCATCGAATCCAGGTCGAGAGTCGGGGGTGGAATGATTTCGAGATCCCCGTTGTCGCCGAGCCATTCGATGCCCACACCGATGCTGCGCAGGACTTCGGTGAGCCGGTTGACCTCTTCGATACGCGCGACTCGCCGCAGGATGGTGCGGCCGGAGTTCAGCAAGGCCGCGCACAGCAGCGAGACGCTGGCGTTCTTGCTGGTATTGACGGCGATCGACCCCGACAGCGGCTGGCCGCCGACGATCCGCAAATGCGTTGGGCCAGTAGCGTGGCCGACGGACACGAGTTCGGTGTCCAGCGCCCGCCCCACCCGCGCCAGCATCTCGAGGCTGACATTCTGATGCCCACGCTCGATCCGGTTGACAGCGCTCTGCGAGGTGCCCAACGCCGAGGCCAGCTGCGTTTGCGTCCACCCCCGTGACTTGCGTGATTCTCGGACGAGTCGCCCGAGCTGTTCGAGCTGATCAGCTTGCCGGTTAGCCACAGTCACGGCCAGAAAATATCACATCTGACGTTATAGCGGGGTCAACCAGCGGTATGATATCTCTTGAGATCTCATATGAGGTATTTCGTCTCGAGTGTACGAGCTGCTCCGAACGTGTCGTCAAGGCCGACGAGCGAGACAGGAAGGCTGTCAGCGAACGCACTGCATTGCCGCGACCCGGGCGTGCGGAGCTGCGCCGCGGGTTCGGCTGGTGTGTACACATCAGGTCGGGTCCGTACCGACCGTGGTGTGCTTGCATTTCGGCAGGTCGATACAGTCGATGATGTGCCGATGATAGAGCTGCCGCGCGGTGGTCTCGTGGATGATGTTGTGGCATTGCGTCTTTGGCTGCCGTCGGATTTCGCGCAGCGGTTCGCGGGCTTTCGGGATCCGCAATGCCTTGCGGCCGATTCCCAACGGGTGTGGGGCGGCGCATCGATCTACGATGTCGAATCGAGCGAAGGCCGGGCAGCGGTCGGATATTGGCTATCGGCCCCTGTCCGTGGGCGCGGTATCGCCAGTCGGGCGGTACGACTTCTCGCCCGATGGGCGTTCACCGACCTCGCGATCATGCGACTCGTGTTGACGTGTGCACCAGACAATCTGGCTTCCCGACGCGTCGCCGAACGGTGCGATTTCGTCGAGGAGGGTTTGATGCGATCCCACACGCCCTTTCAGGGTCGGCGCCGCGACACACTCCTATTCAGCCTGTTGCCCAACGAACTGAGCCCGGTCACCGTACCCGCAGGCTCTTGACCAGTAGTTCATGCCCAGCCGGCAGGGTTGGATGCCGACTCCCGCGAAATGCCGGAACCGGTGTCGGGGTAAACGCCGAAACGATCGTTGTGCAAGTTCGCGAACAGGTAGCACATCGCCTCGCACTCGGCATCGAGTACCGCGACAGCGGGATCGGCTGCCACCGCCTCGTAGAAGTTCCGACCCATCGCGACGATGAAACCTCGGCAATACAGAAACCCGTCGTCGGAACCATCGGTCACCTGCTGGATGTCCGCGCGGTCGATGTTGTACAGCTTGCGTTCGAGCACCCGATCCAACACGGTCAACTCCTGAGCCGACTCGATAAGGTCCCAGAACCGAGACTCCTCGGCCGGTGTCGAGATCATGCCCACCGCCGGACGGTAGCAGAACCCGCCGCACATTCCGCACCCTCGCCGACACACCATGGTGCCGCTGGTCGCGCTGCCTGGACCGGCCAGCGCGGGCGGGCGAAGGTCAACGGGCCGAGCTGATCTCGCGTCGGCCAACCACACCATCATGCCGAGATCAGCTCGATGGGCCTATTCCTACACAAACCGGCGCCAGCGAGCAGGTTTCTGCGAAATGCGGTGCCAAAATGTAGGAATAGGCCCATCCGTGCCCGCCGAGCCGATCACCGAACGAAGCACTCAGCTGCCGTATTCCGTGCTGTTCGGAACGGCCGGCGTGACACGAGGTTCGATGTGGTCACTGTGTCCCCGAGCAGACTCACTGCGGATGAAACGGCGGTTGCCCGCCACCGGGTCATGGTGGCGGGCAAGCGGGTTCGGCGGAGGGTCAGCTCAGGGCCTTGCGGAGGGTTTCGGTGATGCGGGCTTCGACGGCGGGGGTCATGGACCGGAGGGCGAAGTGGGTGGGCCAGGCGTCGCCGTCGTCGAGGTTGGCGATGTCGTTGAAGCCGAGGGTGCCGTAGCGGGTCTTGAACTTGCCGGCGGCCTGGTAGAAGCAGAGGATTTTGCCGTCGAGCATGTAGGCGGGCATGCCGTACCAGGTTTTGCAGGTGAGTTCGGGGGCTACGGACTTGATCAGGGTGTGCAGGCGTTCGGCGATTTCGTGGTCGGCGCCGGTCATTTCGGCGATTTTGGCGAGCACTTCCTGTTCGGCCTCGGCCGCGGCATTGGCGGACTTGGCGCGGCGGGCGGCGGCCTTCAGTTCCGCGGCGTGGCTCTTCATGGCGGCGCGCTCTTCGGCGCTGAAGGTGACGGAGTTGTTCTTGGGGGAGGTCTGGGTGGCCATGATGGATTCCTTTGCGGGAGTGGGGGAGTGGGAAGGGGTCAGCGGTCCTGGATGAGGCCCAGGACATTGCCGTCGGTGTCGGCGACGGTGGCGACCAGGCGGCCGCCGCCGACCTCCCGGGCGGGCTGGGTGACGGTGGCGCCGGCGGCGGTCAGGGCGGCGAGCTTGGCCTCGATGTCGGCGACGTGCCAGTAGGAGACGGGGGTGGTCATGGACTGCGGTCCGCCGTCGGGCACCAGGCCGATGTGCTGGCCCTCGGACTCGAAACCGACGTAGTAGGGGGAGTCGGTCTGGGGTGCGATCCCCAGCAGCGCCGAGTAGACGGATTTGGCGGCGGCCAGATCGGAGACCGGGTGCAGGACCGTCTTGATGCCCATCGTCGTCATGGTTTCTCCTCTGTGTCGGGGGTCCGAATCGGCTGGTGATCCGGTCGGTTCCGGTGAACCCGGTGTGCATTCAGCTTCGCTCCCGGGCACCCCCGGCCACATCCGTGGCGACCACGGAATCCACCACTGAGTGGACTCGGTATCCGTCCGTACCGTGCGCGGGGTCCCCGTGGGGCAGACTTGAATCCATGGCTGTGACATTGGAGATCTCCACCCGGGAAGCGGAAGTGCTGGAGCTGGTCGGGCGGCATCTCAGCAATGCCGAGATCGGGGCGCAACTGTTCATTTCGGTGCGCACGGTGGAGAGCCATGTGTCCTCGTTGCTGCGGAAGCTGGAGGTGCCCGACCGCCGGGCGCTGGCGCAGCACGCGGCCGCCACGAATGCCGCGAGCCCGAAGCCCGCGCCCACGCTGCCGAAGCCGTTGACGTCGTTCATCGGTCGCGCGCGGGAACGCGCCGAGCTGACGGAACTGATCAAATCGCAGCGGCAGGTGACCGCGGTCGGTCCGGGCGGAGTGGGCAAGACCCGGCTCGCGCTGGCGGTGGCCGCGGATGTGGCCGCCGACTTCGCCGACGGGGTGTGGTTCGTGGATCTGGTGCCGCTCGCCAGCCCGGACGTCTGCGTGGTCGCGGGCACCGTCGCCATGGCTCTCGGCATCGGTGAGCAGCCGGGCCGTGCCTTCGACCGCGCCGTGCTGTCCACCCTCGCCGATCGGAACGCGCTACTGGTGCTGGACAATTGCGAGCACGTGCGCGACGGCGTCGCGCCGTTCCTGGAACAGTTGCTCGAAACGTGCCCGGGCGTGAGCGTTTTGGCGACCAGCCGCGCACGGCTCATGGTGCCGTTCGAGCGCGCCTACGCCGTGCCGCCGATGTCACTTGCCGGAGAAGGCGGTTCGGACGCGGTCGAGCTATTCATGGATCGCGCGGCGGCGGGCGGCTGGCCGCCCAACCACGCCATGCGCGACCAGGTCGCGAGCTTCTGCGAGCGCCTCGACGGCGTGGCGCTGGCCATCGAACTGGCCGCCGCACGCTGGACCACCCTCGGATTGGACGGTCTCGCAGCCGGTTTGGACGATCAGCTGCGCATGCTCTCCGGCGGCGCCCGCTCCGACGACCGGCACCGTTCGGTGCGCGCGGCGCTGGACTGGAGCCACGCCCTGCTCGAACCCGAGGACCAGGTGCTGCTGCGGCGGGTCTCGGTGTTCATGACCTCGTTCTCGGTGGAGGCGGCGGCCGAGGTGGCCGGAGTCGAAAAGGGCACGGTCGCCGCCGGATTGGCGCGACTGGCCGAGCAGAGCCTGCTGGTGGTGACCGACACCCCGGCCGGGACCCAGTTCCGGGCGTTGGAGACCATCCGGCAGTACGGCCTCGAACAGCTCGAGACCGCCGGAGAACTGACCGACGCCCGCGCCGGACACCTGCGCTCCTGCCTCACCGAGGCGGGCAACCTCTCGACGCTGCGCGGCGACTGGCGGTCCCGATTCGATACCGCCGCAGATGATTTCCGTGCCGCCCTGGGCTGGGCGGCCGAACTGCCCGAGCAGCGGGCCGATGCCCACCGCCTGGGACGCCAGTTCGCCCACCTGCTGTTCAACCGCCATTTCACCGGCGAATCCCAATGGCGCTTCACCCAATCCGCCTACCTGGCCGACGATCCGGCCACCTCCGCCGAACTCCTGCGCCACGCTGCCGCGGCCGCCGGCTGCCAGGGCAACGCCGACGACATGTACGGGCTGCACCGTGGCGCCGCCGACTTCGCCCGGGGTGCAGGGGATTCCGCGGGCGCGGCCATCGACCTGGCCACCGCCGCCGCCTCGGCCCACCGCTTCTGGGGCAAGTTCGAGCAGCTCCCGGCCCGGTCGGAGGTACTCGCGCTGATCGACGAGGCGCGGCAGCTGACCGACGCGACGGCCGGCACCGCGAACGGCAGCGCCCAGTCGGGCGGTGCGACGCAGACCGACGGGGCGCGATCGGCCGCTGCCAATGCGGCCGTCGCCCTGGCGGTAGCAGCCGCACTCGGCGACCCGTTCGGAGTGCCGCACACACCGTCCGATATCCCTGTGGCGGAATCGGTTTCACTGGCCCAGCACGCGGTCGAACTCGCACACGCCACCCGCGACCCGATCGCCGAATCCGCCGCCCTGGACGTCCTCGCCGCCGCCCAGAGCCGCGCGGGCGACCCGGTCGCCGCGGCGGCCACCGCACGCCGCCGCATCCGTCTGCTCTCCACCGCCCCCGACACTCCGGCGGGCACACACGAACTCATCGACGCCCTCGGCCAGGCCACCGAATTCGGCCTGGGCGCGGGCGATCTCCCCGGCGCCCGCCGCTGGGCCCGCCAACTCGCCGAGCACCCCATGCTCGCCGAGGTCGGCCACACCGCGACCAGCCGCCTGCTGGTGGCAGATGCTTTGGCGGGCAATGTCGACGAGGTCCTCACCCACGGCGCCCGCTTCCTCGAGTCCTGGCACCGCGAGGACTGCCCCGCCCGATCCGCCCTCGGCGCGGCCGCGGCGGGCGTGCGCATGATCCACGGCCTCCGCGACGATTTCGACGCCGAACGCGAATGGACCGGCGTCCTCCAGCAACTCGGCACCCCCGCCTCCGACGCCGAGGGCTACCAAGCCGTCTTCGACGCCCTCCTGATGCTCCACCACGGCCAGCCCCTCGACGCCCTGGAACGCACCGCCCTCCCCCCGGTCGAAGCGCGCGCCAAGGTCACCGGCACCTGGTACCCCTGGTACATCGCCCTCCACACCGAGGCCGCCGCCATGACCGGAACCCTCGACCCCGCAGCCGATCTCACCGAGGCCCGCACCGCCACCACCGGAAACCCGTTGGCCACCGCCATCATCGACCGCGCCGAAGCCCTCATCACCAAGGACCGCCCCCGCCTCCTCTCCACCGCAACCACATTCGAAGCCGCAGGCTGCCGCTACCAATCCGCCCGCACCAAAATCCTCGCGGGCGGCGATGAAGCGGCCGAAGCCGCGACCACCCTCACCACCCTGGGCCTGGCCCCGATGACCGCCCTCGTCCACCTCTAGGAGCGGACCGACGCGGGCCGACGTCACGGGCGAAGCGAGATGGCTTCCGCGCCGGAGAGGAAGTCGTTCAGGTGGGCGGCGAAACCCGGTGCGGCTGGGACGAAGTGGCCTGCGCCCGGGGCGGTGACGCGGTCGGCGGCGAGGGTTTCGGCGAGGGCGTCGCAGATGGTTTCCAGGGCCGGGAGGTGGGCGCCGGACGCGACCAAGGCCGGAATGCCCGCTGTGCGTAAGGCTTTCAGGTTGGGGCGGGCTGCGCCGGGGAGGCGGCCGCGGTGGGCTCGGCGGACGGCGGCCTGAACCGGGGCGGGGAGCGGGTCGGCGTCGACGCCGGGGGAGCCGGAGAGGGTGAGGAATTCGCGAAGGATGGTGGGGTCGGCGTCGAGGCCTTCGGTGAGGACGGTGTCGCCGACATGTTTCAGGCGAGCCACGTTCGGGTCGTCGGGGGCGAGGAAGTAGAGCGGGGGTTCGATCAGGGTCAAGGATCGGACGAGGCTCGGATCTCGTCCGGCGGCCAGCAGGGTGCCCAGGCAGCCGTAGGAATGGGCGACCACGTGCGGGCGGTATTCGGCGAACACCGCGGCGAGATCCTCGGTATCGATCAGGAAGTCCTGACCCCCGTTCGGTACCGGTGGGCTCGGTGGGTAGCCGCGGCGGTACACCGCCACCAGCGTCCACCGCTCGGCCAGCGAATCCAGCCCGGCCCAAGTCGTTTTCGGCCCGGCCCCGCCGTGCACGAGCACGACCTCAGGCCCGTTTCCCCACCGCCGCACCGCGAGAGCACCCATGCACCAAGTCTCTGCCCGCGTCCGGGCCCGGTCGAGCGAGAGACTGGTCACACGGTATGGCTATCCTGCGGCTATGACCTTGTTGCTGCTGGGACTGGCCATTGCGTGTGAGGTGACGGCGACGGTTTCGCTGAAGATCTCGGAGGGGTTCAGCAAGCTGGTGCCGTCGATCATCGTGGTGATCGGGTACGGGGCGGCGTTCTACTTCCTGTCACAGGCCCTGAAGCGGGGGATGGCCATCGGTGTCGCGTACGGGATCTGGTCCGCGGTCGGGGTGGTTGCGGTGGCGACCATCGGGGCGCTGTTCCTGGACGAGCACATCACGCCGGTGCAGATCGGGGGAATCGTGCTGGTGATCGCTGGAGTGCTCGCCCTGGAACTGGGCGGGGCGCACTGAAAGGTCAGTCAGCCACGCGCACAACGTATCCGGCGGTCTCCAGGGCGTCGAGGACCTCGTCGCGGTGGGCCGGACCGCGGGTTTCGAGGGTGAGCAGGACCTCGACCTCGTCGATGGCCAGCCAGGCGCCGGTGCGGGAGTGGACGACATCCAGGACGCTCGCACCGGTGCGACCGAGCTCGGCGAGCAGGCGCGACAGGCTGCCGGGCCGATCGGAAATGGTGACGCGGGCGGCGAGATAGCGGCCCGCGGCACTGAGTCCGTGACCGATGACGCGGGTGAGCAGCAGCGGATCGATATTCCCGCCGGAGAGGATGGCGCAGACCGGGCCGCGCACCGCGAGTTCGGCCGGGGCACATGCCATCAGGGCGGCGACGGCGGCAGCACCGGCCGGTTCCACAATGAGCTTCGCGCGTTCCATACACAGCAGCAACGCCTTGGACAGCGCGTCCTCGTCGACGGTCACGATGGTCGGCGCGGAATCCAGGATGTGCTCGAAGGGCACCTCACCGGGCAGCCCGACCGCGATACCGTCGGCCATGGTCGCCATCTGCTCCAGCGCCACCGGCTTCCCGGCCGCCAGCGAGGCGGGCCAGGCGGCGGCCTCGGCGGCCTGCACCCCGATCACCCGCACCTCCGGCTTCAGCCGCTGCAGCACCGCGGCCACGCCCGCGAGCAGTCCGCCGCCGCCCGTCGGCACCAGCACGGTGCCGACATCCGGTAGCTGGTCGAGGATTTCGAGCCCGCAGGTCGCCTGCCCGGCCACGATGTCGATGTGATCGAACGGGTGCACCAGCGTCGCCCCGGTCTGCTCCGCGAACTCCCGTGCGGCGGTGAGGGATTGGTCGATGGTGTCGCCGACCTGATGCACGGTCGCGCCATAGGCCTTGGTGGCCATCAATTTCGGCAGTGACGCGCCGACCGGCATGAACACCGTGGACTCGATACCCAGCGAGGTCGCCGACCACGCCACGCCCTGCGCGTGATTGCCCGCACTGGCCGCCACCACGCCGCGCGACCGCTCGGCCTCGGACAGATTCGCGATCCGGTTGTAGGCCCCGCGCGGCTTGAACGAACCGGTCCGCTGCAGGTTCTCGCACTTGAGGTAGACCTCGTGCCCGACACGTTCCGACAGCACCCGCGAGGCGACCACGGGGGTCCGCCGGATCACCGGTGCCAGCAGGGTCGCCGCCGCTTCGATCCGCGCCATGAGCTCCATGGCGGTCATGTTGCCAGTGATTCACTCCACTGTCGCCCGTCGGCGCAAAACAGCTGTATCTTTTCAAAGACACGGCGTGTGACCGGCAATCCCCTCTGGCGACCCGTACCGGGTTTATGTTCTCGCCGTGCCCACGATCGTGAAAGCGCTGGCCACACTGACCGTTTCCGCGGTCACCGCCCTGGCCCCGCTCGCCGCCCCGCCCGCCCACGCCGACTCCATCGGCACGTGCAGCGGCGGTGACTTCCGCTGGACCGCCGTCAACGGCGCGATCACCATGACCCCGACCCTGCTCACTTTCACCTCGGTGGGCCGGCTGTGGGGCTGCACCGGCTACCCCGGGATCACCTCCGCCACCTTCACCGGCGAGCACATCGCGTGGTCGGACTGCATGCACCCGGCCGACGGCCCGCTCACCGTCTGGATCACCTGGGACAACGGCGACACGAGTACGCTCTGGGGTCCCTGGCCGGTCGGCATGGCCCAGCCCACGGTCGGCCCGATGCAGGTGGTGAACGGTTTCGGCCTCGGCAACTGGGTCCGGGTCAGCGCCGACTACGACATGATGAACCCGGACATGGTGATGGGCTGCCTGGGCCCCGGAGTGCCCACCGGCGTCGGCCATCTGAGCGCCACCATGATGTGACCCGGAAAGATATACGGGTCACGCAATAACCCGGAAACCGAAAAGCAATGCGTGGGGAACGGCCCGTTCCTACCTTGAGCCCACCATCTTCGGCTCCCGGATCGGATTCACCCCATGACCGACATCGTCACCCCCGCCGCGGCCGCGGCGGAAACACCAGCGGCGACACCAGACTACGACCCCCGCCTCACCAATGACGATCTCGCCCCGCTGAAGAAGCAGACCTGGGGCAGCTACCACATCTTCGCGTTCTGGATGTCGGATGTGCACAGCGTCGGCGGATACGTCACCGCGGGCAGCCTTTTCGCGCTCGGCCTGGCCGGTTGGCAGGTGCTGGCGGCGCTGCTCATCGGCATCACGATCGTATATTTCCTGTGCAATCTGGTGGCCGCGCCCAGCCAGCGGGCGGGCGTGCCGTACCCGGTCATGTGCCGCAGCGCCTTCGGCGTGAAGGGTGCGAACATCCCGGCCATCATTCGCGGTCTGATCGCGGTGGCCTGGTACGGAATCCAGACCTATCTGGCGTCGGCGGCGCTGATCGTGGTGGCGGTCAAGCTGTTCCCGAGCCTCGCGCCGTACGCGGTGTCGGGGGACTACGGATTCCTCGGGCTGTCGCTGCTGGGCTGGTGTGCGTACCTGGTGCTGTGGGTGGTGCAGGCGGCGGTGTTCTGGCAGGGCATGGAGTCGATCCGCAAGTTCATCGACTTCTGCGGTCCCGCCGTGTATGTCGTCATGTTCTTCCTGTGCGGCTACCTGATCTACAAGGCCGGCTGGGGTTCGATCGATCTGCAGCTGGGCTCGGTCAAGTACCACGGCTGGGACGCGCTGCCGGTGGTGCTGGGCGCGATCGCGCTGGTGGTGTCCTACTTCTGCGGGCCGATGCTGAACTTCGGCGACTTCTCCCGCTACAGCAAGTCGATGGCCGCGGTGAAGCGCGGCAACCTGCTGGGCCTGCCGGTCAACTTCCTGGCGTTCTCGCTGCTGGTGGTGATCACCGCGTCGCTGACCATCCCGGTGTACGGCGAGCTCATCACCGACCCGGTCGAGACGGTCTCGCGCATCGACTCCACCTTCGCCATCGTGCTGGGCGCGCTGACCTTCACCATCGCGACCGTCGGCATCAATATCGTCGCCAACTTCATCTCCCCGGCCTTCGACTTCTCGCACGTGAGCCCGCAGAAGATCAGCTGGCGCATGGGCGGCATGATCGCGGCGGTCGGGTCGGTGCTGATCACGCCGTGGAACCTGTACAACAACCCGGACGTCATCCACTACACCCTCGAGGTGCTGGGCGCGTTCATCGGACCGCTGTTCGGTGTGCTGATCGCCGACTACTACCTGGTGCGCAAGCGCGAGATCGTGGTGGACGAGCTGTTCACCATGGCCGAGACCGGAAAGTACTGGTACACCAAGGGATTCAACCCGGTCGCGGTGATCTCCACCGTGATCGGTGCCATCGCGGCGGTGTTCCCGGTGCTGGCCAAGAACGTGTACGGGATGCACACCGCGGCCGAGTACAGCTGGTTCATCGGATGCGGTCTGGCGCTGGCCATCTACTACGGGCTGGCCACGCGGACCAAGCTCATGGCCCCCGCTCCGGCGAAAGCAGTCGCAGCCTGAGCGCAATAGTGATCGCCCGATAGGAAATCCCTGGTAGCGGTGCCGGCCGATGCCAGGGATTTGCTGTCCAGTGATAAATGTCCTTCCCCCATTGTGTTTCGGGCTACATATTCCCCACGGAATGGAGTATTAAAGAGCACACGCTCAAAATATGCTTTCGGGAATCGGAATTAGTACCGTTGAAGGCATGCAGCTCTCCCGGTTCACCGATCTCGGCCTGCGGTCGCTCATGCGCCTGACGGTCAGCAGTGGCGCCGAGGAACGAGTCACCGTCAAACTTATTGCGCGACAGGTAAACGCTTCCGAGAACTACGTTGCCAAGGCCGTCTCCCGGCTCGCCGAGCTCGGCTATGTCGAGTCCCAGCGCGGCCGCACCGGTGGTGTCTTCCTGACCGAACTCGGCCGGACCACCACCGTCGGCACCATTGTCCGCCAGCTCGAATGCGATCACGAAGTCATCGACTGCGTCGGTGACAATCCGTGCCCGCTGGCGAATGCCTGCCGTTTGCGGGGCGTGCTCGCCACCGCGCAGAAAGCCTTCTACGCCGAACTCGATCGGTACGTCCTCTCCGATCTGGTGGATCAGCGCACCGTGGATCTGCTGCATATGCCGGTCTTCCCGGCAGCCGCACTCATCGACATCTAGGAGACCTCATGAGGCTCGCGCCGGATTCCACGCTCAACCGCATTCCCGAGCTGGAGCCCGAGCACGCCGAGGTGATTCGCGCGACCCTGCCCGTGGTGGGCGCGCACATCGATCAGATCACCCCGCTGTTCTATTCGAAGATGTTCACCGCCCATCCGGACCTGTTGCGCGACCGCTTCAATCGCGGCAATCAGCAGCAGGGCGCGCAGCAGAAGGCCCTCGCCGCCTCCATCGCCACCTTCGCCACCCATCTGGTGGATCCCGCGCTGCCGCATCCGCGAGAACTGCTGTCCCGCATCGGGCACAAGCACGTGTCGCTCGGGGTGACCGAGCCCGAATACCGCATCGTGCACGAGCACCTGTTCGCCGCAATCGTCGAGGTGCTGGGCGCGGACGTGGTCACTCCCGAGATCGCCGCCGCCTGGGATCGCGTGTACTGGCTGATGGCAACGACTCTCATCGATTTCGAGCGGGAACTCTACGATTCGGCCGGGGTCGAACCGGGCGACGTGTTCCGGGAAACCCGTGTGGTGCAGCGCATCGACGATTCCTCGGGCGTGGCGACCTTCGTGGTCGAGTCCGCCGATCCGTCGCGGCCGCTGCCCGGATTCCTTCCGGGACAGTACATCTCCGTCGGTGTGCGGCTGCCCGACGGCGCGCGTCAGCTGCGGCAGTACAGCTTGGTCAATCGCGGTGGCGACAGCCGCCTGGCCTTCACGGTGCGACGGGTGCTCGCGGAGGAGAACACTCCGGCGGGCGAGGTCTCCGGCTGGCTGCACGACCATGTCCAGCCGGGTGATGCCCTCGAAATCACGCTGCCCTTCGGCGATCTCACCATCGACACCGAGGCCACCACCCCGCTCGTGCTCATCTCGGCGGGCATCGGCGTCACCCCGATGGTCGGCATCCTGGAATACCTGGCCGCCGAAACCCCTTCGCGCCGAACGGTCATCTTGCACGCCGACCGCTCCACCACCGCGCACCCGCTGCGCGAATCCGTCACCGATCTCGCGACGCGCCTGAACGACGTCTACTACCGCGCCTGGTACCGGGCCGACGGTCACGGTCTGCTCGACGTGACCCGCACCGACCTCCCCGAGGACGCCGACTACTACCTGTGCGGTGGCACCGGCTTCCTCCAGTACGTCCGGGCCCAGCTCATGTCCGCGGGCATTCCCTCGGATCGGGTCCACTTCGAACTCTTCGCACCCAACGACTGGCTGCTGAACGCCGAGCAGGCTCCGGCCCCGGCGTAGCGCCCAGTCAGCGCCCTGATCCGCCGCGCTCGAGAATTTTTTCGGGAAGTGTCGGATCGGGCCGTTCGCCGTTCGTCTCGGAATTGAAGCGCGGGCAAATCGCCCGACGCGCAACCGAGAAGGGAACGTCATGGAACTGGTGCTGAATACGATCGACATCGTGGTGGCTGATCTGGAGGCCTCGATGGCCTTCTACCGGCGGCTCGGAGTCGAATTCAAGGTTGATTCGGCCTTCCCGGGCCATGCCGGGGCGGACCTGCCGGGCGGGCTGCATCTGATGCTCGATACGCAGCCGTTCCGGGCCTCCATCACGCCCGGTTGGACCGCGCCGACCGGCGGAGCCCGCAACTTCCTGGCCTTCGAGGCGCCGAGCCCCGATGCCGTCGACGCGCTTTACGCGGAGCTGGCCGAGGCCGGATACACCGGGGTGAAGGAGCCCTTCGACGCGCCCTGGGCAATGCGCTACGCGACGGTGCTGGACCCGGACGGGAACGGCATCGACCTCTACTGCCCGCTGCCCGCCCACTGATCCGGCCGTACGACACCGAGGAGGCACCCATGAAATACGTCCTGATGTTCATCGAGACCGAGGAGTTCATCCAGGAGCTCGCGGCGAAGAACGACGACGATCGGCAGGCCGCCTACGCCGCGGTCTACGAATGGTTCGCCCGGAACGCGGCGCAGGTCACCCACCATCAGAAGCTGGCCGACCCGAGCACCGCGACCACCATGCGGCTGTCCGGCGGCGACGCGGTTGTCACCGATGGACCGTTCATCGAGGGCAAGGAGGTCGTGTCCGGATACGCCGAGGTCGACGTCGCCGATCTCGACGAGGCCATGGCACTGGCCCGCTCGTGGCCGGGCTGCCCGCTGGTCGAGATCCGGCCGATCATGTGATGGACGTTCACGCCGAGCTGGCCCGCACCGTCCGCGATCACGCGGGCCGGCTCACCGCGTGCCTGATCCGCGTCCTCGGCGACTTCGCCGCCGCCGAGGATGTCATGCAGGACGCGATCGAGACCGCGCTGCAGCGCTGGCCGGTCGAGGGAATTCCGGAGCATCCCGACGCCTGGCTGCTCACGGTCGCGCGCCGGCGCGGGCTGGATGTGCTGCGCCGTCAGAATGTGTACCGGGACAAGCTCTCTCAGCTCGATTGGCCGGTTCGGCCGGAACCGGATGATCGCCTGCGGCTCATCTTCACATGCTGTCACCCCGCGCTGCCCAGGCAGGCTCAGGTCGCCTTGACGCTGCGCACGGTCTGCGGTCTCACCACCGCCCAGATCGCGGCCGCCTTCCTCGTGCCTGAAGCGACGATCGGCCAGCGGGTCACCCGCGCCAAACGCAAGATCACCCAGGCTGGGATTCCGTATCGCGTTCCGTCGGACCAGGAATTGCCCGAGCGTCTCGCTCAGGTGCTGGCCGTCATCTACCTGCTGTTCAACGAGGGCTACCTCACCAGCGGCGGCGATCGGCCGCAGGCGCGGGACCTGGCCGACGACGCCGAATATCTCGCCGAGACGCTGGCCTGGCTGATGCCGAAGGAGCCGGAGGTGCTCGGGCTGCTCGCATTGATCCGGCTGCACCAGGCCCGTGCCGCAGCACGTTTCAGCCCGGACGGCGGAATCATTCTGCTGCAACACCAAGACCGTTCCCGGTGGGACCACGACGCCATCGCGGAGGCCGACCGGCTGCTGGAACGCGCTGCCGCACACCACCGTCCGGGTCCGTACCAACTACAGGCCGCCCTGGTCGCCTGCCACGCCGCCGCTCCGACCTGGGAAGACACCGACTGGACACAGATCCTCGTCCTCTACGACATGCTCCTGCACATCGCGCCGAGCCCGGTGGTGCGGCTGCATCGCGCGACGGCCGTGCGCTATGTGCTGGGCCCGGAGGCGGCCCTGCGCGAGCTCGAGACGCTGTCTCCGGAACTCGACGGGCACCACCTGTTCCACGCCACCCGCGCGGAACTCCTTCGCGCCCTGGGCCGTAACCTCGAGGCGCATACGGCGGATCGCCGGGCGCTCGCTCTCACCGCCAACCCCGCGCAACAGGACCTGCTCACCGAACGCCTGGAATGGTCCGAGCCGACCTGACACCGGAGCCGACCTGACACCCGCGCGCCGGTCCGGCGGCGGGCGTTGAGGCGGGGAGCTGAGCGCCTAGTCGAAAGCTCTCCTCGTCATTCCGGCGTGCTTTTGGCCGGAATCCACCTAGTGCAGCGAGATCCCGGCCAAAAGCACGCCGGGATGACGGGTTGGACTTCCGACGCCGGGTTGGACTTCCGTTTGGACTTCCGTGGAACCGCTCAGTGCTCAGACCCGGCGTCCCGGACGGCCGCCAAAACTCCTGCGAGCCACGGGGTGTAGCGGGCGGGATCGGCCGCCACCTCGGTGGCGAGGGTGTCCGGATCAACCCAGGCGATATCGTCCACCTCGGCCGGATTCGGTTGCGGCGCTGCGTCTTCCAGGCGGCCGATGAGGACGTGGTCGAATTCGAATTCGACGCGGCCGGTGTTCGGGTCGGTGGCCTGGTAGGTGAAGGTGCCGACCTCGGTGAGATCGGCGGTGAGCCCGAGCTCCTCGTGCAGCCGTTTGGTGGCCGCCTCGATCACGGTCTGGCCCGGTGCCGGATGGCCGCAGCAGGTGTTGGTCCACAGCAGCGGAAAACGGGTCTTCACCCCTGCGCGCTGCTGCAGCAGCACCTGCCCGTCAGCGTCGAACAGCAGCACCGAGAACGCCCGATGCAGCCGTCCGGGCGCGGTGTGCGCCGCCGCTACCGACAGCGATCCCTGCGCCCGGCCCTGCTCGTCTACGAGCTCGACGAGCAGGGTCTCACGGTCGACGTCGGAGTTATCGAGGGTGCCGGTCACCTACCCACCTTATCGGCGGTGATCATCAGGTACTGGAAGCTGCCCTCCTTGTAGGAGGTCAGGAACGGTTTCTCGACACCGGTCGCGAGCTCGGAGTGGGTGCGCAGCTCCCAGTACGGGATGGTCGCCGGGGTGAGGTCGGTGACCGCGATGGGGACCAGGTTGTTGGCGGCCAGCGCCTTGAAGTACTCGCTGCGCGGGTGGATGTTGCAGCCGTAGTGGGCGTCGATCCAGCTCACCGATGCCGACCGCGCGCCGAACACGTCATTGGAGCAGCCGGTGATGCAGACGTAGCGCCCGCCGGGCTCGAGCAGCCGGGAGAATTCGGCGAACAGCTCGAAAAGGTCGACGTACATGGTGGTCTCATTGGTCCAGATGCCGCGCTTGGAGCCGGACTCGAAACCGGTGTCGAGCATGTTCTTGAAGTGGAAGCGCACCTTGTCCGAGACGCCGCGCTCGCGGGCCTGCTCATTGGCGAAGCCCACCTGGTACTCCGAGATGGTGACGCCGTCCATCTGGCAGCCGAAGCGCTGATTGGCCATGAAACTGGTGCCGCCGCGGCCGGATCCGCCGTCCATCAGGTGATCGCCGGGGCGGACGTCGCCGAGCTGATCGAGCAGCAGGTCGGCCTGGGCGGTCTCGAGGCGGTGCAGTTCCCGGACAATCCGCTCCTGCCGGGTCTCCTCGGGTCCCTCCAGCACCGACAGGTCGGGCTCGCCGATGCCGTAGTGGTGGTGGTAGAGGCCGTCGACCTCACCGAGCTTGGTGTTGACGCGGTCGTCATTGGGGTTGTTGTTCCAATACGACGCGACCGATTTCTGATACTCGGTCTTCAGCACGGCGTCGGGTTGCGGGTGGAGCGCGGTCATGACAGGTCATCCTCTCGAATGGGTGATATGACGCTGGAAGCACTGCGCACGAAAAATGTTGTGGCTCAGGGGTTGTCTTTGTATCGGCGGCTGTCGGCATGCCAGGCGCGGTTGCCGCCCATCCAGGACCAGAGCCCGGTCAGGAAGCGCACCAGTTCCGGGGTGCCGGTGGCGGCCAGGATGCCCGCCTCGGCCTCGAAGCGGTGCACCAGTTCGTCGTGGACCTCGGCGGTGCGCTGCACGGCCTCGCGTCGCGAGCAGTTCTCCTCGGCGGCCAGCACGGTCGGGAGGTTGAATTCCCTTCCGCCGGAAAGATCTTCGCGTGCCATGGAGTAGAGGTCGTTGACCATCTGGGCGGCCAGCGCGGCGGTGGTGACCACCCGCCGCACCCGCGGATCGGCGTACTCGGCGGCGGGGAGCTCGTAGCCGCCGATCGCGTCGATCGGTGCCATACAGGGCAGGAAGCTGTGCGGCTGCCGGTTGAGCAGGTACTCCCACACCGGCGGCATGCGGCCCGCCAACCGCCAGCCGGCCTCCGCGCCCAGCGCGATGAACCAGCCCGCGATCTCGGTCCGCAGCCGCGCCATCTGGGCGGGGGTGGCGTACCGGGACAGGTGCTCGAAGGAGGTCCGGAAGGCGCGCAGGATGGGATCGTTCTCCATGGCCTTCTCCACCTCCACCTGATACTGCAGTGGCAGGTGCACCGGATCCATTGCGGCGGCAGCCAATTCGAGCCTGGGGCCCAGCTCGGCCTCCGCGCTGGAGTGGCTACCGTCCGGCGCGATATCGCTGGCGTCCTCCTCGCAGTAGTAGTCGTCCACCGACCACTCCGACACCGCGCACTTGGCGGCCGCCAGCAGCCGATCCGCGTCATCGCAGTCCGGATGTGCCAGCATGATCAACCGCCCGAAGTCGGCCTTGCGCAGCTCGTCGAGCCGCCCCTCGTACAGCCCGATCTCCTCGGCCCAGGCCAGAATCCCGACGTTCACCGCCTCCGCCAGCGCGGGATCGTCCCGCACCGGCGGCGGACAGTAGAGCGCCGGAATCGCGGAGCCTCGACTGCGCTGACTCCGCTGCTCCGAGGAGGTTCCGATGCCGCTCGGGCCGTGCGAAACACTCGGGGCCGCAGCCGAACCCGCGACGTCGGGAGCCGGAATCACGACCGTGGGAGTGTCGGCCGCAGGACCGGACAGGGCTGAAGCACCGGGTACCCCGGCCCGGCGGTATGCGGAGACGGTCCCGATCCCGGTGGGACCGCTCGCGATTCGCAGGGCGGGGCTGTTGCTCGGCGGTGCGGTCTTGGCCTCCGCAGCCGGGGTTTCCGCGGGCGCGGCCGGAACTCGACCCGAGCCCAGAGACCGCGGGATGGGTCGGAGCGGCTGTCCGACAGGGGATGTCGGGAGCGGTGGTGTCGGCACCGCGCCGCCGGCAGGCGACGGCGGACGCGATGCCTGTCCCGCGAGCTCCGTGATCACCTTGGGGGTGGGTAGGTTCACACGGAGACTCGGGGCCCCGAGGCCGGAGGGGCCGAGCAGCCTGCGGGGGGAGTGTGCCTCGGCGGCGTCGGAGGGGCCGAGGCGGGGGTCGTCAGCAAGCAGCCGGGAATCGGTCAGGGCGGCAACGGCTTCGGCCGCCGCCGACACGGCCGAAGGGTCCGCCAGCAGATCCGCGGGGGCGGTGGTGTCGAGATTGGTCAGCAGGGCGGCGACGGCCGCCGCCACCTCGGAGGTGGCAGGCGGGGCCGCGGCGCGGGAGAGCACCGACATGACTGGCCACCCCGCTCAGTCGGACTGACGGGCGACCAGCACATTGTCGAGAATGCCGAGCGCGTCGGGGACCAGGACGGCGGCGGAGTAGTAGCAGCTCACCAGGTAGGAGATGATCGACTGGTCGTCGATTCCCTTGAACCGCACGTTCAGGCTGGGCTCGTATTCGTCGGGAATCCCGGTCTGGTGCAGGCCGATCACGCCCTGATCCTTCTCGCCGGTGCGCATGGCCAGGATCGAGGTGGTCTGGTTCTCGCTGACCGGGATCTTGCCGCACGGGAAGATCGGCACCCCGCGCCAGGCGGGCACGCGGTGGCCGTCCACCTCCACCGGGTCGGGATACAGTCCGCGCTTGGAGCATTCGCGGCCGAAGGCGGCAATCGCCTTGGGGTGGGCCAGGAACAGTTTGGTGCTGCGGCGCATGGACAGCAGATCGTCCATATCGTCGGGTGTGGGTGCGCCGGCCTCACTGTATATGCGCTGCTTGAGATCACAGTTGTGGAGCAGGCCGAAGTCGGGGTTGTTGACCAGGTCGTATTCGCGGCGCTCGTAGAGGGCCTCGATGGTCAGGCGCAGCTGCTGCTCGATCTGATCCATCGGATCGTTGAACAGGTCGGCGACACGGGTGTGCACCCGGAGCACGCTCTGGGCCAGGCTGAGCTCGTATTCGCGCGGCTGGGAGTCGTAGTCGACGAAGGTGCCGTCGAGGACGGGCTCACCGGAATGGCCGGAGGAGATGACGATCTCGGCCTCGCCGTACTTGTTCTGCGGCAGGGCGGGCGCCTGCGCGACCGCGGCCAGATGTTCCTGCAGCGCCGGAATCTGTTCCTCGAGCTGCAGCAGGCTGGAACGGCTGAGCACCAGCATGGTGGTGGGCGTGACCGTCTTGATGGTGACCGGCCAGATGGCGTCGGGATCGGTCAGCGTCTCGTCGCCGAAGAAATCGCCGCCGCCGAGCATGCCGAGCTTGGTGGTCTCGCCGAACTCGCCGGTGCCGATCTTGGACAGCTTGCCGTGCACGATGAGCAGCACCTGGTCCATGGGGTTGCCGAATTCGGCGACCACGGTGCCGGGCGGCAGATCCCGCTGCTCGAAGCGGCCGGCCACGGTGGCCAGGATCTCCTCGTCGTCGAAGCCGCGCAGCTGCGGCAGCTCCTGCAGTTCGAGCGGGATGACCCGGGCGCTGGGGCCGTTGATGATGTACTCCACCTCGCCGTTGCCGACGGTGTGGGTGAGGCGCCGGTTGACGCGGTAGACACCGCCCTTCACCTGGCTCCACGGCAGCGAACGGGTCAGCCAGCGGGAGCTGATGCCCTGCATCTGCGGTTCGGATTTGGTGGTGTGCGCCAGTTGGTGGGCGGCGGCGGTACTGAGGGACTTGCGCTGGCCGTTCTCGGTTTGAAGTGGCATTTCAATGGTCATGCTGCGGTCCTCACCTCGAAGGGACACCGCGGATACAAATGGGGGAGTCCACGGCGAAATGGCAGACCCGAAGGTCTGCGGTAATAGTCAAGTGAGTGAATTGACAAGCGCGACAGTGCGATCCAGCGCCTACCGATGGTAGGCCCATTGCTCTTGCGGTGTAGCGAAAAGCCAAAACATGATGCCTGGAATGTTGCTGTAACCCGTAAACCCCGAACGGCCGGTTTGCTTTGCGTCCGGGTGGCCCGCGCGGTCGTGTCCGATGCCCCGCATGGCTCTGGTCACAGCGCCAGCGCAGTAGGGTGGTGCTATGGCAAGCTCATCGGGACGCGTCGGGGCGGGTGACGCTGGTCAAGGCCAGGAAAAGTCTGGGAGTGAAGCCGTGAAATTCAATACGAGGTCCGTTGTCGGTCCGATCGAGCGACTTGTCGCGACCGCGCAGAACGGGCTCGAGGTGATCCGGTTCGGGGGCCTGGTTCACGAGATCGAATCGTCGCCGTACGAGGTGGTGGAGCGGAAGCGGATGTACCGCCTGCGGCACTACTTCCCCGACGATGCGGTCGCCGACCGTCCGGTCGTGGTGCTGGTGCCGCCCATCATGGTGACCGCCGAGATCTGGGACGTGAATGCCGCCGATGGGGCGGTCGGCATTCTGCATCAGGGCGGAATCGATTGCTGGGTGGTGGATTTCGGCTCGCCCGCGACCGAAGAGGGCGGCTGGGAACGGGATCTGGCCGATCATGTGCTGGCCGTCTCCAGTGCCATCGACACCGTCACCGAAATCACCGGTCGCGGTGTGCATCTCATGGGGTACTCCCAAGGCGGCATGTTCGCATACCAGACCGCCGCCTACCGCGCGGGCAAGGGCGTCGAGTCCATCGTGACCTTCGGTAGCCCGGTGGATGCGGTGGCGGGCATGCCCTTCGGGCTGCCGCACGGGCTGGTGTCCGATGCCGCCGACTTCCTCACCGACCATGTGCTGAACCGGCTGCCGATCACCGATTCCATGGTGCGGCTGGGCTTTCAGGCGCTGGACCCGGTCAAGACGGCGCGGGCGCGCATCGACTTCCTGCGCCAGCTGCACAACCGGGAGGCGCTGCTGCCCAAGGAACGGCAGCGCCGCTTCCTCGAGGCCGACGGCTGGCTCGGCTACCCGGGGCCCGCGCTGACCGACCTGCTGCAGCAGTTCGTCAAACACAATCGAATGATGCTGGGCGGCTTCGTGATCCGCGACCAGCTCATCTCGCTGGCCGAGATCACCTGCCCGATCCTGGCCTTCGTCGGCGAGGTCGACGATATCGGCCAGCCCGCCGCGGTCCGCGGTATCGTGCGCGCCGCGCCGAATGCCGAGGTGTACGAAGCCAGCATCGTGGCAGGGCATTTCGGGCTGGTGTCAGGCTCGACCGCGACCCGCCAGACCTGGCCTGTGGTGCGCGACTGGGTGAACTACCTGTCCGGCCGCAACGAGCTGCCCGAGCAGGTGCAGCCGATGAGCACCGAGGTGGTGCGCAATATTCCGCGCACCGGGCTGACCCGGGCCGTGCACGCGCTGGGCAGCCTCGCCGAGGCCGGGACCAGCCTGGGCAAGACCATCGAGGGCGTGGCCGGGCAGACCCTGCGCGGCACCGTCGAGCTCACCGGCGAGGCCGCCCGCGCGCTGCCGCGCCTGACCCGGCTCGGCATGATCCAGCCGCACACCCGAATCTCGCTGGGGCGCTTGCTCGCCGAGCAGGCGCGGCGCGGGCCGCAGCGGGAGCTGTTCCTGTTCGACGACCGCGTGCACACCGCGCAGGCGGTCAATCAGCGCATCGACAATGTGGTGCGCGGGCTGATCTCGGTCGGCGTGCGCCCGGCCACCCGGGTCGGCGTGGTGATGGAGACCCGGCCCAGTGCGCTGGCCGCGGTCGCTGCGCTGTCGCGACTCGGTGCGGTGGCGGTGCTGCTCGCGCCCGGCAGCGAGCTGTCGAAGGTCGCGGAGCTGACCGGGACGCGGCTGCTCATCACCGATCCGGAGAATCTGGCCAATGCCGCGGCCACCGGGCTGCGGATCCTGGTGCTCGGTGGCGGCGAATCGCGCGGGCTCGACATTCCGGCCGGTCGTGATGTCGTCGATCTGGAGAAGATCGATCCGGCGCAGGTGAGCCTGCCCGCCTGGTACCGGCCGGATCCGGGTCTGGCGCGGGAGCTGGCGTTCATCCTGGTGACCGGTACCGGCGACAAGTTCGACGTCAAGTACGTGACCAATCACCGGTGGGCGCTCTCGGCCTTCGGCACCGCGTCCGCAGCCGACCTGGGCCGCCACGACACCGTGTACTGCCTTGCGCCGCTGCACCATTCGTCCGGATTGCTGGTGAGCCTGGGCGGCGCGGTGGCCGGTGGCAGCCGGATCGCGCTGGCCCGCTCGCTGGATCCGGCGCGGTTCGCCGAGGAGGTGCACCGCTACGGCGTCACCGTGGTCACCTACACCTGGACCATGCTGCGCGACATCCTCGATGCCGACACCTTCCCGAACGGGCACCCGCATCCGATCCGGCTTTTCATCGGATCCGGTATGCCGCGCGGGCTGTGGCGGCGCACCCAGGAGCGTTTCGAGCCCGCCCGCGTGCTCGAGTTCTACGCCTCCATCGAGGGAGATGTGGTGCTGGCCAACGTGTCCGGCGTCAAGGTCGGCTCCAAGGGGCGTCCGGTTCCCGGCACCGCCAAGGTCGAGCTCATCGCCTACGACCCGCTGACCGACGAAATCCAGGTCGAGGACACGGGTTTCGCACGCCGATGCGCCGACAACGAGGTGGGGCTGCTCATCGGCACTGTCACGGACACGGTCGATCTGTCCGCGGGCGGCCTGCGCGGCGTGTTCACCCCCGGTGACGCCTGGATGCCGACGGAAAACCTCTTCCGCCGCGACTCCGACGGCGACTACTGGCTGATGGACCGCCGCGACACGGTCATCCCGACCCCGCGCGGCCCGGTCTACACCCAGCCGGTGGTTGATGCCCTGAACGACATCACCGCCGTCGACATGGAAGTGGCCTTCGCGCTCCCCGCCGGCGACCGCGTCCTCGCGGTGGCGGCCGTCAGCGTCCGCGACGGTTTCACCTTGGCCCCCAAGGACGTCACCGAAGCGGTCCGGGTCCTGCCCGCCGACCAGCGCCCCGACATCGTCTACGTCGTCGACGACATCCCCCGCAGCTCCACCTTCCGCCCCTCCACCCGCGCGGTCCAGGCGGCAGGCCGCTCCGAACCCGACGACAACACCTGGTGGTACAACCGCACCACCGAAACCTACGAAGTCCTCACCCCCGACCTCGCCGCCCGTCTCTTCGCCTGACCCGAACCCGCGGGTGCCCCGGCCATTCCGCCGGGGCACCTGTCGGTCCGGTCGACGAGACCGGCTCGGGGAGAACGAATTACCGTCAGATACCGACGTAGACCACTTCGAGTCGTCCGTCGGCGTTCTGAACGGCGGTGACCTGCTTGGCGGACCCGCCCAGCGCGGACTCCCCATTCCAGCCGCCGCCCGCCGTGACCTGCCAGTTGTGGTAGAGCACGTCATTGGTGCCGACGTAGACGACTTCGAGTCTGCCGTCGGCGTTCTGGACCGCGGTCACCTGTTTGGCGGACCCGCCCAGCGCGGTTTCCCCCGCCCAGCCGCCGCCCGCGACGGCCTGCCAGTTGTGGTACAGCGCGCTGTTGGTGCCGACATAAACGACCTCGAGCCTGCCATCACTGTTCTGCACCGCGGCAACCTGTTTGGCGTAGCCCCCGAGCGCGGATTCGC